>CAKTKU010000001.1 GCA_934572335.1 uncultured Oscillospiraceae bacterium
CCTTTAGGGAGCCACCACAGGAGATAGACCCTTATAGGGTCTGTTCAAACCACCGGTTCAACCGGTGGTTTTGATTTATAGCTCAATACTCATACACGCCGCCGCCGATGAACTCGCGCAGGAGCCCGTCGGGCGCGACATACTTCTCATCGATGTCGCCGAAAAGCTGGATCGCGGGGAGCACGGAGCGCAGCTCGTCAAAGCGCTCTATCCCCTCCGGCACGGCGCGGAACAGCTCCGTCGCGGTGCGGTTGAACACCGCCGGCTCATACGGGAGGGACGAGTCGAACTGATAGTCCGCCTTGTTCTTGTACGGGGAGATGTACAGCTTTTCGCCGCGGCGGACGTTCGCCCACATGGACATGGTCTCGGCGGGGTCGGAGCCGCGGAACAGATAGTCGCGCACGGTGCGGCGCACGAGGCGGAACCATGTCCCTTTGAACACAACCTCGCCCTTGAACTCCACATTGCTGCGCGCGGAGATATAGAGCTTGAACGCCTCCGGGTGCGCGTCGGTGATGATGTCGTTGAGCGCATGGATGCCCTCGAAGATGACGACCTCGTCCGCACCGAGCTTTATGGACGAGAACGGCTCCTGTATGCGCATCTTGCGCGAGAATTCGTACTTCGGCACATATATGCGCTCGCCGCGGGAGAGCATGTCAAAGTGCATGTTCAAAAGCGCCATGTCCAGGCACAGCGGCGACTCCAGATCCATCTCGCCGTCCGGCGTGCGCGGCACGGTGGCGGGGTCGATGGTGTTGAAGTAATTGTCCATGCTGACGTAATGCGTGCCGATGCCGCGGTTGTTGAGCTCCGCGGCGATCTTCATGGCGGTGGTGGTCTTGCCGGAGCCGGACGGACCGGACAGCAGCACGATGGGGCTGCGAGCGCGGTTTTCGATGATGCGCTCGGCGGCAGTGCTCACCTTGCGCTGATACTCCGCGTCGCACTCGCGCACGAAGCCCTCCGGGTCGGCGACGGTTCTGAAATTGATTTCCTCAAGACTGTATGCCAAGGTTTATTCCTCCTTTGGTTCGTTAGAAGCCAGATAGAACCGGCTTATTTTTTTCTTGTCTTCACAGGTTTTTGCTATGCTGTTTATGTATTCGAGCGGGTACTTCGGCGCGACGAGCCGGATGTTGCGCCCGCCGCCGGGGGCGATGAGCTTTGTCGAGCCTCCGCCGCCCATGGCGAGGATGCTGCACAGCTCCTCCATTATACATATGTTGTAGAGATTGATCCTGCCACCCTTTGCCCAGCCGACGTTTTCAAACCCGCCGGACATGAACTTCTGCCGGTAGAGGTAGTAGGGCGAGTACCCCGCCGCGGTGAGCGCGGAATGCGCCGCGTCCAGCATCGCGGCGACCTCCGCCGCCGTGGGCAGCGCCGCGCCCTCCAGCGTGATGCGCGAGCCCTTTTTCAGCGACAGCGTGTGCACGGTGATGTTCTCCGGCGCGAGGGCGAGCACGCGCGAAAGCGTCTCGCTGAAGCCTTCGGGCGTATCCGAGGGCATCCCAGCGATGAGGTCCATGTTCACGTCAAAGCCGCCCGCGCGGCGCACCTTGCCCAGCGCGTCCACAATGTCGGCGGCGGTATGTCGGCGGCCGATCACGTCGAGCACAGCGTCGGACATGGTCTGCGGGTTGACGCTTATGCGGTCGACCCCGCGGCGGCGCAGCACGGCGAGCTTTTCATCCGTTATCGTGTCGGGTCGGCCGGCCTCGACCGTGTATTCGCGCAGGGCGGAGAGGTCGAATTCCTCCGCGAGGAGGGCGCACAGTGCGTCCAGCTGGGGTGCGGAGAGCGTGGTGGGCGTGCCGCCGCCCATGTAGATGGACACCACGCGCAGCCCCAGCGCGCGGACCTCCGCCGCTGTGGCGCGCAGCTCTTCAAAAAGCGCGGCGACGAACGGGTCGATGAGCTTCATGCTCTTCTCCACGGACTGGCTAACGAAGCTGCAATACGCGCAGCGCGTCGGGCAGAAGGGGATGCCGACATAGAGGCATACATCCTCCGGCGCGAGGCTCGCCTCCGCGGCGAGGGTGACGCGGCTCGTCTCGAGGCAGAGCTCGGCGCGCTCGGGGGAGACGTCGTATTTCTCCTCAAACTCGCGCACCGCCGCCTCGCCGCTCATGCCGCTTTTGAGCAGCGGGGTCATGAGCTTGCCCGGACGCACGCCCGTCAGCGCGCCCCACGCGGGGCGGTGCACCCCGGAGGCGAGCGCCGCGCGGTACACGGCGTTTTTGATGAGGCGCTGGCAGTACCGATCGGTCAGAAGCTCATCGGTGAGCCTCTCCGCGCGCACGGCGGCGCGCCCATGCCAGACCTCATCGCCGCGGTGCAGTGCGCAGGTCGCCGTGATGTACTGCCCGCCGCGGCTGAGCTTAAGCTCCATCCTGTCGCCCTCGGGATTGCCGGAGGGGTACTCCGGGCGCTCGGAGGGGAACATCGTGAGAAGTATCTGCTCCGCCGCGTATTTATAGTCATGTCCGAAAAAATAAAGCTTCACGTGTGGATACCGCCTGAAAAAACATATATCATCCGCCACCTGCGGCGCAAAACGAGAGAAAATGCGGGCGCTGCGCCCCACTTCGATGCTCGTGCCACAAAGAGACGTATATATAATATATCAATTTATTGTACCAAACGCAAGCGGCAAATGACACGGACAAACGCCGCAAAGAGACAAAATTTCTTAGAAAACGAAAAAAACTATTGGAATTTTCGGCGCGGTTGTTGTAAAATAAGACTATAAAGTAATATAGTAGGGGTAATATTGCAAATGTATACGGTCGGTGACAAAATTATTTACGGAGAGAACGGAGTGTGTACGGTCGAGAAGATCGCGCCGCTGGAGATGTCGGGTGCGTCGGAGAAGCTTTATTATTATCTCACGCCTTATACCGGCAGCGGGACGTACTTTGCGCCGGTGGATTCCGCGGCGTATATGCGCCCGGTGATGAGCCGCGCCGAGGCGGAGGCGCTGATAGACGCGATACCGGGGATCGCCCCGGCGGTGTGCAACGACAGCCGCTTCAACCATGTCGACGCATTCTACCGCGAGCTTTTCAAAAAGCACAGCTGTGAGGCGCTGGTGTCGGTGGTGAAGGGACTGCGCGAGCGCATGAGCGAGCGCAAGACGAAGAGCAGCCGCGCCGAGGCGACGATGAAGCGCGCGAAGGACATTTTGCACGGGGAGCTTGCCGTCGCGCTGGAGCTGGAGCTGGACGAGGTGGAGCAGTACATAGCCGAGCGCATAGGCGAGCAGTGAAATTGCGAAAAAACACTTGACATTGCGGGAAAACAGGGTATAATTATTAAGCCTGTCAATGGGTACAGGCATCCTTGCTCCTCCCAGCGAGGAGGGGCCATTAGACCAAAAGGAGGTGCAATCATGGCAAAAGCAAGTGAGAAGTACGAAGTAATGTACATCATCAACCCCAACTTCACCGAGGAAGAGACCGCGGCTGTTGTTGAGAAGTTCAAGGCACTTGTTGAGGCAAATGGTACTCTGGAAGAGTTGGAGGAAATGGGCAAGCGCAAGCTCGCTTATGAGATCAACTACATTTCCGAGGGCTACTATGTGCTGATGAAGTTCACCAGCGGTGCTGATTTCCCTGCTGAGCTTGACCGTGTTCTCGGTATCACCGACGGCATTCTGCGTCGTCTGATAACCCTGCGCGCAGAGTAAGGAGAGCGGACATGCTTAATCACATTGTTATCATGGGGCGTCTGACGCGGGATCCCGAGCTTCGGTATACCCAGTCACAGACCCCGGTGGCGTCTTTCACCGTGGCGGTCGACCGCGATTTCGGCGGCCGTGACGGCGGCGAGAAGCAGACCGATTTTATCGACTGCGTCGCATGGCGCCAGACAGCCGAATTTGTCAGCAAGTATTTCAATAAGGGGAGCATGGCGGTCGTCTCCGGGCGGCTCCAGATCCGCGATTGGACAGACCGTGAGGGCGGCAAGCGCCGCAGCGCGGAAATAGTTGTCGACAATATGTATTTCGGCGAGAGCCGCCGCCGCGACGGCGACACCGGCAGCACCAGCCACAGCACGTACAGCTACGACGCCGGAAAGAGCAGCGCACCTGCGCCCTCCTCCGCGTTCTCCGAGCTGGATGACGGCGACGAAGAGCTGCCGTTCTAAACTAATAAAGGAGGAATCAGCTTTGGCTTTCGATAAGAACAACCCCAAAAACCGCAAGCGCAGAAAAGTTTGCCAGTTCTGCGTCGATAAGGCAACGTCCATCGACTACAAGGACACCGCAAAGCTCCGCCGCTACCTCTCCGAGCGCAGCAAGATCCTGCCTCGCCGCACGACCGGCACCTGCGCGATGCATCAGCGCGAGCTCACCGAGGCAATAAAGAGATCCCGTCAGATCGCTCTTCTGCCCTACGTGACCGACTGAGTTATAATGTACGAAAAAAGCCGCCCATCGGGCGGCTTTTTTGCTGGGCAGAAATGCCTGTATACGCGCACATTATGCGTTCCTTAGGCTTATTTCCCCCATGGTTATGTGCTCCTCCGTGCCGTCAACGTCGGCAATGAGGGCATAGTTTTCATCAATACCGAGGGCGTAGGCACGGCGAACCTCGTCGCCGCGGATGAGCGAGACCTCGCGCCCGGTGCTGACGCAGAGGCGGCGGTATTCGTCGAGAACACAGGCGGTATTCTGCTTCCACGCGGCGTATATGCCGTCCAGCTCCTCAATGATCGCGGCGGCAAGCTCCTGAATGTCAAACCGCCGCCCGGTCGCCCCGAAAAGCGACACGGCGGTATCACGCAGCTCCTCCGGAAAGTCATCGGGCGCGGTGTTCACGTTCACGCCCAGCCCTATAACGACATAGGCGCGGCCGCGCGCGGTCGACGCCTCGGTGAGTATGCCGCAGAGCTTTTTGCCGCCGAGGAGAAGATCGTTCGGCCACTTTATGCCGGGGGTCACACCGCACACGCGCTGCACCGCGCGGCACACCGCGACGGCGGCACACGGCGTGAGCGTGGAGGCGCGCTGAAGCTCACAGCCGGGGTAGAGCAGCATGGAGAGATACAGCCCGCCCTCCGGCGAGACGAAGCCGCGCCCGAGCCGCCCGCGTCCGCTCGTCTGCTTCGCGGCGAAGAGCGTGAACCCGTCCGGCACGCCGCTTGCGGCAAGACCCTTCAAAAGCGTGTTGGTGCTCGTGACGCACTCCTTGTATACCGCCGGGGCGCGGCGGTCAAGATCCAGCTCCATCGATCACCGCTCCTTTATCAGCGCCATGAAGTCCGCGTGCGCCTGCGCGCCGCCGGCGGCAACGCTGCTCTTGCGCCCGTCAAGCGGCAGGGGCGCGCCCGTGATGTCCGTGCACACGCCGCCCGCCTCTGTCACGATGAGCGACCCGGCGGCATAGTCCCACAGCGAGAGCGACAGCTCAAAGTACAGCCCCGCGCGCCCCGCCGCGACAGAGCACAGATCAAGCTCCGCCGAGGCGAAGCGGCGCAGGTCTAGCGTCGCGTCATACGCGATGCGCGCGAGACGGAACGTCTCGTCTGTGAGGTCGGCATAGTAAGGCGATGTGCCGAAGCAGAAGATGGTCTCGCTCAGGGGCGCGGTCTCGGCGTGGATGGGACGGGAGTTGAGGAATGCGCCCGCGCCGCGCACGGCGGTGAAAAGCTCATCCATATACGGGTTATATACCGCCGCGGCCTCAAGCACGCCGCGGCTCATGTACGCCACGGAGATGCAGCTGTGGTGCATGCGGCGGACGAAATTCATCGTACCGTCAATTGGGTCGATGACGAAGACATGCTCCGCACCGAGATCGCCGTGGACATTGTTCTCCTCGCAGAAGAAGCGCGCGCCGGGCACAGCGGCGCTCAGCCGCTCCATCAGCAGCGCCTGTACGCGCTTGTCGTACTCCGTGACGACATCGCGGTGCCCGGTCTTTGCCTCGGCAAGGATGCCGTGCGCGTGCATTATAAGCTCCGCCGCCTCGCGTTCGGCGCGGATAACGGCGTCAAGTATGGCGTTGACATTGGTGGTATCCATTGTATTTCCTCCGTTTTTATATCTGCTGAACTATGAATCCGCCGCCGAGCAGCCGGTCGCCGTCATAGAGCACGGCGGACTGCCCCGCCGCCGGGGCGCGGACAGGCTCGTCGCACACGATGCGCACGGTGCTGCCGTCGATGTACGCGGTGCAGGGCGGGTTTTCCCACTTCGTGTGGCGCACACGGACGCTCGCGCGTATTGGCGCGTCGGGCGGGTCGATGAGCCAGTTGAAGTCGCGCGCCGTGACCTCGGTCTTGAAAAGCTCCTCCCAGAGGGCGAGCTCAATGGTGTTAGTCTTGGCGTCAATGCGGGAGATATAGAGCTTGCGCCCGTTGAAAAGCCCGGGGCGGCGCTGACCGACGGTGTAGCGGTATATGCCGTCGTGCCGCCCGACGACCTCGCCGTGAAAGATGAAGTCACCCGCGCCGGGGAGCGCCGCACGCTGACCGAGCCATGAGATATAGTCCTTGTCCGGGATGAAGCATATCTCCATGCTGTCGCCCTTGTGGGCGACGGGGAGGTCGAATTCCTCCGCAAGCGCGCGCGTCTGCGTCTTTTCAAGCGTTCCCAGCGGGAACATGACGCGCCGCGCCTGTTCGCGCGTCAGGCGGCAGAGCATATAGCTCTGGTCGTTGGAGGGCATGCCCTTGTATATCGCGCCGTCCGCGGCGCGGGCGTAGTGCCCTGTGGCGACGAACTCTGCGCCCAATCTGTCCGCCTCGGCGATGAGGCTTTTGAACTTGAGCGTGGGGTTGCATATCACGCAGGGGTTCGGCGTCTCGCCGCGGAGATAGCACTCCGTAAACGGGCGGCACACGCGCTCTTCCAGCGCCGCGCGCACGTCCAGCACTGTGAGCGGTATGCCGACGAACTCCGCCGTCGTGACGGCGTCGCGCAGGGAGGCGGCGTCGGTGTTGTCCATATACAGCCCATATACCTCATGCCCGGCGCGCTGAAGCAGCACCGCCGACACGGCGGAGTCCACCCCGCCGGAAAAGCCGAGGACGACCTTGCTCATTTTCTTCCCCTCGCTTCCGTGTATATCATCAGCACCGACACGTCCGCCGGTGAAACGCCCGAAATACGCCCCGCCTGTCCGAAGCTCGCCGGGCGTAATTTTTTCAGCTTTTCGCGCGCCTCTATCCTCAGCCCCGGTATGTCGTCATAGTCGATGTCCGCGGGGAGGGCGCGCTCCTCCATGCGTGTGAACTCCTCGACCTCGCGAAGCTGGCGCTTGATGTAGCCGTCGTACTTGAGGCGTATCTCCGCCTGTGCGGTCACGGCGCGGTCGAGCGCGGGACGCGCGGGGTCGAAGGGCGCGGTGTCGGCATAGCTGACCTGCGGGCGGCGGATAAGCTCCGCCAGCGACGCGCCGGAGGCGACGGGCGCAGTGCCGCGCTCTGTCAGCATGGCATTGAGCACGTCCGAGGGCGGGATGTGCGTGCGCTCAAGGCGCGAAAGCTCGCGCTCGACCGCGGCGTATTTCTCCCCGACCTCGCGCTCGCGCTCCTCGGACACGAGCCCGATGCGCCGCCCGATGGCGGTGAGGCGCTGGTCGGCGTTGTCCTGCCGGTGCAGGAGTCTGTACTCACTGCGCGAGGTCATCATGCGGTACGGCTCGTTCGTGCCCTTGGTGACAAGGTCGTCGATGAGCGTGCCGATATACCCGTCCGTGCGGCGCAGGATAAGCGGCGGCTCGCCCCTGAGCCTGAGCGCAGCGTTCACACCCGCGACAAAGCCCTGTGCCGCCGCCTCCTCGTACCCCGAGGAGCCGTTGAACTGCCCCGCGCCGTAAAGCCCCGCAATCTTCTTGCACTCAAGCGTCGCGTAAAGCTCAGTGGGGTCGATGCAGTCATATTCTATCGCGTAGGCGCAGCGCGTCATTTCCGCGTGCTCAAGCCCCGCCACGCTGTGCAGCATCTCTATCTGCACCTCCTCCGGCATGGACGAGGAAAAGCCCTGTATGTAAAGCTCCTCCGTGTTCAGCCCCATCGGCTCGACAAAGAGCTGATGGCGCGGCTTGTCGGCGAAGGTCATGACCTTGGTCTCGATGCTGGGGCAGTAGCGCGGGCCGATGCCCTCAATGACGCCGGAGTATATGGGGCTGCGGTCAAGGTGTGCGCGGATGATCTCATGCGTGCGTGCGTTGGTATATGTGAGATAGCACACGGCGGAGTTCGCCGGTGCGGTCTTTGTGGAGAATGAAAACGCCTCTGGCTCGGCGTCGCCGGGCTGAAGCTCCATCTTTGAAAAATCGACGGAGCGGGCGTTGACGCGCGGGGGAGTGCCGGTTTTGAAGCGGCGCATATTCAGCCCCAGCTCGCGCAGACGCGGGGCGAGCGCCGTCGCCGCGGCAAGTCCGTCCGGCCCGGAGGTGCGCAAAACCTCGCCCACGATGGTGCGCCCGGCGAGATACGTCCCCGTTGCCAGCACGACCGCGCGGCAGGCGTACACCGCGCCGGTGTGCGTCGTCACGCTGACGACGCGCCCGTCCTCCACGCCGATGTCCACGACCTCCGCCTGCTTGACGCGGAGGTTCGGCTGAAGCTCAAGCGTGTGCTTCATGACCTCCTGATACCGCCGCCGGTCCGCCTGCGCGCGCAGGGAGTGCACCGCCGGACCCTTGCCGAGGTTGAGCATGCGGTACTGTATGCACGCCTTGTCCGCCGCCTTTGCCATCTCGCCGCCGAGCGCGTCCAGCTCGCGCACGAGATGCCCCTTGCCCGTGCCGCCGATGGCGGGGTTGCAGGGCATATTGCCCACGGAGTCAAGGTTGACCGTGAAGCACACCGTGTCCAGCCCCAGCCGTGCCGCGGCGAGTGCGGCCTCAATGCCCGCGTGCCCCGCGCCGATGACGGCAATATCGCATTTTCCCGCGTCGTACTTTATCATATGGCGAACACCTGTGCTTTCTGAAAACTCACAAATTTGATAAACTATTATAAGCTTTGTGCCTCTCCGCGTCAATATTCCGCTTGACCTAGGCGCGGGGCAAATTATATAATGCAAGTGTGAAACATTAAGCGCAAAAAAGGAGTCAATATATTTATAAACTATAAACCAAGGAGGACGTGTCAATGAGCAGAACGAAGCGGGCAGTGCCGCTGACACTTGCGGCAGTGTGCATATTTGCGCTTTTTTCCCTCTGCCTCCCCGCGGCGGCGAGCGCGGATGAGCTGGGTCAGCAGCCGATAACAAAGGTGCTCGCCACGACCTCCACGGTGCCGGTCGCGTCGCAGAATGCCTACGACATCACCGGCGCGACGAGCACGTCCGGCGCGCATTTCTACGGCATAAGCTGGTACGACAGCTCGGGGCAGTATATCAGCGGCGCGTTCACCACGGATTACGCCACGGTCAACATCCGCCTCGACGCCGCGCCGGGGTACTACTTTGCCGACGGGCTCGCCGCGTACCTCAACAACTCCCCCGTGGACTATATGATATACGACGGCGGAAGCTACATAATGCTCTCACGCACCTACGCCCCGGAGGTCTGGGCACCGACGGTGATCAAGCACCCCGGCGGCGAGACCGTGGACGAGGGCGGCTGGTGCTCGTTCGTGGCGACGGCGTCCGGCGCGGACAAGTGCGAATGGCACATCCGCGACGCGAACGGGCAGGTTTATACCATGGCGCAGCTCATCGCGGCGTACCCCGGCATGACGTACAGCGACGAGACCTTAGGAAAGCTCATCGTCCGCAATATTCCCCGCCAGCTCGACGGGGCAAAGGTGTACTGCACGTTCTCCGGCGCGGGCGGCTCCGTGGACACGAGCACAGCCTCACTGAAGGTCAACTACGAAAAGCCGTCGCCCACACCGTCGCCGACGCCCGCGCCCACGGCGACGCCTGCGCCCTCCGCATCGCCCGGCGCGTCCGGCGGAAAGACGGACGGAACCTCCGGCACGGACGCGGAGCACGAGCACAGCTTTTCCCGCGAGTGGAAGCACGACGATGAGCACCACTGGCACGAGTGCGAATGCGGGGAGCGCGCCGACGAGGCGGGGCATGTGATGAGCTGGACGGAGACGCGCGCGGCGACGAAGAAGCAGCCCGGCGAGGAAGCGGGCGAATGCGGCGTGTGCGATTACACGACGACGCGCGAGGTGGAGTACGTCAAGCCCGCGGAAAACGGGCGGTGGATACTCTATGTGGGCATCGGCGCGGTGGCGCTGGTGGTCATTCTGATGGTGCTGTCGACCGTGAAGCAGAAACGCGCGGCGCGCCGCCGCCGTGCCGCGAGACGCAGAAGATACTATGACGAATAAATGATAAAAGCCCGTCGGCTCTGACAAACGTGCAGAGCCGGCGGGCTGGGTTTATATTGAGTTCAGAGTATAGTTGCTCTCTTTATCAGCGCGAGCTTTTCCTCGCGCGGCAGGTGCTTTATGTGCCACTCGCGGCTCATTGCCTCCTCGCGCGTGGGCAGCGTCTCGCTGTACACAAGCTCCACCGGCAGCCGCGCGCGGGTGTACTTCGCCCCGCGTCCGGCGCTGTGCGCGGCGAGACGGCGGTCAAGATCGTTCGTCCAGCCGGTGTAGAGCGTGCCGTCCGCGCAGCGGAGGATGTACACATAGTTCACCGCCGCACCTCGCGGATGTTGCGCTCAAACTTTGACCTTGCGCCCATGACCTCGTGAGCGCAGCCGCGGCAGCGCAGCTTGAAGTCCGCCCCTGTGCGCAGTACCTCCCACTCCCGGCTGCCGCAGGGGTGGGCTTTTTTCATCACAAGTATGTCGCCGACCTGAATGTCCATTATTTCTTGATCTCCTCCCAGTAGCGGCGCGCCGCCTGCTCGGTCTTGTTGTCGCCGTACTCATAGTAGTGCGCGTTTTTCAGGTCGTCCGGCAGATACTGCTGGCGCACCCAATGCCCCGGATAGTTGTGGGGGTATTTGTAGCCCTGCTCGCGCTCGAAGCCCGCGCCGTCGGCGTGGACGTTCTGCAATTCGCGCGGGAACGGACCCACGTGCCCGGCGCGCACGTCCGCCGAGGCGGCGTTGATGGCCATACAGGCGCTGTTGGACTTGGGCGCGGTGGCGAGCACGAGCGCGGCCTCCGCCAGCGGCAGGCGCGCCTCCGGCAGACCGAGCTGGAGCGCGCTGTCCACGCACGCCTTTACTATCGGCACCGCCATCGGGTAGGCGAGACCTATGTCCTCGCTCGCCGAGCAGAGGAGACGGCGGCATATGCCAACAAGGTCGCCCGCCTCGATGAGCCGCGCGAGGTAGTGCATCGCCGCGTCCGGGTCGGAGCCGCGCAGGGATTTCATCAGCGCGGAAAGACTGTCAAAATGCTCGTCCCCCTCGCGGTCATAGCGCATGGAGCTGCGCTGTGTTATGGCGCGCGCGTCGTCAAGCGTGAGCGTGTCCTTGCCCGCCGCGGCGGAAAACAGCAGCTCCACCGCGTTCACCGCCTTGCGCACGTCGCCCCCGCAGGAGGCGGCGATGCGCGCCGTCACGCCCGGCTCGACCGCGAGCGGCGCGCCGCGGCGCTCGTTCATGATGGCGATGGCGCGCGCGACGGACTTCTCCGCCTCGTCCGGGGGGACGGGCTTGAACTCAAACACCGTGGAGCGGCTGAGGATAGCGTTGAACACGCAGAAATACGGGTTCTCAGTCGTGGAGGCGATGAGCGTGATGCGTCCGTCCTCTATAAATTCCAGCAGGGACTGCTGCTGCTTTTTGTTGAAGTACTGTATCTCGTCAAGGTACAAAAGCACGCCGCCCGGCGTGAGGAACGTGTCCAGCTCGTCGATGATGTGCTTAATGTCGGCGATTCCGGCGGTCGTGGCGTTGAGCTTTCGCAGGGTGCGGTTGGTGCGCTCGGCGATAATGCGCGCGACGGTAGTCTTGCCCGTGCCGGACGGGCCGTAGAATATCATGTTGGGGATGCGGCCGCTGTCTATAATGCGGCGGAGCATGCCGTCGCGCCCCAGAATGTGCTTCTGCCCGACGACCTCGTCGAGCGTATCAGGGCGTATCTCGTCCGCAAGAGGCTTATACATCTCGTGCCCTCCTATCCGTCAAGCCCGGTCAGGCGCGTCACAACGTGCTGGCACAGCAGCAGCCCCGCACTCGCCGGCACCCACACCAGCGACCCCGGAACGCTCCTGCGCCCGGGAGGCGGAGCCTCCAGCTGCTCGGGGCGCATGGGCTCCTCCGGGGAAAAGACCACCGTGTGGTGCTCCACCCCGCGTGCGCGAAGCTCCTTGCGCACGACGCGCGCGAGGGCGCAGCCGTAGGTCTTGGATATGTCCGTTATCTCAAGGAGGCTCGCGTCACGCTTGTTGCCCGTGCCGAGCGCGGAGATGATGGGTATGCCGCGCTCACGGCAGCTCATGATGAGGTCGACCTTGCACGAGACGAGGTCGATCGCGTCCACGACGTAGTCATAGTCCACGAAAAACCGCTCGCGCTCCGCGGCGGTGTAGCAGCCGACGACGGTGTGCACGGTTATGTCGGGGTTGATGTCGCGCGCCCGCGCTGCCATGACCTCCGCCTTTGGAAGGTCGAGCGTGGATTCCAGCGCGCAAAGCTGGCGGTTGATGTTCGAGCGCGAGGCGGTGTCCTGGTCGATGAGCGTCAGCTCGCCCACGCCGGAGCGCGCGAGCCCCTCGGCGCACCATGAGCCGACGCCGCCCAGCCCGAACACCGCGACGTGCGCCGCGTGCAGCTTATCCATCGCGCCGCTGCCCAGCAGCATCTGCGCGCGCATAGTTCTCTCGTTCATAGTATAATGTCCTTATAAAAAACTCCGCCGAAAGTCACGAGGCTTCCGGCGGATAAAAATTCGGTGTGCTATCAGCCGACCAGCTTAAACCAGAAGCCCTTCACGGCTTCGTAGTTCTCGGTCAGACCGGTGAGCCAGCTTTCAAGGTCGGCGGACTGAAGGTCGGTGCGCGCGATCTCGTTGCTGCAAAGCTCGCCCTCGCCGACGTAGTAGATGATGTGGTACCCGGCGTAGCTGCCGCTCTCGCCGTAGACGATGGCGGTGTCGCCGCTCTTGTGACCGGCAAAGCAGAACTCGTCAAACTCCTCGACCATCTGCCCCTTGCGCACAGAGTCGTAAAGACCGCCGTTCGTGTTGGAGCCGGTATCCTCGGAGTATTCGTTCGCCATCTCGGCAAAGCTCTCCTCCGTCGCGGGACCGGCCTTCCACTCGGCATAAAGCTCCTCGGCGCGCGCCTTCGCGGCGGCCTTTGCCTCGTCGGTGTATTCGCCGTTCTCGTCAGCCTCCGCCTTTATGAGGATGTGGCGCACCTGAGCGAGCTTATAGTGGTTGTCGTTGCGGGAGATGAACGCGACGACATAGTAGCCGTCCTCGTTGGCGTTGGGGGTGACGGTCGCGTCGCCCGCCTTGCGGGAGCCGTCCATGACCCAGTCCTTATATGCGCCCAGCGCGGAGCCTGCCACGGCGGAACTATGGGTGCACTCGGCGTCCACGCCCGCCTCGGCAAGCGCGGCGTTGAGGCGCGCCTCGACATCGTCGCCCTCGGCGGCGTCATAGGCGGCGAGCACGTCGTCAGCCGTGGCCTTTGCCGCGGCGATGGTCTCCTCCGTGGCGGCCTCGGTGCCGTCCTCGGCGGCGACGGTCTCAGCGGCGGAGTAGTAATACACTATGTCGAAATAATCGCGCTCACCGTTGTAGCTGGCGTACTGCTCCTCAAGCTGAGCGTCGGTGTACTCGAGAGAATCGGCGTACTCCTGCGCGGCCTTGGAGGCGAGGGAACTTTCATAGCCGACCTGCTTTGCGATCTTGGTGTTGACGCCCGTGCCGTAGTTTGCGGCGAGGAAGTTATCGGCGCTGGAATAGCCCTGAAGCTTGGCGTAGGAGGCGACGGAGTCGACGTCAGAGTCGATAGTGGCCTTCTCGTCATCGGTGAGGGTGATGCCGTTCTCGGCGGCGTAGTCGAGCAGAGCCTTGTTCTGCACGAGCGTTTCAACGGCGCGGTCAAGGAAGAAGTCCTTCCACGTGCCGCCGTCGGACATTGCGGAGTCCTGCGAGCCGAGACCGGAGAGCCCCGTGGAGGTGTCCAGCCCGAACATGGAGGCGTAGCTGCCGTACTGATTGACCCAGTTGTAGTACTGGCTGGCGTACTGATAGTTCATCTCGGCGGGGGAGTAGTTCTCGCCGCCGACGGAGACGGCGGTGGTGTTTTTGTAGAGAAAGCCGGAGTCAAGGAAGATGATAGCGGCGATGAGCAGCACGACAAGGATCGTGCCTATCGTCCAGCGGCGCTTGCTCTTGGCCTGCTTCTTCGCCTCTTCCTGCGCGGCGAGCAGCTTTTTGTCAGTGCCGGCCTCGCGGGCGGCCTGGCGGTTTTTCTTTTCAGTCGATGCGCTCATTATGTGTCATCCTTTTGTACAGTAATAGTTTTATCACAATAAAACAGCTTGAATATTATAACTCAATGCCCTGCGTGAATCAAGCAAAATTATGCAGGGGACGCACTTCGACGGAATATTTTTTACGCGGGGTTCATAATACCGGGAGTGCGCACATAGAATTAACATATGCTGATAAAAAGAAGGAGGTAGAAATATGGAATACGACATTGACGACATGATCTTCGGCGACTATGACCCAGGCCCCAGCGGGCGGTGAGCTGACGCGAAGTATCTGACGGCAGCGCCATTTTCGGCGCTGCCGTGTGTCGTATATGGGGGGCTGCGCGTCAGTCGGCGGCGCGCATGGAGAGATAGGCGTTGATGAACCCGTCGAGATCGCCGTTCATGACGTTGTCGATGTTGCCGTTTTCATAGTCGGTGCGGTGATCCTTGACGAGCTGGTACGGCATGAAGACGTAGGAGCGGATCTGGCTGCCCCATTCGATCTTCATCTGCACGCCCTTTATGTCGCTTATCTTTTCGAGGTGCTCGCGCTCCTTTATCTCGGCGAGACGCGCGCGCAGCATGTTCTTGCAGTTTTCGAGGTTCTGGAAGTGGCTGCGCTCGACCTGACTGGACACGACGATGCCCGTGGGTATATGCGTCAGACGCACGGCGGAGGAGGTCTTGTTGACCTTCTGCCCGCCTGCGCCGGAGGAGCGGTAAACGTCCATCTTTATGTCCTCGTCGCGAAGCTCTATCTCGTTGTTGTCGGCGATCTCGGGCATGACCTCGACCGCGGCGAAGGAGGTGTGGCGGCGGCCTGCGGCGTCAAACGGCGACACGCGCACAAGGCGGTGGATGCCGTGCTCGCTCTTGAGAAAGCCATAGGCATTGTCGCCCTCTATCATGATCGTGGCGCTCTTGAGCCCGGCCTCGTCCCCGTCGAGATAGTCCATGACCTTGACCTTGTAGCCGTGGCGGTCTGCCCACATGTTGTACATGCGGTACAGCATGCTCGCCCAGTCCTGCGCCTCCGTCCCACCGGCGCCGGCGTGGAACGTGAGGATGGCGTTGTTGGCGTCGTACTCGCCGGTCAGAAGCGTACTGAGCCTTGTTGCCTCGACCGCCTCGCTGAACTTGTCGTACTCGCTTTTGAGCTCTTCAAGCATGGAGTCGTCATTCTCCTCCAGCGCCATTTCGCACATGGTGTACATATCATCCCACGCCTGGCAGAGCTTGGCGTAGTTGTCACACTTGCTCTTGAGCGTTTTCAGGCGCTTCTGCACCTTCTGGGAGTTCTCAACGTCGTTCCAGAAGCCGTCGCGCTCGCTCGCGGCCTCCAGCTCCTCGATCTCCTTCTGCGCGGGCTCGAGCTTGAGCGCGTCGCGCAGAACGTCGAGCGTGGGCTTGATATTGTTCAGCTTTACCTTGTATTCTTCAAATTCCAGCATATAATACACTCTACTTTCGTTGGTTTCGCATTAAATTTCCGAAATACTATTATATACAAAAATGCCGCGCTTGTAAATGTGTTTTTTTATAAGCTTTTTATCCACAATATTGCCGCGCCTCTCTTCCCATGCGCGTTATTCTATGATATAATATAATTGCAATAAGAGGGCGCTGCCGTACCCGGGGAAAGGGGGCGCGCAGGGAAGATATGCGTGCGCGGCGGCAGCCCGGTATGGGATAAAAACAACTGAAAAGAATGAATTTACGGAGGACAAAGAGAAATGATTTCACACGGCAAGGAAATTAAGGTGTTCACCGGCAACTCCAACCCCGCGCTGGCGGAGGACATTTGTGCACAGCTCTACAAGAGCCTCGGCAATGCGTCCGTTTCACAGTTTGCGGACGGTGAATGCTCGATTTCCGTGTTTGAGCCTGTCCGCGGCAAGGATGTTTTCATCGTGCAGTCTACATGCAACCATGTCAACGACAATCTTATGGAGCTGCTGATAATGATAGACGCGATGCGCCGCGCCTCCGCCGGTCGCATTACCGCCGTCATCCCGTATTTCGGCTACGCCCGTCAGGACAGAAAGGCGAAGAGCCGCGACCCCATATCCGCAAAGCTTGTTGCAAACCTCATCACTGCCGCCGGCGCGGACAGAGTGCTCACGATGGACCTGCACGCCGCGCAGATACAGGGCTTTTTCGACATTCCCGTTGACAACCTCATGGGCAGCCACCTCTTCGTGCGCCACTTCGTGAAGATGTTCGGCAAGGGGAATGAGGACGTTATGGTCGTCTCCCCGGACGTTGGCAGCACCGCGCGCGCCCGTGCGTTTTCCATGAAGCTGGGCGTGAACATGGCGATCGTCGACAAGCGCCGCGAGAAGGCGAACCAGTCCGAGGTCATGAACATCATCGGCAACGTTGAGGGCAAGACGTGCATCCTCCTCGACGATATCGTCGACACCGCCGGGTCCCTCTGCGGCGCGGCAAAGGCGATAAAGGAGATAGGCGGCGCGAAGGAGGTCTATGCCTGCGCCACGCACGGCGTGCTCTCCGGTCCCGCGATAGAGCGCATTGAGGAAAGCTGCATAAAGGAGCTGCTGCTGCTCGACACCATCCCCTATCCCTCCGACAAGCCCGCGTGCAAGAAGATAGAGTATATATCCACAGCCCCGGTGTTCGCCGAGGCGATAAGAAGAATTTACGAAGAGGTCTCCATTTCCAACCTCTTTGACTGATCGAATGTGAGGACGGCTCTGCCGCCCGGACGAAAGGACAGATATACAATGCTTTTCAAAAAACCGGGCGGCGTGAGCTGGCTGATCGTGTTTCTCGGCAACCCCGGCATGAAATACGAGGGGACGCGCCACAACGCCGGCTTCATGGCGGCGGACGCGCTGGCAAAGCGCCGCGGCATCGCGATAAACAGGCTCCGCTTCAAGGCGCTGACCGCGCAGTGCGGCATCGCGGGGGAGAGCGTGCTTCTGATGAAGCCGCAGACATATATGAACCTCTCCGGCGAGGCCGTGGGCGAAGCCGCGCGCTTTTACAAGATACCGCCGGAGCATATCATCGTCGTGTCCGACGAGATGGCGCTGCCCGTGGGCAAGCTCCGCATCCGCAAAAAGGGCTCCGCCGGGGGACACAACGGACTGGAAAATATCATCGCGCATCTCGGCACCGAGGAATTCCCGCGCATCCGCCTCGGCGTCGGCGCACCGCCGCACCCGGACTATGACGTGAAGGACTGGGTGCTGTCGTCATTTAAAAATCAGGATGCGGAGGACATGGCCGCCGCCGCGGCGCGCGCGGGCGAAGCCGCCGAGTGCTACATCGCCGAGGGCGCGGACAGAGCCATGAATAAATTCAACACCAAGTGATTCAACAAAACCTGACTGCGTAAACAAGCGCCGGTGTGCACCGGGCTGAATATATAACGATGTATGAAAGAGGCTTGACGTATGAAAAAAAGCTGCATTGCGATGCTTTTGGCCGGCGGACAGGGCTCACGGCTTTACGCACTGACCCAGAACGTCGCCAAACCCAGCGTCCCGTTCGGCGGAAAGTACAGGATCATTGACTTTCCGCTCTCCAACTGCACCAACTCCGGCATTGACACCGTAGGCGTGCTCACGCAGTACCGCCCGCTCCAGCTCAACAGCTATATCGGCAGCGGTCAGCCGTGGGATCTCGACGTGTCGGACGGCGGCGTGTATATCCTCCCGCCGTATCAGAGCGCGGGGGAGAAGGGCTCGTGGTTTTCCGGCACGGCGAACGCCATTTATCAGAATATCGGCTTCATCGAGAGCTATGACCCGGAAAACGTGCTCATCCTCTCGGGCGACCATATCTATAAGATGGACTACTCCGTCATGCTGCGCGAGCATATGGAACATGACGCCGCGTGCACCATCTCCGTGCAGCAGGTGAGCATGGAGGAGGCGACGCGCCTTGGCATAATGGGCGTGGGTGAGGACGGGTATGTGTCCGAGTTCGAGGAGAAGCCCGCGCACCCCAAGAGCGATCTTGCCTCCATGGGCATATACATATTCAACTGGAAGAAGCTGCGCGAATACCTCATCGCGGACGAGAACGACCCCAAGTCCAGCAAGGACTTCGGCAAGAACATCATCCCCAACATGCTCGCCGCGGGCGAGAAGCTGTGGCCGTACCGCTTCGAGGGGTACTGGCGCGATGTCGGCACGATAACGAGCCTGTGGGACGCGAACATGGATATGCTCTCGCAGAACCGCATAAACCTCTACGATCCCGCGTGGCCGATAAGCTCGCGCAGTCCGATATGCCCGCCGCACGTCACCGGCGAGCATGCCAGCATCCGCCACTCCATCGTCACCGAGGGCTGCGAGATAGACGGCGAGGTCGAAAACTCCGTGCTGTCGTCGTCCGTTAAGGTCGGGCGCGGGGCGCGCGTGATGTACAGCGTGCTCATGCCGGGCGTTGCGGTTGAGGAGAACGCCGTGGTGGAATACGCCATAATCGGCGAGAACACGGTGATAAAAGCGGGCGCGCACATCGGCGCGCAGCCCGACGGGACGGACGCATGGGGCGTCGCGACCTGCGGACCGGGCATAACGATAAAAGAGGGCGCGGCCATCCCGGCGAGCGCTATGATATACACGGGGGAGGAGGTCTGAGCCATGAAGGGATTCCACGGAATAATCTTTGCTTACAGTACGTCTCCTGATCTCGGCATGCTCGTCAACGCGCGCACAGCGGCGTCTTTGCCGTTCTGCGGGCGGTACAGGCTCATCGACTTTGCTCTCTCCTCCATGCGCAACGCTGATATTCTCGACGTGGGCGTTATCATGCAGCGCGACTATCAGTCACTGCTTGACCATATCGGCAGCGGCAAGGCGTGGGACATGAGCCGCAAGCGCGGCGGACTGCGTATGCTGCCGCCGTTCGGTCTGCCCGACTATCACCGCGGCAACTACACCGGCACCATCGAGGCGATAAACGCCGTCGCGGCGTATATAAAGGATATTCCGCAGAGCCACGTTGTGCTCATGCAGGGCAACCTCGCCGCGAACATCGACCTCAGCGCCGCGATAAAGAAATATCTCGACGCGGGGGCGGACATGATGGCGATCTGCGCCGACCACACCCCGGAGGGTATGCACCACCGCTACGTCGTCGACGGCGAGGGCTGCGTCACTCGTGTGCTGTTCGACCGCATCGGCCGCGGCGAGGGCATACCGTCGCTCGAGGGCTTTATCGTGAAGAAGGACACGCTCGTGGAGCTGATGGACAAATGCAAGGCGCGAAACCTCTACCGCTTCCATAAGGACGCGGTCGCCCTCTATCTTGCCGAGGGCGGCAGGATGAGCACCTATGTCCACCCCGGCTACGCCGCCGCCATACGCACGGTGCAGGCATACTACAAGGCGAGCATGGATATGCTGGACGCGGCGAACCGCGCGCAGCTCTTCCCGGCGGAGCGCCCCGTGCGCACGAAGAACAGCGAGGGCGTCAGCACGTATTACGGCGAGAACGCCGTGTCGAAAAACAGCCTCGTCGCCGATAACTGCATCATCGAGGGCAGCATTGAAAACTGCATCATCTTCTCCGGCGCGCGCATCCGCACCGGGGCGGAGCTGAAAAACTGCATCATCATGCGCGGCTGCGAGATAGGCGAGGGGACGGAGCTGAAGTACGTCATATCCGACAAGGCCGCGTCCTTCGCGCCCGGCATTGCCCTCTCCGGCAGCCCGCGCCTGCCCATCGTTGTCCCCAAGGGCAGCATTATCTAGGGCATAACTTGATAACAAAGCAGCGCCATAGGCGGTGTTTGAAAACCGCCTATGGTACTTTGCTTTTTATACCCGGAAGAAAATTACATAATTATTCCGGGGCAACTCTATTCAGGAGGTTTGATAAATGGTAGGAGAAACGATTTCACGCGAAGAGGTCCGCAGCGCGATAGAGGATAAGCTCTGCGCGCATTTCGGCGTCACCGGCGCCGAGGCTACCGACGAGCAGATATTTCAGGCGACCGCGATAGTCATACGCGAGATAATGAGCCGCCTGCACGTGGCGGAGGACCCCAAGCACGCGAAAAAAGAAGTGCACTACATGTCCATGGAGTTTCTCATGGGCAGAAGCCTGATGAAGAACGCCTTCAACCTCGGCATATCCGAGGCGGTCACGGGCGCGCTGGAGGATATGGGGCGCAATGCGTCCGACATATTCGAGGCGGAGCCGGACGCCGGGCTTGGCAACGGCGGTCTCGGGCGTCTCGCGGCGTGCTATATGGACAGTATGTCCACGCTCGGCCTCGAGGCGACGGGGTATTCCATCTGCTACGAGCTCGGCATATTCAAGCAGAAGTTTGAAAACGGACACCAGACCGAGATCGCCGACAACTGGCGCACCGCCGCGGAGAGCTGGCTCGTGCCGCGGTATGAGGACGCAGTGGAGGTGCGCTTCGGCGGGCAGGTCTCCCCGCGCTGGGACAATTTCGGCCACTACACCGCCGAGTACACCGGCTACACCACCGTCATCGCCGTGCCGCGCGATATGCTCATCGCGGGCTACGGCGGGAAGGAGATCAACTCCCTGCGCCTGTGGGACGCGAAGAGCCCGAACTCTCTGGATATGTACCTCTTCTCCGAGGGCGAATATGTCAAGAGCATGGAGCAGCGCACCATGGCGGAGGTCATCACCAAGGTGCTCTACCCCGCCGACGAGCATATCGAGGGCAAGACCCTGCGCCTCAAGCAGCAGTATTTCTTCGTCTCCGCCACGGCGCAGGATGTCGTGCGCAAGCACATGAAGAAGTGGGGCGACATAAAGAGCTTTGCCGAGCACCACACCATCCAGATAAACGACACCCACCCCACCCTCATCATTCCCGAGCTTATGCGCATCTTCATGGATGAGCACGGCATGGGCTGGGACGAGGCGTGGAGCATCGTGAAAAACAGCGTCGCCTACACCAACCACACCGTCATGAGCGAGGCGCTTGAGCGCTGGCCGCAGGATCTTGTGCAGCAGCTTCTGCCGCGCCTGTGGGAGATCATGTGCGAGATAAACCGCCGCTGGTGCGACTTCCTTGTGGAGCATTTCGGCCAGGGCGAGCGCGCGGGGCGCAACCTCATCATCCGCGACGGTCAGGTGCACATGGCGAATATGTGCCTTGCCGCGTGCTACAAGGTCAACGGCGTGTCGAAGCTGCACGGGGATATACTCAAGCGCGACCTCTTCCGCGATGTGTGCTCCATCCGCCCCGAGCGCTTCACCTACGTCACCAACGGCATTGACCACCGCCGCTGGCTCAGCCAGATCAACCCTGGTCTGCACTCCCTCGTGTGTGAGCTTCTGGGTTCGGACGCTTATCTGACGCACCCGGAGGAGCTTGAGGGGCTGCTGCGCTACGCCGATGACGGCGAGGTTCTGCGCCGTGTCAACGGGATAAAGCACGACAATAAGCTCCGCTTCGCGGAGTTTGCCCGCCGCAACGACAGCTTCGCGCTCGACCCCGACTCCGTCATGGATGTTCAGGTCAAGCGCCTGCATGAGTATAAGCGTCAGCTTCTCTGCGCCATGAGCATCGCGAGCCTCCAGATGCAGCTCCACGACGACCCGAATATGCCGTTTGTGCCGCGCACGTTCGTTTTCGGGGCGAAGGCGGCGGCGGGCTACCGCACGGCGAAGAGGATAATCGAGCTGATACTCTCGCTCGCGGACGACGTCAACAACGACCCCCTCTGCCGCGAGAAGCTGCAGGTGTACTTTGTGGAGAACTACCGCGTTTCCGCCGCGGAGGCGATCGTGCCCGCCGCGCAGGTGTCCGAGCAGATCTCCACCGCCGGCAAGGAGGCGTCCGGCACGGGCTGCATGAAGCTGATGATGAACGGCGCTGTCACTATCGGCACGCTCGACGGCGCAAATGTCGAGATGTACGAGCGCCTTGGCGACGAGAACATGTTCCTCTTCGGTCTGCATACTGAGGAGATAGAAAAGCTGCGCGCCGGGGGGTACGACCCCAACGCAGTCGCCGCGGCGGATGAGGAGATCATGCGCGTGTTCGACCGCTTTTCCCAGGGCTTCAGAGACGGCAAGAGCTATTCCGACCTCGTGTCCATGCTGCTCTACGGCGGCGACCAGTATATGCTCGTTGCCGACTACCGCGCGTATGCCGACTGCCAGAAGAAGCTGTACGCGCGCATCGCCGATGAGCGGGAGTACGCGCGCCTCGCGCTCGTCAACACAGCGAAGAGCGGCGTGTTTGCCGCCGACCGCGCGATCGCGGAGTATGCACATAACATATGGAACGTATAAATGAAGCGCGCGTCGCCGTCATCGGCGGCGTGAATATGGACATCGGCGGCAGCCCGTTTGCAAAGCTCGTCATGCGCGACTCTAACCCCGGCATCATCACCGCCCGCCCGGGCGGCGTCGGGCGCAACATCGCGCACGATCTGCGCCTTCTCGGCGTGAACGTCAGCCTCGTCACCGCCGTGGGCGGGGACGTCTACGGCCAGGGGATACTCGACAGCTGCCGCGAGCTCGGCATAGACATGAGCCTTGCGCGCATCCTGCCGGAGCGGCGCAGCTCCACGTACCTCTACGTCACCGATGAGACCGGCGATATGCAGATCGGCATTGCCGACATGGAGATCACCGAGTGCATCACGCCGGAGTACCTCGCCTCGCGCATGGATGAGATAAATGCTTTCGACGCCGTCGTGCTCGACGCGAATCTCTCCGCGGAGAGCGTGGAGTACGCCGCGCGGCACTGCACCGCACCCATCATCGCCGACCCCGTCTCCACGGCGAAGGCGATGCGGCTTGTCCCGGTGCTGGATAAGCTCTGGGCGATAAAACCGAACATATATGAGGCGGAAAAGCTCACCGGCGAGCATGACCCGGAGAAGGCCGCCGCGGCACTGCTGGATAAGGGCGTGAAGCGCGTGTTCATCAGCCTCGGCGAGGAGGGGATGCTCGCGGCGGAGCGCGGCAGCACCGTGCATATGCCGCGCGAGCTTGTCACCGTTGTCAATACCACCGGCGCGGGCGACGCTGCGACCTCCGCAATTGTGTGGGCGGCGCTCGCGGGCATGGACATTGCCGGGTGCGCCCGGGCCGCCGTGAAGGCGGGGGCGATAACCGCGTGCTGCGAGGGCGCGAACAACCCGGAGCTCTGCGCGGAGAAGCTGAGATAAAACCATAAAAGCAAAATTCCTGGACGGCGGGCGCGTAATAAAAACGTGCCCGCGGCAGTCGAATCCAAATAAAAAAATATTCGGAGGGAATACACAGCATGGCAAAAGCAGACAGGAAGATCCACCGCACGGAGGACGGCTTCACCACAAAGTGGGGCTTTATCCTCGCCTGTATAGGCTCGGCGGTCGGCATGGGCAACATCTGGCGCTTCCCCATAATGGTCTCGACCTACGGCGGGCTGACATTTATCATCCCGTATATCATCTGCGTCGTCCTCATCGGCTCTACGGGCGTGATGGAGGAGTTTGCGCTCGGCCGTTGGGCGGGCGCGGGACCAGTGGGCGCGTTCGGCAAGTGCACGGAGCGGCGCTGGGGCAGCGCACGCATCGGCAGGATCATCGGCGCGCTGCCTATCCTCGGCGCGATGGGGCTCGCGATAGGCTACACCGTCGTGATGGGGTGGATATTCAAGTACTGCTTCATGGGCATATCCGGCGGGCTTTACGCCCTCGGCACTGACATGAACGCCATTGCCGGTGCGTTCGGCGCGACCGCGCCGGAGGCGGACACCCTCGGCAGCGCAGTGACCATGATGGCACAAAACGGCGTCTTCGGCATCGGCAACGGCGTCTGGCAGACCGCGGGGCTGCTCGCGGCGCTCGTGATCATGGCGCTGGGCATTGCCGGCGGCATTGAGAAGGCGAACAAGATAATGATGCCCGCGCTCTTCGGGCTGTTCGTCATTCTGGGCGTGTATATCGCGACGCTTCCCGGCTCCGGCGATGGGTACAGGTACATCTTCACCATCCAGCCCGGTCGGATATTTGACCCGCAGGTGTGGATATACGCATTCGGTCAGGCGTTCTTCTCGCTGTCCGTGGCGGGCAACGGCTCCGTGATCTACGGGTCGTATTTCTCCAAGGAGGAGGACATTCCCTCCTCGGCGCGCAATGTCGCCGTGTTCGACACGCTCGCGGCGTTCCTCGCGGCGCTCGTCATTCTGCCCGCCATGGCCGCGGGCGGGGTCGAGCCGTCCAAGGGCGGACCGGGGCTGATGTTCGTGTATCTCGTCAACGTGCTCAACGGCATGGCGGGCGGACGCATTGTGGGCATGATATTCTTCATCTGCGTGCTCTTCGCCGGGGTCAGCTCCATCATCAACCTCTATGAAGCGCCCGTCGCGTGGTTACAGGAGCAGTTCGGCATCAGGCGTCTCGCCGCCGTCGGCATCATCGGCGCGATCGGCATGGTCGTGTCCGTGATGATCCAGCCGTGGACGTCGCAGTGGATGGACGTTGTGTCCATCTACATCTGCCCGATGGGCGCGTTCCTCGCGGCGGTGATGTTCTTCTGGGTGCTCAAGAAGGAGACCGCCATCGAGGCGGTCAGCGAGGGCATAGACAAGCCCATCGGCAGGTGGTTCTACCCCCTGGGCAAGTATGTCTACTGCGCGCTCACCCTCGTCGCCCTCATCGCGGG
Source organism: uncultured Oscillospiraceae bacterium (assembly GCA_934572335.1). Lineage (GTDB taxonomy): Bacteria > Bacillota > Clostridia > Oscillospirales > Oscillospiraceae > Limivicinus. The sequence continues at coordinate 24,995 of CAKTKU010000001.1, forward strand.
CGCGGCTCTCGGCGGGATAGGCTGAGGCGAAAATCGTATATGAACATGAAAAAACCGCTCTTTCATCGCGAAAGAGCGGTTTTCTGTACATTCATAGCAGCACGGCTCAATAATGATACTTTTTCCTCTTTGCAACAAGGAATATGGCGGAGAATACGACTGCCATAAGCTCCGCCGCGACGATGGAGTACCATATCCCGTCCAGACCCAGCGCGAGTGGCAGAAGCAGCACTGCGCCAACCTGAAACACCAGCGTGCGCAGAAACGAGATGAGTGCGGAGGTCAGCCCGTCGTTGAGCGCGGTGAAGAAGCTGGAGCCGAAGATGGCAAAGCCCATGAAAAGAAACGCCAGCGAGAAGATGCGGAAGCCGTGCACCGTCATGTCCAGCAGCGGCGCGCTGTAGCTGACAAAAATGCGCGCGAGCGGCGCGGCGAGCCACTCCGCCGCGGCGAACATCACCACCGCGCTCGCCGAGATCAGCACCAGACTGCGCCGCAGCAGCCCGTGAAGCTCACCGTAATTACGCGCGCCGTGGTGGTAGCTTATCACGGGGGCGCTGCCGATGGAGTAGCCGATGAAGACGGCGGAGAAGATCATGCTGACGTACATCATCACGCCGTAGGCGGCGATGCCGTCGTCCCCGGCGTACTTGATGAGCTGGAGGTTATAGAGCATGCCCACAAGGCTCATGGACACGTTGCTCATGAATTCGGACGAGCCGTTGGTGCAGGCCCTCAAAAGCGCCTTGCCGTCATAGCGTGTTCTGCCGAGGCGCAGGATGCTGGAATTTTTGCGCGCGAAGTACACGAGCGGGACGCCACCGCCGACGACCTGACTGAGCGCCGTGGCGATCGCCGCGCCGGCGAGCTTGTGCTCCTGCGGCAGCACCATAACGAGCACCGCGTCCAGCACCATATTCGTCACACCCGCCGCGACCGTCACGACAAGCCCGAGATGCGGCTTCTCCGCCGCGACAAGAAAGCTCTGAAAGAGATACTGCATCACGATGAACGGCAGCGCGCACAGCACGATGCGCCCGTAGACAACGCAGTTTTCAAGTATCTCACCCGTCGCGCCGAGAAGCGAAACGATCGGGCGGATGAAGATGAAAGACAGCACACCGAACACCACGCCCAGCCCCGCGGTGACGTAGACGAAGAGCGAGAAATAGCTGTTCGCGCGCTCACGGTCGCCCTGACCGAGCGTATACGCGACAATGGCGGTGCCGCCCGTGCCGAACATGAAGCCCACCGTGGACATTATCATCAGAAACGGCCAGGTGAGGTTGACCGCTTTAAAAGGAATGTCCCCGGCGAAATTCGACACGAAGAACCCGTCCACCACGCCGTAGATCGACGTGAATATCATCATGGCGATGGACGGCAGCGTGAAGCGCAGGAGCTTTTCATATGTGAAGTGATCGGAAAGCTGTATTTTCATAGATTCCTCCGTTATTTATGCGGAAAAATGGCTCCTTCGTGAGAAGGAGCCATTTAATGTGGACAAAGCTAAAGCTGAAATTACTTGAGCTCGACCTTTGCGCCGACAGCCTCGAGCTGAGCCTTGATGGCCTCGCCGTCTTCCTTGGAGACTGCTTCCTTGAGCTTGGCAGGAACTGCCTCGACAAGGGCCTTTGCCTCGGCCAGGCCGAGACCGGTGATGTTGCGGACTTCCTTGATGACCTTGATCTTCTCTGCGCCGAAATCGGTCATGACGACGTCGAACTCGGTCTTCTCTTCGACTGCTGCGGCAGCGGCGCCACCGGCTGCGGGGGCTGCAACGGCTGCGGCGGAAACGCCGAAGGTATCCTCAAGTGCGTGGACGAGCTCGGAGAGCTCAAGAACAGAAAGACCCTTGATCTCCTCGATCATAGCGGTGATTTTTTCGCTCATTGTTATTTCCTCCAATTAATTCTTTTTGTGCCTGCTTACTCAGCAGCTTCTTCGGCAGCGGGAGCCTCGATAGAGCCGCCCTTCTGCTCGAGTATCTGACCGAGACATACGGCCAGACCGGTGATGGGAGCGATCATGGTGCCCAGAACCTTTGCGTACAGCGCATCCTTGGAAGGAAGCTGCGACATCTCTTCGATCTCAGCTGCATTGAGGACCTTGCCCTCCATGAAGGCGGCCTTGATGTTGAAGCGCTCATTGAGCTTCTTGCTGTAATCGTTGAGGATACGGAAAGGAGCGATGGGATCATTCTCGGCGGTTGCCAGAGAGGTGGTGCCGTTGAGAACGTCATCGAGATCGTTCATCCCCAGCTTGTCCAGAGCCTTTCTGGTCAGGGTGTTCTTGACAACAGTGTACTCGACGCCCTCCTTGCGCAGCTCGGTGCGCAGTGCGGTATCCTCACTGACGGTGATGCCCTTGTAATCGACGAGGATGCCTGCGCTTGCGCCCTTGATACGCTCGGCAAGTGCTTCGACTATTGCCTGCTTCTCGCTAAGAACCTTTGCGTTTGGCATGTGTGGTTTTCACCTCCGTAACGATGGTCACGCTCATAAAGAAAGCCTTTGCGGCAAAAGACGCAAAGGCACAAAAACAATCAATATTGTTGATGTCCTCGGCAGGATTTACGGCCTGAGCCACCTGCTGTCTTCGGAGCGCTCAAATAATATACAATAAAACAGTCCGAATGTCAAGAATTTTCTTTGAGCTTTGAGATAACATTCCCGACGGCCTTTGACCGGCCGAGGAAATATATCACCGCGCACTGCACCGGCAGTATCACCGCCAGCTGCACCGCGCGCGCGGCGAGCATCGCGGAGTAGGCGTTGCCGGAGATATAGGAGATGAGCGCGGAGTTGAGGAGGAAGGACACGACAACGCAGTTCGCCGCGGCGGCGATGAGCGCCGTGGTGAAGCGCACCTCGCGCTTATAGAGGGCGAGACCGAAGATCATGCCGGTTATTGCCGCCGTGACCGTGAAGCCGGGGAAATACGCCCCCGTGGGAAACAGGAGACTCCCCAGAAGATCGCCGAGCGCGGACACGCCCGCCGCCCACCACGGCCCGTATGCCATGGCGCACAGCGCGATCGCCGCAAAGCCCAGCCCTATTTTCATTATCGGCGTATTGAGCGCGAACACGCGCACAAACAAAACGTCCGCCGCCACGAGCAGCGCCGAGACGGCAAGCTGCCGGGTCGTAATTTTCATATAGCGCCACAACCTTTCTGTGATGAGATTCAGTGTTAAGAATAAAGAACGCTGATTATTATAGCCTATCATGCCGCGCCGCGCAATCGGTAACTCTGCATGAAATTTCCCGCGGCGGGAAATAATACAGGGGTAAAAAGACGGAGCGGGCGCCCAGCCGCGCTCCGTGTACGATTGGAGAGAGACGATGCAGGGAAAGGTTGAGATCTGCGGCGTGAACACGGCAAAGCTCCCGGTGCTGCGCGGCGAGGAGACGAGGCGGCTGCTGGAGCGGGCGCAGGCGGGCGACAAGGCCGCGCGCGAGGAGCTTATCTCCGGCAACCTCAGACTGGTGCTGAGCGTGGTGCAGAAGTTCGCCAACCGCGGCGAGAGCATGGACGACCTGTTTCAGGTGGGCTGCATAGGGCTTATAAAGGCGATAGACTGCTTTGATTTGAAGCAGAATGTGCAGTTTTCGACCTACGGCGTGCCGATGATCGCGGGGGAGCTGCGCCGCTTTCTGCGCGACCACAGCGCCATCCGCGTGTCGCGCTCGATGCGGGACACCGCGTACAAGGTCCTGCAGGCGAAGGAGAAGCTGACAAGCGACAACGGACGCGAGCCGGACGTGGAGACGATAGCGAAGGAGCTGGGGTTGCCGCGGCAGGACGTGGTTTTTGCCATGGAGGCAATATGCGACCCCGTGTCGCTCTATGAGCCGATATTCTCCGACGCGGGAGAGAGCGCCACGGTGATGGATCAGATCGGCGACACGCGCAACACCGACGAGCACTGGCTGGAGCAGATAGCGCTGGAGGAGGCGATGCGCCGCCTGACAAAGCGCGAAAAGCGCATACTCGCCCTGCGCTTTTACGACGGACGCACGCAGATGGAGGTCGCAAAGGCGGTCGGCATATCGCAGGCGCAGGTGTCGCGGCTGGAGAAGAACGCGATAAACCAGATAAAAAAGAACATCACAGCCTAAAAATCGGCTCGCGGGCAATTCCGCGAGCCGAAATACTATTGGATTCAAGTGTATATAAGGAGTATAAGAAGCAAAGCTTACGCGACAGCGGCGGCTTTCTTCTTCTGGACGAACTGGATGACGAGCACGGCGGCGAACAGCGCGATGCCGATGGCGTCGGTGAACGTGCCGGGGATCATCATCAGTATGCCGCCGACGGCGGTGGCGATGCGGAAGACGGGGTTCATAGGCAGGAGGAGGAAGCCCTCAAGGGCAGCCGCGACGCCGAAGAGACCGACGAGCGAGGTAATGATGATCTGAATCATGCTCCACACGGTCACGTCGATGAACAGCATCGCGGGGTTCATGCAGAAGATATACGGCACGATGAACGCGGCGATGGCGAGCTTTGTGGCGTTGATGCCCGTCTTCATCGGGTTGGACTTTGCGATCGCGGAGCCCGCATAAGCCGCGAGCGCGACGGGAGGCGTGATGTCGGCAACGATGCCGAAGTAGAACACGAAGAAGTGCGCCGCCATCTTGGGCACGCCGATGGTGATGAGTATGGGCGCGCAGGTGGAGGCCATGATGCAGTAGTTCGCGGTCGTGGGCACGCCCATGCCGAGAATGATGCAGCAGATCATCGTCAGAAACAGCGCCACGAACGTCGGATCCATGAAGCTGACGGAGTTCGACACGGAGACGACGGCGGAGATGAGCTTGGAGGCGAGGCCGGTCGCGGTGATGCAGCCGGAGATAACGCCCGCCATGGAGCACGCGACCGCCACGGTGATGGCGCTCTTGCCGCCGGCCTCGAGAGCCTCGAGTATCTTGGCGACGGTGATGCGGTTATCCTTGTCGAAGAGGCTGACAACGATGGCGCAGACGATGGCGATGGAGGCGGAGAACTGCATGGTGCGGGTGTTCGTCGTGACGAGCCACACAAGCACGACCAGCGGGGTCAGAAGATATATCTTGCGCATGAGCTTACCCATCTTCGGCAGCTGCGAGCGCTCAAGACCCTTCAGACCGAGCTTGCACGCCTCAAGATGGACGGAGATAAATATACCCGTGAAGTACAGCACTGCGGGCAGAATGGCGCGCAGGGCGACCTCGCCGTAGGTGACGTTCATGTACTCGGCCATAAGGAAGGCCGCCGCGCCCATGATGGGGGGCATTATCTGGCCGCCGGTGGAGGCAGATGCCTCGACCGCGCCCGCGAACTCCGGCTTGTAGCCGGCCTTCTTCATCATCGGGATCGTGACGGAGCCGGTGGTGACGGTGTTGCCCACGGAGGAGCCGGACACCATGCCGCACAGCGCCGAGGAGATGACCGCGACCTTCGCGGGACCGCCGGCGAAGCCGCCGACGAGGGAGTTGGCAAGGTCGATGAAGAACGCGGCGATGCCGGTGCGCTCAAGAAACGCGCCGAAGATGATGAACACGACGATGTACTTCGCGCAGACCTGCACAGGGGTGGACATGATGCCGCTGGTGGAGTAGAAAAGGGTGTACAGCAGTCTCTTGAGGCCGATGCCGGTGGAGAACGTGTAGATGAGCAGCACGCCCGCCACGCAGAGGATGGGTATGCCGACACAGCGGCGGCACAGCTCCATCAGCACGAGAATGCCCACGACACCAATGGCGACCTGCACATCGGTCATCTTCGAGGCGCTCGTGAGGACGCTTATGAGCGAGTCATAGCTGAAGCAGTAGTAGAAAAAGCAGCCCGCGCCCACGAACATCAGCACGAAATCGTACCAGGGGATGAAGTTGTGGCGCACATGGTGCTTGCTGGCGGGGTAGGTGAGATACCCCATGATGACAACGAGACCGAGAAACGCGGTCAGGCGCTTTTCAAGCGCGGCGACAGAGAACAGAGTGGAATAAATGCAGTAGAGGGAGAAGATGACCATGACCGCGCGCACGATGACCGCGATCTTGCCCTCCCATATGCGCGTGTTCGACTCCCTGTCATACTTGCGCATGAGCTTTTCTACGTCCTCCGCTGTGCCGACGTCGACATACTCAATGTCGGTCGTCGTGTCCACAACGTGCTCGGTAAAGCTCTCATGCTTTTTTTTGTCGGACATTCCTAACGCTCCTTTAAATTGATATAGTGTTCTATAAAACGGCACGACCGCTGCTTTTGGCAGCGGATGGCGTTAATATACTGCTAAGATTTTCAAGAGGCATTCTGCAGCAAGACCTACGGCGTGATCATGCGCCGTAGGTCAAGCACACAAATACTTATTCTTTACTTGGTCGCGACTTCAAGACCCTGCTCGGCGAAGTACTTGGCAGCGCCGGGGTGGTAGGGAACGCTGGTCATGCTGGCGGCAAAGTCAAGGCTCAGCTCTGCGCCCTTGCCGTGCTGCTCGGAGATAGCGTCGATATTGTTGAAGATGGTGGACACGAAGGTGTAGACCGCATCGTCGGACACGTCGTCACGCACGAGGACAACAGCGGCGACAGCGACGGTCTGGACATCCTCGGGCATGCCGTAGGTGTCAGCAGCGACGGTGTAGGCGGAGTAGTACGGGGAAGCGGCGATGAGCTTATCAACGTGCTCGTCGTCAATGGCGACAAGGTAGACCTGACCGGAGGTGCTGAGGTCGGTGATGGCGGTGGTGGGAGCGCCGGCGACGATGAACGCCGCGTCAATCTTCTTATCCTTCAGGCTCTCAGCGCTGTCGCCGAAGCTCTGGTACACGGGGCTGATGTCGTCAAGGCTCATGTCATAGGCGGCGAAAACGTCCAGCGCGTTGAAGTAAACACCGGAGCCGAGAGCGCCGACGGAGACGGTCTTGCCCTTGAGGTCGGAGACGGACTTTATATCAGGATCCATGGTGACTATCTGCACCTGCTCCATGTAAAGCGCGGCCGCGACGGAGAAGCTGGACACTGCCTTGCCGTCGAAGAGGTTGGTGCCGGCGTAGGCGTAGCTCATAACGTCGGACTGGCAGAAGCCGAGCTGGACGGAGCCGGAGTCCATATCCTCAATGTTCGCCTGAGAACCGTTGCCGGTGACGGCGACGACGTTGAGGTCGGAATTGGAGGAGACATACTGGGCGAGGACGCTGCCGAAGGCATAATACGTGCCGGATTCGCCGCCGGTGGTGAATGTGAGGGTCTCCGCCTTCGCGTCGGAAGAACCGCAGGCGCACAGGGCAAATACCATGCTCAGTGCAAGCAAAAGTGCAAACAGTTTTTTCATGAGTTTTTTACCTCCTTATGATCCGTCGGAAAAAATTTTTCCGACTTTGCACGTAACACTTGAATTACGCTCATTTCGGTATTATAATACAACCAAAAGTTGATTTTGGCAATAGGCTATTCACACTTTCACCAGATAACACATAAAACAAGCCTGAAAAACGCGGCGTTTTATGCAAATGCAATAAAAAGAAAGTTAAATGTTTGGCTAACAGCCCAAAATCGGCATAAATCGGGGGCAAATTGTTTGAAATTTGACTATTTTGCCCTTCGGTGCTATACTTTTCGCCGCGCCTTGAACGGCGCGGACAGAGCATTATAATTGGAGCATGGTATGGATTTCTCACTATTGAAAAGCTTTATAGCCGTGGCGGACGAGAAGAGCTTCTCCACCGCGGCAAAGCACCTCTTCCTCTCGCAGCAGTCCCTGAGCAAGCAGATAGCGAAGCTGGAGGAGGAGCTTGGAACGCCGCTGTTCGTGCGCAGCCGCCCGCTCGTGCTGACGCAGGACGGCAAGCAGTTTTTGCAGACGGCGAAGGAGATATTGCAGCTCAAGCAGCAGTATGAAGAGACCTCGTCCAAGAGCATCAGCGGGGCGCACTTTGTGCATCTCGGCATTGAGCACACCGTCGCGCGCGCCATATTGCCGCACGTGCTGCCCGATTACCTCCGCCGCAACCCGGACACGTATGTGAAGCTGAGCGAGGAGTCGCCGGAGGTTTTGCAGAAGACGCTGAGCTACGACGGCGTCGACCTCGTCATAGGCACGATAAACAATACGCCCGACACGTATAAGGCGGTGCAGCTTTGCCGCAAGGAGCAGCTTCTCGTCGTCCCCAAGCCCATTCTCGCCGCCCTCGCGGGGGACGAATGTGAGGCTAAGCGCGCGGAGTTTTCCGAGGGCGCGGATCTCAGCTATTTTGAGAGCGTCCCGTTTATAAAAATACCGCGCCAGTCCTCCGGCGGCAGAACGCTCAACAGCTATCTGAAGTATTACGACATCAACCCCAAGTTCGTGTGCGAGCTGACGAATGTGGAAAACGCTTTCCAGCTTGCGGTGAGCGGGCTGGGCGTGTTCATCTATCCGAAGCTTTTCTGGGATATGCTCGCCCACGAGGTGCAGGAGGATTACCTCAAGAGCATAGATGTTTTCCCCCTGCCGTACCTGCCGGACATTGAGAGCGTCTGCGCCTACTACCACCGCGAAACCGGGCTGCACGGCAAGACAAGGGAGCTGTTCGACAGCTTTGTGAGCTTTTTTGAGGAATATAAAACAGGAAAAATGGTGTAAAAAGCGGCGTGGCATCAGCCACGCCGCCGTTCATTTTAAAGTGCTGTGCCCTTCTTCGGCACGAAAAACCCGGTCATGTCGGCATGCTCCAGCTCCAGCAGCTTCACCTTCCTGCCGATACCACCGGCGTAGCCCGTCAGACTGCCGTTTGTGCCGACCACACGGTGACAGGGAATGATGATGGAAATCTCATTATGCCCCACCGCGCCGCCGACAGCCTGAGCGGACGTCTGCGAAAGCCCCTGCTTTTCGGCAAGCTTGCGCGCTATCTCGCCGTAGGTCATGGCCTTGCCGTAAGGGATTTGCAGAAGAATTTCCCACACGGACTGCCGGAACGCGGAGCCGATAGGGTGCAGCGGCGGCATGAAATCCGGCTCGCGGCCGTCAAAATAAACGTCCAGCCAACGCTTGGCCTCAGTGAGAACGCATGTCTCCTGCTCCGTGTGCTCCGCGGGCAGGTCGCGGGCAAAATATTTTTGCCCGTCGAACCATAAGCCGGTCAGCCCGATCCCGTCCGCGGCCAGCAGAATACCGCCCAAGGGGGAAGCGTAATGCTGCGTGAATACCATTTGCGCTTAAACGAGAGCCTTTACCTTTGCCGCGATGTTCTCGGCTGTGAGGCCGTACTCCTCATAGAGCTTTGCCGGTGAGCCGGACTGACCGAAGCGGTCGTTGACGCCGACGCGGTCAAACTTCGCGCCGGGCCTGCCCGCGATGACCTCCGCCACGGCAGAGCCGAGACCGCCGGTGACAAAGTGATCCTCCGCGGTGACTATGGCGCGCACCTTGGCGTTGTAGGAGAGTATGCATTCCTCGTCAATGGGCTTTATCGTGTGGAAATTCACGACGGCGGCGCTGATGCCCTCGGCGGCGAGAATATCCGCCGCGGCGAGCGCGCGTGTGACCATGAGCCCCGTGGCGAATATCGCCGCGTCCGTGCCCTCGCGCAGGACGACCGCCTTGCCGGGGACGAACGGGGTGCTCTCATCGGTTATATCGTCCGTGCCGGGACGGGTCAGGCGGATGTATACAGGACCCTCTATCTCAGCGGCGGCGCGCACGGCCTTGTGCGTCTCGGCGGCGTCGCACGGGGAGAACACCGTCATGCCGGGGAGCTCGCGCATGAGCGCGACGTCCTCAAGCGACTGGTGGGAGCCGCCGTCCTCGCCGACGGCGAGACCCGCGTGCGTGAAGGCGAGCTTCACGTTCGCGCCGGGATAGGCGACGGAGTTTCTGATCTGCTCGAACGCCCTGCCCGCGCCGAAGATGGCGAAGGTGCTGGCGAACGGCATGTAGCCAGAGAACGCGAACCCGGCGGCGGCGCAGATCATGTCCGCCTCGGCGATGCCGAAGTCATAAAATCTGCCGGGGAAGGCCTTCTTGAAGGTGCCGGTCTTGGTCGCGCCCGCGAGGTCAGCGTCCATGACGACGATCTTTTCATTCTCTTTGCCCAGCGCGGCCAGAGCCTCGCCGTATGCTTCTCTTGTCGATTTACCCATCAGTGCACCTCCAGTTCCTTTATTGCCGCCTCATAGTCGGCGGTCTTTATGGTCGAGCCGTGCCAGGATGCGTTGTTCTCCATGAACGAAACGCCCTTGCCCTTCACCGTCTCACAGCAGACGAATTTCGGCTTGCCGGGAGTGTGCGGCACCTTGAGCGCGGCGGTGACGGCGTCAATATCATGCCCGTCGACGGTGACAACGTCGAACCCGAACGCCGCGAACTTCGCGCAAATGTCGCCAAGGCTCATAACATCGTCGTTTCTGCCGTCTATCTGGAGCTTGTTGTGGTCGAGAATGACCGTGAAATTGTCGAGCTTATAGTGCGCGGCGGCCATGGAGGCCTCCCACACCAGACCCTCCTGCGCCTCGCCGTCGCCCAGCAGCGTGAACACGCGGTAATCCTTGCCGCCGTGCTTTGCCGCGAGCGCCATGCCCATCGCGATGGCGATGCCTTGACCGAGCGAGCCGGTGTTCGCGTCCACGCCGGGGGTCTTGCGCATATCGGGGTGCCCCTGCAGATGGCTGCCGAGCTTGCGGAGCGTCATCAGCTCCGCCTTGTCAAAGTACCCCTTGTCCGCCAGCACCGCGTACAGCGCCGGGCAGCAGTGACCCTTGCTCATCACGAACCTGTCGCGCTCCTCCCAGCGGGGCTCCTCTGGGCGGATGTTCATCACATTATAATAGAGAGCCACGAGGATATCCATGCACGAAAGAGATCCGCCCGGGTGCCCGGACTGAGCCTCGTACAGCTCATTGATCGTATCCAGCCTAAGCTGTCTTGCTTTTTCCTGAAGCGTCATCGCGTCAGCCTCCTTGTTCTTTATGGCGCTTATTATACACTTGCGTTAATATTTGCGCAAGAGAGCAAAAAACATTCATGCAGTCTGCCCGGCGCGGCGCGAAATATCACTTGCCAAAGCGGCGGATTTGGGGCATAATCATATGTGAAACAATAGGGAGGGAAAACACTTGAACTGCAGGCTGATAGCTTTTGATCTGGACGGAACGTTTCTCGACACGGCAAAGACCGTGCCGGAGGAAAACCTCGCCGCGCTCACAGCGGCGGCGGAGCGCGGGATATACGCCGTGCCCGCGACAGGGAGAATATACAACGGCATACCGGAGGCGCTGCGCGCACTGCCGTTCATGCGCTATTACATATGCATAAACGGCGCGTATGTGTACGACGCTGTGGAGGATACCGTCATACACCGGGCGGAGGTGCCGCTGGAGACGGCGCTGAGGTTTTATGAATACATGGACGGCAAGCCCGCGCTCTACGACTGTTATCAGGACGGGCACGGCTACATGACGAAGGCGATGTACGACCGGGCGGAGGAATACGTGACGGAGGCGGGCGTGCTGCGCCTTTTGAAGACGCTGCGCATCCCCGTGCCGGAGCTGAAAGCGTACCTGCGCGAAAAGGGCGAGGATGTGCAGAAGCTTCAGGCGTACTACGCCGACACCGCCGAGCGCGACAGGGAGCTGGCACGTCTGCCGGGGCTGTTCCCGGAACTTTTGTTCTCCACCTCCGTCAAAAATAATATAGAAGTCAACTACCATACGGCGGGCAAGGGCAACGGCCTTGCGGCGCTGTGCCGCCATCTCGGCATAGACCCGGCGGACGCCGTCGCCTTCGGCGACAGCTCCAACGACACGGACATGCTCCTCGCCGCGGGGTGCGGCATCGCCATGGCGAACGCCCTGCCGCAGGTGAAGGAGATCGCGGACGCGCTGACGCTCTCCAACGACGAGTGCGGCGTTGCCGACGCGATATACAAGATGATCTTGAATTAAGCTTGAAATAAATAATTTCAGGAGGATGCGGAAAATGAGACTATGCAACGCGAAGGTGTACCGGGACGGGCGCTTCGTCCCCGGCGGACTGGACTTTGACACGGATATCCGCGGCTTTGACGGCGAGGGCGGAGAGGACGCGCACGGCGCGTACATCATCCCCGGTCTTGTCGACGTGCACACGCACGGCGCTGTCGGCGCGGACGCGAGCGACGGCGACGCCGAGGGGCTGAAAAAGCTCAGCGAATACTACGCGGCAAATGGCGTGACGAGCTTTTGCCCCACGACGATGACACTCAGGGAGCCGGAGCTTATACGCGCGGCGCAGTGCGTGCGCGATTTTGTCCGCCCGGAGCGCGGCGCGCGGATCGCGGGCATACATCTTGAAGGTCCGTTCATCTCCTACGCCAAGCGCGGCGCGCAGAACCCGGACAACCTCCACGCGCCGGACTTTGATATGTTCCAGAGGATAAACGACGCCTCCGGCGGGCAGGTGCGGCTCATCACCGTTGCGCCGGAAATAGACGGCGCTCTGGACTTCATCCGCCGCGCATCCGGGGTGTGCACCGTCTCCCTCGGGCACAGCACCGCCGATTACGACCAGGCGATGGCGGGCTTTGACGCGGGCGCGACGCACGCCACGCACCTTTTCAACGGCATGGAGCCGCTGCACCACAGAAAGCCCGGTCTCGTCGGCGCGGCGCTGACGGCGGGCGCGTCGGTCGAGCTTATATGCGACGGGTTCCACATCCACCCGGCGGTCGTGAACGCCGTGCACCTCATGTTCGGCAAAAAGCTTGTTATTATCAGCGATTCCCTGCGCTGCGCGGGCATGCCGGCCGGAGAATATGAGCTGGGCGGTCAGCCGATAATCGTGCGCGATGGGAAGGCGACGCTCTTCGACGGGACGATCGCGGGCTCGTCCACCAACCTCATGCAGGAGCTGCGCAACGTCGTTTCGTTCGGCATCGCGCTGGAGGATGCGGTGTACGCGCTGACGGAGGCACCCGCGCGCTCCATCGGCTGCTTTGACACGATAGGCTCGCTTGCCGAGGGCAAGCGGGCGGACTTCCTCATTGTTGGCGAAAAGCTCGATTTACAGGCGGTTTTCGTCGGCGGAGGGAGAATAAAATAAAAATATTATGTAAATTTGCGAAAAACAGTTTCAAAAAGGAAATAAGTGTGGTAGAATCAGATATGTATAAATATTTGACTGCGCACACCCCTGCCGTGCGGGGGTACCGAAAGGAGAATATATAAATGAAAAAACTTATCGCATTGATACTTGCCCTCGTCATGGCGCTGAGCTTTGCCGCCTGCGGCAGCAGCGGCACGACCGCCGCCAACACCGGCGACCCCAATGCTGTCGGCTCCGGCAAGCTTGAGGAGACCGCCGGGGAGACCATCACCGACGTCACCGGCCTCAAGCCCGAGGCGAACGTCAACCCGTCCACCATCGACATCGGACAGGCGATGAGCGGCGCGCATACCGGCGACGCATGGTACGCCAGCGGCATCCGCGGCGACAATTACATCTATTTTGAGAACGCCGACAACAGCAGCATCGGGCTTGCCTATTTCAAGGTCGAGGCGGGGCAGGTCGTCAAGACCGTTGTGTGCGGCATGACCGACGACAACCACCTCGTTGACGAGGAGGCGGCCGAGGGCGAGAGCGGGATAGACATCGTGTTCCTTGACGATTTCAAGGCGTATGACTACAAAAACGACACGTGGTATGTCCGCGGCGACCCCAAGACCATTGAGCAGCTCTTCGTCGGCAGACAGCTCGCCGACCAGAGCAATCCGACCAACACCCTTATCCTCAAGGGCGACGGCACCGGCGTTGAGAAATACGACGACACCGAGTACGCCCTCACCTGGACGATGACGAGCGCGTCCACGCTGAAATTCAACGATGGCGAGTATGACTATATGCTCGACATCATCGTCGACGAGAACAATGCTTTCGTCAGCCTCTCGGAGCAGAACCACCGCATATTCATCCCCGAGGAGATGATCGGTCAGCAGACCGAGGCGCAGGGCGAGGACACCGCCCCCGCGCAGGCAGCCGCACAGGGCTGATAAATTACATATCAAATGCGAAGCACCCCCGGAAGTCTCCGGGGGTGCATTTTCATATATGCGGCGTATAGCGGGATCATTCGTCCTTGGTGCCGTCGGGCTTGGTGTCGGGCGTTCCGGCTTTTTTCGCCCTGCGCTTTCTGCGGACAGCTCTGACGATGAGGACGATCACGGCCGCCGCGGCGGCGAGGATGATCAGCACCGGCAGCGCGCCGACAAGCCAGATGAGAAGCTCACTGAAAAACTCCCCAATGCCGCGCAGACTGCTTTGCAGCGCGCTCAGAAGCCGCTGACCGTAGCCGGGCTTTGCGACGGGGCTCTCCGGCGTGTACTCGGCGACCTCCTCAATGCTGAGGTACAGCGTGCTGTAACTGACCTGACGGTCCCAGTTTTTCAGCGTGGATTGCAGGGATTCTATCTGATAGCGCAGCTCCGTGAGCTTTTCTTCGATCGTTATCACGTCCTCCACGGTCTCCGCCTTCTCCATCATCTCCAGCAGCCGTGCCTCCTGCGTCTGGTAGGCGGTCAGGCGCGCCGCGGTGTCGTAATACTGGGCGGTGACATTGTCGGTGTACGTGTAGGTATACGGCACGTTGCCGAGCGTGGAGAGGCTGCCCATGACGTCGGAAAAGCTTGTGCTTGGGATGCGGACGGTGTAGCTGGCGGAGCGGGAGCGGGGAATGTCGCGCGACTTGCTGTAATAGTTCGCTCCGTTTACGCTGCTCGACTCGATCCAGCCCTTGTACTGCTCGACGAGCTTTGCCACGCCCGCGAGCGTGCCGTCAAAGTCCGTGGTCTCAACTGTCGCGTCGGCGGAATAGATTATTTTGTCCGGGTCGACCTCGGGCAGCGCGTCGTTCTCACCCTCGGGCGCTGCGGCGGCTTCGGGTGCGGCGGCGTTCATGGCGAACCCGCCGTAGTCATATTCCGCGGAAGTCTCGTAGCTGTCGTATGCGGCCTCCGCAGGGGCCTCTCTGATTGCTGCCGCTTCCGTGCTTTGGGCGCTGGACGACCCGCACGCAGCGAGTGACAGCAGCATCACCAGCGCGAGGAGAATGCTGAGTTTCTTTTTCATTTCTGTTCCTCCATATCTGTTCCACCGTAAATAGGCTTCTGCAAGTGATATTCTGACGCTGAAAGCGGGAAAAAAGTTTCCGTAAGGTCGTAAAATTTTAAGAATAGAACAGATTTTTGTTGTATACAAGCCGCGAAGAAACTGTTATACTCAAGCTTGAGGTAAAGAAGTTAACGCGCCGGCAGGGCGCGCGATACGGAGGAGAAAAGAAATGCTGGATACCGTTACGGTGATCTGCGCTCTTGCGCTGACGGCGGGGTGCGCCGCGCTCGGCAGGCGCTTTCTCATAGCGTGCAGGCGGAACGAATATGACCGCGCGTTCTGGCTCAAGGGCGCGGCGGGGCTGTGCTTTGCGGTGCTGGGGCTGCTGATGGCGCGCCGCGCGCCTGACCCGGACTATGCCCGGCGCGTGTGCATTGGGCTTTTCCTCGGGCTTGTGGGGGATGAGCTGCTGGCGATGCGCTTCCTGCGCCCGGCGCGGCATGACGGGTATTTCTCCGCCGGTGCGGCGGCGTTCGCGGCGGGGCATGTGCTGTACATATGGGCGCTCATCGCGCTCTCCGGGGCGAGGCTCATTGCCGCGCTGCCGGTGTTCATTGTGGGCTACGCGGCGGCGCTCGTCTGCGGCTGGCGCGGAAAGGTCAATGCCGGGAAGCTTACGTTGTGCGCGATAGTGTACATCGCGCTGGTGGTGTTCATGGGCGCGACGGCGTGCGCGGCTGCGGCGCGCTCATTCAGCGTGGGGACGCTTATGTTCGCCGCGGCGGGTGTGTGCTTTTCCGTGAGCGACTGCATACTGTGCGTGTACTGCTACGGCAGCAGATGGACGAACGGCATGAACGCCGCCATCCACGCCACGTATTACGCCGCGCAGCTGCTGATCGCGTGGAGCATCGCGCTGGTGTGAGGATGCGGAATAAAATAGCGAAAATGTAAGCAGGGCGCGGAATCTTCCGCGCCCTGAAATTATTCAGCTGTGATCTATGATGCGGCACACCCCGGCGGATCTATCCACGGCGTAGAGGGCTTGCTCCTCAATGTCGCCGCAGAAGAAGCCCGAGTATGTCTCGCGGAAGTAATCGTTCACGTAGAAGAGATACACGTAGTCGTACCCGTCGAGAACACTGGCTTCCCAATCCTCGGGGGCGATGATCTGCGTAAACACATCATCGTCATAAAACGGTTCCTCGCCTATGCTCCAGCCGCCGTTCTCGTTTATCGTTTGATAGGGGCAGAGTTCGTAATTCAAAACGAGCTGTTCCATGCCTTGACTCTCCTGCGCGATAACGCATATCTTTGCGTTATCACTGCCGACAGCGGCGCGAATATGGTCGGCAACCAAGTCGTATCCGGTGCGCTGCTCGAGTGAGGAGGCGACGTATTGCCTATTAAAATAGTCCAGTAAAACGGTGTAATTCGAGCAGGTGATGACGAACGCAGAGAAAACAACGAGCAGGGACACGCTGTGCTTGAAGTCGTCTGTGGCACAGAGGTAGCCGAGAATGAAGGTCAGCCACAGTGCGGCGACAGGTATGCTTATATACCGCGACATACTGGCAAGCTCCAGAGCCTCGTACTCTGAGAACTTAAACATATAAGTGAGGACGAGCCCGAAAAGGTACACGCAAAGCATTACGGCGAGGATGATGAAATATACGCAGCTGGGCTTATTTGCGGCTTCTGCCGACGTGGAAAAGCGCCTTTGCATATACATCGTCACAGAGAAAGAACAGGCGAGCAATATGAGAAGCACGGCAGTATACGGCATGGAATAGGTGCCGACACGCAGACCGCCGCCGATGAGCGCGGTGAGAAAACGCGGTATTATCTGCGCGCGGTAAGTGAAGTCATAACCGGCGAGGACGTTGATAAGCACGCCGAAATCATACGGCGCGCTGAACAGTGTCGCGGCATGGTCAAGCTGAATGTTTAGCTTCCACAGGAGCTTCGGCACGGCAATGCATGCGGCGGACAGCAGCCAGAAGCAGAGCTCGCGCCGGTCAAAGCGCGGCTTTGCGTCGTCGGGCGCGGCAGAGCGGCGGACGCGGATGCGGGTGACGGCGTTGAGAATAACGGCGAAGATGGCAAAAAGCAGACCGACATCCTTCGAGAGGACGAGAGTGGAGCAGGTGAGAAATACCACTAGATTTCGGTAAACAGAGCCTTCTCTCTCTCTCTTGCCAGACAATAGAATGGACGACGGCGGTCGCGGCGGCAATACCGACAAAGCTGTCAATATAAAGCGAGTGGAAAACCGACGAGAGGTCAAAAAATGTGAGCGCGAAGAGAATAATAACGGCGCGGAACACTGTGACAAGGATGCGCCTTACAGCGGAGCTGTGCTCGGAAATGCCAATAGACAGAAATGGCGCGAGCAGCGCGGCAGCATAGACCTGATAGGCGAAAAGCAACCGCCATTCAGAAAATCCGTATGGGTCGCTGAGAAGCTGATAGAGGACTTGGTAAAAATACTGGAACAGCGACATGGCGGGCGGGTAGCTGGGAAACATACTGTGCGCGGCGGGATTTGTGCCAAAGTCATTTATGTAGGTCATGGCCTTGACAGTGGTTGCCCAGTGGGAGAACTCGTCCCATGAGTGCGCCAGCCAACCGGAGCAGCAAAACCCCGCGATGAGATATGCGGCAACGAACAGCACGGCGGCGGGAGTGAAAAGATTCCCTGCCGTCTCACGCCATGCCCCGCGTCGGGCGCAGACCCACACGGAAAAGGCGACGGACACCGCGCTCAGCGCGAGCAGCACATACACGCCCGCACGGAGGAACCCCGCCGTGCCGAAGAGAAAGAGCAGCACGCCCATCGACATGCAGGTTATGGGGATGACGTATTCATTTTTGAGCTTGAAGCAGGAAACGCCGAAGAGACTGAGCCCTTCGATGACAAAGAGACCAACAAGCTGAACGAGCATTTTTCGTCACCGCCAACTTGGTTTATTTATGATACAGCTTTTTGACCTGATAGCGCGGTTCGCAGGTCATGTTTATGCCAAGCTTTTTGAACTGGTCGAGATCGACATGAGAGAGGATGACCGTGGAGTGCGCCTCGCAGCCGCGGAGCTTGTCGAGCTGGTCGATGGCGTAGCCCGCGATGGGGTTGGTGACGGCGCAGATCGACAGCGCGATCAGAAGCTCGTCCGTGTGCAGCCGGGGATTATGGTTGCCCATATGCTCGACCTTTAGATGCTGTATGGGTTCTATAATGCTCGGCGGGATGAGCAGCATCTTCTTATCTATCCCGGCGAGCGCCTTGAGCGCGTTCATCAGGCACGCGGACGCCGGACCGAGGAGGGAAGAGGTCTTGCCGGTGATGATCCTGCCGTCCGGCAGCTCAATGGATACCGCGGGGGCGCCGGTCTCCGCCGCGCGCGACAGCGCCGCTGCGACGACGGGACGGTCGTCCGAGGAGATTCCGGCGGTGCTCATTACAAGCTCGATGCGCCGTGCCTCGCTCGCCTCCGACAGCCCCTGATGCGCCGCGCATGCCGCGGCGTAGTAGCGGCGGATGATCTCCTGCTTTGCCGCGGCGCAGCAGACCGCGTCGTCGGAAATGCAGTAGCCTATCATGTTCACGCCCATGTCCGTGGGGCTTTTGTACGGGCTCTCGCCGTACATGCGCTTGAACATCGCCTCAAGCACGGGGAAGATCTCAACATCGCGGTTGTAGTTGACCGTGGTCTGACCGTAGGCCTCAAGATGGTACGGGTCGATCATGTTCACGTCGTCAAGGTCGGCGGTCGCCGCCTCATAGGCGAGGTTGACCGGGTGCTTGAGCGGGAGGTTCCACACGGGGAAGGTCTCAAACTTGGCGTAGCCCGCGTTGACGCCGTGCTTGTGCTCATGGTAGAGCTGGCTGAGGCAGGTCGCCATTTTGCCGCTGCCGGGGCCGGGGGCGGTGACGACGACGAGAGAGCGAGAGGTCTCTATATAATCATTTTTGCCGAAGCCGTCATCAGAGACGATGAGGGAAACATTCTGGGGATAGTCGGGGATTATGTAGTGGCGGTAAACGCGGATGCCGAGGCTCTCCAGCCGCTTCTGGAACTGCTCCGCAACAGGCTGACCGCGAAAGTGCGTGATGACGACGCTGCCGAAATACAGCCCTATGCCGCGGAATGCGTCGATGAGGCGCAGGGTGTCCTCATCATAGGTGATGCCGAGATCGCCGCGGTGCTTGCTGCGCTCAATATCATCGGCGGAGATGGCGATTACGATCTCCGCCACGTCGCGCATCTCAAGGAGCATGCGCACCTTGCTGTCGGGGTGGAAGCCCGGCAGCACGCGTGAGGCGTGATAGTCGTCAAAGAGCTTGCCGCCGAACTCAAGATACAGCTTGCCGCCGAATTTTGATATTCTGTCGCGGATATTCTGCGATTGAAGCTTCACATATTTGTCGTTATCAAAGCCGAGAGCACTCATAAAATCCCTATTCTCCCCATTATAATTCTATGATTTTACGAGACCATATTTTATCACAGGCGGTCTTTGATTACAAGATAATACTTTTTTTATTCATAAACTTGTGCTACAATATTACCTTGTATAGCTATCAGTATAACAACTAACAATTTCATCCACGAAAGGTCATTATCATGGGATTATTCGATAAATTATTCGGCAGCTACTCCGACAGGGAGCTGAAAAGAATTTACCCTATCGCCGACGCGATAGAAAAGCTGGACGGCGAGTACGCCGCGCTGACGGACGCGGAGCTTCGCGCGAAGACGGACGAGTTCAAGGCGCGCCTTGCAGACGGCGAGACGACGGACGACATACTGCCCGAGGCGTTCGCCGCCGTGCGCGAGGCGGCGTGGCGCGTGCTGGGGATGAAGCCGTTCCGCGTGCAGCTCATCGGCGGCATAGTGCTGCACCAGGGGCGCATCGCCGAAATGAAGACCGGCGAGGGCAAGACCCTTGTCGCCGTGCTGCCCGCGTACCTCAACGCGCTCACGGGAGAGGGCGTGCACATCGTCACGGTCAACGACTACCTCGCCAAGCGCGACAGCGAGTGGATGGGCAAGGTGCACCGCTTCATGGGGCTTTCCGTGGGGCTGATCGTGCACGATCTCACGCCCGACGAGCGCCGCGCGGCGTACAACTGCGACATTACCTACGGCACGAACAACGAGATGGGCTTTGACTACCTGCGCGACAACATGGCGCTCTATAAAGAGCAGATGGTGCAGCGCGGACACGCCTTCGCCATCGTGGACGAGGTGGACTCCATCCTCATCGACGAGGCGAGAACGCCGCTCATCATCTCCGGTCAGGGCGACGAGAGCACCGACCTCTACCGCCAGGCGGACGACTTTGTGCGTCGGCTTAAAAAGGTGGTCTACGCCACGGTGGACGAGAAAGAGGAGGAGAGCGAGGACCTCGACGCGGACTATGTCGTGGACGAGAAGGCGAAGACCGCCACGCTCACCGCGCGCGGCGTCGCCAAGGCGGAGCAGACGTTCGGGCTGGAAAACCTCGCCGACATTGAAAACGCCACGCTCGCCCACCATATAAATCAGGCGCTCAAGGCGCACGGCATAATGAAGCGCGACATTGACTATATCGTCAAGGACGGCGAGATAATCATCGTGGACGAGTTCACGGGGCGCCTTATGCTCGGGCGGCGCTACTCCGAGGGGCTGCATCAGGCGATAGAGGCCAAGGAGCACGTGGACGTGCAGAAGGAGAACAAGACCCTCGCAACCATCACGTTCCAGAATTACTTCCGCCTCTACGGCAAGCTTTCCGGCATGACGGGCACCGCCGTCACCGAGAGCGAGGAGTTCGAAGCGATATACAAGCTCGACATTATTGAGATACCCACGAACAAGCCCGTCATCCGCATAGATAACCCCGACGTCGTATATAAAAACGAGGCGGGCAAAAACCGCGCCATTATTGAGCAGATCGCCGCGTGCCATGAAAAGGGGCAGCCGGTGCTCGTCGGCACGGTGTCGATAGAAAAGAGCGAGTATATCTCCTCGCTCCTCAAGCGCCGCGGCATACCGCACACGGTGCTCAACGCGAAGTACCACGAGAAGGAGGCGGAGATCGTCGCGCAGGCGGGCAAGCTGGGCGCGGTGACGATAGCGACGAACATGGCCGGACGCGGCACGGATATCGTCCTCGGCGGCAACGCGGAGTTTCTTGCCAAGACCGATCTGAGAAAGGCCGGGTTCGACGATGCCGTAATCGCCGAGGCGACCGGCTACGCCGACACGGACAATGAGGATATCCTCCGCGCGCGTGAAATGTTTGCCGAGAGGCTTGCCGCGCACAAGGCGGTCACGCAGGAGGAGGCAGAAAAGGTCAAGGCGGCGGGCGGACTCTTCATCCTCGGCACGGAGCGGCACGAGTCCCGCCGTATCGACAACCAGCTGCGCGGGCGCGCCGGCCGTCAGGGCGACCCCGGCGAGAGCCGCTTTTTCCTCGCCATGACGGATGACATCATGCGTCTTTTCGGCTCTGAGCGCATCATGAGCATGATGGAAGCGCTCAACGTCGACGAGGACACTCCGCTCGACCACAAGATGCTCTCCAACGCGATAGAGCAGGCGCAGAAGACCGTCGAAAGCCGCAACTTCCAGACACGTAAGAGCGTGCTGGAGTACGACGACGTTATGAACCAGCAGCGCAACATCATCTACGGCGAGCGGCGCAAGGTGCTCGACGGTGAGGATATACACGAGCAGATACTGGGCATGGTGGAGGAGTTTGTGCACTCCACGGTGCTCGACGGGCTCGGCGGCGCGGCGGCGGAGAGCCAGCAGCAGCTTGACGGCGCGCTTCAGCCCTTTGAAAAGCTCTTCATGCCGCACGGCGCGCTGAAAATAGAGGACTTCGGCGGCTTTGCAAAGCCTGATGCCGTCGCCGCGCGCGTGCAGGAGCTGGCGGAAAAGGTCTACGCCCTGCGCGAGAAGGCGTTCGGGCAGGGCTCGAACGGCGCGCCGCTCATGCGCGAGATAGAGCGGGTGATCATGCTGCGCGTCGTGGACGAATACTGGATGGATCACATCGACGCGATGAGCGAGCTCAAGCGCGGGATAGGTCTGCGCGGGTACGGCTCGGTCAAGCCCATAGACGCGTACAAGCAGGAGGGCTACGCGATGTTCGAGGGCATGGTGCGCGGCATCCGCGAGGAGACGGTGCGCCGGCTCTACACCGTGCAGATACGCACGGCGCAGCCTGTGGAGCGCAAGGCCGTGGCAAAGAACGCCTCCGCCAATGTCGGCGGCGAGCAGGAGAAGAAAAAGCCTGTCAAGAAAGCGCCGAAGCCCGGACGCAACGATCCCTGCCCCTGCGGCAAGATGAAGGCCGACGGCAGCAGGAGACTCAAATACAAGGAATGCTGCGGGCGCAACGAATAAGAGAAAGCTATGGCATTTATTGAAGTAAACGAAAACGGACTTATATATATGAAGTCCACGCTCATCGCCGCGCGCCATGCGTTCACCACGCGCCATGGCGGCGTGAGCGAGGGGGACTTTGCCAGCCTAAACCTCGGCTCCAACCGGGGCGACGAGCAGGCGAACGTGGAGGAGAACTTCCGCCGCGTCGCCGCGCTGATGGGCGCGGGCGGCAATGACTGCGTCGTGACGCGGCAAGTGCACGGCAATGAGGTGCGCGTCGCCTCATCCGCCGACAGGCACGTGCTCGGCACGCGCACACCGTATGACGCCGACGGACTTGTCACGGC
This sequence comes from uncultured Oscillospiraceae bacterium, assembly GCA_934572335.1. GTDB lineage: Bacteria > Bacillota > Clostridia > Oscillospirales > Oscillospiraceae > Limivicinus. Next base: position 47,766 of record CAKTKU010000001.1, read on the forward strand.
GGAGCGTGGGCTGCCGATAATGTGCTTTGTGGCCGACTGTGTCCCGGCACTGCTGTGCGACGCGCGGCACGGGGTCATCGCGGCGGTGCACTGCGGCTGGCGCAGCTCGGTGGCGGACATACTCGGCGTGACTGTGGAAAAAATGTGCGCGCTCGGCGCGGAGAAAAGCAACATCTGCGCGGCAATGGGCGCGGCGATAGGGCGCTGCTGCTTCGAGACGGACGGCGATGTGCCCGCCGCGATAGAAGAATACCTCGCCGGCGACACGGCGGGGCTCTTCGACCGGCGGGAGGACGGGAAGTATCTTGTCGACCTGCGCGCGGCGAACGCCCGGCGGCTCATACAGCTTGGCATCCCGGAGGGGAATATCGACGTGTCGGAGGAGTGCACAATGTGCAGCCATGAAAAATACTGGTCGCATCGGTACACGCAGAGGCACGGACAGGGACGCGGCAGCCTCGCCGCGGCGATAGTGCTGGAATAAGCGGGAGGGAAGCGAATGAAAAAGAGCATAAAGAAAATGCTGTGCGCCGCGTGCGCGCTGGCGCTGCTTTTCGGGTGCGCCGCGTGCGGGCAGTCAAGCTCGGCGCTGACCTATGACACCATCCCGACCTCCTCCGGCGGCAAGGATGTGGAGCGCTCAGCGGCGGAGGACGATGTGTTCTCCCTCAACTCCAATTCCCAGCGCAGCTTTAACCCGCTAATCGCAACCAACCGCTCCAACCAGCTCATCTGCGCGCTGGTGTACGAGAATATGCTGGAGGTCGACAACGACTTCAATATCATCAAAAACCTCATCATCGACTGGTCGGCGAACGACGACTATACATACTGGACGTTTACCGTCGATCAGGGACACACCTTCCATGACGGCACGCCCGTCACGGCGCGCGACCTGCGCTATTCGCTCGACCGCGCGGTCACGTCTGACCGCTTCAAGGGGCGCTTTGCAAGCTATCAGGGCGCGTCGTATGACGAGTATACGCTCTATGTCTCCCTCGGCATAGGCGATTCGCAGCTGCCGAAGCTGCTGAATATCCCCGTGGTGCAGTACGGCACCTACGGCGACGATTACCCCATGGGCAGCGGCCCGTATATGTATAATGAGGACCACACCCAGCTGCTCGCCTACGAGGGGTACATCGGCTATCCCATCGAGGTGACGGCGGAGGACGGCAGCGATGACGACACCATCGGCGTGCAGGTGACGCACGACGAGAATATCTCGCACCCGCTCGACGTTATCTACATAAAGGAATACACCGACGCGCAGAGCGCGCTGGACGCTTTTGAATCCTCGCTGATCGATGTGGTCATAAATGACCCGTCGAGCTACACAAACCTCGGCTACGCCAGCACGAACGAGATACACACATATTCAACGACGAATATGCACTATGTCGTCGTCAATGAGGCGGGCGCGCTCGGCCGATACAGCAACTTCCGCTACGCGCTCAACTTCGCGTTCGACCGGGAGAACCTTGTGACGCTGCTGCACGGCAACGGCGTCGCCTCGTCCGTGGCGATGTACCCCACGTGCGACATTTACCCAACCGACCTTGCAAACTCGCTGAACTATGACCTCACCACCTGCCTTGCCGTTCTGGACAACGCGGGCGTGCGCGACTATGACGACGACGGGCGGCTGGAGTATATGTCCGGCTCGCCGCAGAAGGTGGAGCTGAACTTTGTGGTCTGCTCGGACAGCTCCGCGAAGACCGGCGTCGTGCGCCGCTTCGCCGAGGATATGGACTCCATCGGCATAACGGTCAACGTGTCGGAAATGAACTGGGACGACTACATGGCGGCGATAGAGGAGGGCAATTACGACCTCTATTACGGCGAGATCCGCCTGCGCAACGACTTTGACCTCACGGAGCTTCTTCAGGTGCGCTCCAAGGACAATGAGAGCACCAACCTCAACTACTCCAACTCCACCGACATCAGCTATGAGCAGTACATAAAGGCGTACCTCGCAGCGACGGATATGGAGCGCGCGGCGGCGTATCAGCAGCTGGCGGAGCTGGTGAGCCTCAACGCCATGCTCATCCCCATCGGCTTTGAAAAGCAGCAGATCATCTGCCACCGCGGCGTCGTCAAGGGCATAGACGCCAACCTCGGCAACCCGCTCTACAACTTCGTCAACTGGGAGTTTGTCGAGTGACAGGTATTCCAGCGCCCTAATTGTGTTCTTAAAATTTGTTTCTACAATAAAAAAGTGAAAGGGAGAGACTATTATGACTGACAGAGAGCTTGTGTCCATGGCAAAGAAGGCGTCGCTGAACGCCTATGTTCCCTACTCCCGCTTTTCCGTCGGCGCGGCGCTGGAATGCGACGACGGCACGGTGTTCACCGGGTGCAACGTTGAAAACGCCGCCCTCGGCAGCACGATCTGCGCCGAGCGCACCGCCTGCGTCAAGGCCGTCAGCGAGGGGCACCGCAGCTTCCGCCGCATCGCCATCTACGCCGACGGCGAGAACTGGCCGACCCCGTGCGGTGCGTGCCGGCAGTTCCTTGCCGAGTTTTCGCCGGAGCTTGAGGTGCTGTGCGCCAAGGCGGGCGACCGCTATGTCAGCTATAAGCTCTCGCAGCTGCTGCCGCATATGTTCAATTACTGATATGGAGCTTGACGAGCTTGCCATATTTGTCGCCGTCGCGCGCCGGAAAAGCTACAGCGAGGCGGCGCGGGAGAAGTATATCAGTCATTCCACGGTCAGCCGCACGGTCTCCTCACTCGAACGGGAGCTGGGCGTGCAGCTTATTGTGCGCCGCAACCGCGTGGAGGAGCTGACGGAGGCGGGAAAGGTGCTGCTGGCGGACGCGGAGGTGCTTCTCGCGGCGGCGGAGGAGGCGGCCGAGCACGTCCGGACTGCCGCAAAGGCGGCAGAGGCAAAGGAAGAGGTAGATAGAGAGTGAGCTTATTCACACCGTATGAGGGCGGCAAGCCCTATATATTCGTCAGCTACGCCCACGCGAACTCCAAGGACGTGATGGCGGTGATAACAGATATGCACGACCGGGGCTACCGCCTGTGGTACGACGAGGGCATAGAGGTCGGCAGCGAATGGCCCGAGTGCATCGCGGAGCATCTGCGCGGGGCGAGCCTTATGCTCGCGTTCATATCCAAGGCGTATATGCGCTCCGACAACTGCCGGAGAGAGATGCACTACGCGCTCATGAAGCGCATAAAGGTCATCAACATCTTCCTTGAGGAGACGGAGATGACCCCCGGCATGGAGATGCAGATCGGCAACATCTTTGCGCTGATGAAATACAGCATGCCGGAAAAGCTGTTTTTCGACAGACTGTATTCCGCGCCGCTGCTGACAGCGGAGACGCTGGGCGGCGAGGATGAGGCGGAGACCGCGTCCGAGCCCGCGCCCGTTGAGGCGAAAGCGCCGGAGGAGGAAAAGCCGAAGGCGAAGAAGGCGGAAAACGCGCGGCTGAAGGCCGAGCGCGAGGCGGAACGCGAGGAGCGCCGCGAGACAAAGCGGAAGGCGCGAAGCCGCACGCAGGAGGCGGAGGCGAAAACGCCCGCGCCGAAGAAAAAGAAGTGGACCGCCGGGCGCATAACCGGACTGGTGCTCGCGGTGCTGCTTTTCGCGGCGGTGGTCACGCTGGGTATAGTCGGTCACTTCACGGGGCTGACGGAGCGTGTGATGATCAAGCTGAACACGCAGGAGGCGCAGCTGTTGCCAACCTCGGCAAAGGCGGAGTTTTCAAGCGAGACGTTCGAGAACATCGCGCGCGAGTATACCGGCATCGCCGAGGGGGACATATACGTGTACGACCTTGCGTCGATGACGGAGCTGCGCATTATGGGAGCGAACTTCTACTTCGGCGATGAGGTTACGGCGGAGAGCGCGCACAGAATAGTCCCGGAGGGGACGGAGATACGCGATCTGAGCGATCTGCAATACTTCACCGGGCTGAAAACGCTGCACATAAACGGGCAGAGCCTCAGCTCCCTTGCCACGCTGCCCGCGCTCAATCTGCAGTATCTTGACATCAGCGGCTGCCGCGTGACGTCGCTTGAGGGCGTGGGGCGGCAGACAAAGCTGCGGGAGCTGCGCGCGGCGGCGTGCCCGGTGACGGAGCTGGGCGATATACGCCAGTGCCTCGACCTGCGGCTTCTGGACCTCAGCGGCGCGAACGTGACGGATTTTTCGACGCTCAAGCCGCTGACAAAGCTGACCTCGGTGTCGCTCGCCAACTGCACGACGGCGGAGATGAAGACCGTGCTGCGCATGAACTCCCTGACGGATGTGAGCTTCACGGACTGCGACCTGCGCGGAGGCTTCTTCAAGAGCTTCGACCGTGAAAAGGTCATCACGAGCCTTTCGCTCACGCGCTGCACGCTCGACTCTGCGGCGAACATCGCGGATTTTGAGGCGCTGACGACGCTCACGCTCATCTCCAGCGGGGAGACGCTCGACTGGGAAGAGCTGGCGGATATGTCCGCGCTCGCGGTCGTCAATATCGACGCACCAATGGAAAGTGCCGTCACCCGCGCCCTCAGCGGAACGAATGTGACAGTGAACATACTGCCGGATGAACCGGCGGGGGAATGATATTAAAAAATGCTGCCTTTTGGAGAGATAGAATCCAAAAGGCAGTATTTTTTTGTTTAAAAGGTATAAAAGAATTGTAAATCAATTCCGCGCGAGTTATAATAAACTATAATAAAGATAAATGAAATGAGTAATGTAAAATGGACAACGAGACTATATTATTAATACTCATATTAACTATAATTGTAGTTGTGGATGTCGTGCTTTTTGTCAGCATAGTAAGCAAAAAGAAAGAGAAAAAGAGGCAAAAAGCGCGCGAGGATGAACTGATGCGTAAAGAAAGAGAAAAAGAGCGGGAGGAAAAGAAAGAGAAACGTAGAATATCATTTGAAGAAGAAAAACAGAATCTGAATTGGAGAATCAAATATGTTGCACAATACAGTGATTCGGTCAAAAGAGTTGAGAGGTTAAATAGGCGGACAGGTTTTAAGCAGGTTCAAGAAAAAGTTGAATATGTTCACTCATGCAGTTCATTGAAAGAATATGAACAGCTAGGAGTTTATAAAGTGCTCTCAGAGTACGCCTACAATAACAGGGAAAGAATATATGAATTGGAGGTGGCAGTAAAATATAATCAAGAGAATATGCCTAAATACAATGAGGCTTACGGCAAAATAGTGGAGAATGCAGAGAAAGAGAACCTTGGAGATAGCTTTTATGAAATAGAGATGAAAATGATTGAGTCAAGAAAGCTTTCGCCCATCACAGATTTTGAAGTTGTATTGACAAAGACATATGTATCGCCAAAAGGAAAGAAGAATTATAGCGATTCATGGACGTTTACAAGAGAAGAAGTACATAGTGCGATTAAATCATATGAGCGTAGAATGGAACGGGAACTGAAGAAGAAAACGACGAATGAATATGAACGATCAAAAATGACCGCATCGCTAAGATATGACGTGATGAAAAGAGATGGTTTTCGATGCGCTATCTGTGGTCGTACAGCAGAAGATGGTGTAAAGCTTCACGTAGACCATATAAAGCCGATAGCTAAGGGTGGGAAAACAGAGATTAAAAATCTGAGAACTCTTTGTGACATATGCAATCATGGGAAGAGAGACAAATATGATTCCGAAGGAATCAATTAGGACACAAAATCTGAAATATATACACATACGTCAACCATCAGACCTGACATGCCGCATGCGGATTTGGCGATAGATATTGGAGACAGAGAGCTTTTCCATAAAGGAGAAAGCATTGTATAGTCGTTATTCATCGCAGATGTTGTCGCTTTCTTCTAAAGCAAGTTCCGCCAACTCCTGGAGTTTATCTTTTAGTAGCTTTTTATCCGGCAAGCAGAGAGTATAATCCGAAACCAATGTTGGAGACATACTGCGGCTCAAAGCATATTCAACAACAGCATCATCCTTGCTCGCGCACAGTATCAGCCCCACGCTTGGATTTTCATTTGGCTTTTTCACATCTCTGTCTAGTGCTTCAAGATAGAAATTGATTTGCCCAATATGTTCAGGCTTAAACTTGCCGATTTTCAATTCAATGGGAACAAGACAAGATAACGCGCGATTATAGAACAACAGATCAATAAAGAAATCCTGTCCGCCGACTTGCACCCGGTATTCCTCACCGATAAAGGTGAAGTCTTTACCGAATTCCAAAATGAATTGCTTTAGGTTTTCAATTATTGCTTTTCTGAAATTGTGTTCAGAATATTGTTCTGGTAAATCGAGAAATTCCAACACATATGTGTCGAGAATACTATTGCGGACATTCTGCGGCACAAGCTCAGGCGGCTGCTTCCCGGACGATAACATATATCGTTCATAATAAGAACTATCCAGCTGTCTTTCAAGCTCACGGGAGGAATAATGATTTTTTGCTGCGAAAGCCACGTAAAAATCCCGCTCTTCCTTGCTCTTGGCTTTCGACATAATTAAAAGATGATTTGTCCAGCTGATTTGTGTCAGCAGTGCTGACACAAATTCATCATCCCGATATGTCTCATAGAATTGCCTCATTCTATATAATCCGCGTCGGGTGAATCCTTTTAATGTAGGAGCGGTCTTAGAAATATAGGCGGCGACCTCATCAATGATCTTGTCGCCAAAAGATGATCCCGCGCAAAGACCCGAAAGATATTTGCCCACTTCCCAATACATTTGGATAAGCTCAGCATTGACCGCTTTCAAAGCTCGGCCTCTGGCATTTTCGATTATTGAGATAACAGCGCCGAAGTCGTTAGTATCGTTAACATTTGAAATTGATTCTTTTGACATAAACTCACCCTACAATATTATTGGGGCTGTAACGATTTTTATTTCGTTACAGCCCTTTGAAACATATATGCAGCTATCAGTACACGTCCTCGACGACCTTCGTGGGGGGCGCTTCGAGAATTTCGGGGTGCTGGAAGAGATAGCGGATCGCCTGGAGGAACTGGGCGTAATAATGCCCGTCGACGGTGCGCTCGTCCATGACGAATTTGCAGTCGACATACTTGTGGTCGACGACCTGACCGTGGCGGTCGATCTCATAGGCGTGGCGCTTAGAGCCGAACGCGATGAACACGGGCAGCGTGCCGAAGTTGTAGATATGGTGGAAGATGGGCCCGATGCGCAGGGAGCCGACATCGGTGATGATCATGGAGCCGTGGAACGGGCTCGCGTCCACAAGGCTCTGCGGCAGCCAGCCGAAGTAGTCCATAACGCGCAGAATGCACAGCGCGAAGCGCAGCAGGAAGCGCGGCGCTTTGCACAGCGACTCCGCCACGTCCTCGGTGTTGTTGTTGCCCTCAGAGGTCTTTATCTCGTCTATCTTCTCGTTCATCTTGCGGTAAACATCGAAGATGGTGTCCGTCGGCTCAAAGACGACCTTGATGGTGGTCTCCGTCGCGTCGAGGGAGATGGCGCGCTTGACGGTCATGACGATCTCGATATTATCTCTCGCGTAAATGCGCCGCCCGACGACGAAGCGGTTGATGCCCGGCAGCATGGATATGCCGCGTATGTAAGCTGCGATGATGAAGTGCAGAATGCCGATGCCCTTGTACCCCGCGACGCGCAGCTGGCGCAGGCGGCGGTCAAGCGCCGTGACCTCAAAGCTCTCTTCATACTGGTTGCAGGCGTCGTTGCGCGTGGGCATTATGAAAGGAATGAATTTGGCAAAGGCGGGCAGGGAACGCAGAAGCCGCCCCTCCTTGCGGTCGCCGTAGCGGCGCTTATACTTGCTCATTTCTTTTTCCTCCGTATATGTGCGCGGCAGAAGCGCGCCGGAATTTAAGGCAGTGCCGCGCGCAGCATGGCGGCGGCAGGGCTTTCGCTTTCAAAATTTGAAGCATTGTTATTATACAGGCATTCTTATAATATTACAAGCCCAAGTTGCAAAATTTAAAAATTTTGGCGAAAGCCCTCGCTTGTCCGCGGTCAGCCCCATATGGCACGGCACACCCATGCCGCCGCGGCAAAGCTCACAGCGTCAGCAAAGAGCGCGGCGGGTATCGCCCAGCGGGTGGAGCGCACGCGCGCCGCGCCGAAGTACACGGCAATGACATAAAACGTCGTCTCACTGGAGGAGAGCATGACGGCGGCGGTGCGCCCGGGGAGGGAGTCCGCGCCGCAGCGCTGCATTATCTCCGCCGCCGCGCCCAGCGCGCCGGAGCCCGACAGCGGGCGCAGCAGCAAAAGCAGCGCCGTCTCCTCCGGGATGCCGAGGCGCGACAGCACGGGCGCGGCGAGACGCGCGAACATCTCCGGCAGGGCGGAGGCGCGAAGAAGGTAGATCGCCGCGAAAAGCACCGTCAGCGCGGGCAGCATGTCCGCCGCGGTCTTCATCCCGCGGCGCGCGCCGTCGGTCATCGCGCCCATGACGTCAACGCCATTCAGCACCGCCGCGAGCACGACTGCCGCCGTGATGAGCGCCGGCAGCAGCGAGAGCATGCGGCTCATCGCCATACCCTCCTCAGCACTGCCGCCGCGCCCAGCCCCGCCGCGAACGACACGAGCGAGCACAGCCACACCGTCGGCAGGATGTCGAACGGTGCTTCCGCCCCGCAGGACGCGCGCACGGCGGCGACGGTCGTGGGGATGAGCTGGAGCGAGGCGGTGTTTATCACCGCCAGCAGACACAGCTCGTCCGTGGCGCTGCCGTCGGGGGAGAGGCGCTGCATCCCCTGCGCGGCGCGTATGCCCGCAGGTGTCGCGGCATTGCCGAGCCCCATGAGGTTCGCGGTGACGTTCTCTGTGAGCGCTTCCATGACCTCCGGCTCTTTTGCCGCGCGGGGAAAGAGCCGCCGCAGCGGACGGCGCAGCACCCGCGCGAGCGCCCCGGCAGCCCCGGCGCGCTCCGCCAGCTCCATCACGGCGCTCCAGAAGCAGATGCTGCCCGTGACGGAAATGACGAACTCCACCGCGGCTTGCGCCCCGTCGAGCAGGACGTTCCCGTCGGGAACCGGCGAGAAGAAAAGGCAAATACAGGGGATGACGAGAAGAAAAGCAAGAATGTAAGAGAATGACATGGCAAAATGACTGAATTCCGCGTCGAAAAATGTCGACGAAATGAATAGAATGTTAATTCTTTGATGAAAATAGGAAAATTTAGTTGACTGGATGAGATTTCATGCTATAATACAGGTAGGTAAAGCAGGTCTAAGGAGAGAGACCGCTGATACCAAAAATCTGCAACAAGAAAAGGAGCGTAGAAAGATGAAATCTACCGGTATTGTGCGTAAAGTTGATGAGCTCGGCCGTATTGTTCTGCCCATAGAGATGCGCCGCACGCTCGACATCGCGGAGAAAGATGCATTAGAGATATATGTGGAGGGAGAAGACATTATTCTTCACAAGTATCAGGCAGCCTGCGTGTTCTGCGACAGCGTGAAGGAGATCCTCCCCTACAAGGGAAGGTTCGTCTGCCCCGAGTGCATCAAGAAGCTTCAGGAGATCGTCTGAGCAATCACCAAGCGGACTTACCTAAAGCAACCAGGACCAAGACAATAAGAACTGCTCCGCCGACGTACAGCCAGGCAGGGCAGTTCTTCGTTTTTGTGCCACTGAAACATATACCCCATCAATTACCGGTAATAGTTCCGGGAATTGATGGGGTGAATTATTATGCGTACCGGGATGGGAAATAAATTTCTAAACACGGTGATATATACGCCGGTATTCGTCGGATTCACCCCCGTCAGAGGTCGAAAGGATGAGCGGCGGCTCTATCTTCAGCCCCGGTTTTCCGCCGCGCCGCCCCTCGACGAGGACGAGCGAGGGCGCGCTCTCCGCGCGCGGCTGCACGCAGCGAAGGCGCTTCGGCTCCATGCCGTGCGCGCTCATGCACGCGAAAATCTCGCCCAGCCGCTCCGGCCGATGGACGAGAGAGAAGCCGCCGCCCGTGCGCAGCAGCCACTGCGCCGCGGCGCATATGTCGTCAAGTGTGCAGCTCGTCTCCCCGCGCGCCGCGGCGCGCGCGGTGTCGGAGGGGGTCTTGCCGTGGCCGACGGGGAAATACGGCGGGTTCGCCGCGGCGAGATCAAATGACCCCGCGGCAAAAAGCTCCCGCACGCGGCGAATGTCGCCGCAGAGCATATCCGCGCGCTCCGTCAGCGCGTTTTCCGCCATGTTCGCGCGCGCAAGCTCCACCGCCTCCGGCACAAGCTCCAGCCCCGTCATGTGCAGCCGCGGCGAGCGCGTGAGCAGCAGCAGCGATATAGCGCCCGACGCACAGCCAAGGTCAATGCCGCGGCGGGCGGATGCGGTGTTCACAAAGTCCGCCAGCAGCACGCAGTCCGTGCCGAGCTTGAAATGCTCCGCCTGCGCAAAGCGCGGCCCGCCCGGCCACAGCTCGCAGAAGTCAGCCATAGAAACAATCCTCCAAACGGCAAATACGAAAAACGGGACGGCCGCGCCGCCCCGGAAAAATACGATATTAAGACACACGGGACGGTCGATACCGTCCCGTGTTGTCTCAGAATTACTCCTGAACGATCGCCTCAGCAGGGCACTGAGCCGCGCAGGCGCCGCACTCCAGGCACTTGTCCTGGTCGATAACGTAGTGCAGGTCACCCATGTCGATCGCTTCAGCAGGGCACTGAGCTGCGCAGGAACCGCAGGACAGGCACTCGTCGGTAATAACAAAAGCCATAGTGTTACCTCCGTATGTATATTTGGCATCTGCCCGCGCAGACGGACAGACGACCTTTCCACTGCACATTGTAACACAGAAAATCAAAAAATCAATTGAAAATTTTTCGCGCTTATATAATTCCTGCGAAAGCTGGGGATAATTTTTCTGCCCGGACGCGGTTTCGCCGGATTTGGCGCGGCATTTGGGCGATAATCCATGTGAAGCACAACATAAAAAAGCGGCGCGGCAACGGTGCCGGGAGGAGGATACACACTATGAAGAGCAACGGGCAATTCACGCAGAGGGCGGAGCTGGCGATAGAGAACGCGCGCCTCGCGGCGGGCAGCTTCGGGCACGGCTTTGTCGGGACGGAGCACCTTGTGCTGGGGATAACGATGGAGCACGAGGGGCTGGGCGCGCGCATCCTCGACCGGCGCGGCATAAGCGAGAGCGCGCTGCGCCGCGTGATAGGCGAGTTGGACGGCACCGGCGCACCCGGTACGCCCGGACAGGGACTGACGACGAGGGCGCGCATCGCCGTGGAGCGCGCCGCCGCGGAGGCGTCCGCAATGCAGCAGGGATATATCGGCACGGAGCATATCCTCCTCGGCGTCCTGCGCCAGAGCGACAGCGGCGGCGTGCGCGCGCTCACGCTCGCGGGGGCGGACGCGAACGATCTCTATACCGACATCATGGATGCCTTCGGCGCACCCGCGAGCCGCGGCAAGCCGCAGACCGGTACCGCCCGCCAAACTATACGCCGCGCCGAGACGCGCATACTCGACCAGTACAGCCGCGACCTGACGGAGCTTGCCCTCTCCGGCGCGACCGACCCCGTCGTCGGGCGCGAGAGCGAGATACTGCGCGCCGTGCAGATCCTCTCCCGCCGGACGAAGAATAACCCCGTGCTCGTGGGCGAGCCGGGCGTTGGCAAGACCGCCGTGGCGGAGGGGCTGGCGATGCTGGTGGCGCGCGGGGAAGCACCCGCGGAGCTTGCGCGAAAGCGCATCGTGTCGCTGGATATACCGGCGATGCTCGCGGGGACAAAGTACCGCGGAGACTTTGAGGAGCGCGTGAAGGCGGTGCTGAAGGATGTGAAGCGCGCGGGGGACGTGATACTCTTCATCGACGAGCTGCACACCATTATCGGCGCGGGCAGCGCCGAGGGCGCGATAGACGCCGCGAACATCCTCAAGCCCGCGCTGGGGCGGGGCGAGGTGCAGATCATCGGCGCGACGACGCCGGAGGAGTACCGCCGCCACATCGAGAAGGACGCGGCGCTGGAGCGGCGCTTTCAGCCCGTGCGCATTGCCGAGCCCGACCGCGGGCAGACGCTCGCCATGCTCAAGAGCCTGCGCCGCGCACTGGAGACGCACCACGGCGTGAGCATTTCCGACGGCGCGATAGAGGCGGCATACGAGCTTTCAGTGCGGTATATAAACGACCGCTTTCTCCCCGATAAGGCGATCGACCTCATCGACGAGGCGGCGGCGGGGGTGCACGTGTCGGCACGAGCGGACATGATAGTGCGCCCCGGCGATGTGGCGCAGGTCGTCTCCCGCTGGACGGATATACCCGTGACGGGGCTTGATAAGGACGAGAGCGAGCGGCTGAAAAACCTCGAAGCGGAGCTGAAGCGACGGATAATCGGGCAGGACGAGGCGGTGTCCGCCGTGGCGCGGGCGATACGCCGCAGCCGTGTGGGCCTGAAGGACCCCGCGCGCCCCGTGGGCAGCTTCCTTTTCCTCGGTCCGACGGGCGTGGGGAAGACGGAGCTGTGCCGCGCGCTCGCCGCGACGGTGTACGGCGATGAGAGGGCGATGATACGCCTTGACATGTCCGAATACATGGAGAAGCACACCGTCAGCCGGCTCATCGGCTCGCCGCCGGGGTATGTGGGGTATGAGGACGGCGGACAGCTGACGGAGAAGGTGCGGCGAAAGCCGTGGTCGGTGGTGCTCTTCGACGAAATAGAGAAGGCGCACGAGGATGTGTGGAGCATACTGCTGCAAATAATGGACGACGGACACCTCACGGACTCCACCGGGCGGCGCGTGGATTTCAGCAACACGGTCGTTGTGATGACTTCGAACGTCGGGGCGAAGGCGATAACCGACGGCAGACCGCGCCTAGGCTTCTCCGGCGGAGAGGGCGGCGGCGAGCGTGAGATGCGCGAGCAGGTCATGGCGGAGCTGAAAGCGACATTCCGCCCGGAGTTTCTCAACCGTATAGATGAGACGATAGTTTTCCACCGGCTCACGGAGGAGAACATGTACGCCATCACACAGACGATGCTCGACGGTGTGAAAAAGCGCTTTGAAAAGCTGGGGCTGACGCTCGCCGTGCCGGAGGAGACGGCGCGCTTTCTCGCCTGCGCGGGGCATGACGACGCTTTCGGCGCGCGCCCGCTGCGGCGCACGGTGCAGCACAGCATAGAGGACGCGGCGGCGGAGCTGCTGCTAGACGGGCGGGCAAAGACCGGCGATGCGATAGCGGCGCTCGTCACTGGCGGCGAGGTGACGCTGACAGTGTCGTCGCAGTATACTGACGCGGTGTGAAAACACCGCGTCTTTTCCTTGTAAATAAACTATTGTTGAATTATAATTGAATATGAGTTTAACGTCCCTTGATAATATAACCATGACTCTGTATGATTGGAGGCAGTGTATGTTCAAGATACTTATAGCAGAGGATGACAGCGAGCTGAGGCAGCTGTTCAGCCATGTGCTTATAAAAAACGGCTATTCCGTGACCGGCGTTGACAACGGTCAGCGCGCGCTCGCGGCGATGGATACAAGCTATTACGACCTCATCATCTCCGACATTATGATGCCCGTGATGGACGGGTATGAGCTGGTGAAAACGATCCGCGCCTCCGGCAACAACACGCCGGTGCTGATGATAACCGCGCGCGACGCTTTTGACGATATGCGCGAGGGCTTCGTCTCCGGCACGGACGACTATATGGTCAAGCCCGTGAACGTCAACGAGCTTCTGCTGCGCGTGGGTGCGCTGCTGCGCCGCGCGCAGATCATCAACGAGCGCCGCCTTGTCGTGGGCGACACGGTGATGGAGTGCGACTCGCTGACGGTGACGACAAACGGGCAGAGCATGGTGCTGCCGCAGAAGGAGTTCATGCTGCTGTACAAAATGGCGTCCTACCCCGGCCGCATCTTCACGCGCCAGCAGCTCATGGACGACATATGGGGGTACGAGTCCGAGACGAACACCCACACGGTCGACGTGCACATCGGGCGTCTGCGCGACAGGTTCAAGGATAACCGCGATTTCCGCATAGTGACGATGCGCGGGCTCGGCTACAAGGTGGAGAAGGCATGAGAAGGAAAAACGGGAAGCTGAACGCGAATTTTCAGCTCAAGTTCTCCGCCGCCGCGACGCTGGGCGCAATCGCCGTTGTGATGATGACCTACGGCGTGGTGCATATGCTCAACGACGTGTGGAATATCTCGCTCGGCGTGCCGATGGGTGTGAGGATGCTGATCTTCGCGGTGGTTTTCGGCGTGTGCATCGCCGCCGTGCTCAGCCGCACGTTCATAAAGCCGATGACGGATCTGGCCAGCGCAATGCAGCGCGTCGCCGGGGGCGACTTCAACACACAGCTGGAGTGCAAGAGCGCGATAGGCGACGTGAAGGAGGTCTACGCCAGCTTCAACCTCATGGTCAAGGCGCTGGGCGAGACGGAGACGCTTCAGACGGACTTTGTCTCCAACGTCTCGCATGAGTTCAAAACGCCCATAAACGCCATAGAGGGCTATGCCTCTCTCCTGCAGGACAGCGAGCTGCCGCGCGAGCAGCAGGCGCAGTATGTCGGCAAGATAATATTCAACACCAAGCGCCTTTCGGACCTCGTGGGGAACATACTGCTGCTCAGCAAGGTCAACAACAACAGCATCCGCCCCAAGGCGAGCGTTTATCGCCTTGACGAGCAGATACGCCAGTCGGTCTTCGCGCTTGAGCGCAAGTGGACGGAGAAGAACATAGACTTCGACATAGAGATGGACGAGGTGGAATACTGCGGGTATGAGGGGCTGATGATGCACGTGTGGTCAAACCTCATCGACAACGCCATCAAGTTCGACTCCTACGGCGGGTCGATAACCATGCGGCTGAAAAAGCAGGGCGAGAGCGTGGAGTACTCCATCGCGGACACGGGACCCGGCATCGCGCCGGAGGAGCAGAAGCGCATTTTCGCGAAATTCTATCAGGTGGACAGCTCCCACCGCGAGGAGGGCAACGGGCTTGGCCTCGCCCTCGTGAACAAGATAGTGACGGCGAGCGGAGGAACGATCGCCGTGGACAGCACGCCCGGCGCGGGCGCATGCTTCACCGTGCGGCTGCCGCTGACGGTGGAGGGAACGCAGTATATTGCCGCGGCAGAGCCGCAGGGGGAGGATTAACATGAAGATCACGATCTTCGGCGATTCCATACTTGAGGGTGTGCGCTTTGAGGACGGAAAGTACACCCGCGCGCACCGGTTCATGAGCCTTTTTGAGGCGGAGCACGGCGTGGAGATAGAGAACAAATCCAAGTTCGGCTCGACGATAGACAAGGGGATGACCCGGCTGCAAAAGCACCTTGAGCGCGGCACGCTCGGCAGCTACACGGTGATAGAGTTCGGCGGCAACGACAGCGCCTACCGCTGGGACGAGGTCGCAGCGGACCCGGAGGGGGAGCATTTCTGCGTCACGCCGCCGGAGCGCTTCGCCGCGATATACAAGGACATGATAGACCTCGTCTACAAAAACGGCAGCTGGCCCATACTCTGCACGCTGCCGCCCGTGTCCTCGCGGCTGTATCTGGACTATGTGACGCGCAGCGGTCTTGACAAGGCGGCGATACTGCGCTGGATGGACAACGATGTGGAGACCATATCCCGCTGGCAGGAGGGGTTCAGCCGCACCGTGGAGGCGCTGGCGAAGGACCGCGGCTGCCTGCTGCTGGATATGCGCGCGCCGTTCCCGCCGCGGGGCGAGGAGCTGGAGGCGTATCTCTGCTCTGACGGCATGCACCCCAATCTTGCGGGGCAGCAGCTCATATACAAGCAGGCTGTGCGCTTCTGGGACGAGTTTATGACCGTCCGTATGGAAAAGGATTAACATGACAAAGAAAAAACGCGGCTATATTTTCAGCATTGCCATACTGGTGCTTTTGCTGGGAATATGCTATTTTGTGTTCCGCGACAAGCTGCCGGAGATAATGGACGCCATATCCGGCGTGCCGACAGCGATGGTCGCGGTGATACTGTGCGCGGGCATGGTGTACCAGCTTATCGACACGGCGATGTGCCTTGTGCTCCTGCGCTCGCGCGTCCCGTCGCTCAGCTACGGCGAGGCGTTCGAGCTGACGATGACGGGCGTGTTCGGCATGGTCTGCTCCAACAGCGTGGTAACCATCCCGCTGCAAAGTCTGTATCTTTATACCGGCGGGCTCGACGTGGGGCACACGGTGGGGCTGATGACGGTAAAGTACATCTTTCATAAGGCGACGGTGTTCACCCTCGCGCTCATTATGCTGCTTTTCAACTTCCAGTGGCTCTCGGCGAGCGTGCCCGGCGCGATGCGCTATCTGCTGCCGGGGTTTGCGGTGTGCTTTGCCATCATCACGGTGCTCATTTTGCTGTGCACGTGGGATAAGCTCCGCCTGCTGCTCTATAAGATCATCGACCGCCTGCCCGACCGTGGCAAGTGGGGCGAGAAAAAGGCGGGCTGGCGCGAGAATATCGACCTCATGTACACCGAGATGCAGTTTCTTCTGCCGCAGAAGCGCCGCATCGCGGCGGTCATCGCGCTGGATGTGCTGAAATTCGCGGTGGTGTACGCCGTGCCGTGGCTCGCTCTGCGCGCGCTCGGCGCGACGTCGCTCAGCCTCGCGCGGGGCGAGTTTCTGTCGTCACTCACGTGGCTCATCGCGGGGGTGCTGCCGGCGGTGTCGGGGCTGGGTCCGCTGGATGTGGCGTTCGCGCTGCTGTTCGGCAGCTTTGCGCCGCAGAGCGCCGTGAGCGCGGCGCTGGTGCTGTACCGCGCGTCGACATACTTTGTGCCGTTTGCGGTCAGTCTGCCGACGGTGTTCATCATGCAGCGGACAATAACGAAGCGGCTTGAGGCAAAGGGCGAGAAACCGAAAGAAGAGGAATAAGAGATATAAGAGGGAGAGAGATAAATGAGCTTTTACGAGACCGCGTGGGTGATCTTCATCTATTCGTTCCTCGGCTGGTGCGCCGAGGTGGTGTTTGCCGCCTGCCGCCGCGGCATATTCGTCAACCGGGGCTTTCTCAACGGGCCTGTCTGCCCGATCTACGGCTTCGGCGTGGCGCTGGTGCTGGGGCTTTTGGAGCCTGTGAAGTCGAGCTTTCTGCTGCTGTTTTTCGGCAGCATGCTGCTGACAACGGCGCTGGAATTCATCATCGGTTTTATAATGGAGAGCTTTTTCCACGACAAGTGGTGGGATTATTCAAATAACCCTTTCAACATCAAGGGCTATGTCTGCCTTGAGTTCTCGATCATCTGGGGGCTTGCGTGCGTGCTGGTGGTGGACGTTATCCACCCGCTCATACAAAAGCTGATCGATGCGATCCCGGTGAACGTTGGCTGGTGGCTGATCTGGATACTCGCCGCTATAATGGCGGTGGATGCGCTCATCACGCTGATAGAGCTGCTGAAGCTGCCCAAGCGCTTCAAGGCGGTGGAGGAGCTTGAAAAGATGATGACTGCCGTGTCCGACACCGTGGGCGAAAAGGTGCTCTACGAGGGGTACGACCGCATGAAGGAGCAGCGCGAGGCGTTCGAGGAGCGCCACCCGGAGCTGACGGAGAAGGGCCGGGAGGCAGTGCGCGATGTGCTTGAAAAGCGCAGCGAGATCAATACCACCCTGCGCGAGCGCGAGGATGAGCGCGACGAGCGCCGCGCCCAGCGCCGCAGCGAGATGGAGGCGCGCATAAACGGCATACTCAGCCACAACGTCATTCACGAGCGTATCGCCCGCGCGTACCCGCACCTTTCCGAGGGCGAGCACAACGGCTCCCACTTCCGCCAGATCATCGAACGCGCCGACAAGCGCCGCAAGGAGAAAAAGGAAGACAGGAAAAACGGGTAAAGCGACCTGTATACCTGAATATGTATGCAAAAACAGCACCGGCGACCGGTGCTGTTTTTATATGCCGATATGTGATTTATCTTCCCCGGCGCTCGTCGATGCGCCGTATCTGCCGCGCCCCGGCGTCCATCGCGCGCTTTAGCGGGCGGTACAGCACGAGCGTGAGCACAAAGTTGCCGACGCAGTGGCGTATGTCAAAGGGTATGCCAGAGATGAAGTAGGAAAACGCCATGCTCCACCCGCCGATGAAGAGATACGGGATGGAGCAGCCCGCCCCGAAGAAAAGCCCGTGCAGCGCCGCGACGATCGCCCAGACGATGGCGGAGTCATTGCGCCGCATGACGACCGCGACGGCGGCGAGGATAGGCCACAGGTACATATACGACACCACCCACAGCCCGAAGCCCCACATCAGCCCTTCCAGCACGACGAACACGAACACCGAATACATCACCTTCCAGCCGAAGTATATGGCGGTGAGGATGATGAGCACGTCCGTCATGTGGAAATTGCGGATGGGGGAGAGCGCGACCTGCATCACAAACATCATCGCGCCCATCAGCGCCAGCAGGCACAGCTCCCGCGCGGTGAGCTTACCAGCCTGTGGTGAAGGTGATCTCATAATGATCGCCGTCTTGTATCATCGTGTCGTCCACGCCGGTGGAGAGCATTTCGCCGCCCTTGGTGAAGCACCACCACTGCTGCTGATTTGCGTCGGCACTCTCGCCGTCAACGACAGTCACATAAAGACCGTAGCTGCTCTCTTCGCCCTCAATGAGGCTTTCCTGCTCCAGCGCGCCGCGGAGGTTTTCACTGTCTGTGTCAATGGCGAAGTCCTTCGTGCCGCCGTCGGCGTGGATGACCTCGACGTCGATATGCTTGCCGCCCTCGACGCCCTTGGGCATATACGCGCTGTGCAGCGCGAGCGCGCCCACGATCAGCGCCGCCAGCACGACGAGCGCAATGATTATCTTGCTTGTTCTTTTCATTGTGTGTTCTCCTGTATGTTATTTAATATTCCTTCCAGTGCTTGCGTTCGCAGCAGGTCAGATACATCATGTAAACGCTCGCGCTCATCACGCATATGCCGATGAACATGAAGAAATAGCACCGGCCGTACCAGTCGCCGTGGCGCTGCACAAAGTATTCGCTCAGTCCTACGCACACGAGCGACAGGAAAAACGCGATCCACAGCGCCCAGTGGCGCGCGCCGCGCCCGTTGACGCGGATGGACACGCGGCTGTAATGCACGAGGATGACGAGGACGGTTATCGCCGCGACCATCTGCACGATGCTGACAAAGCCGTTGAAGTGCATGAAGCTGGAGTCATAGCGCGTGCTGTCGAGGATGAGCTCCGCCGCGCTGAATATCAGAAGAAAGAGGCGCGCGGTGTGTCCGTCACTCGATTCGCCCCCGCGCATGGGGAGGCTGCGGCGCGCGAAATAGAATTTCATCAGCACGAACGCCGCCGCGAACATCACCAGAAACTCCACAAAAAACGTGGCGAAGCGGTAGTCCGGCGCGCCGTTGATGTAGATGGGCGAGGCGAGGGGCAGATGCTGAAGCGCTGCCGCCTTCACGGCGATCTTGCCGCGGCAGGAGTTGTTGAACACCGCCGACAGCCGGATGAACGCCACGGCGAGCGCCGCGCCCGGGGCGACGGCGTCCATCATGCGCGGCACATTGTCCGTAAAGCCCAGCCGCCCGACGAGAAGCGCCGCGAGGAGCGTGCCCAGCAGCGCGCCCGGCAGGCAGTACCCGCCGCCGGAATAGTCCGTCAGCGCGCCCCACAGCCCCGCGTACTGCTCGGCGTGGCAGTACCAGTGGATAATGCGGCACAGCGGCACGGAGAAGAGCACCGCCAGCGGCAGAAGCACCCACAGCGCCTTGCCGGAGCCGACATACGAGGTGTACAGCGAGTAGCTGAGCGCAAAGCACGCCGCCACGCCCAGCGCGATGACGACACCGCTCCAATAGATGACGGTGCTGCCGGAGTATATGGCTATTCCGTTCATCCTGACACCTCCGATTCGGGTATTGCCGTGGCAAAATAGATTATATCGCTGACCGTGCGCTCATAGCCGAAGTCGACATGGTTGACAGGCTCATTCTGAAAAACGATCTCCGAGGTCTGCCCGCCGTCGAGGTTATATGCCTTCACGCAGCCCTTTGCCGCCATGAAGCGCGCGAACTCGTTCACCCTTGCGCGTGGGCGGCCGTCCGTGTGGTTGACGGTCATGAGAAGATAGTGCAGCTCATCCGTCATGCCGATACCGGCGCGGGAGTATTCAAGATCCATCTCGCCAATGGGGTAGCCGTCGCACTGCTGCACCTCGCCGCTATCCACGAGCACGGGGCCGAACGACAGCGAGAACAAAACGTCGTTGTCGGCAATATACTGCTGCACCGCCGCGTCGCCCACCAGCTCGCCCGCGCGGGAGAAGAGCATATCGCCCCCGGAGGTAATAAAGCAGGTGTCCAGCTTCTCCCCGTCGTTGCGGAAAAGCTGCCGCTGATACACGGTCACGCCTATCTGGCGGAAGGCGTAGAAGTCCGCGTTTGCCGCGAGCACGGCGTTCGCCGCCCCCGCAAGCTCGGTCGCGTAAAGCTGCACGGAGGAGCCGTAGGTGTCCTCGGCGAGCTTGCGCCTGAACTGCGACCCGTCGGCGATCTTTACCTCCGCCAGCGTCGCGCAGCGCTCCTCGATTATCTCCTTCCACACGATGACGAGTATCGTCGCGTCGCGGTAATAGTACATCTCCGTGCCGGGGTAGAAGGGCAGGTCGGGCTGCCACACCGTTTGCTGCCCGTCGAGAAGCTCCGCCGCCGCGTCAATGACGCCCTGCACCACGGCGGGGTCGGTCGTCGTGCCGAAGGCGGCAGCGTTCGGCTTGGGGGCGACGGTGTCCGTCTCGGCTATCTTATATATCTTCTTTATGTACGTAAGGTCGCCCAGCGCGTCGCTCGCGGCGTTGTTGACGTACACGTCGAGCTTGCTGGTGAGGTTGAGGTTGTTCTGCGCCTTCGCGGCGGTGGACGTGCCGGAATCGGGGTGGATGTTCACGCCGATCCAGAGAAACGTGAAAATGGTCAGCGCGGTGAAAACGGCGGCGAGGATGCCCTTCACCGGCGTCTCTGCGCGCTCGCGCCGGGCGTATACGCGCTGCTGCGCCTCGACGGCGTCCCGGTCCTTTTTCCGCAGGGCGGATTTCTGCGCGTCGAGCTTTGCCTGCTTGTCCTCCGCTTTTTTTTGCAGCGTTGCCGCGCGGCGCTTCTCGCCCGGCGTGAAAAACCTGTCGGGATCGACGCTCTGCGCCGCGGGGGAGCGCTTGCTGCCCGCGCCCGGCACCGCCCACGCCTCCGGCGGGCGGTACGCCTTGCCAGCGGGCTTGAACTCCGGCGTGAAGGTCTCCTTATCGCCGCCCTCCTCCGCGCTCTCGGCGCGGTTTGCGGCGGCGGACTTATTCTTGCGCGAGCTGAGGTAATCCTCCAGCTGCGACACGTCGACATAGTACTGCGCGCCGTCCGCGCTGGGCTTATCCTCCGCGGGCGGGGGCGGAGCGGGTGTTTTCGCCGCCTCCTTTGCTGCCGCGCCGCCGGAGAGCGAGTCGGAATACGACGAGAACTCGGCAAGTATGGCTTCGAGATCGGAATTAAAATCGTTGGTCGTGTTGCTCATAGCGTGTCTCCGATATCAGTATGCCACGCCGCCCATAAGAGCGTTGAGCATGGCTTGGTTTGTGACGATGAGCCACTGCCCGCCGCGGTAGGTCAGCTCAATGTCGATGGCAGCGGCGGTATAGTAGCTGTCGGCGTGGCTCAATACGGACTTGAGCGCCGTGGTGTATGCCTCCTCGGTCACGCTGGGGAGGTATTTGTCGTTCGCGTCGTATACCTCGCTGCGCGGGCGGCTCTCGACGATCTTTTCAAGACTGCGCTGCACGCCGTCCTCCACGCTCGCCTCGAGCGAGGCGAGGTCAAGATACTTCACGCGGACGGTCTGCGTCGCGTTGAGCCGGTCGCGCTTTGCCTCACCCACGAGGGTATATTCATAGCTCGCTTTCAGCGCGTCGTACACGAGCGCGGCGTTTTCCGTGCCCGGCTCCGTCTCAAGCCCGAGGCCGGTATAGTCGCTCAGACAGGAGTACGCCGTGGGGTAGTCGCCGATGACGATCGCGTCATAAAACTTCCGAACGGTGTCGGCGGGGTCGCCCTCCGCCTTGGAGTAGAGCGCGCCGACGGACGAGCCGATGATGGTGAAGAGCATCGCCGTGCCGGAGAAGATGATCGCCAGCACCGCCCACGACACGCGCAGCATCCCGCTGCGCCCCATGCGCACCGCCACGGCCATCGCCGCGAACATCAGAACCACGATCACAAGCGCCGTGATTATCGCGGAGGTGTTCGTGCTCTTCTCCACGGTCTCCTCATAATATGTCTGCGCTGTGGCGTGCGCCGCCGGGGAGCACCACAGCACCACGCCCAGCGCCGGTATAAGCGCGGTAAGTTTTTTCAAATGCCTCATGCTTTTTCTCCAAAAGATGCTTTTTCTCAAAAAGAATTATTGTGCATACAAAATCTATTTTACATTTTTCGCACGCATAATTCAAGAGAAAGCTTTAGAATAGTATCACACTATTTTTTCCACGCTGAATGTGCTGCCCAAGACCTCAAGCCCCGGGCGGTACAGCTTATCTACCGTCCATATGCTTATCCCCGCGAGATCAAACTCCTCCGCGAGCGCGAGCCGCGCCTGCCATGAGCGCGCGTCCTCGTACCACACCGCGTGCTGCCGCTCCTGCGGGTCGGTATAGTAAAAATACGGCGCGGCGGCAACGGCGTCATAGCGCACCTCCGCCCCGACGCTCGCGGCGAGGTCTGCCGCGGCGGCAGAAGAGATAACGGTGGCGGCCTCGCCCTGCCGCCACGGGAGCGTCCAGTTGTAGCCGTAGTTTGAAAAGCCCATGAGGAGCTTCCCCGCGGGTATCTTCGTCACGGCGTATTCGAGCACCCGGCGTATTCTGTCCACGGGCGAGACCGCCTGCGGCGGGGAGTACGTATACCCCCATTCGTAGGTCATGACGATGACGCGGTCCATATACTCCCCGTGCGCGGCGTAGTCGTGCGCCTCGTAGAGCAGCCCGCCCTGCGCGTCGCTCGTCTTCGGGGCGATGGCGGTGGAGAGATAGTACCCCAGCGGGTGGAACATATCCGCGGCATGGCGGAGAAAGGCGTTGTAGCCCTCGCGGTCAAAGGGGTGGATGTATTCGATGTTGAAGTTTATCCCGTAGTACTTTTTCTCGCGCAGGGTGGAGAGAATATTGTCAAGGACGCGGTTCTGCACCGCCTCATCCGTGAACACCGCGTGGGCAATGTCGCCGGAGAAGCCGCCCGTCGAGCCGATGTTCGTCACGGTCATCATGGGGGCGGTGTTCGCGGCGTAGGCGGAGAACACGAGCGGACGGTCGTCGATGGGGATGAGCGCGCCGACTGCGGTCATGCTGTACGAAAACGGGCAGAAGAACGTGAGATACGGCAGCGTGGCGTTGAGCACGGCGGCGGAGATGTTGGGATAGGCATAGCCGTTGACCTCCGCCGGGCGGAGCGCGCCCCCGGCGTACCCGGGGATGACGAGCGCCGAGCCTACCGCGAGGCGCGAGGGGTCGGCGAGCTGATTGACGGCGGCGAGGCGCGAGAGGTCGACGGAGTATTTCTTCGCGACGGAATAGAGCGTGTCGCCCGGACGCACGGCGTATATTTCCATAAAAACAGTCCTTTCACAGCAATATAAAGAATATAAAACAATATATGCTGTGATGATTGCAGGCAAAACGCCGCTGTGGTACAATGAAAAAAATATTAAAAATAAGGAGGACGCGACATGCAGGAGCACGTTATACCGAAGAGAGAGGATGTCCCGGAGGAGTTCACATGGAATCTGGGGGACATGTTTGAAAGCGACGAGGCGTGGAGCGCGGAGCTCGAGACGGCGCAGGAGCTGCCCATGCGCGCGGCGGCGTTCGCCGGGCGGCTGTGCGAGAGCGCGCAGACGCTGTATGAATACCTCCGGCTTGAGGACGAGGCGGGCGTGCGGCTGAGCATGCTCTACGGCTACGCCAGCTGCAAGAGCGACCAGGACACCGCCAACGCCTTTTATCAGGACATGCGCGGCAAGGCGATGAGCCTTTATGTGGCGTATGCCGGGGCGGGCGCGTTCGCCACGCCGGAGATCATCGCCGTGGACGACGAGCGCTTTGAGAGCTTTTATAAGGACGAGCCGCGGCTGGAGACCTACCGGCGCGTGCTCTACCGCGTGCGGCGCATGGCGGAGCACGTGCTGAGCGAGGGGGAGGAGCGGCTGCTCGCCGCGGCGGGCGAGATGGCCGCGAGCCCGGACAATATCCGCAGTATCTTCATGAACGCCGACATCAGCTTCCCGCCGGTGAAGGACGCGGACGGCAACGAGCACACGCTCACCAATGAGACGTTCGTCCCCATGCTCGAGGGCGCGGACAGAACGCTGAGAAAGACCGCGTTTGAGACGTACTATGCCCTCCTCGGCGAATTCAAGAATACAATCGCCGCCGCGCTCGACGGGCAGTTCAAGCAGCTGCGCTTTTTCGCTGCGGCGCGCAATTACCCCACGACGCTCGCCGCCGCGCTCGACGGCAACGAGGTGCCGGAGGAGGTATACGAAAACCTCATCGACACCGTGCACGCGAACATGGACAAGATGTACCGCTATGCCGCGCTGAGGAAGAAGCTGCTTGGCGTGGATGAGCTGCATATGTACGACGTGTACACGCCGCTCGTGCCGGACGCGACGCAGAAAATAAGCTTTGACGAGGCGAAGGAGACCGTGCTCGCGGCGCTCTCTGTCCTCGGCGAGGACTACACCGCGCTTTTGAAAAAGGGCTTTGCCGAGCGCTGGATAGACGTGTACGAAAATCAGGGCAAGCGCGGCGGGGCGTACTCCACTGATGCTGCACGCCCGCACCCGTATGTGCTTTTGAACCACAAGGACACGCTCGACGGGATGTTCACCCTCGCCCACGAGATGGGGCACGCGCTGCACAGCTGGCACAGCTGCAAGAATCAGCCGGTGTGCACGTCGGACTATGTCATCTTCGTGGCGGAGGTCGCCTCCACCTGCAACGAGGTGCTTCTGATGCGCTATCTCCTCGGCAGAACGACGGATAAGCGCGAGCGGGCGTACCTCATCAACCACTTCCTCGACCAGTTCAAGGGCACGGTCTACCGCCAGACGATGTTCGCCGAGTTCGAGCTGGAGATGGGGCGCATGAGCGAGGCGGGGGATACCCTCACCGCCGACGCCCTGTGCGAGAAGTACCTCACGCTCAACAAGCTCTACTTCGGGGAGAACATGGTCTCCGACGATGAGATCGCCCTTGAGTGGGCGCGCATCCCGCACTTTTTCTATGATTACTACGTGTTCCAGTACGCGACGGGCTTCTCCGCCGCCGTCGCCATCGCCAACCGCATCCTCGCCGAGGGCGAGAGCGCCGTGGCGGACTACAAGCGCTTCCTCTCCTCCGGGTGCAGCACCGACCCCATATCGCTTTTGAAGATAGCTGGGGTGGACATGAGCACGGCGGAGCCGATAAACTCCGCCCTCGCCCTCTTCGGCGAGCTTGTGGATGAGCTTGAAAAAACGCTGGGATAACAAACGGGCATAAAAATATCGGCTGCGATCAGCAGCCGATATTTTTTACGAAAATTCACGGCACGCGCCGTTTTCACAGACATAGAAGCCCGCCCTGCCGTCCTTTGCCGCGGCGGAGGCGGTGAACGGCGCAATTTCTGCGAGCGCCGCGGCGCGCGAAGGCGTTTTGAGAAGCACCGTGAGCTCCGGCGCGTAGCGCGCTGTGACGGCGCGCAGAAGCTCCGGCTCGGTCTCGTCCGGCGCGGCGCAGAGTATCTCCCGCGTGGGGTACACCGCGCCCATCAGCGCCGTCAGCGCGAAGGCGCACCCGGCGGGGGCGTTCGCGGCGTAATTGCAGGTGAAGGTCAGAAGCGCGTCGCGCGCGGACTTCATCTCCGCGTCCCCGGTCAGGCGGAACAGCGCGTCAAAGAGCGCAGCCGCGCCGCTGCTGCCGGAGGGCAGCGCGCCGTCGTATACCTCCTGCGGGCGGGCGATGAGCGCCTCGGCGGCGTCGGACGTGCGGTAATATCCGCCGCCGGGCGCAGCAAAGTGCGACGTGACCTCCGCGGCGAGCGCGCGGGCACGGATGAGGTGCGCGGGGTCATAGTCCGCGGAATAAAGCTCCACCAGACCGAGAGCATAGAAAACATGATCGTCCAGCTGTGCCGCCCCGCCGGGCTTTCCCGCCGTCAGCGAGGCGCGCAGCGCGCCATGCTCATCATAGAGCGAGGCGGCCATGAACGCGGCCAGCTCCTCCGCCGCGGCAAGATAGCGCGCGTCGGAAAAGGCGCGCGCCGCGCGCGAGAGTGCCATCAGCATCAGCCCGTTCCACGCCGTCAGCACCTTTTCGTCTGTCTTGAGCGGCATACGCTCCGCGCGGTAGAGGCGCAGCTTTTCCCGAAAATCGTCGTACCCCTCGGGCAGGAGGTTCCAGCGCGTGTTCAGGAGCAGGTTGGGGATGCTCCTGCCGTGGAAGTTGCCCTCGGGGGTAATGTCGTAGCATTCGCAGAAGTGCCGCCCCGCGTCCTCGCCGAGGACGGAGCGCACCTCCTCCGGCGTGAAGAGGTAGTACGCTCCCTCTTCGCCGCGGCTGTCGGCGTCCTGCGCGCAGTAATATCCGCCCGCGGGGGACAAAAGCTCACGCATGCAGTAGTCCAGCGTCGCCTCGGCGACATAGCGGTAGAGCGCCATATGCCCGGACTGCCACGCCTCGGTGTACACAAAGGCGAGCAGGGCGTTGTCATAGAGCGTCTTTTCAAAGTGCGGGGCGAGCCATTCCCGGTCGGTCGAATAGCGCGAGAAGCCGCCGCCGAAGTGGTCGAATATCCCGCCCTTGTACATGGCCTTCAGCGTGTCCTCCGCCATGGCGCGTGCCGCGCGGTCGCCCGCGAGGGCGGCATAGCGCAGCAGGAAGATGAGATCGTGCGGGGAGGGAAACTTCGGCGCGGTGCCGAAGCCGCCGTATTCCTTGTCGAACACCGCCGTGAGCTGCTCCGCCGCGCGGCGGAGAAAGTCTGCGTCCGCACTGGCTTCACCGGGCTTTTTCGGCGTGTTCAGAAGCGCCGTGATGTCCCGTCCGACCTTTATGAGCTCCCCGCGCTCTCCGCGCCACTTCGCCGCGACGGCGGTGAGCAGCGTGATGAGCCCCGGCTGGCCGTTCGTGTCCTCGCGCGGGATGTAGGACGCGGCGAAAAACGGCTGCTGCTCTGGCGTCATGATGACGTTCAGCGGCCAGCCGCCGCTGCCGGTGAGCGCGGTGCACACGGACATGTATACGCTGTCGATATCCGGGCGCTCCTCGCGGTCGACCTTCACGGCGACATAGTATTTGTTCAGGACCTCCGCCACGCGCGCGTCCTCGAACGATTCCGCCGCCATGACATGGCACCAGTGGCACGTGGAGTACCCGATGCTGAGAAACACGGGCTTATCCTCGCGCCGCGCCTTTTCAAACGCGGCTTCGCCCCAGGGGTACCAATCGACTGGGTTTTCCGCGTGCTCGCGGAGATATGGTGAAGTTTCGCTCGCTAATCTGTTGCTCATGCGACAGCCTCCGTGCTATATACTGAGTATAGTAATAAATATATTATCATTATTATTGACCTATTATAGCCGCAAATTCGCGGCGTTTCAAGTGAGGGATGAAGAATGGAGCATATTGAGCCGCGCTGCTGCTTTGACGCATCTGAGTACCTTGCCGCGCCGGACACCGCGCCATGCCCCGTGGCGCTGGACGTGCCGGAGATAGTGCGCAGGCTGGACGAGCTGTACGAGCATGGGCGCGAGGCGGAGGCGGAGAGATATCTTGAAGCGTGGCTCGACCGGGCGCAAAAATGCGGCGACTGGCGCGCGGAACTGACCGTGACGAGCGAGCTTCTGGGGCAGTACCGCCGCAGCGCGAACCGCGAAAAGGGGCTTGCCGCAGCGGACGCGGCGCTCGCGCTCATCCGCGCGCACGGTATGGGGCGCACGGTCTCCGGCGCGACGGTCATGCTCAACGCTGCGACGACGCTCAAGTGCTTCGGCGAGGCGGCGCGCTCGCTGCCGATATTCACGCACGTGGGGCGCGTGTACGCAGAAAAGCTCGACCCGGCGGACTACCGCTTTGCGGGGCTTTATAACAACATGGCGCTCTCGTATGCCGACGTGGGAGAGACGGAGCGCGCCATAGAGTATTTCACCGCCGCGATGCGCATCATAGAGCACTGCGATGCGCCGGAGAACGAGCTCGCCGTGACGCTGTGCAACATGGCGGAGACTTACGCACGGCGCGACAGCGAGGACGCGCGCATTGGCGAATGCATGGAGCGCGCGTGGGAGTATCTGAACGCACCAGGTCTCGCGCACGACGGGTACCACGCCTTCACCATCTCCAAATGCGCGCCGAGCTTTGACTATTTCGGTTATTTTATCTATGCAAAAGCATTGAAAGAAAGGGCGGAGAGGATATATGGGCTTTCTTGACGAGTCGCGGGCGCTGTATGAGCGCTATGGCGCGCCGATGATAGAGGCGCGCTTCCCCGGCTATGCCGCGCGTATCGCCGCGGGGCTTGCCGGGCACGGGTCGGAGTGCTTCGGCTTTGATGACGACATATCGCGCGACCATGATCTTGAGCCGGGCTTCTGCCTGTGGATCGACGAGGCGACTGACCGCGAGATCGGCGTGGAGCTGTCGCGCGCGTACCGCGCGCTGCCGCTTGAGCGCGGCGGACAGAAAAGCGCCCTCGCGGAAAAAAGCCGCGGCGTGCGCGTTATATCGGAATTCTACCGGCGCTATACCGGCTCGCCCGGTGCGCCGGAGAGCTGGCAGCAGTGGCTGCACCTGCCGTCCTACGCGCTCGCCGAGGCGGTGAACGGCGAGGTGTGGCGCGACGACGCGGGCGTGTTCTCCGCCATCCGGCGTGAGATTGCCGAGGGCATGCCGGAGGACGTGCGGATAAAAAAGCTCGCCGCGTGCGCGGTGAGCATGGCGCAGAGCGGGCAGTATAACTACTCCCGCTGCATAAAGCGCGGGGAGGACGGCGCGGCGATGCTCGCCCTCGGCGAATTTGTGAAGAGCACGGCGTATATGATACACCTGCTCAACCGCCGCCACATGCCGTACTACAAGTGGATGCTCCGCTCGCTCGATACGCTGCCGCGGCTGAGCGAGCTGCGCGGCGCGCTGGAATTTCTGCTCACGGCGGAAAACGACGACGCGGGCAAGAAAACGAAGGCGGGCGTGGTGGAGGATATATGCGCCGCGCTCGTGCGGGAGCTGCGCGCGGACGGGCTGACCTGCGGCAGCTGGGACTATATGGAGCGGCACGGGCTGGATATGCAGGGGCATATCCGGAATCCCGCGATACGCGCAGAGCATATTTTGGAGGGAATTTAACAATCTTTCGGGGCGAAAATGCACGGATTTGTGTTTACAATCCACAAAAATTGTGCTATGCTAAAAATCGAAGAGGTATATAGTATGCGAGATACTATAACTGATATAGCACAAAAGATTACGCAAGGAGGAAAACCATGGTTAAATTCGCAGAAAGAATGAATGACGTCAAGGCGTCCGACATCCGCGAGCTGCTCGCCCTTGTCAACAAGCCCGAGATCATTTCCTTTGCCGGGGGTCTGCCCGCACCGGAGCTGTTCCCTGTCGACAAGATAAAGGCGGCGCAGGACGCCGTTCTTGAAGAGAACGGGCGCGCCGCGCTGCAGTACGGCCCGACGGACGGTCTGCTGCGTCTGAGAGAGCAGATCGCCGACCGTCTGCTTGAGAAAAACGGCATCAACACCACCCCCGACCATATCATCATGACCGCCGGCAGCCAGCAGGGTCTGGACTTTGCCGCGCGCCTGTTCGTCAATCCCGGCGACGTCGTGCTGATGGAGAGCCCGTCCTACCTCGGCGCGATCAACGCCTTCAAGCTCAGCGAGCCGACGTTCAAGGAAGTCCCCACCGATAACGGCGGCATGGTCATGGAGGAGCTGGACAAGATCCTCGCCACGACGAAGAACGTCAAGATGATCTACGTCATCCCCGACTTCCAAAACCCCAGCGGACGCACCTGGTCTCTCGAGCGCCGCAAGAAGTTCATGGAGATCGTCAACAAGTACGAGGTCATCGTGCTTGAGGACAACCCCTACGGCGAGCTGCGCTACAAGGGCGAGTACCTGCCCTCCCTCAAGAGCATGGACACCAAGGGTCTCGTCATCTACCTCGGCACCTTCTCCAAGATCCTCGCTCCCGGCTACCGTCTCGCGTGGATGTGCGCCAGCGAGGAGATCATCCAGAAGATAAATCTCATCGCTCAGGCGGCAGTGCTTCAGACCTCCACCATCTCCATGATGGTCGTGTCGAAGTTCATCGATATGTTCGACCTTGACGCCCATGTTGAGACCGTCCGCGCCGTGTACGAGCACCGCTGCAACGTCATGATGGACGCAATGGCGAAGTACTTCCCCAAGGAAGTCAACTACACCATCCCCGACGGCGGCCTCTTCACATGGGCGGAGCTGCCCGATTACATCGACACCAAGGTCATGGCGACGCAGGCGCTCGCGCAGAACGTCGCGTATGTCCCCGGTATCGGCTTCTTCCCCAACGGCAACAACCACCACTGCATGAGACTCAACTACTCCTGCATGCCGGACGACCGTATCGAAGAGGGCATCAAGCGCCTCGGCAACGTTATCCGCGAAAACCTCAAGTAAGAGCCGCAAGGCTTATAAAGCTGTGCCCTCCCGCATCTGCGGGAGGGCATTTTTGCATGTTTATGGGGTCACGCCTCGGCCGTCTTGCTGTCCTCGGCGCTTGCGCAGAAGAAATCGGGGCCTTTTGCCCGGAAAAGCAGCATCGACACGCTGAGCAGCAGCTCCGTATGGGCGGAGGCATCGTCCAGAGGGATCATGAAATCATCCTGCATTCTGCGGATGCGGTAGAGTATCGTGTTGCGGTGGGTGAAGAGCGCGTCGCAGGTCTTTTTGAGTGAGCGGCTGCACGTGAGGTAATAATAGAGCGTTTCGCAGTACTGCGTACCCTTGTCCCGGTCGTGCGCCGCGAGGGCGCGCAGCGACGGCGGGATCAGGTCGTGATGACCCTCAAGGTTTTTCAGCAGCACCGCCGTGCGAAGCTGCGCGACCGTGCACACGCTGCTCGCGTGAAAGCGCGCGTCTGTCAGCAGCGCCAGCGCCTCCCGCGCTGTCTGATACAGCGCCGGGAGCGCGAACAGATCGTCCAGCCCCTCCGACATGATCACCTTGAGCCTGAACTCCTCCGCCAGCGCGGAAAACGCTTCAAGCTCGCCTCTCCCGTGTAGGAACAAGAACACATCCCCGCGGTAGAGAAAGGGGTGCCCGTCGGGGAAATGCGCGACCAGCTCATCCCGCAAATGGCGCAGACCGTTATAGAGACTGTGATACGCGGTCAGGTCTATGAGCGCGAAGCCCGTCGGCGTGAAGTCCGCCAGATAGGTGTTTGCGGTCTGGAGGCGGAAATACGGCGCGGTGGGGAACCCGCCGTCCAGAAGGTGCATGAGAATGTCTTCCTCCGTCTCGAAGGGCTTGTCATGGCGGCTCGCCTCAATGAACATCTGCTTGGCAAATATCTGCTCGACCACCTGCCAGACCTCCGGCGGGATGCTTTTCAGATGCCCGTCCGTGTCCACGCATATGAGAAACCCCAGCCCGACGCCCGTACTCACTAAGGGCGCGATGCGGCGGCGGTATGCGCTGCCGTCGAGCTTGGCGTAGTCCGCCGTACCGGCGCGAAGCGTCTCGCTCTGGCTGATGAGCGCGCCTATTTCATAAGTGATCTCGCCCTGACGCACGGCGTCCGAGAACACCTGATCGGAAAAACCGAGCGGGCGGTGGTGCGCCACGACGCGGAAAGCATCGTCCAGCACGAGCAGCGGACACTCCAAAAGCGCCCCCGCGTCCGCCGCGAGACCCTTCATATCATCCTGCGCGAAAAACTCCGTCAGCAGCGCGTCGGCGCTGATGCTGTTCCAGCGTGCCTCATCCATGCTAACAACCTCACCAAAGCTTGTGCTGTCAGCACAAGCTGATTTTGTTTTATTGTACTACGGGCTTGTTGTGTTTTCAAGTGAAATGAGTAAAATAATAATCGAAAAGAGAAAAGGAGAGCGATAAAGATGCTCAGATTTAATAATTAGATAATTTCCCAATGATCTCAGCGCAGATTAAAAAAATATAAAGACTTGTATTGGAGGCATTATTATGGTACCCAGCATTTATGGTGAAAATATGTTTGATGATTTCTTTGGCAGTTCTTTCTTCGGCGGTCATGATCCGCTGTTCGGCAAGCACGCAAGAAACCTCATGAAGACCGATATTCACGAGACGGACGACGCGAAGGCGTACAGATTCGCCGTTGAGCTGCCCGGCTTCAAGAAGGACGAGATTAGCCTTGACGTCAAGGACGGTTACCTGAACATCAGCGCGGCGAAGGGTCTCGACAAGGACGAAGAGGACAAGAAGGGCCGCGTCCTGCGTCAGGAGCGCTACGCCGGGGCTTGCTCGCGCAGCTTCTACATCGGCGATGTGAAGCCGGAGGATGTCAAGGCAAAGTATGAGTCCGGCGTGCTGACCGTGATCATCCCGAAGGAGGACGCGAAGAAGCTTGCCTCCGGCAGCGCTATTGCAATTGAATGAGCCTGAGGTAATCAGTGCCGCAGGGCGCTGAAAAGAAAAACTGTAAAACAGACGGCTGCTTCCCTTTTTTTGAGGAAGCAGCCGTTTTCTGCGTTTCTATGTTTTTATTTCAGCAGCGCTTCCAGCGCGGCGATGCGAAGGCACAGGCAGAAAATGCCCATCGCCTTGTCCAGCTCGTCGATCGCGGGATAGGACGGCGCAATGCGGATGTTCGAGTCGTCCGGGTCGACGCCGTAGGGGTACGTCGCACCGGCGCCGGTCATCACGACGCCCGCCTCCTTGCACAGCGCGAGCGTGCGCTTGGCAAGACCGGAATCGGTGAACACGGAGACAAAGTAGCCCCCGTGAGGGCGCTGCCAATGGGCGATGCCGAGCGGCGCGATCTCCTCGTCGAGATGGCGCAGCACGCACGCGAACTTCGGCGCGAGGACGGCGGCGTGCTTTTTCATAAGCTCAAGCGTGTGCGCCTTGTCCTTGAGATAGCGCACGTGGCGGAGCTGGTTGATCTTGTCGAAGGAGATCATCTGCACGCCCATGAGCTTCTTGAGCCGGTCAAGGTTGGCGACCGATGTGGCGAGCACGGATATGCCCGCGCCGGGGAAGGTTATCTTCGACGTGGAGGCGAACTCATACACCATGTCGGGGTTGCCCGCCTCGCGGCAGAGCGAGAGAATATCGTCAAACGGGAGGAAATCGCCCTCAAACTCATGCACGCAGTAGGCATTGTCCCACATGAGCATGAAATCCGGCGCGGCGGGCTTCATCGCGGCGATGCGGCGCACGGTCTCCGCGGAGTAGACGATGCCGTCGGGGTTGGAGTATTTCGGCACGCACCACATACCCTTGACAGCGGGGTCGGCGATGAGGCGTTCGACCGTGTCCATGTCGGGGCCGTTCTCGGTCATGGGGACGGTGATGAGCTCAAACCCGAAGCTCTCGGTGATCTTGAAGTGGCGGTCATAGCCCGGCGCGGGGCAGAGCCATTTGACCTTGTCGAGCCTGCACCACGGCTTTTCCGCGTGGTTGAGCCCGTGGGTGTACGCCTTCGCGACCGTGTCATACATCAGCTGGAGCGAGGCGTTGCCGCCGACGAGGCATTCCTCCGCCTTGCAGCCGAGAATGTCGGCAAAGAGCGCCTGTGCTTCGGGCAGACCGGAAAGCTCGCCGTAGTTGCGCGCGTCGATGCCGCCGGATATGCAGTCGTCCGCCGACGTAAGCACCGTGAGCATATCGCTCACGAGATCGAGCTGCTCGCGCCCGGGCTTGCCGCGCGCCATGTTGAGCTTGAGCTGCTGCGCCTTTGCAGCCTCGAAGCCGGCAGTGCAGAGCTCATGCTCGCGCACAAGCTCCTCGCGGGTCATTTCGCTGTATTTCTTAGTCATGACAAAACCCTCCGATAGATTTTATGTTGAAAATAGTATTGAAAAAAGCCAATTGGGTTTTCACCACTTGTTTTCGACTTTCTCGGCAAAGCCGGGGAAGTCCCGCACCTCGATGACCGTGCCGTCGTCGAGCACGGCCTTGCCCGTGAACATACCGAACACCTGATGCTGGTCGGACTTGATGAGCATGACATCGGTGCACGCGGCGCGGTCGAGCACGGGGACAAAGTCCATCTCGAAGCGCCCGTCGTCCGACGTGAACGTCCACGAGGACATGAAGTCCCGCTCCCCGCCGGGGATGTTGAACTTCACCTGACTGAGCTTGTGCGCGCGGCCGTTGTAGAAAAGTACGTTCTCACTCGCGGCGGCGGTGTTGCCGAAGCCGTAGCCGATGTTCCACCCGAACGGCACGCCGTCAACATGGTAGGACGCGCTGCCCCAGTACCATGTGTTGTGATACGTCCACACGCCGCGCCCCCAGTCGAGCACGGCAAAGCTGTCCGCGGGGTCAAATTCATAAAGCCGCGCGCCGTACTTCACGCTGCCCTTGGCGCGCATACAGTTTATCTTCTGATTATAGTAGAAGTGACCGGGCTTGTCGAACGGCGTGCAGATGACCATGCTGTCCTCCGGTTCGTCAAAAAGCTCGATGCTCGCCAACAGCGCGCCCTCGGGACCGAAATCGTCCATGCGCGCGGTCAGCACGCGCCGCCCGCTGCCGTCATTTTCATAGCTGATGGAGTGGCTTTTGCCGCCGTGGCGCACATCGCCGTACTTCGACGTCTCCGGCATGCCGACGGAGCCGAGCGGCATGAACGTCATCGGGCTTTTCGTGATCTCCCACCCCTCGGCAAAGTCGAGCAGGGAGATAGAGTCCAGCCCCATGTAGCCGTTGTCGTCCACCGTGAGGGCGAGGGCGTAGCGCCCGTTGTTGATGAGATAGTAATCCCATTCCTTTATGCGAGTTTTCGGAGCTTTCACCGCCTTGCGGCTGTAAACGGGGAGAAGCGAACGCGCCCAGCCGGGTTCGGTGAGGTCGCCCTGCGCGTTGAGAAGGGGTATCGCGCGCGTTATTTCATGCTGCATTGCTAAACTCCTTTCCTTATCTGCCGTATATCACGCCCCGCGAACGGCACGCGCAGAAATTCCCCGAAAATGCGGGAGCATATCTGGGGGGTATACCTGCGCTCAAGCTCGTCGTCGGAGCAGTTTGTGCTGATTATCATCTTTTTGCCGCTGACAAGGCGGCTGTTGATGAGGGTGTAGAGCGCGCTGACGG
The DNA here is from genome assembly GCA_934572335.1 of uncultured Oscillospiraceae bacterium. Taxonomy (GTDB): domain Bacteria; phylum Bacillota; class Clostridia; order Oscillospirales; family Oscillospiraceae; genus Limivicinus. The sequence goes on from CAKTKU010000001.1 coordinate 83,015, forward strand.
ACATGGGGGTGTTCATCTCCGTGCCGAGGTCGTCAAGGATCATCAGGTCGCATTCGAGCATGTTCTTCACGCGCGCGGACGCCGCCTGCCCCGCCTCGGTGTCGCGGGCGAACTTCTGCTGCTCGAACGCCTCCAGCGCGGCGGCGGCGGAGTCATAGCACACGGAGCAGCCCTTTTCCGCCGCGGTGCGCGCGATGCACGCGGAGAGATACGTCTTACCCAGCCCCGTGTCCCCCTGCAAAAGGAGGTTGGAGCTGACGTTGGGAAAGCTCTCGGCAAAGCGGCGGCAGATCTCGAACACCTTGGCCATCGCCTCGCGCGGCACAACGCCATAGCGCGGGTCAAGCTCGGCGGAATAGAGCGAAAGATCAAAGCGGTCAAAGCTCTCGCTGCCGTGGCGCAGAAGCGCGCCGAGCTCATCCGTCACCTCGCGGTTATACGCGCGGATAAGACAGGCGCACGGCTTCCCGTCCGGGAGCGTGCCCGTGTCATGACAGTTTGGGCAGGAGTATATGGGGGAGAGATAGTCGCGCGAAAAGCCGTTCGCCGCCAAAAGCGCCGCGCGCCGCTCCTGAAGCGCGAGATTATCCCGCTCGAGCGCCGCAAGGCGCGCCTTCATATCCGCGCCGCGCGCGAGCGTGATGCGCGCCAGCTCCACCATCTGCGCGCGAAGCTGCGCGTCGATGTCCGCGATCTCCGGCACGCGCCGGTATACCAGCGCCGTGCGCCGCTCCTGCTCGGCGGCGTTGTCGGTGCGAAGCCGCTCCAGCGCGCCGCGGGCGCGGGCGAGGAGCTTTCCGTCATAGGTCATAGCAAAGCCCTTTCTCAGATCTTGTCCAGAAGAGAATCCAGCCCCTCAAAGTCCGAGGGGCGGCTGCCGCGCTGGGCGGCTCTGCCCGGCGCGCTCTTTGCGCGCTGGCGGCTGTCCTTTTCCTCTATATCGCGCGGGGTGAACAGCCCCTTCTCTTTCCACGAGAGGATTATCTTGTTCATATAGCTCCACCGGAGGGAACCGGTGTTCGTGACCGTGCGGTCATAGGCGATGGCGATGCTCTCCGGGGGGAAGCCCATGTCGAGCCAGGAGGAGATATACTCATTTTCCGTCTTTGTCGGCTCGCGCCCGGCGATGCCCATGAGAGCGCACACCTGCGCGGTGGTGCTGCGGCGCGCGTCGTCCGCGCGGATGAATTCCTCCGCCTGCTCCACGGTCATGATCTCGCGGTTGACCCAGAAGTACGCCTCCTTCTGTATGGCGCGGGCGCTGGGGCGGCGCTGCGTGCCGTAGCGGCGGGAATACTGCTTGGCGCAGTGGTTGATCAGCAGCATTATCACGTCCGCCGGCATGCCAAGATAATCATATATCCCAAAGAGCGTTTTCATGTCCACGCTGCTCAGCGCGCGCCCCATGACCTTCGACGCCTCCGCGATGATCGCGGCGAACTCCCCGTCCTCGCGGCTGCGGCGGACAAGATCCTCCGCCCGGTATTCCGGCATCTCATCCGCCGGGGCGGGCGGGACATACGCGGTGGGAGCGGGGGATGGCGCGGTCTTATTCTCCGCCCGTGCGGGGGCGGCTGTGCGCGCTGTGCTGTCATCCGAAAGACCGAGCCGCCGCAGCTTTTCGTCCGCCGCCTCTATCTCGCGCAGGGTGCGGCAGAGGTCGCGCGCGGCGCGCTCGCAGTCGGTCTCCCCGGTGCGCAGACGGTAAAGATACAAAAGTGCGACGTCCCCGTCGTGCGCGGCGATGAGCCTGTCGGCGGTCTGCGCCGGTATGAAATTGCCCAAAGCGCTCTCTGACATGGGAAAAGATATCTCCTGAAAAATTTATGACTTAAATGTAAAAGTAACTGTGCAGGTAATTATAGCATTATTTTTATCTTGTCGCAATAGGAATAAATGTGCTATAATGCACGATGTATAATTACGTGAGTTGTATGCAAATGCATATAATGCATATAAGGCATATATAAGAGAAACACAGATACAGAATATATAGAATATATACAGAGGAAATGGTGTAATGCTTGAGCTTCTTTCTCCCGCCGGGTCGCCGGAGGCTGTTATTGCCGCGGTGCAGAACGGCGCGGACGCGGTCTATCTCGGAATGGGCGACTTCAACGCCCGCCGCGGCGCGAAGAATTTTACAAACGAGGAATTTGAAAAGGCGGTGACCTACTGCCGCGTGCGCGGGTGCAAGGTCTACGTCACGCTCAACACGCTCGTCAACGACAGGGAGATGGGCACGGCGGTGGACGCCGCGCGCCTCGCGTCCGAGTGCGGCGCGGACGGGATAATCATTCAGGATCTGGGGCTTATCTCCGCGATACGCCGCGCCCTGCCGGACATCCCCCTCCATGCGAGCACGCAGATGAGCATCCACAACCTCGCCGGCGTGCAGGCGGCGGCGGAGATGGGGCTGACGCGCGCGGTGCTCGCGCGCGAGCTGAGCCTTGAGGAGATAGCATACATCACGAAAAACGCCCCAATAGAGACGGAGATATTCGTCCACGGCGCGCTGTGCTTCTGCCATTCCGGGCAGTGCTATATGTCCAGCCTTATCGGGCGGCGCAGCGGCAACCGCGGCATGTGCGCACAGCCGTGCCGCATGCAGTACTCTCTCGGCGGGCGCATGGACGATTACCCGATGTCGCTCAAGGATAACTGCCTTGTCGACAGGCTCCGCGAGATCGAGGAGGCTGGCGTGGCGTGCATAAAGATAGAAGGGCGCATGAAGCGCCCGGAGTACACCGCCATCGTCACGGGAATATACTCCAAGGCGCTGCGCGAGCACCGGCAGCCCACCCCGGAGGAGATGACCATGCTGACAAAGGCATTCTCGCGCCAGGGGTTCACGCAGGGCTACTTCAACGGCGACAGGAAGGACATGTTCGGCGTGCGCGGCGAGCCGGAGGAGGGCACGGAGAAAATATTCACCGTCGCCCGCCGGGCGTATGCCGACGGCGAGCTTCGCCGCGTTCCCGTGCATTTTTACACCGTTGCCGAAAAGGGCGAGCGGATAAAGGCGATCGCCTTTGACGACGACGGACACAAAGCCGTGACCTACGGCCCCGTGCCGGAAAAGGCAAAGCGGCAGGGACTGACGGACGGGTATCTTGTCGAACAGATGTTCAAAACCGGCGGCACGCCGTATAACTGTGTGGAGAACAAGGCAAAGACCGACCCCGGTCTCTATCTCGCCGCGGCGGAGATAAATGAGCTCCGGCGCAAACTCATATCCGAGCTTTCCGCCCAGCGCTCCGCCCCGCCGACGCGGCGCAGTCTCGACCTGCCCGCACCGCCGAAAAACGTCCCCACCGTGGCGGACCCCAAGCTCATCATCCAGGTGCGCACGGCGGAGCAGCTGACAAAGGAGCTGGCCGATCTGCGCCCGGCGTACATATACGTGCCGGCGATGATAATGGCGGCGGAGCCGAAGCTCGTGCTGCCGTTTGTGGAAAAGGGCTCCGTCCCCGTGGCGGTGCTGCCGAGGATAGTGAACGACGCGCAGATGAAAGAGGTCTACGCCACGCTCCAGAAGCTCTTTGACTACGGCGTGAACGAGGCGCTTGTGGGCAACCTCGGCCAGGTCGTCATGGCGCGCCGCGCCGGGATGAAGCTCAGAGGCGACTTCGGGCTGAACGCTTTCAACTCCTACACGCTCGAAATGCTCAACGAGATGGGGTTCCTCTCTGCCACGGCGTCGTTCGAGCTGCGCATCGCGCAGATAAAGGACATGGCAAAGCCGCTGGATACTGAGCTTATCATCTACGGGCGGCTGCCGCTTATGGTGTCCGACCAGTGCATAATAAAAGAGAGCGCAGGGCGCTGCGCCTGCCAGACCCCCGCGCAGATGGCCGACCGCATGGGCTCGGTGTTCCCGGTGGTGAAGGAATACGGTTGCCGCAACGTTGTGTACAACGCGCACAAGCTCTATCTCGCGGACAAGAAGGAGGACCTTTACTCCGCGGGGCTGTGGGGGCTGAGAATGATGTTCACGACCGAGAGCGCGCGCGAGTGCGTGGAGGTCGCAAAGGGGCATATGGGGCTTTCCGACTATAAGCCCAACGTCCTGACAAGAGGACTGTACTACAGAGGTGTTGATTGATGGCTGTTATACTCGCTTCCGGCTCTCCCAGACGCAGAGAGCTGATGGAAATGCTGAAGGTCAGCGATTTGAAGATCATCCCCGCGAAGGGGGAGGAATGCCCGCCGGAGGGCGCGGGACCGGAGGAGACCGTGAAGTCGCTCGCGCGCGCAAAGTGCGCGGAGGTCGGCGCGCTCGCCGCGGCGGAGGACACCGTTGTCGCGGCGGACACGATAGTTTGGTTCGACGGAAAGATATACGGCAAGCCGCACTCCGAACAGGAGGCATTTGAAATGCTCACGGCGCTCTCCGGCGCGACGCATGAGGTCTATACCGGCGTCGCGGTGCTCGCGGGCGGTGAAATGCACGTCGAGGCGGAACGCACGCTCGTGCACTTTCGCGAGATACCGCCGGAGGAGATACGCGCCTACATCGCTACGGGCGAGCCGATGGACAAGGCGGGCGCTTACGGCGCGCAGGGGCGCGGCGCGGTGTTCGTGCGCGGCATCGACGGGGACTTTTTCAACGTGATGGGTCTGCCGCTGTGCAGGCTGGACGCGATGCTGAAGCGAACCGGGATGGAACTTCTGCGCTGAAACAGGGTCTATAAGGGAGTGGTCGCTCTTTGAAAGAATATTTAAAGAAAAACGGAATACGCATCGGCGTCATCGTCATTGCCGTCGCCATAATAATCGCGTTCAGCTCCGCCGCGCGCAGCGGGGAGATCAGCTTTCTGCAGAACGCAACGGGCGTGCTGGAAGCGCCGATAAAAAAGGTGCTCAGCTCCACGGTCAACTGGTTTGACACGATATACGGGTATCTCTACAAGTACGATTCCCTGCAGGCGGAGAACGAATCGCTCCGCTCGCAGCTTGCCGACGCGCAGCAGTCCGCGCGCGACGGTATCGCCGCCTCTGAGGAGAACACCCGCCTCAGAGAGCTTTTGAACCTGCGCGAGAAGCACACGGACTACGAGATGGAGTCGTGCAAGGTCGTTTTGTGGTCGTCCTCGAACTGGTCAAGCTCGTTCACGATAAGCAAGGGACGCAGCAGCGGCATAGAGCTCAACGACCCTGTCGTGACGGAGTACGGTGTTGTTGTGGGTCAGGTGACGGAACTGGGCGAGACGTGGGCAACGGTCAGCACGCTTATCGACGTTGACATGTCCGTCGGCGCATACGTCGGGCAGTCCGGCTCGTCCGGAATGTCCGTGGGCGAATTCGCGCTGATGAAGAAGAAGGAAGCAAAGCTCACGTTCCTTGCAGAGGGCGCGCAGATATTCGTCGGGGACGAGGTGCTCACGTCCGGCTCGGGCGGGGCGTTCCCCGCGGGGCTGCTGATAGGTACGATCACCAACGTCCAGACCGAAGCGGGCGGACAGGTGGAGTACGGCATCATCAAGCCCGAGTGCAGCTTCGACACGCTTGTGCAGGTTTTCGTCATAAAAAGCTATGAAGTGGTGGAATGACCTTGAACATTAACCTCAAAGAGATATTTTCCGGCGAAAACATAAAACGTCTGCTGAAATATGCGCTCTATATGTTCCTCTCGCTCGTGGCGCAGAACATGCTCTTCACGCAGCTGCGCCCGTTCGGCGTGTGCCCGCTGGTGCTGCCGGCGGTGGCGGTCGCGGTGGGAATGTTCGAGGGCGCGACGTTCGGGGCGGTGTTCAGCCTTATCATGGGCATTTTCGCCGACATGGCGTTTATCGAGAACACCATCACCTTCACGGTGCTCTTCCCCGCGCTGAGCTTTGCGGCGGGCTTTGTGTCACAGTTTTTCATCAACCGGCGCTTTTTCGCGTTCATGCTCGCCTCGCTTGCGGCGCTGCTCGTGACGGGAACGGTGCAGATGCTCAAGACCGCCGCGATGGACGTGTGGTCGGGCTCGATGATCGTGACTGTGCTTTTGCAGACGCTGTGGTCGCTGCCGCCCGCCGTGCTGGCGTACTTCCCGCCGGCGGAGTGGATAGAGTAGCCGCGCCGGTGCGCACCGCTTTTGCTTCCCCTGGAGAAAGGACTGAACTATGCATCACAGACTTGTCAGAGACGGCAGGATCGCGGCACTGATAGTGCTGATGCTGATACTGCTGTCGGTCTACGCCTACGAGCTTTACCAGCTCCAGATAATAGAGGGCGAAAAATACTATAACCAGAGCAACGAGATAACGACCGAGGAGCGCCCCATAACCGCAGCGCGCGGAAACATCCTCGACCGCTACGGGCGCGTGCTCGTGAGCAACACCGAGGTATATAACCTCACGATCGACACGACTAAGCTCTTTGCCAACGAGGATCCGAACGAGACGATACTGGGCCTTGTGAACATGGTGGAGGGCTACGGCGACACGTATACGGACGACCTGCCCATCACGAGCGAGCCGCCGTTTGAGTACGACCCGAACATGACCGAGATACAGCGCACCATGCTCAAGGCGTATATCGAGGACAAGAAGGACGATCTGAAAGCGATCGCCGTCGACCCGGACAACCCCACGGCTGTGGAGCTGATGAGCTATATGCGCACGCGATACAGCATAGATAACAGCTACTCCGCGCAGGAGATGCGCATCATCGCCGGTGTGCGATATTCCATCAACGTCCGCTACGCCATCAACACCGCGGACTATGTTTTCGTCGAAAACGCGAGCATGAAGCTCATTACCTCCATCATGGAGAACAAGCTCTCCGGCATAAACGTCAACCGCGCATACAAGCGCGAATACGGCACGGACTATGCCGCGCACATCCTCGGCTACGTCGGACTTATGACGCAGGAGGAGTATGAAAAATACTCCCTGCTCAAATACTCCACGGACGCCTATGTCGGCAAGGACGGCGTGGAATACGCCTTTGAGACGTATCTGCACGGCAGGGACGGCACGGTGCAGGAGACAAAGAACGCCTCCGGCACGGTGCTCAGCACGGTGTATGTCGACGAGCCTGTCCCCGGCAACCATATCTACCTCACCATTGACGAGATATTGCAGGAGCAGACCGAGCGTATACTGAACGCCGGTGTCAACGATCTCATCAAGACCCGCGCGCAGGAGCGCGCGGAGGGTCTCGCCCGCGGCGACTACAACGCCGACATGAAGGACGAGATAACCGGCGCGGCGGCGGTCGTCGTCGCGGTGGACACGGGCGAGCCGCTCGCCATCGCGAGCTGGCCGACCTACGACGTGTCGACCATTATCGAGAATTATCAGGAGCTTCTGGCAACGCCGAACGCGCCGCTTTTCAACCGCGCGCTCATGGGCGCCTACGCCCCCGGCTCCACGTTCAAGCCCGTCACGGCCATCGCCGCGCTGAACGCTGGCGTCGTGAACACCGAGGACAAGGTCAAATGCCAGGGCGTTTTCACCAAGTACTCTGCCGAGGGCTACTCGCCTGAGTGCTGGATCTGGAACGCGAACAAGAATGAGCACCTCACCCACCCGGAGGAGAACGTCTCCACCGCTCTGCGCGACTCGTGCAACTATTTCTTCTACACCATCGGCAACGAGCTGGGCGTTGACTATCTGGGCGAGACGGCGCACAATTTCAGCCTCGGCGTTTCAACGGGCATAGAGCTTGTCGAGACGACGGGCAACATGTCCAACCGCGAGAACCACTATGACTACGCCGGTTCCGAGTGGCGTATAGGTGATACGCTGCAGGCCGCCATCGGTCAGTCCGACAGCATATTCTCCCCCTTGCAGATGGCGGAATACGTCGCAACGCTCGCAAACTACGGCGACAGGCACTCCGCCTCCATCCTCAAGACCGTCCGCAGCTTTGACTACGGCGAGAAGGTGTACGAGCGCGAGCCGGAGGTGCTGAGCCATGTGGAGTCCGCGGAATATAACTGGGACGCGATAAAAGAGGGAATGCACCTCGTGACGAACTACCCCGGCAACCAGCAGCTGTATGAGCTGTTCGCAACGTGCAAGTTCACGCGCACGGGTCCGAACGGACAGTACGGCGTCAACGGCAAGACCGGGACGGCCCAGAAGGGCGAAGGCATCACCAACGACGGTATGTTCATCTGCTACGCCCCCGCAGACGACCCGGAGATCGCCATCGCCGTCATTGTTGAGCGCGGCGGCTCCGGCGCGAACACGGCGTTCATCGCCAAGAACATCCTCGACGCATACTACGTCATCCGCGGATACAGCGATTCCTCTGAGGAGGAAATGTCGCTGCTGAAGTAAAATTGGAGCAGGATCCGCGCAAAAAGTGGTTGCAGTTTGCATAAACTGTGTTTATAATTATGTTTATAATAATTAAAAGGAAAAGATATAAGAAGAAAATATTCTTTACGAGAATCAGGAGACAGAGAAGAATATGAACATTGCATTGATGGCACATGACAGAAAGAAAGAGCTGATGGTTCAGTTCTGCATCGCGTACTGCGGCATTCTCGCCGAGCATTCGCTCTGCGCCACGCACGTCACGGGGAAGCTCGTGTCCGAAGCGACGGGGCTGCCCATTACGCTCTACCTCCATGCCGACCAGGGCGGCGCGCAGCAGATAGGCGCGCGCATCTCCTTCAACGAGATCGACCTCGTCCTTTTCTTCTGCGACCCGGCGAACCCCAGGGGCTTTGACGACATCAACAAGATCGAGCGCCTGTGCGACCAGTACCAGATCCCCTTTGCCACCAACGCCGCCACGGCGGAGGTGCTTGTGCAGGGGCTGCGCCGCGGCGACCTAGACTGGCGCAACATCGTCAACCCGCAGAAGCGCTGAGCGCGAAAAACATGATACCTCCAGCCCCCGACAGTTCAAGGGGGCTGTGTGCATTAGTTTTAAAAACGACCGAAAGGATCTATTGATATGGCAAAGGTTTCACCGCGCACGCTCTCCGGGTTTATGGAGCTGCTGCCCGCAGAGCAGATGAAGATGGAGCGCATGAAGGACACCCTGCGCCGCTGCTACGCCTCCTATGGCTTCACCCCGCTCGACACGCCCGTTATCGAGTCGGCGGAGGTGCTGCTGGCCAAGGGCGGCGGGGAGACGGAAAAGCAGATATACCGCTTTCAGAAGGGCGACAGCGACCTTGCGCTGCGTTTTGACCTGACCGTCCCGCTGGCGAAATACGTTGCCGCGCACTATTCTGAGCTGAGCTTCCCGTTCCGGCGCTATCAGATCGGCAAGGTGTACCGCGGGGAGCGCGCGCAGCGCGGCAGATTCAGAGAATTCTATCAGGCGGACATCGACATCATCGGCGACGGGAAGCTGGACATAATCAACGAGGCGGAGATCCCCGCCATTATCTACGATACGTTCACCGCGCTCGGGCTGAAAAGATTCAAGATACGTGTCAACAACCGCAAGATACTCAACGGCTTTTACGCCATGAACGGCATGAGCGAGCGCGCGGGCGATATTATGCGCACCGTCGACAAGCTCGACAAGATAGGCGCGGAAAAGGTGCGCCAGCTGCTCATCGACGACGTGAAGATGCTGCCGTGCAAGGCGGAAAATGTGCTGGACTTCATGGCGATAAAGGGCACGAACGCCGAGGTCATCTCCGCGCTAGAGCGCTACCGCGGCATGGACGCGACATTCGACCAGGGGCTGGACGAGCTGACAACGGTGACGCGCTACCTCGCGGACTTCGGCGTCCCGGAGGAGAATTTCGCCGTCGACCTGACGATCGCCCGCGGGCTGGACTACTACACCGGCACGGTGTACGAGACCGAGATGACCGACCATCCGGAGATAGGCTCCGTCTGCTCCGGCGGGCGGTATGACAGCCTCGCCGAGTATTACACCGACCGCGAGCTTCCCGGCGTGGGCATATCGATAGGGCTGACGCGGCTCTTCTACGTGCTGGGCGAGCAGGGGCTGCTGTCGGACGAGACGGTGAGCGCGCCGTGCGATGTGCTGGTGCTGCCGATGACGGAGGATCTGGGCTATGCCATTTCCGCCGCGGCGCAGCTGAGAAGCGCCGGGATACGCACGCAGCTGTACAGCGAGAAGAAAAAGTTCAAGGCGAAGATGAGCTATGCCGACAAGATCGGCGTGCCGTATGTCGTGTTCATCGGCGAGGACGAGATCGCGGAAAACGTGCTGTCCGTGAAGGATATGAGCACCGGCGTGCAGCGCAAGCTCTCCGCGGCGGACGCGGCGGAGGACATTATCGCCGATCTCAACGAGCGCGCGGCGTATCCGCTCATCAATAACTAGGTCTATTCTAAATTTTTAAGATAGAAGAGAGGGAAATTTATGTTTCAGTCCCGTACACATACCTGCAATGAGCTGAGGCTCAGCAATGTGGGTGAAAAAGTCAAGATTGTCGGCTGGATGGAGAACGTCCGCGAGGTCGGCAGCAACTTTGCCTTCGTCGTTCTGCGCGACTTCTACGGCACGACGCAGGTGGTCGTGGAGACCGAGGACATGATGAAGATCGTCAAGTCCGTCAATAAGGAGTCCACCATATCCGTCGAGGGCGTCGTGCGCGAGCGCGCGAGCAAAAACCCCAAGCAGGACACCGGCGACATAGAGGTCGTGCCGGAGAAGATAGAGATACTCGGCAAATGCCGCTATAACGAGCTTCCGTTCGAGATAAACCGCAGCCGCGAGGCGGACGAGAGCGCCAGACTGAAATACCGTTATCTTGATCTGAGAAACCCCGCTGTCAAGAAGAACATCATCCTCCGCTGCAACGTTATCGCGGCACTGCGTCAGGCGATGATGGCGCACGGCTTCCTTGAGATAACCACGCCTATCCTCACCGCATCCTCCCCCGAGGGCGCGCGTGACTACCTTGTCCCCGCGAGAAAGCACCCCGGCAAGTTCTACGCCCTGCCCCAGGCACCGCAGCAGTTCAAGCAGCTTTTGATGACCTCCGGCTTTGACCGTTACTTCCAGATCGCGCCGTGCTTCCGCGATGAGGACGCGCGCGGCGACCGTTCCCCCGGCGAGTTCTACCAGCTGGATATGGAGATGGCGTTCGCCACGCAGGAGGACGTTTTTGCCGTGCTGGAGGACGTGCTGCCTCCGATCTTCGCCAAATTCGGCACGTATAACGTCGCCTCCGACGCGCCGTTCAAGCGCATCGGCTATGTGGAATCTATGGAGCGCTACGGCACGGATAAGCCCGACCTGCGCATAGATCTGCACGTTGAGGACATTACCGCGCTCACGCGCGGCACGGAATTTGCTCCGTTCAACGCCGAGGACGCGGTCGTCAAGGCCATCGCCGTCTCCGACTGCGAGCTGACGAGAAAGCACATAGACAAGCTCTGCACCGACGTTGAGGTCCAGTCCGGCGCGAAGCCCTACTGGTTCAAGGTGGACGAGCACGGCGAGCTTGCCGGAGGCGTGGCGAAGTTCCTCGCCGACCGCAAGGACGAGCTGACCGCCGCCCTCTCGCTCAAGCCGAACACCCTTGTGGGCGTCGCCGTGGGCAAGAAGGAGCTTGCGCAGAAGACCGCCGGCGTCATGCTGAAAATGCTGGGCGCGGCATGCCCCAACCACATGGACAAGGAGCGCTATGAGTTCTGCTGGATCGTCGACTTCCCGATGTACGAGATCGGGGAGGAATCCGGCGAGCTGGAGTTCTGCCACAACCCGTTCTCCATGCCCGCGGGCGGGCTGGACGTGCTGCTGAAGGCCGAGCGCGGCGAGATCGACCCGCTCACCATCACTGCCGACCAGTATGACCTTGTCTGCAACGGCGTGGAGCTCAGCTCCGGCGCGGTGCGTAACCACGACCCGGAGATCATGATAAAGGCGTTTGAGATGGTGCGCCTCGGCGAGGAGGACGTCAAGCGCAAGTTCCCCGCGATGTACAACGCGTTCTGCTACGGTGCGCCTCCCCATGCCGGTATCGCACCGGGCGTTGACCGCATGGTCATGCTCCTCGCGGGCGAGGACAGCATCCGCGAGATCATCCCCTTCCCGATGAACAAGAACGCCATGGATGTCATGATGGGCGCGCCCTCCACTGTCGAACAGAAGCAGCTGGACGAGCTGCACATCGCGCTCGTGGGCGAGCTGGAAGAATAAGCGAAGCATCAGAAAGCCGTCGGCACATATCTTCACAGCCGACGGCTTTTCCATAAAAGGAGGATGGCAATGTTTTCCTCAACAAAGAGCATGGGCGTGACCGGCGTCGGCGGGTACGAGGTGGCGGTGGAGGTTTATATCTCCGGCGGGCTGCCGTCGTTCGACATCGTGGGTCTGCCCGATGCGGCGGTGAAGGAGGCGCGCGAGCGTGTGCGCGCCGCGATAAAAAACAGCGGCTTTGCCTTCCCTGTCAGCCGCATGACAGTCAACCTCGCCCCGGCGGACAAGAAAAAGGCCGGAACGGTGTACGACCTGCCGATGCTCGTGGGCATACTCTCCGCCTCCGGCGACATCAAAGCGCCGGGGGAGAAGTGCGCGTTCATCGGTGAGCTGTCGCTGACGGGGGAGGTGCGCCCGGTCGCGGGCGCGCTGCCGATGGCGCTGGCGGCGCAGCGCGCGGGGGTGGAGCATTTCTTCGTCCCGGCGGAGAACGCGGGCGAGGCGGCGTTTGCCGACGGGCTTTCGGTGTACCCGGTGAAGACTGTCGCCCAGCTGGCGACGCATTTGTCCGGGGAGAAGCTTATAGAGCGCGCGGAGTGCCCCAAGCTCGACACGGCAGGGGCACCGGTGCCGGATTTTGCCGACGTCAAGGGACAGGAGAACGTCAAGCGCGCGTTCGAGATCGCGGCTGCGGGCGGACATAACATCCTCATCGTCGGACCTCCCGGCGCGGGCAAGTCCATGATGGCAAAGCGCCTGCCCGGCATCCTGCCGGACATGAGCCGCGAGGAGATGATAGAGACGACGGAGATACACTCCGTCGCCGGGCTCACGGGCGGCGAGCACCCGATCGTCTCCCGGCGGCCGTTCCGCGCGCCGCACCACACGGTGTCTGCCGCGGGGCTGTCCGGCGGCGGCACAACGCCGCGCCCGGGGGAGATCAGCCTTGCGCATAACGGTGTGCTCTTTCTCGACGAGCTGCCGGAGTTCAGGCGCGACGCGCTGGAGGTGCTGCGCCAGCCGCTTGAGGACGGGGTGGTGACGGTGTCGCGCGTCGCGGGAACGCTGACGTTCCCGAGCCGGTTTATGCTGGTGTGCGCGATGAACCCGTGCAAGTGCGGGTGGTACGGGCACCCGTCCGGGCGCTGCCGCTGCTCGGCGAACGATGTGCGCCGCTATCATTCGCGCATATCCGGCCCGCTGCTCGACAGGATAGACCTCATCGTCGAGGTCCCGGCGCTGGACTATGAGGAGCTGAAGCGGCGCACCCCGGCGGAGAGCTCCGCGGAGATAAAAAAGCGTGTGGACGCCGCACGGCGCATCCAGCGCGAGCGCTATGCTGACGACGGCACGATGTGCAACGCGCATATCGCCAGCGGCGCACTGCGGGAGGTTTGCGCCGTGAGCGCCGAGGGGGAGGAGCTTATGCGCGCCGCGTTTGAGAGCATGAATCTCTCCGCGCGCAGCTACGACCGCATTCTCCGCGTCGCGCGCACGATCGCCGATCTCGCCGGGAGCGCGGGGATAGAGAGCGAGCATATCGCCGAGGCGATACAGTACAGGACGTATGACCTCAGCGTGGAATAGTACATATAAAAAACGGCGGATGACCTGAGAAGATCATCCGCCGTTTCGGCATATTCACTTGAAAAAGAGGTTTATCAGGCCGCTTATGCCGACGCCGATGTACACGATGTTCTTGAGCTTCACGCCGTCGATGCGGTCGATAATACGGTTCGCGGCATACAGACCCGCCATCGTGCACGCGGTGCCCAGCACGCACAGCGGGATGAGATCCGCCGTCAGTATCCCGTTTCGTGCGCGCAGGTAGGCGCTGAGACAGAGGTTGACGAAAAACAGCACCTCCGTCGTGCCGAGGAATTCCTCCTTGCTGTCGGTGTGGGCGAGATAGTAGAGCACCATCAGCGGTCCGCCGACGGAGAAAAGCCCGCTGCACGCGCCGGAGAACGCCCATGCCGCCACGCACACCGGGAGGCTCCACGCCTTGGGCTGCTTTTTGGAGGAAACAAAGTGGTGCACCGTCAGCACGATGAGAAAGACGCCGAAAAGGCGCTTGAGAAGCTGCTGATCAAAGCTGGAGGAGAAATGTATCGCCAGCGCGGAGCACGCCGAGTACACAAGCAGCGGCGCGATCACCTTTTTGATGCTGATCCGTTTGCGGTAGCGGATGATCATCAGCAGAGTGACCACAAGGCTGACGATGCCGGCGACGGCGGCGGAGCGGCTGATCGAGAAGAACAGCGGCAGCACCATCATCATGAGTATGCCCGCGCCGAAGCCGCACACGCCCTGTGCAAGCCCCGCAAGCAGAGTAATTACAGCAAAGGAAATATATTCGACCATTTTTGCCTCGAAAAAATAATAGAATCAGAATAGAGCCTTACATACCCCAGCAGTTGTAGAGACTTGCCGTGATCTTCTCCGACGCCTCGCGCAGCGCGGGCAGGTATTTCAGCAGCTTCGCCGGGTCGGACACGCCGATCAGCCCGCTGAACGACAGCGACGCGATTATCGTCCCCTCCTTGTCGCGCACGGGCACGGCGATGCAGCTGCCGTTGATGGACGACTCCTGAAAGTCGATCGCGTAGCCGTTCGCGGCGGTCTTTTTCAGCTCGGCGATGTACGCGGCGGGGTCGGTGATCGTGAAGGGGGTGAGCGCCTCCATGCGGTGCGCGGCGATCATCTGCTCAATGAGCGCATCGGGCAGCTCGCACAGGAGTATCTTCCCGCCGCCGCAGGCGTAGTAGGGGAGCACAGAGTGCAGCGGGGGGACATAGTTGATGATGCTTTTCGTGAGCGTCTGCTGCAATACCTCGCAGTCGGACCCGCTGCGCACGATCAGATTCATCGCAAGCCCGTGGTGCGCCGTGCACTCCTCCATCACGCACTTCGCCGCGTCGCTCAGCGCGAGATAGAAGTTGTTGCGCTCCGTCACAAAGCTCAGCTTCTGCCCGGGGATATAGCGGTCGTCCTCCATCTGGTAGACCCAGCCCGTCATTTCCAGCGTTTTGAGGATGCGGAAGGTGGTGGAGGGATTGAGCGCGCACTGCTTTGCAATGGCGTTCGCGCCCATGGGGGTCTTTGCCGTGCGCAGCAGGTCGAGCACGCCCATCGCGTTCTCCAGCATCTTTATGGTTTCGACCTTTTGGTTTTTACCGGTCTCCATCTGCTCAACTCCAAAACATTTTTTAGTAAATGCTACGTAATATTTCAATACTACGCCAGATGTACGGTTTTGTCAACAGAGCGCCGGACGGTAAAATGCGGCGTTAAGACCAAAACCGTAAAGATGCACAAAACGGAAGCGCAATATCTGTGTACTCATACGAAAGTGGGCGTTTTGCACAAATAGGCATTGACGAACGGGGCAAAACGGAGTAGTATAATTTTCGGAATGGATATTCCGAAAATGAAAAGTTAAGGAGCTATTTATTATGGCAAGGCAGAGACTGGAAGGCATTTATATCCCTGTGATCACCCCGTTCAACAAGGACGAGAGCATCAATTTCAGCGCGATCAAAGAAGTCACGAAGTTCTTAGCGGATAACGGCGTAACGGGTATCATCCCCTCCGGTTCTACCGGCGAGATGATAGCGCTTGAGAAGGACGAGCAGATCGCCGTCAACAAGGCGTACATAGAGGCTGGTCACGCCAACGGCATAAAGGTCGTCGCTTCCACCGGCGCATACCGCACCAAGGACGTCGTGGAGATGTCCCAGGCGGCAGAGGCCGACGGCGCGGACGGCATCATGGCGGTCACGCCGTGGTACATGGGCCCGAACAAGCAGGAGCTTTATGACCACTACAAGACCATCCACAACTCCATCAATATCCCCGTCATGATGTATCACAACCCGTATTACTCCACCGTGCTGCTCGACGACCGCTTCATCGCGAAGCTCTACAATGAGGGCTGCATCGACGCGATCAAGGAGCGTCAGGCCGACGTGTTCAGACAGCAGAACCTCCGCCGTCTGACCGACGAGAACTTCAACATCTTCTACGGCTACGACGTGTGCGCGGTCGAGACGATGTCCTGCTGGTCCGACGGCTGGGTCGTCGGCACGGGCAACCTCTTCCCGAAAGAGAACTCCACGGTTTACCACCTCGCGCAGGACAAGAAGACCGCCGAGGCGATGAAGGCTCAGGAGGAGCTGGTATGGCCGTACCTGCCGCTGTTCACCGAGGCCGACTCCAACGGCGACGTGCTGTGGCTGCAGATCATTAAGGAAGGTCTGAAGCTGCGCGGCATCGACGCCGGTTACTGCCGCAAGCCCGTCATCTCCGAGCTGCCCGAGGAGGATATGATCCGCCTCAAGAACGTGCTCAAGCACTACGGCTACCTCGCGTAAGGGACACGAACGAAGAGAAGATATTCTTTTTCATACATCCTTTTTCCAAACTGCTCCGGGCTTCCCGCCCGGAGCGGCGCGGAGAGGAAAGCGGCAGAAGGAGGGAAAAGCAATGAACGAAAGAGAATTTGACGTAATAGTTGCAGGCGGCGGTACAGCCGGCTGCATTGCTGGTCTTGCGGCGGCCAAAAACGGCGCAAAGACCCTTATAGTTGAGAAAAACCGCTGCCTCGGCGGACAGTTCACCTCCGGCATGCAGGGCGCGTGGGTCGGCTTCAGCGATAAGCTCAAGCGCTGCGTCGGCGGCATGACGTGGGACCTGAGAAACGTCCTGAAGGACATGGGCGCGATAGTCGACAAGGACCCCGACAAGGACGTGTGCTACCTCTATGACACCGAGGTCGCCAAGGTCGTGCTGGATGAGCTGGCGGCGAAGGAGCCAAACCTCACCACATGGCTCAATACCCAGATCATCGACGTGTTGCAGGACGGCGACACCGTGACCGGGCTTGTCGTCGTGTCCGAAATGCAGATCGTTGAGGTGCGCGGCAAGATAGTCATCGACTGCACCGGCGACGCCGCCGTGTGCGCCAAGGCGGGCGCGACATATGAGATACGCGACGACAAGGACATCCAGCCCATGACGCTCATCGGCAAGATGGCGGGCATAGACATGGACCGCGTCGTGAAATATTACGAGGAGAACCCGCCCATCGAGGACACCATGATGCCCCCTGCGTGGCACGATTTCACCAGCTTCCCCGGCGTCATGCACTTCGGGCTCAAGGACGAGCTGAAAAATGTCGACCTGCCCGCGGACAAGGAATATCTGCGCCACTGGCTCGGCATATTCACCTCCACACCCAACCCCGGCGAGATCACCATCAACTGCTCCGGCGCGCTTGAGGCGAACAGCACCATCGGCCTTGAGACGAGAACGGCGCAGGAGAATTTCTCCCAGAAGTGCCTGTACGATGTGGCCTGGGCAATGAAAAACTACATTCCCGGCTTTGAAAACTCCTATCTGACCGCCATCGCCTCCATGCTCGGCATCCGTGAGAGCCGCCGCGTGATATGCGATTACGAGGTCAAGTTCCAGGACTTCCTTGACGCGAAGGACTTCCCCGACAGCATCGGCCGCGGCGCAATGCCCGCCGGGTTCCATACCCCCGAGGGTGAGACCATGGTCGTTTACGACCTTGAGCCGGGCACGTCCATGACCATCCCCTATAGCTGCATGGTCGTCAAGGGCAAGGAAAACCTCCTCGTCGCGGGGCGCTGCGCGTCCTACGAGATAGAGGTCGCCAACTGCATTCGCTGCATGCCGCAGTGCATGGTCATGGGCGAAGCCGTCGGCACGGGCGCGGCGCTCGCGATCAAAGAGGGCGTGACGGCGCGCAATGTGGATATCAAGGCGCTGCAGGCGAAGCTCATTGAGCAGGGCGGTATCCTCTGATCTGCATTTCACGGGTAAGGGTACGTCCCGAGTCCCGGGAAAAATAAAACTGGACAGCAATGTCCGAACAAAATGAAAGGAAGAACCCAATGAACGCAAAGAGAATCTTAGCACTGTTGCTCGCAGTCCTCACTATGTTCTCTCTGGCGGCGTGCGGCTCTGCCCCGGCAGCAGCCCCCGCAGAGGAAGCAGCCCCCGCGGCCGAGCCCGCGGCGGAAGACGCCGCCCCGGCGGAGATCGACTACACCGGCGAAAAGCTCGTCATCTGGACGAACCTCACCGCCGATGCACAGTATGAAGTGCTCAACAAGCAGTTCACCGAGCTTGCAGACGAGATGGGCGTGGAAGTGACCGTGGAGAAGGTCGCCTTCAACGAGATGTATGAAAAGCTCGCCACTGCCGCATCCTCCGGCGATGTCCCCGACATCATGCACACCAACTTCGGTGGCACGGCATATCTCTACGCTGCTGACAGCATCATGCCCCTTGACGACATCATCGACGGCATCGGTCGCAGCGATTTCTCCGATGCATACATGACCGTCCTCACCGGCGCTGACGGCAATGTCTACGGTCTGCCCGACTGGGCGATGCACACCTCCGTGTGGTACCGCAAGGACCTCTTCGAGCAGAAGGGTCTTGAGATACCCACCACCTGGGAAGAGTTCAAGACTGTTGCCACCGAGCTGAACACCGCCGAGTGCTCCGGCTTCCCCGTTCCTCTTGACGGCGTGCAGGTCGCCGCGCAGACCCTTTACGAAATGATGTGCTCCGCGGGCGTGTTCTTCATGGACCCCGCAACGGGCGAGTACTGCTTCGACCAGCAGAAGGAAGAAGCCATCAAGGTCATTGACTACCTCGTTGACCTCTACAAGACCGCGTCCCCCGCTGGCGCTCTCACCTGGTCCTGGGGCGATTACCGCAATGCTCTCGCTGTCACCGGCACTGTCGCCATGACGCTTGACATGGGCGCTGTCATCGGCAACGCGCAGGGCAACAACCCCGACATGGTCGACAAGCTCGGCTGCTTCGACTTCCCCGGTGTTGACGGCAGCAAGGTCGCTTCCTTTGGCTCCGGCTACTGCTTCGTCGCCAGCAAGCAGGATGACGCGACGCGCAGCGCGCTCGTCAGCGACTTCCTCACCGCGCTCTACACTCCCGAGCGTGCAGCAGAGCGTGCACTCAGCCGCCCGATGTTCGCTTTCCCGTCCTACAAGCCCGCGTTTGACCTCTACAAGTCCAGCGAGAAGGTCGCCGCTTTCCAGACTGAGGTCGACTACATCTTCGATCAGTTCGAGAACAGCACCTGGTACTGGTACGGCATGGAGCACGGTCTGAGCGCAATGTCCGCCTATATTGAGTCCACCACCATCTTCGGCGAGGCTCTTCAGGGCGCGTGCAACGGCACTTACACCTCCGAAGAGGCATACGAGCTCATCAACGACGATCTCTCTGCCTTCGCCGCAACCATGTGATAAAAAAATAAGCTCCGACCGTGCATAAGCGCGGTCGGCAGGCGTGAGCGGTATCGCCCGCCGCAAGGCGGGCGATATTCTCCAAAATTCTAAATTCAGAAGGAGAAAGACGAGATGGGCAGTGCAAATGCCGCGACAAAACGAAGATTGCTCGACAGCTATGAAAAGAGGCACAGACTGATTGGCTTTGCGTTTGCCATTCCCGCAGTCATCTTTCTTCTGGTGTTCGTGCTGTACCCGGTCGTGTACAACATCTGGCTGAGCTTCACGAACACTTCCCTCATCAAAAAGGAGAGCAGCTTTGTGTGGCTGGACAACTATGTGCGTATGTTCAGCAACAAGCTGTTCAAAAAATACTTCTGGAACACCTGTGTGTGGACATTCTGGTCAGTGCTGGGGCAGCTTGTGCTCGGCCTCGGCATCGCGCTTTTGATCTCGCGCCCGATGAAGGGCTCGACCGCGCTGAGAAGCTTTCTGCTTATCCCCTACGTCGTCCCTGCCGTGACGCTCGCTCTCGTATCGAAGTGGATAATGAACAGCGATTACGGCATCGTGAGCTATTGGCTCCAGCAGGCGGGGCTTCTTGAACCGCGCCAGTCGCTGCTGGCGATGCAGGGACCGGCGATGTGGGTGGTCGTCATCCTCAATGTGTGGCGCTCCTACCCGTTCCCGATGCTCATATACTGGGCTGCGCTGAAAAGCATCGACAGGCAGATGTATGAAGCCGCCATGGTCGACGGGGCGACCCGCTTCCAGATATTCACGCGCATCACTCTTCCCCAGCTGAGAAACACCACCATTGTCCTCATCGTTCTGAGAACGATATGGACGGCGACGTATTACGACCTTATCTACATGGTCACGGGCGGCGGACCCGCGGGGTCGACAACGCATCTGCCGATACTCATCTATCAGGCGTCGTTCGGCTCGTATCAGGTGGGCTACGCGGCGGCGATCTCGATGGTGCTGGGCGTGCTGATGTTCGTGTGCATCATATTCTACGTGTTCAAGTCCGGCGTACTTGAGGACTGAGGAAAGGACGGGTGATGAAATGTACAGAAGCGTAAAGAAGACAAAGCTTATCACCGGTATTATCGTTACCGTTATTGTCATATTCCTTGTGATACTCGTAGGCTTTCCTCTGGCATGGATGGCGCTCAGCTCATTCAAGCCCGGCGTGGAGCTGTTCACGATCCCGCCGAAAATAATGCCCGTGAACTGGTCGCTTGAATGGTATATCCAAGCGTTCCAAAATGAAAATGTTATCCACTATTTTCTCAATAGCTTATATATTGCCACCATCGTGATGGTCATTGACATGGTCGTCGGCACGCTCACCGCGTACAGCCTTACGCGCTTCAAGTTTGCCGGGCGCAAGGTCATCCTCGTCAGCGTGCTCGCGGCGTACTGCGTGCCGCCCATAATGCTGATGCTGCCGATGTATCGCATCATGAATACGCTCGGCTTTTCCGGCAGCCATCTGGGCGTTATCATCGGGCACCTCACCGTGACGCTGCCGTTCTCCGTGTGGCTGATGGTGTCGTTCTTCAAGAAGCTGCCGCGCGAGATCGACGAGGCGGCGCTCATGGATGGGGCGAACGAATGGCAGGTCTTTGCGAGGATAGATTTCCCCCTCTGCGTCTCCGGCGTACTGAGTACCGGGATAATGGCGTTCATCATGTCATGGAACGAGTTTCTGCTCTCCAGCGTGCTGACGAACAAGGAGTCGATGAAGACGCTCACTGTCGGGCTTGCAAACTACATAAGCTCCACCCATATCGACTGGGGCATCATCATGGCGCTCGGCACGATAACCACGATACCCGTTGTCATTCTCTTCGCGCTCGTGCAGAAATACTTTGTCGAGGGCATGACTGCGGGCGCGGTGAAGGGCTAGGCCCAGATAGAATAAATACGAATAAAAATTCCCACTGCGCGGACATAAGCCGCGCAGTGGGAATTCCTTTTGATCACTTGAGCACCACGTTCATCAGAACGGGGTTATGGTCGGAGTTTTCAAAGCCGAGGTCAACGCACTTGACGTTTTTCAGCTCCACATTCGGGGAGAGGATGAACCCGTCAATGACGTAATACTGCGTGTTCTCGGTGTCGTCGGGGTCATAGGGCTGGTTGAGCAGACGGCAGGAGGGTGTTTTCAGGTCATATGCGAAGCGCCAGTCCTCGCCGGGCAGCACCTTCTCGTCGAGCGTGCCGGGCGACCAGAGGTCGGCGTGGTTGTTGGGGTATTTGTCCAGGCCGCCGGGGAAGATCTGGTTGAAGTCCCCGCCGGCGATGACGTAGTTGCCCTTGCGGTACTCCAGCTCTATAAACTCGCGCAGCTGCTTTGTCTGGGCGATCTTGCCCTCGCCGTCGTCATACGCCTCAAGGTGCAGATTCACGAGGACGAGCTGTTTGTTGCTGTCCTTTATCGGCAGGTACGACACCAAAAGACAGCGCTTGAGGTTCGCGGCGCTGACTGGCCATGAGAACGGGCAGGGGAGGGATATGCGCTCGGCGCTGCTGATGTAGAGATCGGTCGTGGTGAAAAGCCCGCTGTTGACCTGCCCTATCGGCGGGAGCGGGAACGGGACGAACACGCAGGAGTAGTTGAGCGCGTGGACGCTCTCCCCGGCGGTGAGGTACTTTGTCTCGTTGATGCTGTATGTACGCTCGGAATTTGTGTCGACCTCCTGCAGCATGATGAGGTCGGGGTCTTCATCGCGCAAAAACTGCTTGACGCCGAACATATATTTCAGCACGGTGTCCTGATCGGCGGACTTGACGTTTTTGCCGCCGTCCATGAAGAAATCCGAGCCCTCGCCCAGCCCGCAGTAGCCGATGTTCCACGTCAGCACGCTCAGCTCCTGGTTCTGGCGGAGATATGTAGTGTCGCCGTCGACCTCTATCGGCAGCTCCTCGATCGCCATGGGAACGTACTCGTTCGCCAGAATCCACACAAAGATAAATAAAAGCACTGCGCCTATGCCGATGAGCACCCGGCGCAGAATGTTCCAGAATTTCTTCATTACTGTCCGCATATCTCCTTTATAATAAATTCACAGTGCAAATATTTTATCACGAATCGACCCACTTGCCAAGGGGATAGACCTGAGCTATAATGTAAAAGATACGTGACATTTATAAGAATACTATTAAAAAAACAAAACGGAGGCATGAAATGAGCTACGACATTGTAAAGCAGCAGGACAGAGAGGTTTATGATTCCATGATGCGCGAGCTTGCGCGCCAGCGGGACCATATTGAGCTTATCGCCTCCGAAAACTTCGTCAGCCCCGCCGTTATGCAGGCGATGGGCAGCCATCTGACGAATAAGTACGCCGAGGGCTATCCCCATGCGCGTTATTACGGCGGCTGCCAGTACGTGGACGAGATAGAGGAGCTCGCCATCGAGCGGGCGATGCGCCTTTTCCACGCGGAGCATGCCAATGTGCAGCCGCACTCCGGCTCGCAGGCGAATGTCGCGGTGTATCTCGCGCTTCTGAAGCCGGGCGACACGATACTCGGCATGGATCTCAGCCACGGGGGACACCTCACCCACGGGTCGAAGGCGTCCATCTCCGGCAAGTACTTCAACGCATGCTTTTACGGCGTTGACCGCGAGAGCGAGCGGATAGACTACGACGCCGTGATGCAGAAAGCGGAGGAGTGCCGCCCCAAGCTCATCATCGCCGGGGCGAGCGCGTACTCCCGCGTCATCGACTTTGCAAAAATGCGCGAGATCGCGGACGCGGTGGGCGCGTACCTCATGGTGGACATGGCGCACATCGCGGGGCTCGTCGCCGCGGGCGAGCACCCAAGCCCCGTGCCGTATGCCGACGTTGTCACCACCACCACGCATAAGACCCTGCGCGGTCCCCGCGGCGCTCTCATTCTATGCAGGGACGAGCTGAAAAAGAAGATCGACAGTGCCGTGTTCCCCGGTACGCAGGGCGGGCCGCTGATGCACATAATCGCGGCGAAGGCAATATGCTTCGGAGAGGCGCTGACGCCGGAATTCAAGGCGTACCAGCATCAGGTCGTGCTCAACGCCGCGGCGCTCGCGGAGGAGTTCTCGGCGCAGGGGCTGCGCCTCGTCTCGGGCGGGACGGACAACCACCTTATAAACGTTGACGTCATGAGCCGGGGTAAGACCGGCGCGGAGGTGCAGGAGCTTCTTGACCGCGCGAACATCACCGCCAACAAAAACGCCATCCCGTTCGACACGCTGCCCGTGCGCCAGACCTCCGGCATGCGCTTCGGCACGCCCGCCGTCACCACGCGCGGCATGAAGGAGACGGAGATGCACGAGATAGGCGCGATGATAGGGCGCATACTGCGCGAGGGCGAGGACGCCGTGGACATGACGCGCGAGCAGACCGTCGCTTTGTGCGAGCGCTTCCCGCTGTACCCGGAAATGTGAAAATTCTCCGCGCTGCTTGACCTTTTGTCAGGAAAAGACTATAATCAATATACTTTTATCCCGGTGATTCTGTGATAAATATAAGGAGAATACCATGACACCCAGACTTTACATCGTGATACCCTGCTACAACGAGGAGGCAGTGCTGCCGATAACTGCGCCGATGTTCCTCGACAAGGTGAAAAGCCTCGCCGCGGCGGGCAAGATCAGCGAGGACAGCCGCGTCCTCTTCGTCAACGACGGCAGCAAGGACGACACGTGGAACATCATCAAAAACCTCGCCGCCGAGGATGAGCATTATATCGGCATCTGCCAGAGCCGCAACAGAGGGCATCAGAACGCCGTGCTTGCCGGGCTGATGGAGGCGAAGGATGTCTGCGACATAACCATATCCATCGACTGCGACGGGCAGGACGACATCAACGCCATGGACGCCATGGTCGACGCCTATCTCGACGGGTGCGACGTGGTGTACGGCGTGCGCTCCTCCCGCGAGACGGACACGTTCTTCAAGCGCTTCACCGCGCAGAGCTTTTATAAATTCCTCGCCGCAATGGGCGCGGACGTTGTGTATAACCACGCGGACTACCGCCTGATCAGCGCACGCGTGCTCAAGGAGTTCGCGAATTTCAAGGAGGTCAACCTCTTCCTGCGCGGGCTCGTGCCGCTCGTCGGGTTCAAGAGCACCAGCGTCACCTACTCCCGCGCCGAGCGTATCGCCGGGGAGAGCCATTACCCACTTAAAAAGATGATCGCCCTCGCGGTCGACGGGATAACCAGTCTCTCCGTGAAGCCGCTGCAAATGATAATGGGCTTCGGGCTCGTCGTCGCGTTCGTGAGCTTTGTGGGCTGCATCTGGGCGCTCATCACGGCGCTGTGCGGGCACTCTGTCTCCGGCTGGGCGAGCATGACGTGCATCATCTGCTTTGTCGCCGGGGTGCAGCTTATCTGCCTTGGCATAATCGGGGAGTATATCGGCAAAATATACCTCGAAACGAAGCAGCGCCCGCGCTACATCATCAGCGAGCGCACATGGGATGCTGAAAAGTAAACACATCGAATTGTGCACTACGCCGGGACGCAGCTTTGCGCCCCGGTGTATCTTTGTCAAAGTTATAATATATTTGACATGAATATGAGCATGTTGTAAAATAATAAACAATGAGCAATTTGGCTTAAGACATATTTTAATAAGAGGTGTGTAGATGTACAAAGTAGTAACCAAGCGTTTTTTGAACGACGCAAAGACCATCTGCCTTTTTGAGATCGAGGCTCCCTTGATCGCAAAGCATGCGCAGGCGGGTCAGTTCGTCATCTTCCGTCTGGATGAGCAGGGCGAGCGCGTCCCCGTGTCCGTGGCGGGCTGGGACCGTGAGAAGGGCACCGTCACCGTCATGGTGCAGGCTGCCGGACGCACGACCAGAATGCTCCACACGGTCGAAGAGGGCGACGTTATCACCGACATCGTCGGACCGCTCGGCAAGGCGACGGAGATGGAGGGGCTGAAAAAGGTGTGCGTTGTCGGCGGCGGTGTCGGCTGCGCGATCGCCTACCCCATCGCAAAGGAAATGCACAAGCTCGGCATCGATGTCACGTTCATCGCGGGCTTCCGCTCCGCGGACATCGTCATACTCAAGGACGAGCTGAAGGAAGCGTCCAACAAGCTCATCATCTGCACGGATGACGGCTCCTACGGCGAGCACGGCTTCACCACCAAGTACCTCCAGCAGGAGATCGACGCGAACATCGCCGAGGGCAAGCCGCAGTTTGATCGCGTCATTGCCATCGGCCCGGACATAATGATGAAGTTCCTTGCCGACGTCACGCGCCCATACGGCATCAAGACCATCATCTCCCTCGACCCCATCATGGTCGACGGCACCGGCATGTGCGGCGGCTGCCGCGTCATTGTCGGCGGCGAGACGAAGTTCGCCTGCGTCGACGGCCCGGACTTCGACGCGCACGAGGTCGATTTTGACTCTCTTCTCAAGCGCGCCGCGTTCTATAAGGACGAGCAGGACGAAGCCGCAAAGCACATCTGCAACATGACGGGAGGTAAGCGCAATGGCTAATATGAAAATGACCAAGAACCCCATGCCCGAGCAGGATGCCATCGTCCGCGCGGGGAACTTTGACGAGGTCGCCCTCGGCTATACCGCCGAGATGGCGATAGACGAGGCAAAGCGCTGCCTCAACTGCCGCGACCCGCACTGCCGTCAGGGCTGCCCTGTCTCCGTGCGCATTCCGGAGTTCATCGCCAAGGTCGCCGCGGGTGACTTTGACGCAGCGTATGAGATCATCACCTCCACGAACTCCCTCCCCGCCGTCTGCGGCCGTGTCTGCCCGCAGGAGAAGCAGTGCGAGAGTAAGTGCGTGCGCGGCATCAAGGGCGAGAGTGTCGGCATCGGCCGCCTCGAACGCTTTGTAGCCGACTACCATATGAATAAAGAGGTCAAGGACGAGGTCACGGTGCCCGAGTCCAACGGCCACCGTGTCGCCGTCGTCGGCTCCGGCCCTGCGGGTCTGACCTGTGCGGGCGACCTGAGAAAGATGGGCTACGACGTCACGGTCTACGAGGCGTTCCATAAGTCCGGCGGCGTGCTGGTCTACGGCATCCCGCAGTTCCGTCTGCCGAAGGAGATAGTCGCGGCGGAGATAGAAAACCTCAAGACCATGGGCGTGAAGATCATCAACAACGCCATCGTCGGCAAGTCCGAGACTGTGGATGAGCTCTTCGAGGACGGCTATGAGGCCGTGTTCATCGGCTCCGGCGCCGGTCTGCCGCAGTTTCTGCACATTCCCGGCGAGAATCTGCTGGGCGTTTACTCCGCAAACGAGCTTCTCACCCGCGTCAACCTCATGAAGGCGTACCGCGATGATTACGACACACCCATCAAGCACTTCCACAATGTCTGCGTCGTCGGTGCGGGCAACGTCGCGATGGACGCGGCGCGCGTGGCAAAGCGCCTGGGTGCGGAGCATGTGTACATCGCCTACCGCCGCGGCAAGGACGAGCTTCCTGCACGTAAGGAAGAGGTCGAGCATGCCGAGGCCGAGGGCATCGAGTTCCGTCTGCTGAATAACCCCGTGGCGATCCACGCGGGCGAGGACGGTCACGTCACTGGCATTGAGCTTCAGAAGCAGGAGCTTGGCGAGCCGGACGAGAAGGGCCGCCGCAAGCCCGTCCCCGTGCCGGACAGCAACTGGATACTCGACGTTGACGCTGTCATAATCGCCATCGGCACGAGCCCGAACCCCCTCATCCGCAACACGACCGATGGGCTGACCTTCACCCGCAAGGGCGGCATCGAGGCCGACGAGGGCGGCGTGACCGCGCGCGAGGGCGTTTTCGCCGGCGGCGACGCTGTTACCGGCGCTGCCACCGTTATCCTCGCGATGGGCGCAGGCAAGGCCGGCGCGAAGAGCATCGACGAGTACATCAAGGGCAAAGCAAAGAGGTAAAAGCGTATCGTATATAATAACGATCTCCCGCCGGATGCCCGGCGGGAGATTTTGCGTATGTAAGCTTTTTTACTTTTTCGTGCCGAACAGCCCGCGGATAATGGCGGTCGAGCCGGAGCGGGCGACGGAGCTGAGCGCGCTCTTCGCTGCCTGACCGGCGATGGCGGAGGCACTCTTCTGCCGTCCGCCGAGCACGGAGTTGACGAGGTTGGTGCTCAGCGAGGACGCGACGGACGACGCGGCGTTGGTGACGGCGCGCTGGGCGACCTTCTTCTTCGCGGCGGCCTCCTTCTCGCGCGCCTTTTCCGCTGCCGCCTCTTCCTTGAGGCGGGCTTTCTCTGCGGCGGCTTCCTCTTTCAGGCGCAGCTTTTCAGCGGCAGCCTCCTCTTTGAGGCGTGCCTTCTCTGCCGCGGCTTCCTCCTTCTGGCGCTGTTTTTCAGCGGCGGCCTCGTCCTTGAGACGCTGCTTCTCCGCCGCGGCGGCTTCCTCCGCCTCAACGCGCTGGCGCTCCAGCTCCTCGTTGGCGGCGGTGATTATCTCATACGCGGATTCCCGGTCGATGCTGTCGCGGTACTTGAGGTCGAATTCATCTGCCGCGACGCTCTTTTCGATCGCGCCCTCCTCGGCAGGACCCATAAGGCTCTGCGGTGGGAGAATGCGCGCGCGCTCGACCACGGTGGGTATGCCTTTTTCGTCGAGGAAGCTGACCAGCGCCTCGCCGACGCCAAGCTCCATCAGCGCCTCCTCGGTGTCGAAGCTCTTGTTCGCGCGGAACGCGCTCGCCGCGGCGCGGACGGCCTTCTGCTCGGCAGGGGTGTAGGCGCGCAGGGCGTGCTGCACACGGTTAGAGAGCTGGGCGAGCACATCGTTGGGAATGTCGGACGGGCTCTGGCTGATGAAGTACACGCCGACGCCCTTAGAGCGGATGAGCTTGACGACCTGAACGATTTTCTGGATGAGCGCCTTGGGGCAGTCGGAGAACAGCAGGTGTGCCTCGTCGAAGAAGAATATCATGCGCGGCTTTTCAAGGTCACCGACCTCGGGCAGCTTCTCAAAAAGCTCCGTCAGCATCCACAGCAAAAACGTGCCGTATACCGTCGGGCTGTTGACAAGGCGCTGGGAGGAGAGAATGTTGATGTAGCCGCGCCCGTCGGAGTCGGTGCGCATCCAGTCCTTTATGTTCAGCGACGGCTCGCCGAAGAATATCTCGCCGCCCTCGTCCTCAAAGGCCAGCAGCGCACGCTGTATCGCGCCGATGCTCGCGGAGGAGACATTGCCGTAGAGCGTTGTGTACTCGGCGCGGTGCTCGCCCACGAACTGCACCATGGAGCGCAGGTCCTTCAAGTCGATAAGCAGCAGGTCGTTGTCATCCGCCACGCGGAACACGATGTTCAGCACGCCCTGCTGAACGTCGGACAGACCCAGCAGACGCGACAGCAGCACCGGCCCCATCTCGGAGACCGCCACGCGCACGGGTATGCCGCCCTCGCCGAAAATGTCCCAGAAGCGGGTGGGGTAGGCGCGGTATTCAAAGCCGGTGAGCCCGAAGCGCTCTATACGCGCGCGTATATCGTCGCTGTCGTTGCCGCGGCGGCACATGCCCGACAGGTCGCCCTTGACGTCCGCCATGAATACGGGCACGCCCATATCCGAGAACGACTCCGCCATCACCTTCATCGTGATGGTCTTGCCGGTGCCGGTCGCGCCGGCGATGAGCCCGTGACGGTTCGCCATCTGCGGCAGCAGATAGAGGTTTATGTCAGACTGCGCGAGGAAAATCTTCTTGTCTGTGTACATCTTTAATTGTCCCCCTGATCGTCGTTTTTGCATGAATCGCATAAATTATACTATTATAATAACACAGCTTTCACCGTCGCACAACACAAAATTCTTGGCGGCGGGGGCAACGGTTAACAAAGTGTTAACTTTGGTTTTGCCCGCGCGGCAATTGGGCAAAATCTAAAAGCTCCGTATTGAGCGCGGGCGGGAAATATGCTATTATACTAAATACTTAAACAAAATTTAAAGAGTCCGCCGACAGAGGCGGAAGAGGGATAAGATGAAAAAAAGAGTGATATCCGCGATAGTTATGCTGGTGATTGCGTTCGCGTGCGTCTTTTTGTCCGACGTGACAAGGGTGCTGTTTTTCGCCGTCACCGGTATACTCTGCGCCTATGAGCTGAGCCATAATTACGAGAAGCTGAACGTCTACTGCGGTGCGTGGGTGATGTACACCTATGTGGCGGCACAGGCGCTGCTCACGCTCTTCCATGCCGGGGCAATCGCCTATATCGCCTGCATGGCGGGCAGCATCTACCTCGCCCTGCTCGACGGCATCATCCGCCACCGCGTTTCCGGCGACGGCGCGGTGTACACCATTATGGGGCTTGCGTATCCGAGCTTTCTGTTCGGACTGCTGATGATGATTTCCGTCAGCCCGAACTGGCTGGACGTGCTTGTGCTGGCGTGCTTTGCGACCTGGGTGTGCGACAGCTTCGCCCTCTTCGGCGGCAAGCGCTTCGGCAAGCACCACGTCGCCCCCGACGTCAGCCCGAATAAGACCGTGGAGGGCTGCGTGTGCGGCTTCCTCTCCTCGCTCGTCACCGGCGTGATCATATACTTCATTCCCGGCCTTTGCCCCGGCATCCCGCTGTGGCTGTGCGTGCTGACCTGCGCCGTCGCCTCGACCATGGGGCAGATCGGCGATCTGGCGGAATCGCTCATCAAGCGCATGATAGGCGTGAAGGACTTCTCCAACCTCATCCCCGGTCACGGCGGTATGTTTGACCGCGCGGACAGCCTGCTCTTCTCGATACCAACGGCGTATATCTGCCTCTTTATATTCGGATTTACCACACTTTCCAGATAAACTATCAATGCACAGCGCGCTTCAACGCATATGAAAGGAGTAAAAATGATCACTGCATCCACCCCGCTCGATAAATCGGCAATGCTTATCATCAACCCCGTCTCCGGGAAAAAGCTCGTACTGCGCTATATCCCCGATATTATCCGCAGACTGATGGATGCGGGCTATATGGTCAGCACATTCATTACCTCCCGGCGCGGCGAGGCGACGGAATTTGTCCAGAGCTACGGCGCAGGGCAGCAGCTCATCTGCTGCACCGGCGGCGACGGGACGCTCAACGAAGTGCTCACAGGGCTCGCGCGGGAGAATCTCGACGTGCCTTTGGGGTACATCCCCTGCGGCAGCACCAATGATTTTGCAAACTCCCACAAGCTCAGCACCGATATTCCCACGGCGGCGGCGCGCATTGCCGAGGGCAAGAGCCAGCGATATGACATAGGGCGCTTCGGCGAGCATTTCTTCTCCTACGTTGCGGCGTTCGGCGCGTTTTCGTGGCTGTCGTATACGACGGACCAGAAGATGAAAAACGCGCTTGGGCACACGGCGTATATCCTCGACGCGATAAAGGACGTCTACAAGATAAAGCCGGAGCACGTGCGCATGACGGCGAACGGCGTGACGTATGAGGGGGATTATATCTTCGGCGCGGTCTGCAACTCCACCTCCGTCGCCGGGACGATCGAACTGCCCGCTGATATAGTGGACACGGCGGACGGGCTTTTTGAGGTCATCCTCGTGAAGATGCCCGAGACGATATTTGATCTCAACTCCATCATCACCGCGATACTGAATCAGGATTACACAAATCCGTTCATCACGTTCTTCCAGGCGGCGACCATCGACATTGACAACGCGCCTGACCTCTACTGGGCGCTAGACGGCGAGTGCTCGGGCGGGTATGAGCATATTCATATCGAGCCGCTGCGCTCGTTCCTCGACCTCCAGGGCGCGGAATGAATTGAATATAAAAAAACTTATCGCCCGGAGCTATGCTCCGGGCGATGCCGTTTATCACAGGTGCTGGTCGCGGTCGATCTTGTCGTAGTGCTTGAGCATGAAGCCCTCCATCACGGAGGTGAGCTTCATATCGAGATTGAAGAAGTACACCGTGAACGTCACGGCGAACACGCCCAGCGCGACGGCGGCGATCTTCAAAAGCGCTTTCTTGACGAATTTCATACTCGTTCTCCTCCTTACCACGACTTCGCGTCGTTGAGATTCTCAAGGCTCGGGTCGACAGGCTCCTCCATCATGACGGTGCGCATATAGTTGTTCACCTGCTCACGCACGCCCTGACGGGAGATAACGCGCGGGTCGAAGAGGTCATGCGTGACCCAGACGAGGTGTATGCCGTGCTCGCGGGCGCGCTCCTCAAACATGCCGTGCATGCCGTCGAGCGCCTTGCAGCTCATATGCTCCCAGAGGATGACCATGTCGGCGTTGAATTCCTCGCAGTACTCCCACAGCTCGTCAAGCAGCACCTTGTAGCCGCCGTGAGTGCGGTTGCGCATGATCATGTTCTCGGTGAGCCATGCCATGTCGTAGTACGCCTGCTTGCGGTTGGCGGGGGTGTCCTCGGTGACGAGCTCGCGCGTGGAGACCATGGAGAGCATATCCGTCAGCGGCACGATGCCCCAGCAGTTGAGCAGCCACACGAGAAAGTCCATGTAAAAGTGCGACTGCACGCCCCAGATGATGGCTCTGTGGCGGTACTCGTTCGCCGCCATCTTTTTCTTCTTATACGCGCGCTCGGCGAGCTTGGTGATCTTGCGGTCGACGTCCTCAAACGCCTTGACCTTGCCGCAGATCGCCATATAGTTCGTCTCGGTATAGAGCGCGAGGTTGGAGCCGAACACCTGCGGATAGTCGGTCTTGTTCATCTCCAGCCAGGCAAGGCGGCACTTCGTGGCGTAGTTGACGCGCTTGGCGCACTCAAAATAAGCGTCCCAATCCCACTTCTCGCCGGTGTGCTCCTCAATGAAGGCGATGGCGTTCTTGATCTCCTGTGCGGCGTAATCCTGCACGTCGTCCTCGCGGTGGCGCAGGGGTGCGGCGAGCTGGAACACGGGCACGCCGTCCTCAAGCTCAAGGCGCTTGGATATGACGCCGTTGCCGAGGAGCGAGCCGTCGCACGTGGTGTTGCACTGAATGGCGCACGCGCCGAGCACGGGGGCGTCGTCGTCGATGGAGACGCCGGCCTCAGCCTCCGGCATGGGGCAAACGTCGCCCGCGAGGCCGTATTCCTGCGCGATGTCGATATAATGCTCCGCCGCGTGCTGGTTGAGCAGCACCGACACGTAGGTGGACGGCGTCTCGCGGCTGAGCCCCTTGAGCGTGGGGAAGCCCATCATGACGGCGGTCATCTCGTTCTCATCGACGAGGACGACCTTCTTTGAAAACTCCGTGTCGTTGCCGATGCGGCGGTCGCCGCGGAAGAGCCCGTCGAGGAGCTTTGCCACGTCCTCGATGATGAGATCCTGCTCAAGATGGCAGATGCGCAGATGCTCGCCGCGCAGACCCTGTGTGTGGCGGTCGACCATCATGGGCACGGCGAGGTAGTTCGCCATCCAGCGGTAGCGGAACATCGCCTTGATGTTGCGCGGCTTGGAGACCATCTTCGCCATGGTTATCCAGTTGTGCAGCCATCTGGAGTAATCGTACAGCGTGTCCACAACGCCGCGCCACTCGCGGCGGTTGCGCACCTTGCCGTCGGTATAGAATTTGCCGAAGTTATCACAGCCTATTCTCTTGTTGCTCATTTGCGGCGCCCTCCCTGAATGTTCTTTATCTCGATGCTCTCCACAAATGCCTGCACGCGCGTGCGCATCTGGCCGGAGGTCGAGATGCAGTAGGGTCTGTCGACCGACAGCACGGGATAGCCGTAATCGTCATGCAGAATGTGCGAACCCATCATGCGCTCATACGCCCACGGGTCGCAGAACTTGATCTGCTCGTAGATTATGCCGTCCGCGTCGTACTCCTTGGCGAGCTGGTTGACATACTCGCGCCGCCCGGTCATCTTCGCGGTGTTCATATAGCGCGGGCACTGTCCGCGGTACATATACTCCCGGCAGATCTGCGTGAGCGCGTCCTCGGTGTCGTTGAGGATGATGGGGTTGCGCCCGGGGAAGGAGCCGTAGCAGAAGCGGTCGGCGCAGACATACGCGCCGGTGTCCTCGATGAGCTTGATGAAGTCCGTGTCGTCGACCTCGGAGCCGACGACCAGCACACGCGCGCGGTAGCCCTTCTCGTCCGGCTCGCGGGTCTTGAGCTCCTCAAGAGTCTCTTCGAGCTTGTCGATGAGCAGGTACTTCGGCGCGACGTAGGTGGCGAGCGTTATAACGTGGAACTCGTACCCCGTGATGCGCGGCTTGTCGCCCTTGCGGAACTCGCCTATCGCGCGGATAAGCTCGCAGATGCGGTTGTGCTCGGCGACGGCCTTGCGGATGGCGGCGTCGGAGGTGTCGATGCCGTAGACGTCGTGCAGCGGGGTGAGGATGTGGTTTTTGCACTGGAGCTTATAGAGGTCAAGCCCGTTCGCGTCCGCTTTCATGGGGATCTCCATGTACTCGAAGAAGAACTTCTCCTTGTCCTTGCCCAGAGCCTTGAGAAGCTCCATATTCTCCACGGCGCGGTTCATCATTGTGCAGCCGTCCGGCGTGATGAGACAGTCGGCAAAATTATAGCCGCCCTCTATCGCGCGCTCAAGCAGCGCGCGGCTGTACTCGCACAGAAAGCTCGTCATGTAATACGTCGCCATCTCCATCGAGCCTGTGCGCGGCGCGCGCAGTCTCGCCGAGAACGCGCCCGGCAGGTTCAGAAGCGGCTCGGGGGTGTTCTCGCAGACATACGCCACGCACACCTTTCCCTCGCTCTGCGCCTGAAGGATGAGCTCATTCTGCGCCTCTTGCAGGAGGTTTTCAAAATAGAGCAGATGCTTTAAATCTTTCATATCTTTGTTGTTCTCCCATCATCAGCTTATAAATACGCTTCCATAACTGATGGCTGTTTTCTCAACAGCCATTGACATTTTATCACTGCGCACAGATCGTTACAATATACACAATGTCTAAAAAGTCAGATTTTTAACTTATTGCGCGGAAATTTCCTTTATATTCATTTCATTGCCCTGACTGAGCCATGTCTCACCGCTGCCGCAGTAGGGGCAGGTCTTGCCGTACTGCACGGTGGGGTAGGTCTTCTTGCAGCTGTTGCACCAGGTGAGGGCGGGGATGGTCTCATAGAGGAGCTTTGCGCCCTCGATGAGCGGGGTCTTCTTCGCGTACCAGTCCCAGCAGCTCACAAGATACTCCGGGATGACGCCGGAGACCTCGCCGAATTCCAGCGTGACGGATTCTATCTTCGTCAGGTCGTTGTCCTTTGCTATCTGCTCGACCTGCTCTATGACATAGGTGACTATACTGAGTTCATGCATGATGTTTGCCTTTCAAAAAAGGCGCGGTGTTGCGCCGCGCCTTTTTTCTTTTCCGTAATCGGTTTATTATTTGCCGGTGATCTGCTTCTTGATTATCTTGACCTGACGCTTTGCGGCGTAGGGGCCGATAGCCTTGAACTTGTCCTCGGCGGGGATCATTTTGCTGTTCTGCGGGCGGTTGCGCACGAGGTGGATCGCGTCAAACTCGCACTTGGTGGTGCAGATGCCGCAGCCGATGCACTTGTTGGGATCGACAACGCTTCTGCCGCAGCTGAGGCAGCGGGAAGCCTCGGACTTTATCTGCTCCTCGGTGAAGGTCACGCGGTCGTCGCACATTGTCTTGACCTTCTTCGGGTCGATGACGACCTCTGCGCGCGCGGGCTTCTTGATCTTCTCCGCGGGCAGGGTGACGTTCTCCTTGTCCAGCTCCTTGAAGTCGCGCAGGTTGCGGTGGAGCGTGAGCGTCTGACCGACGTTGACGAAGCGGTGGATGGACACAGCGCCCTCACGGCCGGAGGCAATGGCGTCGATGGTGTACTTGGGACCGGTCGCACAGTCGCCGCCGACGAACACATCCGCCTCTGCGGTCTGGAACGTCACGCCGTCATGGGCGATGAGCTGACCGTCGGGAGTCTCGGCGGCAGTGCCGGCGAGAACAGTGCCGTAGTCGGAGCGCTGGCCGATGGCGACGAGCACGTTGGAGCAGGGGACGGTGATGGTCTCGCTCTCGTCGTACACGGGGGCAAACCTGCCGTTCGCGTCGCGCACGGACACGCAGCGCATCAGCTCTATGCCGGTGACCTTGCCGCCCTCGCCGAGGATGGCCTTGGGTGCCCAGGAGTTGTTGATGACAACGCCGTCGGCAATGCCCGCGTTCTTCTCGTCGGGAACGGTGGGCATCTCTTCGTCCTTTTCAAGGCAGTACATATTCACGCTGCCCTTGGTGAGGCGCACTGCGGCGCGCGCCACGTCGATGGCCGCGTTGCCGCCGCCGATAACGACCACGTCGCCGCTGAGCTTTGTGAGCTCTTCCTTGTTGACGGCGCGCAGGAAGTCGAGACCGCCCTGAACACCGGTGAGCTCCTCACCGGGGATGTTGAGCTTTGCCGCCTTCTGGAGACCGACAGCGACGTAGAACGCCTTGAAGCCCTCCTCGCGCAGATGCTGGATGGTGACATCCTTGCCGACCTCAACGCCGCAGCGGAACTCAACGCCCATCTCGCGCAGGACGTCGATCTCGGACTTGACGATGTCCTTGCCGACGCGGAAGCTGGGGATACCGTTGACGAGCATGCCGCCGGGGGCTGCTTCCTTGTCGAACACGACCGGGCTGTACCCCTCGATGGCGAGGAAGTAAGCGCAGCTCATACCGGCAGGACCGGCGCCGATGATGGCGATCTTCTGGGCGAACTTCTCATGCGTGCAGGAGTTCATCTGCGGGACATAGCGGTGCTCCGCCTTCATGTCCTGCTCGGCGATGAACTTCTTGATCTCGTCGATGGCGAGCGGCTCGTCGATCGTGCCGCGGGTGCAGGCGTCCTCGCAGTACTTGCGGCAGATGCTGCCGCAGACGGCGGGGAAGGGGTTGTCCTTCTTTATGAGCTTGAGCGCGTCTGCGTAGCGCCCGTCGGCCGCCATCTTGATGTAGCCCTGAATGGCGATGTGCGCGGGGCATGCGGCCTTGCAGGGCGCGGTGCCCGTCGGCCAGGTCTGGATGCAGCCGTTCTCGTTTCTGTAATTCTTGTTCCAGTGATCCTCGCCCCACTTGGTGTCATCGGGCAGCTCATGGCGCGGGTACTGGATGGGACCGTCCTTGGTGCACAGCTTCTGCCCGAGGCGCACAGCACCGGCGGGGCAGGTCTCCACACACTTGCCGCAGGCGACGCACTTTTCAGGGTCACTCTCGGCGGTGTAGGCGGAGGCGGAGAGGTTGGGGGTGTTGAAAAGCTGAGAGGTGCGCAGCGCGTTGCACACGCCGACGGCGCAGTTGCAGATACCGAAAATCTTGTTCTCGCCGTCTATGTTCGTGATCTGGTGGACGTAGCCCTTGTCTTCGGCCTTCTGGAGGATCTCCATAGCCTCTTCATAGGTGATGTCGCGGCCGTGGTTGGTCTCGCGGCAGTAGTCGGCAAAGTCGCCCACGCCGATGCACCATTCGCCCTCGACGTCGCCCGAGCCCTCGCCGCGGATGCGCTGCTGCTTGCGGCAGGAGCACACGGAAACGCCGATGTGACCCTCGTACTTCTTCAGCCAGTGGCTGAGATGCTCAATGGGGAGGGACTTGCTCTCCGCGGGGATCGCCTTTTCAACGGGGACAACGTGCATGCCGATGCCGGCGCCGCCGGGAGGCACAAGCTCCGTGATGCCAGCGAGCGGGAGGTACGCCATACGCTCGAAGAAATCCGCGGTCTCGGGGTACATGTCCGACTGCTCGGGGTTTATCATCATGATCTCGGCGCTGCCGGGGACGAACATGTCCAGCACCCAGCGCTTCTCGTGGTTGGGGTTCTTGCCGTCGAGGTTTTCCCAGTGGAACTCGACAAGACCGCTCTCGCTGACGGCCTGCATGGCCTTCTCGAGATAAGCTCTGTCAAACTGCGGGTTCTTCGCGGCCAGCTGCTCTATCGTGAGGGGCACGCGCTTTTTCATCGTCAGGCAGATGTCAAGTATGTCATCCGCCATCTTCTGGTCGTACTTGTACGCCGTGTACTTCAGTGCGGAGTTGATGCCGAGGTATTCCGGAGACTCCGGAGTGATCTTGTCCTTGCCGAGAAGTACGGTCGCACGGTCGGTTATTTCCTTACCGAGCTTTGCGATCTTTTCGTCTTTTGTCATTAGACTGCTGCCTCCTGTAAGATTGTTTTTCTACTTATTATACATTGTACCTATACCGCTCTAATGGTAATAAATCCGGCGAAGTTAGTCAACAAGTTAACACATGCTTTGTCGAAACTCACAAAAAACCTGCAAACGTTTTGAAAACAAGTTTTAAAAGTGATTGACTTTTACGGACAAATTCCCTAAAATGTATTCGTAATAAGAACGGTTTGAGAGGTGCGTTTTTATGACAAATCTCAAGGAGGACATAGCCCACAGCGCGATAGAGCTGTTCAAGGCACGCGGGTATAAAAACGTCAGCGTCAACGAAATATGCGAGCACTGCGGCGTGTCGCGCTCGGTGTTTTACTCGGTGTTCAACGGCAAGCGCGCCATACTTGACTATGTCGTGGCAAAGCCGCGCCACACGGATGACGAGAGCTTTATCAAGTTCGCCAACGCCGAAAATGACTTTGAGCGGATATGGCAGCTTTTTGAGCGCTTTATCACCATCGCGCTGGAATTCGGACCGGAGCTGACGAGCACGCTTTTCATCATGCAGTTTGAGTCGCCCGAGGGCATACGCGCGGCGGTGCACTCGCTCGACGATCTCTTTGCCACGCTCGCCAAGAACTGCGCCAAGGCCGGCATAATCGAGACCGAGGAGGAGCCGGAGCTGCTCTCAAAGATCGCGACGGACCTCATCGTGCACGAGCTTTATGTCTGGTGCAGCCAGAACGGCAACTTCTCCCTGCGCGAGCGCGCCCGGCAGTACGCCGAGGTCGCCTACCATGTCAAACCCGAATACCGCATGACACCAGAGCAGCGCGCCGCGCTGTGAAGGAGGCAAAATGAAGGACAGTTTGAGCAGGTATACGCTGCGTGTGGAACAGGAGCTGCTGGACAAACTCGGCTATGTTGCGGAATATGAGGGGCGGACAAAGAACAAGGAACTTGAGCAGCTGATAAAGAAAAGGATCGCCGAGTTTGAAAAGGAGCATGGCAAAATAGAACTGTGATTCACGGACAGTAATTCAGGCAGCAGTCGCGTTGACTGCTGCCTGATGTATACTATATCTATTTTATGCTTGTACTTACGCCGCGACGATCTCACTGCGCGCCTCGGCGGCAATCGCGGATTCAAGCTCCTCCTCGCCGGACGGCTCACAGTCCACACCGACGAGCTCGCCGCGCGTCATGTCGATCCAGCAGCCGTAGCGCAGCCACTCCGTCCACAGCTCAAGCTCGGCGTATTCGCCGTTCCACGCGGCGGAGAGCAGGTAGGTGGTCTCCCTGTTCAGTCCCAGCTCATTGATGATCAGCTCGTAAGCCTTGTTTTCAGTCATGTATTTATTCATTGTAATTCTCCTTTCAGAGTGTCTTCTTACTTCCTTCTTGTTCATGCTGTTCTCTCGTTCAGCATGGTTAGATGATATCAAGAACTTTTAAGGAGATTATGAGAATAAATCGGACGTTTTTTTAATATTGAAAGAATAAATTGTGAAGTTGGTCTGACATAAAACAAACTTCCCCCTTTTATCCGCGCGCAAACCGTGGTATACTGGAATAAATTTATACGGCAAAAACGTTGGCACAAAAGAAAGGAGAGCAATATGGGCAACACTTCCTTCACAGTGAACGACGGCGACAGATTCCGCCGCGGCACGGGCTATGCCTGTTATAAAAAGCTCGGCGCGCACATCCGCCGCGAGGGCGGGAAAATGGGCGTGCGCTTCTGCCTGTGGGCGCCGAATGCGCAGAGCGTGGCAGTGATAACCTCCGCCACAGGCTGGGACGAGGGATCAGGGCGCATGAGCATGACCGAGGGCGGCATGTGGGAGGCGTTTATCCCCGGCGTGCGAGCGGGGGATGTATACCGCTATGTCATTGTCGGCGCGGACGGGATAAAGCGCTATAAGTCCGACCCCTTTGCTTTTCAGTCGGAGCTGCGCCCGGCGAGCGGCTCCGTCGTGTGTCCGCTCGGGCGCTACAAGTGGCACGACGCCGATGTGCGCAGCGCGTTCGCGCGCGAAAGCGTCCTTGAAAAGCCCATGGCGATATATGAGATGCACCTCGGCTCATGGAAGAAGGACTACTCCCTCAATGCCGACGGCTTTCTCAACTACCGCCGCCTTGCCGACGAGCTGGCGGAATACCTTAACTACATGGGCTACACGCATGTGGAGCTTATCGGCATATGCGAATACCCGTTCGACGGGTCGTGGGGCTATCAGGTTACGGGGTATTTCTGCCCCACCGCGCGCTACGGCGCGCCGGACGACTTCCGCTATTTTGTGGACACGCTGCACACCCACGGCATCGGTGTCATACTCGACTGGGTCCCGGCGCATTTCCCGAAGGACAGCTTCGGACTGGAGCATTTTGACGGGACGGCGCTGTATGAATCCGCCGACCCGCTGCTCGCGGAATACCCCGAATGGGGGACGATGGCGTTCGACCACAGCAAGGGCGAGGTCAGGAGCTTTCTCATATCCAGCGCGCTCTACTGGGTGAAGGAGTTCCACATCGATGCGCTGCGCGTGGACGCTGTTGCCGCGATGCTGTATACGAGCTTCGGACGCGGGCAGTGGCGGCCTAATAAGTTCGGCGGGTCGGAGAATCTTGAGAGCACGGAGTTCCTGCGTCAGCTCAACGCCGTCGTGACGGCAAAGACGGGCGCGTATCTCATCGCCGAGGATTCGTCCATCCTCCCCGGCGTGACGGCGAGCGTCGATGACGGCGGGCTGGGGTTTGAGTTCAAGTGGAACATGGGCTGGATGAACGACACGCTCAAGTATATCGGCGAGGACCCCATATACCGCCACTGGCAGCACGGCAAGCTCACGCACACGACGGACTATGCCTTCACGGAGAATTACGTGCTCGTGCTGAGCCATGACGAGGTCGTCCATCTCAAGCACCCGATGCTCACAAAGGCTCCCGGCGGTATTGAGCAGCAGTTCGCCACGCTCAAAAGCCTCTACGCCTTCCAGTTCACCCATCCGGGGAAAAAGCTGCTTTTCATGGGGCAGGAGTTTGCCGAGGACAGGGAGTGGGACGAGAACCGGGAAATAAACTGGGCGCTCGCGAGCGACTTCGGGCACAGGGACGTTATGCAGTGCGTGCGCAACCTCATCGGCGTATATAAAATGTACCCCTGTCTGCACTGCGATTCGAAGGACCCCGCAACGTTCGAGTGGGTCAACAGCACGGACTCTGACCGCAATATCATCAGCTTTATCCGCCGCAACCCGTGGAACTACGACGGGGCGGTGCTGGTGGTGTGCTCGTTCTCGCCGCTGCAATACAACGGCTACCGCTGCGGCGTGCCGGAGGCGGGGCTTTATAAGCGCGTGTTCAGCACGTATGACAGCCTCCCCGGCGCAGGCGGTCCCGGCGAGCGGGGCGACATTCCGCCGCTGACGGCGCGGCGCGGCGAATGCGACGGGCGGGAGTACAGCATAAGCTATGACCTGCGTCCGTTTGAGTCTATTATAATCGAGCTGCCGAAGGCGGCGGAAAACACGGGGATCTGATGAAGAAAAGTCTTTATTTTCCCGGATGAGAGTATTATAATAGCAGAAAATTTAAATCAGAGCATCGGGAGGCTGCATATATGAACATAGGACTGCACGAATTCCAGCTCGCGTCGGAGCGCATTGCGCCGATAATCCACCGCACGGAGCTTGAGCATTCCGCGACGTTTTCCGCCATGACCGGCGGGCAGATATTCCTCAAGTGCGAAAACCGGCAGAAGACCGGCGCGTTCAAGCTGCGCGGCGCGAGCAACAAGATCGCCTCCATGGTCGCGCGCGGCGAGCGCTGCCCGGTCGTGGCGTCGTCCGCGGGCAACCACGCGCAGGGCGTTGCATATGCGGCGAAGATGTTCTCCATCCCCGCAACCATCGTCATGCCGGAGGCTGCGCCGATCGCGAAGGTGCAGGCGACCGAGGGCTACGGCGCGCGCGTCGTGCTCGCGGGCAGCTGCTATGACGATGCTTACGCCGAGGCGTGCCGCATCTGCCGCGATGAGGGCGCGAAGTTCCTGCACCCGTATAACGACGTTGAGGTCATGACTGGGCAGGGCACCCTCGCGCTGGAGATACTCGATCAGCTGCCGGAGGCGGACATCATCATCGTCCCGGCTGGCGGCGGTGGGCTCCTCGCGGGCGTCGCGGCGGCGGCAAAGCAGCTCAAGCCCACGGTGAAGGTATACGGCGTGCAGGCAGAGGGCGCGGACGCGATCGCCCGGAGCTATAAGCTGGGGCGGCTCGTCACCACCGATACCGCCTCCACCATCGCCGACGGTATCGCCGTGAAAGCGCCGGGCGACATGACGGTTGAGCTTATCCGCCGCTGGGCGGACGGCGTTGTCACCGTGTCCGACCTTGAGATATCCGACGCGATATTGCAGCTGATGGAGCGCTCGAAGCAGATCGTTGAGCCCGCGGGCGCGACGCCGCTGGCGGCAGTGCTGAGCGGGAAGATAGACGCGGCGGGGAAGAACGTTGTGTGCGTGCTCTCCGGCGGCAATATCGACGTAAGCTTCATCCAGTGCATCATAGAGCAGGGGCTTGTCGCGCGCAACAGACGCATCAAGTTCACCGTCACTCTGCTTGACCGTCCCGGCAGCCTCGCGCGCATGCTGGACGTTATCGCCGCGGCGCGCGCCAACATCCTCACCGTCGAGCACGACAAGCTCAGTCTCGGGCTCAACCCCAACGAGACGACCGTGCACGTCGCGTGCGAGGTCGCGGGGCGCGAGCACGGGGAGAGTCTGCTGGGCGCGCTGCGCGCGCAGGGCTACACGGTGCGCGAACAGTGAGCATACATATCAATATGCAGCAGAAAGCCGGGCGCTTTGGATGAAGCGCCCGGCTTTCTGTACGGTATTGTGATTTTCAGCTTTGCAGGAACCTGTCAAACTCCGCGACGGTCTTGAAGTAGTTGGGGCAGTTTTCGCGCATGAACGCTTCGATCTGCGGCACATCGCTGCTCCAGCCGACACCGGCGAAGTCCACGCCGCATTTGAGCGCCATGTCGTACCCCGGCTTGAGGTCGTCTATCATCAGAAGCTCCGACGGTGCGAGAGAAAACCGGCGCATGATGTCCTCCAGTGGGAAAGCATTCGGCTTGCGCTCGGCCATGGGCCGCTCCCAGCCGTACACCGCGTCCGGCTCCGGCAGGTCGTTTGCCTTATAGTCGCGCAGAATGTTGCTGTCTATCGAGTGCGACACGACGCAGATCAGCCCGCCCTCCGCGCGCTGGCGCTCCATTATCTCCTTTATGCCGGGGTAGGCGGTGGGGATATGTCCGTCGACCCATGCGCGCCAATACTCCGTCTCGTCGATTATATCGTCGTCGTCCATGCCGTATTCATCGCGGCAGAACTCGAGAAAGCCGGGGTCGAAGTTGCGCATGAAATACTCCTCCAGCGTGCACTTCTTCCCCGGATAGCGCGTGCGCGTGTATTCGACAAAGCAGGGGTAGTGTATTGTGGCGGTGCTGTCGACAACGGTGTCGTCGTGGTCAAAAACGAGGCACTTGTATCGCATATCCCGTCTCCTAGTAAAATGTTGCCACCGGCTGCTCCGGTGCTTCGCAGGGCTCGGCATCAATGTATGTCAGCACCGGCCCCTTGCGGGAATAGGCGCGGTTGAACTTGAAGTTGATGCGCGCGGTGAGGATGATCCACGTGTCGTCCTGCACGGTGTTGACCTTGTCCCACTGGCACACCAGCCCCGCGAACTGGATATCCTCCACGCAGCAGGTCATGACGTGCCGGCCGACGATAAAGCTGTGCTCCGGCATTTTCTTGCGCACGAGCGCGCGGCATTTGAAGCGCACCGTCTTGTTCTCGTACTTTTTCGGCTCCTCGGACATATCGCGATACCACTCGGCAAAGTCCGCGTCGCCGATCTCGACGATGGGCGCGTCGATGTCGAACGGCAGCGGGTCGACAATGTCGTCATACTCTACCTTGCCGCCCGCGTATTCATACGCGATGTCGGCGCGGCGGGACGCGGCGCGCACGATCTTGTGGAACTCCATCTTGTCCATGTCCGGCTTGAAGCGGTTGAACACCACCAGCTCGCAGCTTTTCAGCTTGTCGTAGACGAGCTGGCGCATATTGGCGTTGTAGCTGATGAACGTGGTCGCGTCGGCGAACATGAACTCCTGATACACCATCCAGCCCTCCGGCATCGCGTTGTAGAGCACGTCCAGCAGCCACATACCGTTATACTCGATGACGACGCGGTCGGCCTCTGTCTCATGCAGCCAGCCCGCGAGCTTTCCGGCGTTCAGCTCCTCCGGCGTTTCGACCTCGCGGATGAAGACGTTCTTGTCGGCAAACTGGTCGGGCGCGTATTCCTCCTCGCCCTCCTCGCATACCAGCAGCAGCGTCCGCTCGCCGTTGCAGAAGCGCTTGTCCTCCAGCGTCTCCTGAATGAACTTTGTCTTGCCGCCCTCGAGAAAGCCGGTGAAGAGGTATACGGGAATGTCGTTTGTTTTGTTACTCAATCTCAAACAGCTCCTTCAGCGCCGCCTCGTTGAGCTTCGAGCCGATCACGCACAGGCGGCCGGTGACGGCGGCGTTCCCGCGGCGGATGTCAGCCTCGCCGGGGACGTAGTCAAAGTATATCCACTCGCCGTCGGCGGCGTCGACAAAGCCCTTGGCGCGCAGAATGGTGCCGAACTTATCACTGTCGGCAAGCTCGTCTAGCATGGCGCGCAGCGCCGTCTCGGTGAATTTCTTCGGTGTCTCCACGCCCCAGGAGGTGAACACCTCGTCGGCGTGATGATGGTGATGATGACCGTCGTGCTCGTCATGGTCATGGTCGTGGCAGCCGCAGGTACAGCCTTCGCCGTGATCATGGTCATGGTCGTCATGATCATGATGGTGATGCTCGTGCTCATGCTCGTCATGGTCATCGTGGTCGTGGTGGTGCTCATGGTCGTGGTCGTGACCACAGCAGCACTCGTGATCGTCATCGTCATGGTCGTGATGATGGTGATGGTGCTCGTGAGCCTCATGCTCCATGTGCTCCATCTCCTTTTGCAGCGCGTCGCCGTCCATCGCGGCCTTTATCTGCATGCCGTCGAGCTTGCTCCACGGCGTGGTGATGAGGCTGGCGGTCGGGTTGAGCTTGCGCAGAAGCTCGCTCGCCGCGACGACCTTGCTCTCGGGCGCGGTGTCGGTGCGGCTCATGACGATGATGTCCGCGTTCTCGACCTGATCGTTGAAAAACTCGCCGAAGTTGCGCATGTACATGCGGCATTTGCCCGCGTCCACAACGGTCACTTTCGCGCCGATGGACGCGCCC
Organism: uncultured Oscillospiraceae bacterium; assembly: GCA_934572335.1. Lineage (GTDB taxonomy): Bacteria > Bacillota > Clostridia > Oscillospirales > Oscillospiraceae > Limivicinus. Next base: position 127,728 of record CAKTKU010000001.1, read on the forward strand.
TCGACCTGCTCCACCGCGCGCGCAACATCGCTGAGCTTGCCCACGCCGGACGGCTCGATGATGATGCGGTCGGGCGCGTACTCGTCCATGACCTTCTTGAGTGCCTTTTCAAAGTCACCCACGAGGGTGCAGCAGATACAGCCGGAGTTCATCTCGGTGATCTCCACGCCGGCGTCCTTGAGGAAGCCGCCATCAATGGCGATCTCGCCGAACTCATTCTCTATCAGCACAAGCTTCTCGCCCTTGTACGCCTCCGCGATGAGCTTGCGGATGAGCGTTGTCTTCCCCGCGCCGAGAAAGCCGGAAAATATGTCTATTCTGGTCATGGTAAAACCTCCATGTAATGATAATATTTTTTCAAAAACATATTATAGCATTGTTTTCGTGACCTTACAAGCACCTTGAGCTTTGTTCACAGTTTGTTCCCTTTTGCATTATTTGCTTGCTTTATACAGAATGGGAGTATATAATTAGGTATCATTTTGCAGAAGAAAGGGGACGCGGATATGAAAGGAATAATACTCGCCGGCGGCACAGGCTCGCGGCTTTACCCCATCACCCGCTCCATATCAAAGCAGATACTTCCGATCTACGACAAACCCATGATATATTACCCCCTGTCAGTGCTCATGCTCGCCGGTATACGCGAGATACTCATCATCTCCACCGAGCGCGACATCGGCGCGTTTAAAGAACTGCTGGGCGATGGGCGCTGGCTCGGGCTTGAGCTGAGCTATAAGGTGCAGTCCGCCCCGCGCGGCATTGCCGAGGCGTTTATCATCGGGGAGGACTTCATCGGGGACGACAGCGTCTGCCTCATCCTCGGCGACAATATCTTCTACGGCGGCGGCATAAGCATCGGCGTGAAGGAGGCGGCGCAGCTCACCGAGGGCGCGGTCATCTTCGGGTACTACACGCCGAACCCGGAGGGGCTGGGCGTTGTGGAGTTTGACGAGGCGCACAACGTCGTCTCCATCGAGGAGAAGCCGGAGCACCCCAAATCCAACTACGTCGTGCCGGGGCTTTATTTTTACGACAACGATGTTGTCTCAATCGCAAAGGGCGTCAAGCCGTCGCCGCGCGGCGAGCTGGAGATCACGAGCGTTAATAACGAGTATCTTCGCCGCGGCAAGCTCAAGGTCAAGCTTTTCGGGCGCGGGCTCGCGTGGCTTGATACGGGGACGCATGAAAACCTTTTGGCGGCGGCGAACTTCGTGCAGATCGTGCAGTCGCGCCAGGGACTGTACATTGCCTGCGTGGAGGAGATCGCGTACCGCATGGGGTACATAACCGCGGATGATCTCATGCAGCTGGCGCAGCCCATGCTCAAGACCGATTACGGTCAATATCTCAGACGTGTTGCGGAGGGTGAAATATGAAAAGAGTTCTTGTTACAGGCGGCGCGGGCTTTATCGGCTCGAATTTTGTGCAGTACATACTGCGGGAAAAGCAGGATATTGAGCTTCTTGTCAACCTCGACCTGCTGACCTACGCGGGCAATCTTGAAAACCTCCTGCCTGTGCAGGGGGACAAGCGCTATGTGTTTGTCCATGGCGACATACGCGACAAGCAGCTTGTCGGGGATATATTCGATAAGTACGATTTTGACACGGTCGTCCATTTTGCGGCGGAGTCGCACGTTGACCGCAGCATACTTGAGCCGGAGCTGTTCCTCACAACGAACATCGTCGGCACGCAGACGCTGCTCGACGCTGCCAAGCGCCACTGGAAGCTCGACCCGAACAACAAGTATTCGCGCGAGTACCGCGAGGGCGTTGTGTATCTTCAGGTGTCCACGGATGAGGTCTACGGCGCGCTTGGCAAGACCGGCATGTTCACCGAGACCACGCCCATCGCCCCCAACTCGCCGTATTCCGCGTCAAAGGCGGGGGCGGACCTTGTCGTGCGCGCGTACCACAACACCTACGGTATGCCCGTGAACATCACGCGCTGTTCGAATAACTACGGCCCTTATCAGTTCCCGGAGAAGCTCATCCCGCTCATGCTCCACAATGCCGAGAACAACAAGGCGCTGCCCGTGTACGGCGACGGCATGCAGATACGCGACTGGCTGCATGTGCATGACCACTGCGCCGCCATACGCACGGTGCTTGAAAAGGGCGTGCGCGGCGAGGTATACAACATCGGCGGCAACAACGAGCGTGCGAATATAGAGATCGTCAATCTCATCCTCGACGAGCTCGGCAAGCCTGCGAGCCTCATTGAGCACGTGCAGGATCGCCCCGGTCATGACCGGCGCTATGCCATCGACAACACCAAGATCACCACGACCCTCGGCTGGGCGCCGGAGTATACTTTCCAGCGCGGTATGCACGAGACCATCCAGTGGTATCTTGAAAATCAGAGCTGGGTCGACCATGTCATCTCCGGCGACTATCTGGATTATTACAGCAAAATGTACGCCACGGTGTGACCGCGGCGGTTAGAGAACAGTATCATCAGAAGGCGAGATAATGCATCAGAAAAAGCACAGCGCCGGTAAGGCGCTGATAATAGCACTTATAGTCATTGCGGTGCTGCTTGCGGCGGCGATCGCGGCGTACTTCATCTGGGAACAGGCACCGCTGCGCGCGGAGGAGAAGAACGCCGCGCGACAGACAGCCCAGCAGTCCGCGGAGACTGTCGGGGCGGAAACCAAGGCCGCCGCGGCGACGCCGTCCCCCACGCCGACCCCGGTGCTCGACAGCGGCATCGCGCCCGACAATGAGCGGCACGACGGCGTGTACACCGTGCTCCTTGCGGGGCTGGATATGTACACCGGGCACACGGACACCATCGTCGTCGGGCGGGTGGACACGAACACTCACAAGATGGACTTTGTGAGCATTCCGCGCGACACGCTTTTGAATATGGACGGCGACATGCGCAAGATAAACGCCGTGTATTATAACGCCGAGCAGCTCGGCAAGAGCGGCATAGACGCGCTCAAGCAGCGCATAAAGGACGTTGTCGGTTTTGAGGTGGACTGCTACGCGCTCATTGACCTTGACGCATTTGTCAGCATCGTTGACACCGTGGGCGGCATAGACATGTACCTTGACGAGCCGATATACTACGACGATGTATGGCAGGAGATGTACATATACAAGCCCGCGGGTGAGGCGCATCTGACAGGCTCCGAGGCGATGGCGCTGGTGCGCTACCGCGCGGGGTATGCCAGCGCGGACATCGGGCGTATCGATATGCAGCACAAGTTCCTCAAGGCGTGCTTTGACCAATTCATCTCGCTGGGCAACATCCCGAACGTCGGCAAGGTGCTGGACATCCTGTCCGACTCGCTCGTGACCGATCTGAGCGCGAAGAACATCGCGTACTTCATGCGTCAGGCGCTCATGTGCAGGAGCGAGGATATAAGCTTTTACACGATGCCGAATGCACCGAAGATGATAGGCGGGTACAGCTACGCGGTGATAGTGCTCTACGACTGGCTGAACATGATAAACGAGCACCTCAACCCCTATGTGCAGGAGCTGACCGTGAACGATCTCGACGTGATGTATAACGACATATACGGCTACGGCTGCACGCGCGAGGTGCAGGGCGGGTGGTACTACGTCGGTGCCGCGGAGGCCGACATGGCTGCCGCTGCACAGTACGGCTACGGCGGCTAAGGCCGGAGACAATTTAAGATCAAAACAGCAGCCCCGGAGCACTGCGAATCACGATTCGCAGTGCTCCGGGGTTTGATTTGTGCATAAGATACAAGAGGCGCGGGCATATATATTCGTTTCGGGATGTATACTTTTCGCAGTTGTGTATAACTGCGAAAAATATTTGAACGCTTTTGTGCATGCTTAGCCATATATTAATGACCGCGTTCAAGTTTTTGATTAGTTTATCACAGTTTTGGTTCGATTTCAATATCATTTTTAACAAATCACAGGGCAATTCTTCCAGATATATTTCCGAAATAATAGGTAATTTTCGCAGTTATACACAACTGCGAAAATTACCACGGTATTACCCCCTTGTTCCTTTGGGGATAATATAAATTTTGGAAGAAAGGAGGAAAAACTATGAAAGGAAACAAACTGGCAATTGCGGTCATACTTGCGCTTATAGTGTGTCTCGTGCTTATCCCGACCTGCGCTTTCGCAGAAGAGGGCGTGGATGATGCGCCCGTGGTCGAGCAGGGAGAACAGACCATCGGACAGCCTGAACAGCAGCCTTCCGAGCCTGAACAGGAACCCGCTGAGCCTGAAAACCCCACTCAGCCCGAAGAACCGGACGAGCAGGAGCCGGGCGAACAGGAGCCTGAACAGCCGATACCCGACGATCCCGCGGAGCCTTCCGAAGAGGAAGAGAGCGGCGACGTGTCCGGCGAAGGAGAGAATGACAGCACCGACGCAGAAGTCAGCACCGGCATCGCATCGCTTGAGGGCGAGGGCGAGAGCGGCGCACCCGCATCGAGCGGTTCGGCCTCTATCGGTGACGTGATTTATTCTACAGTTCAAGACGCTATCAACAGTGCGACGAATGGCGAAACGACGATAACGCTCGTTGAGAACGTCGAAGAGAATATTACCATTGGCGAGGGGCAGAATATCATCCTCAACCTCAATGGCAAGACCCTGACCAACAGGACCGCTGCCTCGACCATTACGAATAATGGCAGTCTCAGGATCGAGGGTGAAGGCACCGTCGTCAACAATGGCGCAGACGCGGTTATTTATAATAACGGCTCTCTGACCATTGATGGCGGCACGTACATCAGCAAGGGTACCGGCGCGGTGATCTACAACGTCGGCAACGCGACCATCAACGCGGGCATGTTCACCACCGAGAGCGACGACGACAGCAACGCCCTCGTTGTAAACTGCAGCGACAACATTATCGGTCTCACTATAAACGGAGGCACGTTCAGATCGCGCAACAAGCCCGTGTTGCTCAACATAGGTTTCACGGAGATAAATGCAGAAGGCAGCGAGTTCACCAATGAATCTGGCGCACTGATCGCAAACGGTTACGACAGCAGTATTAAGCATCCTTATTCCGGTTGGGTTAACATCTATAAGGGCACGTTCAGAGCCGGAAAAGATGGCAAGGGCATACTCTTCGGACAGGTCGGTACCGAAAACGGCGGACAGGTAGGGCTGTTTTACGGCAATTTCAGCGGCAAGATCATCAAGATGAATTATACCATTGGCGGCAGCGGAATATTCAACGACGCCAGTATAATAGACTTCACTTCTGAAAATGTTCCGCTCATCGAAGTTGACGGTATGTTCTATGCAGGGTTCGGTGCGTATTCATTTGTCGGCTTAAACGAGAACATTGTGAATGCCGCGCGCTTGGGTCAGCCCATAACTGTCCACTCGATAAATAAGGAATTCAACTCTTACACTGACATTCCTGCCGGTGCGGTGATAGTCAATGTCTGCGGACAGAGCTTTTTCATCAACGGCGTCGAGGTCAAGAACGGCGAGACCTACACTGTCCCCGCGCCCACGTCTGCCCCTGCTGTGGCCGAGCCCGCACAGCCCGCCGCCAAGGCGGATGACAAGCTCGTCGAGGCAAAGAGCGACAGCAGCGACAATCAGGCAACCGTGACAATCGAGGGCACGACCGCAAAGATTACCGTGAGCGACAGCAACGGCGACGCCGTTGCCCCGCAGGAAGTCACGATAAAGTCCGTTTCCGCGCTTGAAGAGAGCGGCGTGACCGAGGCTTCCATCCAGCTTGACACCAATCTCGTCATTGACCTTGACATCGCGACCGTTAAGAACGCAAGCTCGTCCGAGGTCGTGACCGTTCTCAACGAGAACAATGTCGTCACCATAAAGAGCGGCGACAAGGAGCTTGTCTCCGTCGATGTCAAGCCCCTTCTCGATGATGCGGGTCAGCAGGTAACTGTTAAGTATTCCGAGAACTCGCTCAAGGTCGTGTACGGCGGCGAAGTCGTCTTCGACGTTGACCTGAGCGACCTTGAGGTCTCCGGCGAAAAGCTCACCGTGAAGCTTGAAAACGGCATGCTCAAGATCTACGACAGCAACGGCAATCTTCTTAAGGAAATTGAGAAGGCATAAACTAGCATTTCTATACAATTCTGATTTATGATCAGATGGCGACGATCGGCGCGTCTCAGCGCCGTGGCGAAAGCGCCGCGCTCAACCGAGCGCGGCGCTGTTTTTGCCTTTTATACTTTCCTTATATCAAGCCCTGCACGATGATTATCAGAATCAGCACAGGGAGCACCCACTGGAAATACGGCTTGAGCTTGGCGGAGAGCTTGAGCCCTGTGCCGCGGTTGACCTCGGCAATGTACTTGTCAAAGCCCCAGCCCCACTTGCTCACGCAGAACAGCAGATACACCAGCGAGCCGATCGGCAGCAGGAGATTGCTGACGATGAAGTCCTCACTGTCGAGCACGTCACGCCCACCGATGAGGTGCAGATCGCTCCAGATATTATAGCCGAACACGCACGGCAGACTTGCCAGCGCGAGGATGACGAAGTTGATCGCGACGGCTTTTTTGCGGCTCCAGCCGAAGGTGTCCATGCAGATGGCGAGGATGTTTTCAAACACGGCAAGCACTGTGGAAAGGCTCGCGAACACCATGAAGAGGAAGAACAGCGTGCCCCAGAAGCGCCCGCCCGCCATGTTCACGAACACCTGGGGCAGCGTCACGAAGATGAGCGACGGCCCCTGATCGGGCGAAACGCCGAACGAGAAGCACGCGGGGAAGATAATCGTGCCAGCCATGAGCGCGACGAACGTGTCCAGCGCGCAGATGCGCACCGCCTCACCCGTAAGGGTGTGCTTGTCGCTCATATAGCTGCCGAATATCTCCATGGCGGCGATGCCGAGGCTGAGCGTGAAAAACGCCTGATTCATCGCGTCCGTGATTATCCTGCCGAGACCGACGCTCTGGATGCTCTGCGACGAGGGGAGCAGATAGAACTTCATGCCCTCCGCCGCACCGGGGAGCGTCAGACTGTGCACCGCGAGGACGAGGATGAGTGCCAGCAGCGCAATCATCATGTACTTCGACACGCGCTCAAGCCCCTTTTGCAGACCGAACGAGCAGACGACAAAGCCCACGATGACAACAAGCTCCGTCCACACTGCCATCTCGCCCGGCGCGCCGAGCAGCGAGCCGAACACACCGCTGACGGACGAGCTGTCCATGCCGGAGTGGAAGGTGCCGGTGAGGAATTTGCCGAAATAGCTGACCATCCAGCCGGTGACGGTGGTGTAGTACATCATCAGAACATAGCAGCCCAGCATGCAGAACCAGCCGTGGATATGCCAGCGCTGTCCCGGCGCTTCCAGCGTCCTGTACGACAGCACCGCGCTCTTGCGGCTAGCGCGGCCGACGGCAAGCTCCATCGTCAGCACGGGCACGCCCATTATCAGAAGGCAGATGAGGTAGATCAGCACGAAAAGCCCGCCGCCGTCCTGCCCCGTGATATACGGGAAGCGCCACACATTGCCTATACCTATTGCGCAGCCCGCGCTGACGAGCAGGAAGCCCAATCGCGAGCCGAAGGATTCACGTTCCATATTTGTCTCTCTCCCAAAAATTAAATATTCAGATGCGCTTATATTATCTGAGAAAATCCACCTTTACAAGACCCTTTTCTACATGATAAAATAAGAAAAACTTATTATATCGGAGAGACAGGACATGAACCGCAACCAGCTGAAATATTTTGTCGCCGCGGCGGAGAGCCAGAGCTTTACCAAGGCGGCGGAGCAGTTTTACATCACGCAGACCGCGATCACCCAGCAGATACGCCAGCTGGAGGACACGCTCGGCTGCGCGCTGTTCGACCGGAGCACCCGCCCCATCACGCTGACAAGCGCGGGGAAGATATTCCTCATCGAGGCGAAGGCGATACTTGAGCGCATGACACAGGCGTTCGACCGGGTGCATGACGCGTCCACGGGGCTGGCGGGCAGCCTGCGCGTGGGCTACGTGCGCGGGTATGAGCGCAGCGACCTCTCGGTGCTGATGCGGCGATTCCACCAGAAGAACAGCAGCGTGCTGATAAGCTTTTACCGCTGCCCGACGAACGAGCTGGCCGCGGGATTGCAGCAGCAGGAGTACGACGTGATATTCACATGGGACAGCACCAATCTCAAAAACCAGCCGGGCATTGAATATATGACCGTGGAGCGGGCGCGCCTCGTCGCGGCGATGTACGCGGGGCATCCGTTCGCGCGGCGGCGGGAGCTGAGCCGCGCTGAGCTGCGCGGGGAGACGATACTCTATATGTCGCCCGACAGCGCGAACGACTCCTACGGGGACGCATTTTTCATGCAGCTTTATAAAAACGCGGGCTACAAGCCCAATATCCTCTTCCGCTCGTGCGACGCGGAGAGTATACTGATGATGATTGCGGCGGAGGAGGGCATATCAATCCTGCCCGCGTACTTCACGGATAAGCTGCGCAACGCGGACAACCTTGTTTTTGTGCCGATGACGGGCGAGGAAGAGGAGGAAGAAATAATCGCCGCGTGGCAGCAGGGGAACACAAACCCCGTGCTGCACCAGTTTGTTGACCTGCTGAGAGAGACGTTTAAATAAAAAACGCATACCGGGCGAACCGGTATGCGTTTTTATACATAATATGCTTATTACTCCGCCTTGGGGCCGGCATTGGTGATGTTCGCGGGCATATCGGGGTACTTCTTGGCGAAGTTCTCCTGGAACTTCTTTGCCAGCGCCTTTGCGGACTCCTCATACTTGGCCTTGTCCGTCCAGACGTTGCGGGGGTTGAGTATCTCCGCGGGGACGTTGGGGCAGGACTTGGGGATGTTGAGGTTGAAGATGGGGTCAAGCTCGTACTCGACGTCGTTCAGCTCACCGGCGAGAGCGGCGGTGACCATGGCGCGGGTGTACTTGAGCTTAATTCTGGGCACGGTGCCGGCAGCGCCGCCGCACCAGCCGGTGTTCACGAGGAACACGTTCGCGCCGGTCTCCTTGAGCTTCTCGCCGAGCATCTGCGCGTACACGGAGGCGTTGAGCGGGAAGAACGGAGCGCCGAAGAGCGTGGAGAACGTGGTGACAGGCTCAGTTATGCCGCGCTCCGTACCGGCGAGCTTGGAGGTGTAGCCGGAGACGAAGTGGTACATGGCGCTGTCATTGTCGAGCTTGGAGATCGGGGGGATAACGCCGAAGGCGTCCGCCGTGAGGAACACGACGGTCTTGGGCTGACCGCCGACGCCGGGGATGGCGGCGTTGGGGATATAGTCGATGGGGTAGCCGACGCGGGTGTTCTCGGTGAGAGAGCCGTCGAAGAAGTCGGGCTTGCCGGTCTCGTCGACGATGACGTTCTCCATCAGCGCGCCGAACTTGATCGCGCCGTATATCTCCGGCTCATGCTCTTTTTCGAGGTTGATGCACTTGGCGTAGCAGCCGCCCTCGATGTTGAACACGCCGTCGTTGGACCAGCCGTGCTCGTCGTCACCGATGAGCTTGCGGTTGGGGTCGGCGGAAAGGGTGGTCTTGCCCGTGCCGGACAGACCGAAGAACACGGCGGAGTCGCCGGTGTCGCCGATGTTGGCGGAGCAGTGCATGGAGAGAATGCCTTCCTTGGGCAGAACGTAGTTCATGACGGAGAAGACGCTCTTCTTTATCTCGCCCGCGTAGCCGGAGCCGCAGATGATGACCTCGTGCGCCTCATAGTCGATGATGATGGCGGCCTCGCTGTGGACGCCGTCGACCTCGGGGATGCACTTGAAGCCGGGGGCGGCATAGATGGTGTAGTCGGGGACGTAGGTATCAAGCTGCTCCTCGGTGGGGCGGATGAGAAGCTGGTGGATGAAGAGGTTCTGGCTCGCCAGCTCGTTTATGATGCGGAAGCGCTTGGTGTACTTGGGGTCCGCGCCGGCAAAGCCGTCGAACACGAAGATCTCTTTATTCTGGAGATAGGCGAGGATCTTTGCCTTGATGGCGTCAAACTTTGCCTTCTCAATGGGGACGTTGATCTTGCCCCATGCGATCTCGTTATGGACGGCGGGGGTGTCAACGATGAACTTGTCGTCAGGGCTGCGGCCGGTGTACTTGCCGGTCTTTACGACGAGCGCGCCGGTGTCGGACAGGGTGCCCTCACCGCGGCGGAGCGCTGCCTCAACGAGCTGCGCGGGGGCGAGGTTGCGATAGGCAGTGCCGCTGCCGGCAATGCCAAGCTCAATAGGTGCTATTGTTCTCATTTGATAAACCTCCTCATGGTTTTCATTTTGACAAAATTATATCATTCCGTCAAGACAGCGTCAAGACGGCTACATGACCAAAACCGCACGCGGCGGCTCCTGTCGCAAGCGCGGATTTTGGGCAATTTATATATTTTCCTCAGCGTTTGCCGAAATTTCCTATGCCATATGACAAACCAAACGCCAGAAGATCCGCCGCGACGATGCTCGCGCCCGTCGGCGTTTCGAGGAAATACGACGCGGTCATGCCCACAAGAAAGCACACGACGGAGATGACCGCCGCCGTAATAACAACGGCACGGAAGCTCCGGCACAGGCGCATGGCGGAGAGCGCGGGGAAGATGATAAGGCTGGATATGAGCAGCGCGCCCATCATGCGCATGCCCAGCACCACCGTCACGGCGGTCAGCACGGCGAGGAGCGTGTTGTATACCTCCGTGTTCGTGCCTGTGGCGCGGGAGAAGTCCTCGTCAAACGTGACGGCGAAGATGCGCGGGTAGAAGAGCACGAAGAGCGTGAGCACCGCGAGCGACAGCACGACGCTGAGCACCGCGTCGCCCCGGCTGAGCGAGAGGACGCTGCCGAACATATAGCTTGAGACCTCGGTGTTCATGCCGGTGGTGAGCGACACGGTTATCACACCGATGGCGAGCGCGCTGGAGGAGATGATGGCGATGGCGGCGTCGCCCTTGACGCGGCTGCTCTGCCTAAGCCTAAGCAGAAACACCGCCGCCGTCACGACGACCGGCACCGCCACCGCGAGCGGGGCGAGCCCCAGCGCCGAGGCGATGGCAAGCGCGCCGAAGCCGACGTGCGACAGCCCGTCGCCGATCATGGAATAGCGCTTTAAAACGAGCGACACGCCCAGCAGCGCCGCACATAGCGACACGAGCACGCCCACGATGAGCGCGCGCTGCATGAAATGGTAGGAAAACATCGTCAGTATCGCGCTCATATCGTTTTCCCTCCCAGAAAGCGGCGGGCGAGCGGACTGGTCTTATACTCCGCTGCCGTGCCGAAAAAGAGCTGGCTGTGCCCAAGATGGAGTATCTTCGTGGCGTAGCGCACCGCCTCGTGTATATCGTGCGAGACCATTATGACGGCGATATTATCGCAGAGATTGACGAGCTTTATAAGATTGTACATCTCCTGCGTGGCGATGGGGTCGAGCCCGGTAACGGGCTCATCGAGGAGGAGAAGCTTCTTCGTTGCGCACAGCGCGCGGGCGAGCAGCACGCGCTGCTGCTGTCCGCCGGAGAGCGCCTGATAGCTCTCGTTCTTCAGCTCCTCTATGCCCATGCGCTCAAGGTTCAGCTCCGCGCGCTCACGCTCCGCTTTGCCGTAGTGCGCGCGGCGGCCGAGGGAGTTGAGGCAGCCTGAGAGCACGACCTCATAAACGCTCGCGGGGAAGTCGCGCTGGGCGGCGCTCTGCTGCGGGAGATAGCCTATCTCCGTCGGGCGCAGCCCGTCGCCGGGTACGATGATCCCTGCGCTCGGCTTTTTCAGCCCCAGCAGCCCGCGCATCAGCGTGGACTTGCCCGAGCCGTTCTCCCCGACGATGCAGAGGTAGTCCCCCTGCTCAATTTCAAAATTCACGCCCTCTACCACGGTCTTGCCGTCATAGGCAAAGGACAGATCGGTGCATCGGAGTAACGCCATCAGCCCAATGCCTCCTTCAGATTCACAAGATTTTGCTCCATCAGCTCAAGATAGCTCACGCCATCTGCGAGCTGTGCGGCGGTGACATTGTGGCACGAGTGAAAGAGGAGCTTTCGGCACCCGGTCTCCTCGCATATTATGTCCGCCATCTTCTCATTTGAAAACTCGATATAAAAAACCGCGGGGACGCGCTCGGCGCGCGCCTTGTCGATCAGAAAGGCGACCGTGCGCGCGGACGGCTCGGCGTCGTCGGCGCAGCCTGGGAACGCGGCATAGTAGTCAAAGCCGTACTCCTCCACAAAATAGCGCACGGGGAAGCGGTCGGCAAAGATGAGCGTATGACAGGAAGCTACGTCCGCCGCATCGCGGAAGCCCGCGTCCAGCGCGGCGAGCCTTGCCGTATACGCGCGGCAGTTCGCGCGGTACTGCTCCGCCCCGGCGGGGTCGAGCGCGCACAGCCGGTCACAGATGACATTGCATATCTCAATGGCGTTGACAGGCGAGGTCCACACATGCTCGTCATACTCCTCATCATGCTCGTGGTCGCCGTGCCCGCCGTGGTCGTGCCCGCGGGAGAGTATGCCGCCGGACTGCATCCCCTCGCGCGTCTCCTCGGCAAGGGCACTGACGCAGTCGAGCATATACACCGTCTCCGGCATGCGCGATAGCCCGTCCGTGACGGAGGAGAGCCACGCCTCGCTCTCGCCGCCGTTCGCGACGAGCAGCGCGCAGCGCTCCAAAAGGAGAATGTCCTGCGGCGTCGGCTCATAGCTGTGCGCCTCCGAGCTGGGAGGGACGAGCAGCGTGACGGACACGCGCTCCCCGCCGATCTCGCGCGCGAAGTCGTAGGCGGGAAACACCGTTGCGGCGATCTCCAGCCGCCCGTCTGACGCCGTGTCCGCCGCGTCCGCGCTGCCGCAGGCGCACAGCGCGAGGGCGAGGGATACGGTCATTATCAGTGCAGAAAATCTTCTCATTATATAAATAGCATATACTTAGTATACACTTTACGCTTTCTTCGGATAATTGATTGTATCATACCGCACGGGCGCGCCGCGGTCAAGACGAAAACGGACGGACGAAAAAAATTCACGAATTATGTCAACAAATTTCTCAACGCCTATTGAATTATGTCAACAGATTTGGTATGATGAAATGAAAAGAAATATATGGCTGCAAGAGAAGAAACGAATATGAAGAGTAAGAACAGTAAAGAGTGGCGCATTCCGTTCAAAAAGCCGGATATACCAAAGGAGCTGACAGACGCGGGCTATCCGCCGCTGTTGGCGGCGGTGCTGGCACTGCGAGGGATAGAGACGGCGCAGGCCGCCGACGAGATGATACACGGCGGGAGCGAGTGCGTGTATGACCCGATGCTCATCATGGGCATGGACAAGGCTGTGGCGCGCGTGCGCCGCGCGATAGACACGCGCGAGCGTGTGGCGGTCTACGGCGACTACGACGTGGACGGCATAACCTCCACCTGCCTTCTGACGGACTATCTGCGCTCAAAGGGTCTGGAGTGCCGCGCGTACATCCCCGACAGGAACGAGGAGGGCTATGGGCTCAACTGCGCGGCGCTGGACGTGCTCAAGGGCGAGGACATCACGCTGGTGATAACCGTGGACTGCGGAATAACCGCCGCGGAGGAGGCACGCTACGCCCGAACGCTCGGGATAGACATGGTGATAACCGACCACCACGAGTGCAAATCCGGCGAGGTGCCGGAGGCGGAGGCGGTGATCGACTGCCGCCAGAGCGGCGACACTTATCCAAACCCGAATCTCGCGGGCGTGGGCATGGCGCTCAAGCTTGTGTGCGCGGTCGAGGGCGGGAGCGAAGAGATGCTGCGCCGATATGTCGACCTTGTCGCCGTGGGCACGGTGGCGGACGTGATGCCCCTGACGGGGGAGAACCGCTGCCTTGTGCGCATGGGGCTGAAAAAGCTGGAGGATGACCCGCGCGCGGGCATCGCCGCGATGATGAAGGAGTCCGGCATTGACGCGCACAAGCTCACCGCCGCGACGATAGGCTATGCCCTCGCGCCGCGGCTGAACGCCGCGGGGCGGCTTGGTCAGGCGGAGACCGCCGCAAAGCTCCTCATGAGCACGGATAAAAGCGAGGCGGCCGCGCTCGCCGCGGAGCTGTGCGAGCTAAACCGCCGCCGCCAGAGCATAGAGACCGAAATATGGGAGGACGCGAACGCCTGTCTTGCGGGCGAAACGCCGGACGCGCCCATTGTCCTTGCCAGCGACAAATGGCATCAGGGGGTCATCGGCATTGCCGCCTCCCGCCTTGCCGAGCACTACTCGCTGCCGTCGATCATGATATGCCTCAACGGCGACGTGGGCAAGGGCTCCTGCCGCAGCTACGGCGGGTTCAACCTGTTCGAGGCGCTCAACGCCTGTTCGCAGCACCTTCTGGGCTTCGGCGGGCACGCGCTCGCCGCGGGGCTGAACATCAGCCGCGACAAGCTGGATGATTTCCGTGCGGCGCTCGCGGAATACTATAAGAATAATAAGCCCGCCGCACTGCCGGAGGTGCAGTGCGACCTGCTGATAAACGACCCGAAGCTCCTGGGCATCGACAGCGTCCGCTCGCTCGATCTGCTGGAGCCTTACGGCAACGGCAACCCCAAGCCCCTTATGTGCATGAGCGGCGCACTCTTGGAGAGCGCGAGCGCCGTGGGCGGCGGGCGGCACCTGCGCATACGCGCGGCGCTCGGCGGCGCGCACTTTGAGGGGATATTCTTCTCGCACACGGCGGAGGAGCTGGGTATACGCGAGGGGGAGCTTGTGGACGTGGCGTTCTGCCCGCAGATAAACGAGTTTCGCGGGCATGTCTCGGTGCAGCTGCTCGTCTCCGCGCTGAGGGCGCACGACGCGCTGCCGCTGTGCACCGCCATACTCGACGCGGACGCTTCCGCGATGTACGCCGCCGCGCGCTACTGCCCCAACCGGGCGGACTTCATCCGAGTGTGGCGCGGGATAGGCAAGGGCTTTGTCGCCGGGGACGATGCCGCGGCGGTCACGGCGCAGTGCATCCCCGGCATGCAGCCGGAAAAGTTCTGCCTGTGCCTGATGGTGCTGCTGGAAACGGGACTTTTAAAGAGTGCGGGCGGCGGCATATACGGCGCTCGGTGCTCCGCGATAGACGGCAAGGCGGATCTGGAAGCCACGCGGCTTATACGCGCGCTCAAACGGGCAATGTGAGGGTAGGATAATGGCAGAGAACGAAGTGAAAACGACAGCGGCGCAGGAAGCACCGACGGAAGCGAGAAGCGGAATAAAGCCGGAGGTGCCGCAGGTGAAGCCCGCGCCCGCTGCGCTCGACCCGGACGAGATGTACGCCGAGCTTGAGCAGAAGATAAAGGAGAGCGGGCACCAGATGGATCTGGGGCGCATACGCGCGGCGTATGAGACGGCGTGCATGGCGCACTCCGGGCAGAAGCGGCGCGACGGCTCACCCTATGTGACGCACTGCGTCGCGGCGGCGGACATCACCGTGGACATGGGGCTGGACGAGGATTCCATTGTCGCGGCGCTGCTGCACGACGTGATAGAGGACACGAACCTCACCCACGCCGACATCGCCCGCCAGTTCGGCGAGCCGGTGGCGGACATAGTGGAGGGCGTGACGAAGCTGACGCGCGTGCAGTACACCAGCAAAGAGGATGAGCAGATGGAGAACCTGCGCAAAATGCTCATGGCAATGGCGAAGGATATCCGCGTCATCCTCATCAAGATCGCCGACCGACTGCACAATATGCGCACGATGGCGTACCAGACGCCGGAGAAGCAGCGGACAAAGTCGCTGGAGACGATGGAGATATACGCCCCCATCGCGCACCGCCTCGGCATGCAGCGTGCGAAGTGGGAGCTGGAGGATCTGTCGCTGCAATACCTCGACCCCACGGGGTATGAGGAGATCACCCGCTCGCTCGAAGAGAAAATGCCGATATTGGAGGATTTCATGTCCTCCATGGAGCAGAAGATTCAGGCGCGCCTCGACGCCGAGGGCATAGACGCGACTATCTACTGCCGCATAAAGCACGTGTACAGCATCTACCGCAAGATGTACGCGCAGAATCTCAGCATGAACGGCATATTCGACCTGTGCGCCTTCCGCGTCATCGTCGACACCATACCCGACTGCTACAACGTCCTCGGCGTTATCCATGATATGTTCAAGCCCGTTCCGGGGCGCTTCAAGGACTATATCTCCACGCCGAAGCCGAACATGTACCAGAGTGTGCACACGACGGTCATCGGCTCGGAGGGTATCCCGTTCGAGGTGCAGATACGCACGTGGGAAATGCACCACACGGCGGAATACGGCATTGCCGCGCACTGGAAGTATAAAATGGGCGACGGCAGCGCCGCTGTGAAGAGCGGGGACGAGGACAAGTTCGCGTGGGTGCGCCGTCTGCTGGAAAGCCAGCAGGACTCCGACGCGACGGACTTTTTCCACAATCTCAAGATAGATATGTTCTCCGACGAGGTTTTCGTGTTCTCCCCGAAGGGGGACGTGATAAACCTGCCCGCCGGGGCGACACCCATAGATTTTGCGTACTCCATCCACTCCGACGTCGGCAACCACATGGTCGGCGCGACGGTCAACGGGCGCATCGTCACCTATGACCACACACTGCAAAACGGCGACATCGTCGAGATACGCACGTCGAAGTCCGCGCCGGGACCCAGCCGCGACTGGCTGAGCATGGCAAAAAGCGGCTCCGCGCGCACGAAGATAAAGCAGTGGTTCAAGAAGGAGCGCCGCGAGGAGAATGTCATACGCGGGCGCGCCATGCTCGAGGATGAGCTCCGCCACAACGATATTGCCCTCGACGACGCGCTCGACGAGGAGATAATCACACCCATACTCAAGCGGTTGTCGTTCGCGAACACGGACGACCTCTACGCCGCGATAGGCTATGGCGGCGTCACGGCACAGCGCGTGGCCAACCGGCTGAAGGACGAGCTTTCGCGCTCGAACGCGAAGGCGGACAAAAAGACCGTTGTCGACAAGATGTCCGAGGCGGCGGAGCGGCGCGAGCAGACCGCGCAGAAGCAGGGCAAGGCGGTGCACGGCATACTTGTGGAGGGACTCTCCAACTGCCTTGTGAAGTTCTCGCGCTGCTGCACCCCCGTCCCGGGGGACGACATTGTCGGCTTCATCACGCGCGGTCAGGGCGTCTCTATCCACCGGCGCGACTGCGAGAATTACCACAAGCGCCTCATGCAGCCGGAGAACGAGGGACGCTGGGTCAACGTCTCATGGGCGCGCGAGATTACCGACAGCTATGTCACCACTATTATAATAGTGGCAAAGGATCGCTCCGCGCTGCTGATGGACATTGCCACCGTGCTCAACAGTCTCAACGCCAAGGTGCGCAACCTCTCCGCGCGCGACAACGCCGCCGGGATAGGCATATGCACCATCTCGCTCGAGGTCAAGAGCGCGGCGGAGCTGAAATACATCATGGCGCGTCTGACGAGCGTGCCCGGTGTGACGCAGGTGATCAGAAACGGCAAGGAATGACCGATAATACTATCTATAAATAAAGGAGACCACAGCATATGCGGGCAGTAGTAACGCGCGTGCGCTCGGCGTCGGTCGAGATCGCGGGTAAGATAAACGGAGAGATAGGACAGGGCTTTCTTGTGCTGCTGGGCGTGCACGGCGACGACACCGAGCGCGAGGCGGAGAAGATAGCCGACAAGATATGCGGGCTGCGCGTGTTCGACGACGCGGACGGGAAGATGAACCTCAACCCCGTCGACGCGGGCTGTGCGAACCTGCTCATCATCAGTCAGTTCACGCTTTTTGCCGACTGCAAGTCCCGCCGCCCCGGCTTTTCCAAGGCGGCGCGCCCTGACACGGCGATACCCCTCTACGAAAAGGTGATAGAGCTGTGCCGTGCGCGCGGCTTTAATGTGCAGACCGGCGTTTTCGCTGCCGAGATGCTTGTCGAGTCCGTCAATGACGGCCCCATCACAATAATTCTGGACACAAAGGAGCTTTGAGCAATGCTTATAAAAACCATACCCGTCGGCCAGCTGGAGACCAACTGCTACATCGTGACGAACGAGGACACGCTTGAGTGCGTCGTGATCGACCCCGGCGACGAGAGCAACACAATCCTCGACTATATCGAGGACAACCGTCTCAAGTGCAGGGCAATCATGCTCACGCACGGTCACTTTGACCATGTGGGCGCGGCGAACGCTGTCGCGGAGGAGACGGGCGCGCCGGTGTACATCAACGCGCTGGATGAGGCGAAGAACGCCCCGTCAATGCATTTTCCGTTCAACCTGCCCGAAAACGGGCGGCACTACTCCGGCGGCGATGTTGTCGATGCCGCGGGAATGAGCTTTGAGGTCATCGCGACGCCGGGGCATACGCCGGGCGGCGTGACGCTCAAGTGCGTGAATGCACTCTTTGTCGGCGACACGCTCTTCAAGGGCAGCTGCGGGCGCACCGACCTTGACGGCGGCAGTCTGGATCAGGAGCTTGAGTCGCTGAAAACGATCTGCTCGCTCCCCGGCGACTATGAGGTCTACCCAGGGCATATGGACTCCACCACGCTCGAGCGCGAGCGGCAGTTTAATTTCTACTGCCGCGAAGCGATGACCATGTGAACAAATATACTCTGAAAATATGAAATAATGAGGTGAACATCCGTGAAAGAGCCTACTCTTGTTATTCTTGCCGCGGGCATGGGCAGCCGCTTCGGAGGTCTCAAGCAGATAACCCCGGTCGACGACCATGGCCATGCCATCATTGACTTTTCGCTTTTCGACGCTTACCGTGCCGGTTTTCGCAGGGTTGCGTTTATTATAAAGCATGAGATAGAAGACGACTTCAAGTCCTTTGTCGGCCGCCGCGCGGAGAAGTATTTCGACGTGAAGTATGTCTACCAGCAGCTTGACCGTCTGCCCGAGGGGTACGCTGTTCCCGAGGGGCGCGTGAAGCCGTGGGGCACAGGCCACGCCGTCATGTGCGCTGCCGACGCTGTGGAAGGTCCCTTCGCTGTCATCAATGCCGACGATTTTTACGGGCGCACGGCCTACACCGCGCTCTATGACTATCTCACCTCAGATAAGCCCGAGAACGAGCACGCCATGGTCGCCTATCTCCTGCGCAACACCGTCACGGAGAGCGGGCATGTCGCGCGCGGCATCTGCCAGGTGGAGAATGGACTGCTCACGGATGTGGTGGAGCGCACGCACATTGAAAAGCGCGGCAGCGACGGCGCGTACACCGAGGACGGCACGACGTTTTTCCCGCTCCCAGGTGAGACGCAGGTGTCCATGAACTGCTGGGGCTTCTCCCACTCGATGATGGACGAGCTGATACGCCGCTTCCCCGCGTGGCTGGATGAGAATGTGCCGAAGAATCCACTCAAGTGCGAATACTTCCTGCCGTTTGTCGCAAACGCCCTCATAAAGGCCGGCGAGGGCAGTGTGCGCGTGCTCAACTGCCACGAGACGTGGTACGGCATCACGTATAAGGACGATCTCGCGCCGTTCAAGGCCGCCATCGCGAAGATGCGCGCCGACGGCGTATACCCCGAGCAGCTGCTGGATTGAGTTATAAACTACTATTATTATAAATAAAAAAAGAACGGGAGAAAGAACTATGAAGGTATTAGTTACAGGAGGAGCCGGGTACATAGGCAGCCACACCTGTGTGGAGCTTCTGAACAAGGGCATGGAGGTCGTCGTGATCGACAACCTCGTCAATTCCAAGGCGAAAGCGATAGAGCGCGTGGAAGAGATCACCGGCAAGCATGTCGACTTCTACGCCGAGGACGTGCGCGAGCGCAGGGTGCTCGACGAGATATTCGCCAAGCACGACATCAACTGCGTCATCCACTTCGCGGGGCTGAAGGCCGTGGGCGAATCCGTGCGCATGCCGCTGGAGTATTACGACAACAACCTCTTCTCCACCGTGACGCTGTGCGAGGCGATGCGCGACCACGGCGTGAAGAACATCGTGTTCTCCTCCTCGGCGACGGTCTACTCCGCCGACAACGAGATGCCACTGCGCGAGAGCTCGCACACCGGCATGTGCACCAACCCCTACGGCTGGACAAAGTACATGAATGAGCAGATCCTCCGCGACTCCGCCAAGGCAATCGACGACTGGTCGGTCGTGCTGCTGCGCTACTTCAACCCCATCGGCGCGCACGAGAGCGGGCTCATCGGCGAGGACCCGCAGGGCATCCCCAACAACCTCATGCCGTTCATCTCGCAGGTCGCCATCGGTCGGCGCGATCATCTCAGCGTCTTCGGCAATGACTACGACACCCACGACGGCACGGGCGTGCGCGATTACATCCACGTTGTCGACCTCGCGCGCGGTCACGTCGCCGCGATAGAGTATATGCAGACCCACCGCGGCGAGAGCGTTTTCAACCTCGGCACCGGCGTGGGGTACAGCGTGCTGGACATGGTCAAGGCGTTCGAGCGCGTCACGGGCAGGCATATCCCGTATGAGATCGTCGCCCGCCGCCCCGGCGACGTCGCCACGGTCTACGCCAGCCCCGACAAGAGCGCAGAAAAGCTCGGCTGGAGAGCGGAGCATGATCTTGACGATATGTGCCGCGACACCTGGGCCTGGCAGTCAAAAAACCCGATGGGCTACGACGAATAAACGCCTCAAATTTCCAAATCAGCGCATTGTATAAAATTATGTAAACAAGTCGGCATATTTTATTGAAATTTTTCTGTAATTTTTCGATTCTTTTTGTAAAATACCTCTTGCAATTTGTTTGAACTTGTAGTAATATTGTAACCGAATCATGGGGAACATATAACGCTGATTTTCGTCATAAGCAGCAAGAGGCAAAAATGTCAGGAGAGAACAAAATGAAAAAAAGAATGATAAGCTTGCTGCTGACTGTACTTATGATGGCGGCAATGATCTCCGCGATAACGGTCACGGCATCCGCCGAGCCCACAGTCACGATAGTGACCGTCGCCCAGGGCGACACGGTCATCAGCATCTGCAAGAAGTACGGCTTTGATTATTACAGCTACAAGAAGATCGTCATGGCGCTCAACAATGTGTCCGACGAGAGCGAGTTCAGCAATATCAAGGTCGGCGGGCAGTTCGCCGTTCCGGTGTCCGAGGCCGCGGCAAAGACGCTTTCCGCCGCTGCCGCGTCTGTCACCATCACCCCGTCGAACTCCCAGACCGCTGCCGGAACAACGTCCGCCAGCAAGGAGCCCGGCATGGCGACGCAGATACTCGGCGGCGACACTGTCGGCTACTACATCGTCAACTATCAGGTGCAGAAGGGCGACACCATCAACAGCATCTACAAGGAGTGGGGGCTGGGCTACAAGACCTACACCAATCAGATCCTCGCGCTCAACAACATCTCCGGCTTCAATAAGATAGGCGTCGGCAAGCAGCTTCTTCTGCCCACCACCGTCGCCGCGGCCGGTACGGATGTGCGCTACAGCGTCATGAAGCACGTGATGAAGTCCGGCGAGACGGTGTATAACGTCATCACCACAGGCTACGGTCTTGACTTCAATGTGAATCAGGACATGCTGAAAACTCTCAACGGGAAGGACAACCTCGCCGCGTTCAAGGTCGGCGAAGCGCTGTATATCCCGATCAGCGGCGTCGTCAATATCGACAGCACCACGACCGCCGCAGCCGAAAAGTAAGCCCATCGAACCCAACGCGCTGAAAAGAGCGAGGGTCGAGCTTAACATTTATATTAGGATCTGCCCGCGGACCGCCTGAAAGACGGTCACGGGCGGGAAAAAGGTTCAGTAAAATTACGGCCCGGCAAGGGTCGGTTAGGGGGAGCAAAAACATGAAAAAACGGCTCATCAGTTTCATCATGATGCTGGTTATGCTCGTTTCCCTGTTCTCGGTGTTTGCGACGACCGCATCCGCCGACGCGCAGGTCACCACCGTGACCGTCGCGAAGGGAGACACCGTTCTCAGCATCTGCCAGGCGAGGGGTATAGATTTCTATACCTATAAAAACCTGATCATGAAGCTCAACGGCTTCACAAGCGAGAGCGCCTTCAATAAAATTGCTGTCGGCACGCAGATCAGCCTGCCTGTCAGCAATCAGGCGGCGGCGTCGCTCGCAAACGGCGGCGTCAACTCCGCCACGACCGGCACCACCGTTGCCGGCGGCACGACCAGCGGCAGCCTCACGACCGGCACGGTCTCCTCGCTGCCTTCGGGCGACCACGTGGCGTACTACCTCGCCACCTACACCGTCGAGAAGGGCGAGACCATCGGCGGCATCTACGGCAGATGGGGTCTGAGCTACAAGACGTATGCAAACCAGATCGTCAAGCTCAATAACCTCCGTTCCATTAACGCTGTTCAGGCGGGCAAGACCCTTCTCCTGCCCACGACCAACCCCGGTCTCGCGGGCTCGACCTACACCACCGTCATGGCGCACACCATGCGCTCCGGCGAGAGTGTTTACAACATCATCTGCGGTGATTACGGTCTGAATTACAACAGCGCCCAGGCGATGCTCCAGTCGCTCAACAATAGGACGAACCTCGGCGCGTTCCGCGTCGGCGAGATACTTTACATCCCGGTCTCCGGCGTTGTGTCCGTTGACAACACCATCAACGGCGGCACGACCGGCGGCAACACGACCACCGGCACTGTCAACAACTCCGGCGCCTACAATCTCGTCAGCGAGACGCCGAAAAACGGCAGCTTTGACCTCCAGGTCAGCGGCAAGAGCGTCAAGACCGCTTCCGCCGGTCAGCTCGTCAATATTGTTGCTGTCCCCGACACGGGCTACGCTGTTGACACCATAAAGGTCAGCAAGGTCGGCGATACTGCCACGACCACCACCGTCACCAACAACAGCTTCGTCATGCCCTCGTACTCTGCCATTGTCAGCGTCACGTTCAAGCAGTCGAAGCAGTCCGAGATCAAGATAGACACCTCCTCCAACGGCGGCATTGTCGCCATGGTCGATAATACGCCTGTCAGCAAGGCATACGCCGGCACGCAGGTCACTATAAAGACCACCCCCGCCACCGGCTTCATGCTCGACCATGTCAGAGTTACATATAACGATTACCGCGATTCCGTGGCGGTGGAGAACGGCAAGTTCACCATGCCCAACTTCCCCGTAACGGTCACGGCGACGTTCAAGGTCGACCCCGACTATAACCCCACCAAGGGCAATAGGATCTTCACCGACGTCACCAACGCTACCATCACCGCGAAGATCGGCGACACCGTCACCGAGTACGCGAAGGCGGGCGAGCGCGTCACCCTCGAGGTCGCGCCCAAGGATAACTACGTCCTTGAGTCCATCAAGGTCTACTACGATAACTTCACCAAGACCGTCGCTATTGACAAGATGAGCTTTGACATGCCGGACAGCCCAGTCACTGTCGTCGCCATTGTCAAGCCCACCTCCAGCGCGAAGTTTGCCATCAACGTCGCGGAGAACCCCGACGGCAATGTCAAGATTACGGTCGACGGCAAGGAGGTCACCTCCGCGTCTCCCGGACAGACCGTCAAGATAGAGGCCAGCTCTACCAAGGCTTACTATTACTATCTCAGCACTGTCAGCAAGGTCGGCGACAGCAGCACGGTCATTAACCTCGGCGAGGGCAACACCTTCACGATGCCCGATTACGCGGTCAATGTCAACGTCAAGTTCTATGTCTATCACCGCGTTGTGCTCGACAGCTCCAACGGAACTCTCGGCTCGTTCAACGTCACCGCCGCCGGCGGCACGGCCATCACGAGCTGCGGCGCAGGCGTGAAGCTCTACGTGAACACCTGGGGCGTGAAGAGCGGCTACGCGGCCGGCGCGATAACTCTGTACTACGCCGACGGCAGCAGCTACACCCTTGTCAACACCAATGAATTCATCATGCCCGACTGCGATGTGCGCGTCCGTGTGGACTTCAAGCCGTCTGTCAAGCTTGTTGGTCACCCGGCAATCGGCAACAATCCGCTGTATGGCGACGATAAGTGCCCGAACTGGGGCAACAGCTATACCGTACTCGGCCGCACGCTCAGCGATAAGGCGGGTACTGAGGGCTACACTGTTGAGATGTGGGCCGCTGGCGGCAGCACCATCGTTGTGAGCCCGTCCGCAAACATCGGCTACCAGCTTGAAAAGATTTATTACGCTTATGATGGCGGCACACCGCAAGAAGTGAAGTGGAACGCACAGACAGGTCAATATCAGTTCGAGCTTCCGAAGCTTGGCGAGACGCTTAAGAATAACCGTGTCGACCTGTACGTCAAGTTCAAAGAGATCGCGAACTACAAGGTAACCTCCAATTATCTTGTTATTCCTGAAAAGAACGAGACTTGGGGTAAGGTCGAATACATGACCTCTCTTGGTTATACCGACAGTGTCGCGGCTGGCTCCAAGGTCTGGATTCGCGCGTCCACCAAGAGCGAGTATACGCTCGACTGGAACAAGGTTCAGATACTTGATGCCTCTGGCAAGCCTATCACCACAAAGTGCAGCTACGATCCCATTGATCACAGCTTCGTGATGCCCGCAGAGAATGTCACAGTTGACTTTACCGCCGCTGTCACCAACCTCATGCACAACATCTGGTATCAGCGCATCACCTCTGACGGCACCAACATTGCCAAGGGCGTTATAAAGTGTACCATCGACAATGTCACTTACACCGACTTCACCGGTATGGACGGCATGGGTCAGCTGCTCAACCCGAACAAGGCTCCGCTGTATGTCAAGGCCGGCACGAGCGTCATCATATCCCACGAATCTCTCCCCGGCTACTATCTCAAGGCTATCAAGGTTTATCCCAAGAATGCCGAAGTGTACGATGAGACCACCGAGATAAAGGTCACGCAGCTCACAGAGACCACCTGCTGCTTCACCATGCCGCTCGAGGACGTCATCATCAGACCCGTCTATAAGGACGATTACTTCAAGATCGATGCCAAGCCTTCTGAAAACGGCACGTATACCGTTCCTGCAAATGCGCAGCTTACCTATGGCGCGGAGATCACCGACATCAAGCCCGCCGCCGGTTATAAGCTCGACAGGGTCTACATGAGCTATACCGACGCGAATGGTCTGCTCGTTGAGAAAAAGGTAATCGAGCCTACTTCTGACGGCAAGTACATCGTCAAGCCCGGTACTCTCCCGCAGAGCGCAGTCACTGTCGAGGTCGAGTTTGTCCCCGTCGCTCAAGGCTTGAAGATAGTCTATGAGTTCGGCAGCGATGAAGGCAGCGTCAGCCCGACGAACACTTACAAGGTCGATGTTCTGGTCGACGGCGAGAAACAGGCAATCACCAGAGATACCGGTGTAGGGGTCGGTAAGAAAGCTTACATGGTCGATAGCATCACAGATGGCGTCGAGACCGGCAAGACAGTCATCATCCGCGAGAATCCCAGCGGTAAGGATGAGCGCTTCGAGATCAAGAGTATCTGGGTGCTCTACAACTCCAACAGCGATGCGGCCGAAAAGTACACCAACGGTGATTACTACTTCACGATGCCCAATGTCGAGTCCGGCGCCTGCGAGATCCATGTCCGCTACGCGCTCAAGGACAGCAACAAGTATGACCTCGTTGCAAATGTCACCGGCGGTAAGATAACCGAAATCAACGATACCAAGATTGATGCCCCCAATGCTACCGTGGCTATAGGAATTGGCAGCAAGATTAAAGTCAAGGTTGAACCTAATAAAGGATGTGATACAAGTAGTAGTACGGCATATCTTTCTTATGTAGACTTTGACGGTGTAGAGCATAAAGAGCTTCTTGATGCTGATTTGGATGGTAGCGCATTTGTATTCGAGTTTGGCACAGCAGATAGCAAGAATATAGTACCCATTTTGGGCAAGCCGCAATCCGACGTCAAATTCACTCTCGATATACCGGGCGCAAAGAGTCCTGTTACTGCACTTACTGGTGCACCTGCAATAAATGTTGATATTGCAGTGCCTCGCGTGGGTGATACTGTTACGGTGACTCCCGCAGACGGCAGCAAGGTCATCAGCAATGTGGTTCTGTGGGGTGACGATCCGGCGACTAACAACATCACCGATGCAGTCAAGCCTGTTATCAACGAGACTGGGACATCAGTAACTTTCACTGTGCCCAACAGTGCAGTGTATGTTGCACTCACTCTTAAGGACACGCCCGCGACCATCAAGCTCATAACCGTCGGCAGCGGCACGGCAACGATGGCAGTCACTGACCTTATCCCGAACGAGGGAGGCACTGTGAAAGCGGGCGACTGCGTCACCGTCACCGCGACAGCCGACAAGGACGCCTATGACGTCGGTTCAAGCCTCAAGGTCGTAGTTGACGGCAAGGAGCTTACCTCAATCAAGGATTATGGGAACGGCACATATCAGTTCATCGTGCCCGATGGTGCTAAGAACATCGAGGTCACTGTGACCTTCGCGCTGAACAAGCACGATATGAAAATTACACGCGGAGCAGGTGCTGCTGCCGAAGAGGTAGTCAGCGTAAATGAGAAAGAGGTGTTTACCGGAACCTCCGACACTGTCACAGGAAAGGTAAAAACCGGAGACACTGTAACCGTGAAGCCGAAGGATGCAGGTCTGATCGTCAGCAAGCTGATAGTCACGTACACTGACTCCGACGGTAAAGCTGTGACGCTCGATACCGCGGCAACAGTGAAAGACGGCGTCGGCTCTTTCAAAATAGAAAAGCCAATAAAAGAGAGCGGAGTTGTCACGCTTGACATTGAGCTTGCAACCGCCACGGCGACACCCTAATTCGCTATTTTCCTATCCCCCTAATATAAAACGAAAGGCACCCTGCCAACCCAGGGTGTCTTTTGTTTCATTGTTCCTCCATTCCCCACATCAACAGAATTTTGCGCGAAACGTGTAAAAAGGGCTTGCAACCTTAAACAATATGCTGTAAACTATATTATGTTTACTAGATGCTTGGGGGAACAAGACGATGAAAAGAATGACAAAGATGCTTGCGTGTGTGCTGCTGTGCTGCGCGCTGGTCTCCGCGCTGAGCGTGACCGCCTTTGCCGAGGGCGACGTCGTGTCCGTCACGGTGGCGAGCGGCGACTCGATTTTCGGCATATGCCAGAAGCTCGGCGTTGACTTTTACACGTATAAGAGCATTATAAAAACACTCAACGGATTTACGACCGATGCGCAGCTGGATAAGATCGCTGTGGGGCGCGTGTTGTATCTGCCTGCGTCAAATGAGCGCGCCGCGTATCTCACGCAGTCTTTCGCCGCGACCGGCACGGGCACGACCACCGGCACGGTCGCTCCGGGGACGACGGTGGGCAGCTCGGGTGCGGCTTCACAGCCGAACTGGCGCGATCAGGTCTACCCCTCCTATTGGAACACCGTTACCACGCCGGCCGGAACTGGAACGGGCAGCGTCGATCCATCCATTACGCTGGCAACGGGTGACACGGTGAAGTACTATATCATCCGCCGTACCATCCAGAGCGGCGAGACGCTCACCGGCATATATAACGCCATAGGGCTCAACTACAACACGTTTTCCTCCCAGATACTCAAGCTCAACAAGCTCTCAAACCTCAACAAGATACGCGCGGGGCAAAGCTTGCTGCTGCCCGTGACGAGCGCGGACGCGCCAGTGTACACTGTGGTGGAGCACAAGATAGTCTCCGGCGAGACGGTGACAGGGATATGCTCCGCTTACGGGCTGAATTACAGCTCGTCCAAGTCCATGCTGGAATTTCTCAACCCCGGTATGAACTTCGACCGCATCCGCGTGGGCGCGTGCATCTATCTCGCGCTGACGAACACGGCGGTCTGAATACCAACACATAGACAAGCCCGCAGGGGGACAGATCCCTCTGCGGGCTTTTGCGCACAGTCTCGGAAATAAAAAAATTTTTTGCGGGGTGCAACATTTTCACGTGCTCAGCCGTATATATGACAGAGCGGTCAAAAAGACTGCCATGAAAGGAGGCTTAATTATGAAAAGAAATATTATCGCACTTGTTCTCTGCCTTGCCGCAGCGCTCGCCCTTGCCGCGTGTGCCGCGCTCATCATATTCGCGGCGCTCTCCGTGTCGGACTTCCGTCGCGCGACGGATACTGCGCCGGAGGAGAGCGCGGATGCGCCGTTCGGAGTCTCTGCCGTATACGGTATCGAGGAGTGTGCGGGGCGCGATGAGCTGTCGGAAAAGCTCGGCTTTGATGTGGCGGAGCTTGGCTATCTGCCGTTCGAGGCACAGGAGATCGAGTATTGCGCCTACTGGGGCGATATGGCGCAGATCAGCTACCGCAGCGGTGATGACGAGGTCACGTTCCGCCAAGCACGCGGGAGCGATGATATATCCGGCGATTATAACGTGTATGGGACAGTGCTGACCGTGGAGATAAACGGAGCGGAGGCAGAGCTGCGCGGCAAGGACGGTGAATTCTCCGGCGCGGTGTGGCAGAAGGACGGATTTGCCTACTCGGTCTCCTGCTCACCCGCAGTACCGCAGGATGAAATACAGAGGATAATAGAGAGCGCGGGAAAATGATATTCACTCCCTGCCGTGTCCCACGGGGAGGTCGCGGCCGTTGAGCACGGCGCGCGTGAGCGTGTCGCCGCTGTATGAGAGCTTGAGCAGGAAGAACGGCGCGTCCTCGTCGAGAAGGCGGAGAAATATCTTATCGCCCTCCCATATCGGCATATCCATCAGCGCGTCTCTGTCGAGCCACTCCAGCACGCCCTCGTCGCACTCGCGGAGACTGCCGGTATACTCGCTGCACGTGAAAAGGTGCATATACTCCGTGCCCCACTCGTCGGACACGAACGTCACTATCCCGCGGAAGCGCCAGCGCACCGCCGTCAGGCCGGTCTCTTCGCGCATCTCGCGCAGCATGCACTCCTCCGGGCTTTCGCCCTCCTCAAACTTGCCGCCGATGCCGATCCACTTGTCGCGGTTCTCGTCGTTCTCTTTTTTCACGCGGTGCAGCATGAGATAATCCCGCCCGCGCTCGATATAACAAAGCGATGTGTTGCGCATAATGCTGTCCCCTTGAGGGTCTCCTCTCATTTTTTGTTCTTCGGTTTGGGGTCGGTTAGTTCGGGTATCGCGCCGCCGGACACAGCCCAAAGATATAAACTCGCGACGCTGCAGCAGGGGCTGAAGCGTCGGCGGTATTTTTCAAAAAGCTTGCGGTCGATCGCCCGGTGGCGGTAGACCATGCGCAGCCCGCGCTGGATGGCAAGGTCGTCGTAGCTGAAAACATCCGGGCGCTGCATGCAGAACAGCAGTATCATTTCCGCCGTCCAGACGCCGATGCCTTTCAGACTGCTAAGCGCGCGGATGGCGTCCTCGTCGGACATATGCCAGACAGCGTCAAGGTCAAATGCTCCGCTGTGGACCTTCTGGGCAAAATCCGCGATGTACTCCGCCTTGCGGAACGTCATGCCAAGCGCCTGAAGCCGCGGCACACCGGCGGCGATGATTGTCTCCGCGTTCACGTCGCCCAAGGCGTCATGCATACGCTGCCAGATGGTTGCCTGCGCTTTCATGGATATTTGCTGGCCGATGATGTGGTGCACGACGGAGGAGAAAAGGTCTGTGTCAACCGTGCGCTCGACATGTCCGACGCGGTCAATGACCTCGCACATGCGATTGTCCTTCTGCCGCAGGTAGGAAAGCTCCGCCTCGCCGTATTCAAAATACATGGGTTAATACCTCCGCGTGGTCGTAGACAAATTACGCTATGATTATATCTTAGGAATACAGACATTGCAACAAGAAAGCGCCTCCCGGTTTTGGTCCGGGAGGCGCGATTTACATTATGATGTCCGTTATCTTTGACGGCTTAGTACATGCCGCCCATGTCGCCGCCGGGAGCGGGCATGGGAGGATTCTTCTCCGGCAGGTCGGCAACGAGGCTCTCGGTGGTGAGCACCATTGCGGCCACGGAGGCGGCATTCTCCAGAGCGCTGCGGCAGACCTTGGTCGGATCGACAATGCCCATGGCAATCATGTCGCCGTACTTGTCGTTTGCGGCGTCGAAGCCGTAGTTGGCCTCGGTGGAATTATAGACGTTGTTGAGAATGACAGCGCCCTCGAGACCGGCGTTCGCGGCGATCTGCATCGTCGGGGCCTTCAGAGCCTTCGCGATGATCGCAGCGCCCGTCTTCTCGTCGCCCTCAAGCGTGGCGACCAGCTTGTCGGCAGCCTTGGAGGCGAGCACGTAAGCGGTGCCGCCGCCCGGAACGATACCCTCGGCAACAGCGGCGCGGGTCGCGTTGAGCGCGTCCTCTATGCGCAGCTTCTTTTCCTTCATCTCGGTCTCGGTCGCAGCGCCGACCTTGATGACGGCAACGCCGCCGGAGAGCTTTGCCAGACGCTCCTGGAGCTTCTCCTTGTCATACTCGGAAGTGGTGGTCTCGATCTGGTGCTGGATCTGTGCGGCGCGGGCCTTGATGTCCTCAGAGGAACCGGCGCCGTCGACGATGACGGTGTTCTCCTTCGTGACCTTGACCTGATGCGCCTGACCGAGCATGTCGATGGTGGCATCCTTGAGCTCCATGCCGAGCTCGGAGGAGACGACCTGGCCGCCGGTGAGGATGGCGATATCCTGAAGCATTTCCTTGCGTCTGTCGCCGAAGCCGGGGGCCTTGACGCACACGCAGGTGAACGTGCCGCGGAGCTTGTTGAGGATGATGGTGGCAAGAGCCTCGCCCTCGACGTCCTCAGCGATGATGAGGAGCTTGCGGCCGGCCTTGACTATCTGCTCAAGCAGGGGGAGGATCTCCTGAATGTTGGAGATCTTCTTATCGGTGATGAGGATGAGAGCATCGTCAATGACGGCTTCCATCTTGTCCATATCAGTCGCCATGTAGGGGGAGAGGTAGCCGCGGTCGAACTGCATGCCCTCGACAACGTCGGAATAGGTCTCGGCGGTCTTGGACTCCTCAATGGTGATGACGCCGTTCTGGCTGACCTT
Organism: uncultured Oscillospiraceae bacterium; assembly: GCA_934572335.1. Taxonomy (GTDB): domain Bacteria; phylum Bacillota; class Clostridia; order Oscillospirales; family Oscillospiraceae; genus Limivicinus. Next base: position 158,512 of record CAKTKU010000001.1, read on the forward strand.
CTCCATGGCCTCGGAGATGAGCGTGCCTATATGCTCGTCGCCGGAGGAGATGGTGCCGACACGGGCGATGTCCTTCGCGCCGGACACGGGCTGGGACGCTGCCTTGACGGCATCAACAGCCGCCTCGGTCGCCTTCTGGATGCCCTTCTTCATGACCATGGGATTTGCACCCGCGGCGAGGTTTTTCAGCCCCTCGTTGATCATTGCCTGGGCAAGGATCGTGGCGGAGGTGGTGCCGTCACCGGCGACGTCGTTGGTCTTGGTGGAGACTTCCTTGATGAGCTGTGCGCCCATGTTCTCGAAAGCGTCCTCAAGCTCGATCTCCTTGGCGATGGTCACGCCGTCGTTGGTGATCAGCGGAGTGCCGAACTTCTTGTCGAGAACGACGTTGCGGCCCTTGGGGCCGAGGGTTATTTTGACGGTATCGGCCAGCTGATTTACGCCGCGCTCGATAGCCTTTCTTGCTTCTTCACCGTATATGATCTGTTTAGCCATGATATAAAACCTCCCGTAAAGTTTACTCTATAACAGCCAGAATGTCCGACTGACGCACGATGGTGTACTCGACCTCGTCGAGCTTGACCTTGGTGCCGCTGTACTTGCCGACAAGAACCTTCTCACCGGCCTTGACGATCATCTTGACCTCGTTGCCGTCCACCATGCCGCCGGGGCCGACTTCCACGACCTCGTAGACCTCGGGCTTCTCCTGCGCGGACGCTGTGAGGAATATGCCGGAGGAGGTGCGCTCCTCGGCTTCGTTCTGCTTGAGAACCACTCTGTCAGCCAACGGTTTGAGTTTCATTGCTTATATACCTCCAAATAATTATTTACTGTTTATCATGTTAGCACTCAAACACTGGGAGTGCTAACGGTGCTTATAATACCACACTTTAGATTTTTTTCAAGCCCCCTGAGGGCAAATTTGCAAAAAAATTTATTAATTTTTTGTGACAAGTTTTCAAAGTAGTCGTTTGTAAATATATTGGCTTGACAAGCGCAGAATATAATGGTATAGTACAAACACAGAATAAATCAATAATGATAATCATTATTGATTTATTCAGATGGAGATCATAAGTACAATAAAATAATGAGGTAAATACGAAAGGAAGCACGAACATGAGCAGCAAATACGCAGGCACGCAGACCGAAAAGAACCTTATGGCGGCATTCTCCGGCGAGAGCGAGGCACGCAACAAGTACACCTATTTTGCTAGCAAGGCAAAGAAGGACGGCTTTGAGCAGATAGCGGCGCTCTTCCTCAAGACTGCGGAGAACGAGAAGGAGCACGCGAAGCTCTGGTTCAAGGAGCTCAACGGCATCGGCAGCACGGCGGAAAACCTCCTCGCGGCGGCGCAGGGCGAAAACTACGAATGGACAGATATGTACGAGGGCTTCGCGAAGACCGCGGAGGAAGAGGGCTTCCCGGAGCTTGCCGCGCGCTTCCGCCTTGTGGGCGAGATAGAGAAGCACCATGAGGAGCGCTACCGCGCGCTGCTGCACAATGTGGAGGCACAGGAGGTCTTTGCCAAGAGCGAGGTGAAGGTGTGGGAGTGCCGCAACTGCGGTCACATCGTCGTCGGCACGAAGGCACCGGACGTCTGCCCGACGTGCAATCACCCGCAGAGCTACTTCGAGGTCCACGCAGAGAACTACTAATATACCACTTTTCAAAAAAGCTCGCCGGTCGGCGAGCTTTTTTGTGGCGCTTTTTGAAATAGTATGGTACAATAGCAGCCGAAAAATTCAAGGGAACCGAGGTCCAGACTATGAATGATATTATTCTGCTCAAGCTCGGCGAGATAATACTCAAGGGGCTCAACCGCAGATATTTTGAACAAAAGCTCATGGCGAACGTCCGCCGCCGTCTCGCGCCGATAGGCAAGTTCCGCGTGTACTGCATCCAATCGACGGTGTATGTCGAGGCGCAGGAGGACGGCGCGGACATCGACGCGGCGATAGAGGCGCTCACGCACGTGTTCGGCATCGTCGCCATCGTGCGCGCCGCCGCGTGCGAAAAGGACAAGGACGCGATAACGCGGCTGGCCAAGGAGTATCTGAGAGAGGACATGGAGCGCGCGAAGAGCTTCAAGGTCGAGTCCAAGCGCAGCGACAAGAGCTTCCCCATGACGAGCATAGAGCTCAGCCAGTACGTCGGCGGGGAGCTGAGCGAGGCGTACCCCAATGTGCGCGTGGACGTGCACGAGCCAGAGTTCACCGTGCACATCGAGGTGCGCGATCTCGCCGCCTACGTGCACGGCGCGCCCATCCCCGGCGCGGGCGGCATGCCCGTGGGCAGCAACGGCACGGCGGTGACGCTGCTCTCCGGCGGCATCGACAGCCCTGTTTCCAGCTATATGATCGCAAAGCGCGGCGTGCACCTTATCCCCGTGCATTTCTTCTCGTTCCCGTATACCTCGCAGCAGGCGAAGGAGAAGGTGCTGGAGCTGGCGGAGCTGCTGACGGCGTACTGCGGGCATATGACCGTGGAGATCGTGCCGTTCACGCACATACAGGAAGAGATACGCGACAAATGCCCGGAGGAGTATTTCACGCTGATAATGCGCCGGTTCATGATGCGCATCGCCCAGCGCATTGCAAAGGCCAACAACGCCAAGGCGATAGTCACAGGCGAAAACCTCGGTCAGGTCGCGAGCCAGACCATGGAGGCGATGGCGGTGACGCAGTCCGTCACTGACCTGCCGACGCTCCAGCCGCTCATCGGCATGGACAAGGAGGAGATCGTCCGCCTCGCGCGGAGGATAGGCACGTTTGACACGTCGATACTGCCGTATGAGGACTGCTGCACGGTGTTCACGCCGCGCCACCCGCGCACAAGACCGAAGCTGGACGAGGTCGCGGAGGCGGAGAGCGCGCTTGACGTCGCGGCGCTCGTTGAAGAGGCGATACAGGGAATAGAGAAGGTGCCGCTGGGATGATGAAAAAAAGCTATGACACGGAGATAATCTCCGTCGGGACGGAGCTGCTTCTGGGTCACGTGACGAACACCGACGCGCGCGACGTGTCGGAGCAGCTGTCGAAAATAGGCGTGAACGTGCGCTATCACACCGTTGTCGGCGATAATCCCGAGCGCCTTGCCCAGTGCATAGAGATTGCGAAGGGGCGTGCGGACATAATAATAACCACCGGCGGGCTCGGTCCCACGTGCGACGATCTGACAAAGGTCGTGACGGCGCGCGCGTTCGGCGTGCCGCTCGTCGAGGATAAAAGCGAGACCGCGGGGCTGTATGAATATATAAAGAACAGCCGGCACTTCACGCCGAACAACTTCTCCCAGGCGATGCTGCCGGAGGGGTGCACTGTGTTCCACAACACCTGCGGCACGGCGCCCGGCTGCGCGTTTGAAAAGGACGGCAAGATCGTGCTGATGCTGCCGGGACCGCCGAAGGAGTGCTATGCGATGCTCACAAAGAGCGCGATACCGTACCTGCGCCGTCTCGGCGACGGGGAGATCGTGTCCCACTCGGTGCGCATCTTCGGCATAGGGGAGAGCGCGGTGGACGCCATCTTCGCGGATGAAATGAACGCCATGACAAACCCCAGCATGGCGCCCTACGCCAAGGAGTGCGACTGCCTTGTGCAGGTCACGGCGAAGGCCGCGACGCAGGAGGAGGCGGAGACCATGGTGCGCCCTGTGATGGAGCACGTGAAGGAGCGCCTTGGGGAATACGTATACGGCGTGGATGTGGAGAGCGTGGAGGAGAGCGTGATGCAGCTGCTGCACTCGCGCCCGATGACCTTCGCCGCGGCGGAGAGCTGCACCGGCGGGGAGATCGCCAAGCGCTTCACCGACTTGCCCGGCGCGAGCGAGTTTTTCCTCGGCGGCATGGTGACATACACGAACGGCGCGAAGGCGGCGCTTCTCGGCATTGACCCGGCGCTGATAGAGGAGAAGGGCGCAGTGAGCCGCAAGGTCGCGCAGGAAATGGCGGAGCGCGCCAGAGCGCGCCTCGGCGCGGACATAGGTCTCGGCGTGACGGGGCTGGCAGGTCCCGACGGCGACGGCGTGCACGAGGTCGGCACGGTGTTCGTGGCGATGGCCGTAGAGGGCAGAACGTGGGTGCGGGAGCTGCACATGGGCGCGCACCGCACGCGCAGCTTCGTCCGCCGCATGGCGGGCAACCACGCCTATGACATGATGCGCCGCTATCTCACGGGGATAGACGTTGAAATGAAATAGACAATATAACATTGCACGGCACTATGAAAAATAATAGTTACTCATAAACCGACCCATATCTTCCGCCAACCTTGTATCTGCTCTATAATGAGCACAACAAATGAGCAGTAATGCTCAGAATACAAGGAGGAACCGATTATGCTGAATGAAAACGTTGTGAAGCTGCTCAAGGGCGGAATGTGGGATCTGGCCACCTGTGCCAATGGGGAACCCAATGTGGTGCCTGTTGCGTTCAAGGACGTGACAGCGGACGGCAAGCTGGTGGTCGGCGATGTATTTCTGGATACGACCCTAAAGAACATCGAAGCGAACAACGGCAAGATCGCCATTTCCGTGTATGACGCGCAGAATCTTGAGGGCTATCAGGTCAAGGGCACGGCGCAGTATGTCACCGAGGGCGAAGTGGTCACAACCTTTAAGGCCATGGTGGAGAAGATGTTCAACGGCGCGGCGACCGCCAAGGGCGCGCTTATCATCACGCCGGAGAAGGTCATCGTCACCACCCCCGGCGCGGACAACAAGAAAGAGCTGTAAGAACAATGAGCGGGCGCAGAAATGCACCCGCTCATAAATTTCATAGTAACTTGTTACGGTGAGAATATCCCGCTATAATGTAAGAAACATAAGCGAGGTATAAAGAGGTATAAAGTCATGTATCAGAGAAAGCTGGAAAAGGATATCCGCTGCCCGCTGGAATACGGCATGGAGCTGTTTGGGGGGAAGTGGAACTCACGTATTATCTGCGTGCTGGCGGCGTTGGGAACGCTGCGGTACAGCGAGCTGCGCCGAGAGATGGGCAATATCACCGACGCGGTGCTGGCTTCCACGTTGAAAGGGCTCATCTCCAACGGCATTGTGGAGCGCAGGTCCTATGATGAGATTCCGCCAAAGGTAGAATACTCTCTGACGGAAAAGGGCGCTTCTGTCGTGCCGATCTTGCAGAGCATATGTCAATGGGCCGGTGTGTTCTATAAGGACGAGGGCGAAACGCCCATGATCCAGTGTCAGAAGTGCGACCATCGAGGATAAATTTATGAACGACAGCGACCATTTACTCGCAGCTATGCCGGTGCCAAAGGCATTTTTTAAGCTGGCAGTACCGGCGGTGGCAGCACAGCTTATCAACATTCTTTATAATCTGGTGGACAAAATGTTCATCGGGCATATCCCGGGGGTGGGCAAGCAAGCGCTGGCAGGTGTCGGCGTGACCACCCCGGTGATTCTGGCTATCTCCGCTTTTGCGGCACTGGTCAGCATGGGCGGCGCACCCAAGGCGTCTATCTTTCTCGGCAAGGGCGAAAATGTACAGGCTGAACGGGTCTTGGGAAGCTGTATGTGGATGCTGCTTCTGCTGTCCGTGCTCCTGACCGGCATCATGCTGGCCTTCGGACGACCAATCTTACTGCTCTTTGGAGCCAGTGCCGACACGATCTCGTTTGCGGCGGATTATATGAACATTTACTGTCTCGGTACAGTATTTAGCCAGCTCACGCTGGGGATGAACGCTTTTATTACAGCACAGGGCAAAACGCTTATCAGTATGGGGAATGTGGCTGTCGGCGCGGTGACGAATATAGTGCTGGATGCGGTATTTATCAACGGTTTTCACATGGGCGTCAGGGGGGCTGCGTTGGCAACCGTTATCTCACAAGGCGTGTCCGCCTGCTTTATCATCCGCTATCTCTGCGTGGGAAAAAGCGTCCTGCGGCTTCGGCTGCGGAATATCCGCTTTGATGGGAGACTGCTATGGCCGTGCATTCTGCTGGGGACATCGCCGGCGCTGATGCAGATAACGGAGAATCTGGTGGCCATCAGCTTCAACACTTCTCTGCAAATCTACGGCGGTGATATGGCGGTGGCGTCCATGAGTATTTTGAGCAGCGTCATGCAGTTTGTGATGCTGCTTCTGCCGGGATTGGTGCAGGGTGCGCAGCCGCTGCTCAGTTATAATCTTGGTGCGCAGAATATCCCACGGGTCAAGAGAACATTCCGTCTGCTGCTCATCTGCTGCGTCAGCGGTTCGTTTCTCATCTGGCTGCTCTGCATGACGGCACCCGGCGCAGTAGCAGCTGTTTTCACCAATGATGAGGCACTCATTGCATACACGAACAGAAGTATGCGTATTTATCTTGCCGCTTTGCTGATCTACGGCGTGCAGGTGGCGTGCCAGTATAGCTTCGTGGCGCTGGATCAAGCACCTAAAGCGATTTTTCTCACCATCTGGCGGAAAATTATCCTGCTCATTCCACTGATTTTTCTGATGCCGAACCTCTGGCCGGACGCGGTAACAGGTGTGTACATGGCAGAACCGATCGCGGACACCATTGCTGTTTGTACCACTGCACCGATGTTTTATGCATATTATCGGAAATTGAAATAATATGGTTTTGAAAAGCGCGCGGCGGCTGCCGCGCGCTTTTCAGGCTTGACAGATGCGGAATAATACGCTATACTGCGACTGTATTAAACGGATTAGTACGGCAAACACGAATGGGGGCGATAGTGTGATAAGCATAAACTACCGCGACGCGAGACCGATATACGAGCAGGTGCGCGACAGCTTCCGCGCGCTGATACTCTCGGACGCGCTCGCTCCGGGGTACAAAATGCCGTCCGTGCGCGAGCTGGCCTCGACGCTCGCGATAAACCCGAACACCATCCAGCGCGCGTACAGAGAGCTGGAAAACGAGGGGTACATCGTCTCCGTCCCCGGCAAGGGCAGCTTCGTCAGCCCGAGCGAGGCGGCGGTGAAGCGGCATATAGACGAGACAAAGCAGCAGCTTGCCGCGCTCGCGGTAGAGCTGCGCGCGCTCGGTGTGGGCGAGGACGAGCTGATACGGCTCATTAAAGAAGGAGGCGAGGGAAAATGATGATAGAACTTAAAGCGCTGACAAAGGAATTTGACGGCTTCCGCGCGCTTGACGCGCTTGACATGAACGTGCCGCGCGGCGCGGTGTACGGACTGGTCGGACCGAACGGGGCGGGCAAGTCCACCGCCATACGGCACATGACGGGCATATACCGCGCCACATCCGGCGAGGTGCTCATCGACGGGCAGCCGGTCTACGAAAACCCAGCGGTGAAGGAGCGCATCGCCTATATCCCGGACGAGCTTTTCTTTTTCACGCAGGCGAGCATACGCGACATGGCGGATTTTTACCGCAGTGTGTACCCGCGCTTTTCAAAGGAACGCTTTGAAAAGCTGCGCGCGGCGTTCGACCTTGACGAGAAGCGCCCGATACGCAAGTTCAGCAAGGGCATGCAGAAGCAGGCGGCGTTCTGGCTGGCGCTGGCGCAGTGCCCGGACGTTGTGGTGCTCGACGAGCCGGTGGACGGGCTCGACCCCGTGATGCGTCGGCAGGTGTGGGGGCTGCTGCTGGGCGAGGTCGCCGAGAACGGCACGACCGTGGTGGTGTCCTCGCACAACCTGCGCGAGCTGGAGGACGTATGCGACCATGTGGGTATCGTTGACCGCGGGCGCATGCTGACGGAGCGGTCACTGAGCGAATTGCAGGACAACATCGTCAAGGTGCAGCTCGCCCTGCCCGACGGCGGAAAGCTGCCGGAGGGGATAGAGATACTGCACAGCGCATCCACCGGGCGTTTGCAGCAGCTCATCCTGCGCGGCAGGACGGAAGAGCTGACGAACATACTCGCTGCGGCGGGTCCGCTCTTTATGGACTTTGTGCCGCTGACGCTGGAGGAGATATTCATATACGAGCTGGGAGGTGCTGATAGTGGCGCAAAAGACATCATTCTTTAACTGGGGACTGAGCCGAAGCTGGCTCAAGCGCTGCTGGCCGCTGTGGACGACGTATCTCGCCGCGTGGCTGATCGCCCTGCCGCAGTCTGTGCCGGAGCTTCGCCGGTACAGCGATATGCTCTCTTACACGGTCAATGTCAACACCAATGTGGTGCGGCTCGGGCAGAACATGGCGGAGATGTCCATCTTCGCCGGGATCATCGCGGCGATGCTGATGTATTCATATATGTACTCAAGCCGCTCCTGCGGCATGATGAACGCGCTGCCCGTGCGCCGGGAGACGGTGTTCACAACGGCGTTCATCACGGGGCTTGCCCCGTTCATAGTGGCGGATGTTATCGTCATTGCCGCGGCGTGGGCAGTGTACGCGCGCACGGGCGTGGTGGAGACGAAGAATATCTTCCTCGCGCTGGGCTTTGCCGTGATGGGCAATATCGCGTTCTACGGCTTTGCGACGTTCTGCGCAGTGCTGACGGGCAGCCTTGTGGTGCTGCCGGCGGTGTATCTCGTGCTGGGGTGCACGGCGGCGGTCGTGGAGCTCGGTGTGCAGAGCGTGCTCGGCTCGCTGATATACGGGTTCAGCGCGGGCAGGTCTTACGGCACGGTGCTCTCGCCCATCATTGCGGTGATCGACAATGTCAGCGTCGGGCAGGAGACGGTGTACACCATGGAGGGAAGATATGAGCTGACGGGCGAGCTTATCGTGAACGGCACGGCGCTTATGGCGGCGTACTGCGCCGCGGGGCTCATCCTCGCCGTGTGTGCCCTTTTCATCTACCGCCGCCGCGACATGGAGCACGCGGGCGACGTTGTCGCGATCCCGGTGCTCAAGCCAATTTTCAAATACTGCATGACCTTCGGCTGTGCCATTGTGCTGGCGATAAGCCCGGAGCTTTTCGGCAGCGGCTATACCGTCCGCTCCGCGGCGGCGACGGCGCTGGTGGTGCTGGCGATGCTGCTCGGCGGTGCGTTCGTGGGGTACTTTGTCTCTGAAATGCTGATGCAGAAGACGCTGAGCGTATTTCGCGGAAAGTGGCGCGGCTTTGTCGTGTCGTGCGCGGTCATCATCGTGCTGACGCTGGGGGCGGAGCTGGACGTGACCGGGTATGAGCGCCGCACGCCCGACCCTGCCGACGTGGAGAGCGTGTGTCTGACGTACTACGGCACGGAGATGAAGATCAGGCAGCCGGAGAACACTGCCGGTATCGTCTCTTTCCATGAAGAGGTCATCGCGCAGAAGGATATAAACGAGAGCGCGGAGGACACGCAGTGGCTGAGCATTGAGTATACGCTGCGCAGCGGGAAAGAGATGAAGCGCGTTTACAACATCGCCGACGACGCGGAGAACAAGGCCGACCACGATTCCAACGTCCGCCGTCTGGCGGCGGTGCTCAACACGCAGGAGGCGGTGGACTACCGCATTGACTTTGCCCACGGCAGAGCCGTCACGCCCGCGGACGTTGACTACGCCTCGATAAGCGGCGGGTACATGGACGAGGACGGCGAGTGGAAGAATGTCAGCGCGGAGCTGACGGCGGACGAGGCGGCGCGGTTTTATAATGAGTGCGTCGTGCCTGACTCGAAGGACAGTCATATGGGGTATGTGTGGCCGGTGACGGATGATGAGTATTTCGACACGGAGAGCTATCTCGGCTTCGACCTCCAGCTGCGCATGGTGCGCGGCAGCATATACGATTTCAGCGGGCTGGACAGCACGTATATAATTATCCCCATTGACGCTGCGCGCTGCACCGCGTGGATAGAGGAGAACACGGACCTCACGCTCATGACGCTGCGCGAATCCGACCCCACCTCCGCGGAGGAGCAGCTTGCGCGCACCGTCCCGACAACGGAGACGGCCATCGGCGTGATCGGCGGCGCGGACGGCCCGACGGCGATATTTGTGAAATAAGAACAGCAACGCAGCCCGAAACTGCCTTAAAGCGGTTTCAGGCTGCGTTTACAAATTGTATACGCCAGTTTATAAATTCTTGGGTTTTTGTTCATTACAAGGTCATAAATGTGCTGTATATTATGCTCGTAAGCAAGAAAGAGAGCTTCAAAAAGCAAAAACGAGCTCCTTTCGACATAAAAGGAAGTAAGAATTATGTACGAGCCTGAAAACAACAACGATACAAATGAACGGCTCAACGAGAGCCGGGTCGAAAACGACGCTGCGGAGGGAATAAAGGATTCTCCTGCGGGCTATACCGGCGACACTGACAGAGACAGCGGCGAGTATCACTACAAAAACGGATACACGCAGAAGATATATTCCGACGCGCACTACGTCCCCGCGGACGAGAACACCGTCCCCCCCAGATACTATACGCCCCCCGAAAAGCCCGTCAAGGAGCCGAAGCCCAAGAAAGAGCATAACAGCAAGGCGGCAAAGCTCATCGCGATATGCCTTGTGTGCGCCATCCTCGGCGGACTGGGCGGCGCGGCGATCGTCTCGCGCAGCATGAGCGAGCTGACGGAGCGCGTGGGCAAGCTGGAGGATGAGGAAAATGTCCTCACCACCGCGTCCGACGCTGACAGCAGCGTGACCGGTGTTATCTCCGCCGATGGCGGGCTCGCCCCGTCGGGCATATATGAGCAGGCGTGCCAGCAGGTCGTCGGTATCTCCTCCGAGATTACCTACACCAACTTCTTCGGCATGAGCTCCTCCGCCGCGGTCAGCGGCTCGGGCTTCATCCTCACGGCTGACGGCTATATCCTCACCAATTACCACGTCATTGAGACGGCTTACGAGAGCAAGGCTGACATCACCGTCATGACACATGACGGCACGAAGTACACCGCCTCCGTCGTCGGCTTCGAGCAGGAGAACGACATCGCGGTGCTGAAGATAGACGGCGAGAATCTGCCGCATGTCACAATAGGCGACAGCGACGCGATGAAGGTCGGCGATGAGGTCTATGCCGTTGGCAACCCGCTGGGCGAGCTGGACTTCTCCATGACGACCGGGCATGTCAGCGCGCTTGACAGGCTCATCTCTACCGAGTCCAATTCCGAGCCGATAAATATGTTCCAGTTTGATGCGGCGGTCAACTCCGGAAACTCCGGCGGTCCCGTTTACAATAACCGTGGCGAGGTCGTGGGCGTTGTCACTGCAAAATACAGCTCCAGCGGCGTTGAGGGTCTGAGCTTTGCGATACCCATAAATGACGCGGCGAGCATCGCCAACGATCTCATCACAAAGGGCTATGTCACCGGCAAGGCGTATATGGGCATTTCCCTCAGAAATGACTACAACTCCATGTATGCCAACTACTACGGCTGGCCTGTCGGCGCGATGGTCGCCGGGGTCAACGACGGAAGCTGCGCCGCTGCGGCGGGCATCCAGGCGGGTGACATCATCACCAAGGTCGGCGACAAGGATATTGAGAGCTACAGCGACCTCAAGTCCGCCGTCCGGCGCTACTCCGCCGGCGACACCGCCGAGATAACCCTCTACCGCGCGGGTGAGAGCATGACAGTCTCCATCACCTTTGACGAGGCAAAGCCTGAATAAGGCGAACGCTTCGCGCGCACAGCGCGGTACAATAACTTTGCTACTTTTCTACTCCTAACCTCTCTTTTCTCCCAAACAACGAAGGGCTGCACCCCCAAGGCGCAGCCCTTTGTTGCGTATTTGCGGAATAATATTATTTCTTGCAGTATTTCATAATTTAGTCTTGATTTTTTCACGATATACTGTAAAATATCCATGTTATAAATATATACTTCTTGTCAGGAGGAAAAATTAAAAATGACTTACGAGATGGACGTTGCCGGCTTAAAACGCGAGCTGCCGATCTGCAAGGTTACGGATGACCTTTACATCGGCGCGTTCGTCATGTTCGGTGACGTTGAGCTGACCGTCCACTGTGCTTCTGAGCTTCTCAAGCTCGCCCCGGAGTATGATTATCTCATCGCGCCCGAGGCAAAGGCAATTCCGCTTGTCTACGAGATGGCGCGCCAGAGCGGCGCGAACAAGTACTTCGTCGCGCGCAAGGGTGCAAAGGCGTATATGCAGGGCGTGTTCTCCGTGGATGTGCGCTCCATCACCACCATGGGCGTGCAGCACCTTGTGCTCGACGCTGAAGACGCCAAGCTCATCCACGGCAAGCGCATGCTGCTTGTGGACGATGTTATTTCCACCGGCGAATCCCTCCACGCGCTGGAGACGCTTGTCACCGAGTGCGGCGGCGTCGTCGCCGGGCGTATGGCTCCCCTTGCCGAGGGCGACGCGGCGGAGCGCAGCGACATCATCTTCCTCAATAAGCTCCCCCTCTTCAACGCCGACGGCACTGTCAAGGCGTAAAAGAATATGGATGAAAAAAGCTCGCCGCGGGGTGAGCTTTTTTCATGCGGATATTGTCCGCGCGCCGCAGTTTTCTGTTATCTATTATCTCTTTCCCCGGAAAAACTCCCGCAGGAGGGCGGCGCTCTCATCGGCGAGGACGCCGGGGTAGACGGCGGGAGAGTGACCGTAGCGCTCGGCAAAGAGGTCGATAACGCTGCCGCAGGAGCCGGTCTGCGCCTCGCGTGCGCCGAAGACGAGCGTGGGTATGCGTGCCATGATGATCGCGCCGGTGCACATCGGGCAGGGCTCAAGCGTGACGAACATCGTGCAGTCCGTCAAATGCCATGTGCCGAGCGCGGCGCACGCGGCGCGTATCGCCTCTATCTCTGCGTGGGCGGTCGCGTCCGCGGCCTCCTCGCGGCGGTTGCGCCCCGTGCCGACGATGCGCCCCGCCGTGTCGGCGATCACGCAGCCCACGGGGACCTCCCCCGCGTCCATCGCCTCGCGCGCGCGCGCGAGCGCCTGACGCATATAGAATTCTCTCTCCATAGCTCTGCCTCCTGTTTCGTGGTCGATTAGAAAAAGAGCCGGCATTCAGCCGGCTCTTTTTTTATCTGCTGCCGAGGATAAATTACGCCAGAGCGGCGGTGATGATGGACATCTGGTAGACTTCCTCCGCGTCGCAGCCGCGGCTGAGGTCGTTGATAGGCGCGTTGAGACCCTGAAGGATAGGACCGTAAGCGGCGAAGCCGCCGAGACGCTGGGCGATCTTGTAGCCGATGTTGCCGGACTGAATCTCCGGGAAGATGAAGGTGTTGGCGTAGCCCGCGACCTTGCTGCCGGGGAACTTGAGCTGACCGACGACGGGGGAGACGGCGGCATCAAACTGCATTTCGCCGTCAATGGCGAGCTCGGGCGCCATCTCCTTGGCGATGGCGGTGGCGCTGCGGACGAGGTCGACATTCGCGCCCTTGCCGGAGCCCTTGGTGGAGTAGGACAGCATGGCGACCTTCGGGTCCATGCCGAAGACCTTCGCGGTGTTCGCCGTCGCGACGGCGACCTCGGCGAGCTGGGCGGCGGCGGTGAGCTTCACATTGCCGTCCTTGTCGAGCTTGTCCTCATAGGAGATGTTGATGGCGCAGTCGCCCATGCACAGCATCTCATCCCCGCGCACGAGAATGAAGCAGGAGCTGACGAGGTTTGCGCCCTTCTTGGTCTTGACGAGCTGGAGCGCGGGGCGGACAGTGTCCGCGGTGGAATAGGTCGCGCCGCCGAGCAGAGCGTCCGCGACGCCCATTTTCACGAGCATCGTGCCGAAGTAGTTGCCCTTCATGAGGCTGGCGCGGCACTCGTCCGGCGTCATCTTGCCCTTGCGCAGCTCGACCATCGCCGCGACCATCTCGTCCATCTTGTCATAGGTGGCGGGGTCGATGATCTCAAGCCCGTCAATGTCAAAGCCGCCCTTTGCCGCGGCAGCCTTAACCTCGTCCACATTGCCGACGAGTATCGGCGTGAGGAAGCCGCCCTTTTTCAGGCGTGCGGCGGATTCGAGAATGCGCGCGTCGGGACCCTCGGTGTAAACTATCTTGCGGGGGTTGGCCTTGAGTATGTCGATAAGATTTTCAAACATTTTTGTGATCCTCCACTTAATTAAATAACGGATACATATAATCTACCACTACTTGAGCCGATTTTCAAGCAGTGAGCACAAAGAAATGCAAATTTTTGCGCCGGAAGAGATTTTCTTGACGCGGAGGGGGAAAATACCGTATAATACCGGAGGTAATCATGCAAGAGGAAAAGAGGTTGGGAAGATGACACGCACCTTTCCCGCGACGCTCTCGGCACTGCGCCGCGAACGGAACATCAGCCAGCGGCAGGCGGCCGCAGATCTTAACATTAGTCAGGCGCTGCTGAGCCACTATGAAAACGGCGCGCGCGAGCCGGGGCTGGGCTTTGTGTGCCGCGCGTGCGACTATTACGGTGTGAGCGCGGACTATCTTCTCTGCCGCAGCGACGAGCAGGATGCCGCCGCGCTCGCCGCCAGGACGGTGGAGGAGCTGTGCAGGGGCGTGCGCGGACTGATCGACAGCGCGCAGGGCGTATTCGACAAGCTCAAATGAGGAAGGAACAGCAATGATAGATCAAAAGCTTATACGCAATTTCTCCATAATCGCGCACATTGACCACGGCAAGTCCACGCTCTCGGACAGGCTGATAGAAAAGTGCAACGCTGTCGAGCAGCGCGTGATGGAGGATCAGATACTCGATAATATGGACCTTGAGCGCGAGCGCGGCATCACGATAAAGGCGCGCGCTGTCGGGCTGAACTACCGCGCGGCCGACGGGCAGACCTACACGCTCAACCTCATCGACACGCCGGGTCATGTCGACTTCAACTATGAGGTCAGCCGCTCTCTCGCGGCGTGCGAGGGTGCGGTGCTGATAATCGACGCATCGCAGGGCGTGGAGGCGCAGACGCTCTCCAACACCTATCTCGCGCTCGACAACAACCTTGAAATACTCCCCGTCATAAATAAGATCGACCTCCCCGCCGCCGACCCGCAGCGCGCGAAGAACGAGGTGGAGGAGATAATCGGTCTGCCCGCGCAGGACGCGCCGGAGATAAGCGCGAAAAACGGCGTGAACATAGACGCGGTGCTTGAGGACATCGTGGCGAACGTCCCCGCGCCGTCGGGCGACCCTGCTGCGCCGGTGAAGGCACTGATATTCGACAGCCAGTACGACAACTACCGCGGCGTCATCGTTTTTGTGCGCATGGTGGACGGCGTTATCCGCCGCGACACGGAGATACTGCTGATGAGCACCGGCGCGAAGTATAAGGTGGTCGAGGTCGGGCATATGCGCCCGATAGGGCTTGACCCCTGCGGCGAGCTCGCCGCGGGCGACGTTGGCTACTTCACCGCCAGCATCAAAAACGTGGAGGACACCCGCGTGGGCGACACCGTTACTGAGGCGAACCGCCCCGCGGCGGAGGCGCTGCCCGGCTACCGCCCCGCGCGGCCGATGGTCTACTGCGGCATATACACCGAGGACGGCTCAAAGTACCCGGACCTGCGCGACGCACTGGAAAAGCTCAAGCTCAACGACGCCTCGCTCTCGTTCGAGCCGGAGAGCTCCGTCGCGCTGGGCTTCGGCTTCCGCTGCGGCTTCCTTGGCATGCTGCATATGGAGATAATCCAGGAGCGTCTGGAGCGCGAATTTGACCTTGAGCTTGTCACGACGCTCCCCTCCGTCATCTACAAGGTCATCAAGACCGACGGCAGCACCGTCATGGTCGACAACCCCCACAATTACCCTGACCCCGCGTCCATTGCCGAGGCGCATGAGCCATTCGTGAAGGTCTCCATCATTACGCCGGAGGAGTACATCGGCAACATCATGCCGCTGTGCCAGGACAGACGCGGCGAGTACAAGAACATGCAGTATCTCGACACACGCCTTGTTGAGCTGCACTATGAGATGCCGCTCAACGAGATAATCTATGATTTCTTCGACACGCTCAAGGCGCGCACGAAGGGCTACGCCTCGCTCGACTATGAGCTGAGCGAGTATAAGCCGAGCGACCTTGTGAAGGTGGATATGCTGCTCAACGGCGATCAGGTCGACGCGCTCAGCTTCATCGCGCACAGGGAGAAGGCATACGCTCGCGCGAGAAAGCTGTGCGAAAAGCTCAAGGACAACATCCCGCGCCAGCTCTTCGAGGTGCCTGTGCAGGCGGCGATCGGCGGCAAGATCATTGCGCGCGAGACCGTCAAGGCGATGCGCAAGGACGTGCTTGCCAAGTGCTACGGCGGCGACATCACTCGAAAGAAGAAGCTGCTGGAAAAGCAGAAAGAGGGCAAAAAGAAGATGCGCCAGCTCGGCACGGTGCAGATACCAACCGAGGCATTCCTCGCGGTGCTGAAACTGGACGAATAACCAAAACAAAGCCGCCCATGGGTTATGATGCCCATGGGCGGCTTCTTGCGAAGAAGAAGGGAGAAAGGAAAGAATCAGATTTGATCAGCGCGTGGAGCGCACATCGTCGCGCCCGACAAAGAAGAGCGCCAGCGCGCCGGGACCGACATGCGCGCCGGTCATCGGCTCATAGTCGACAACGAGTATATCCTTAGGCGGCTTATTGCGGTTGAGGAGAGAGACAAGATAGTCCGCGTCCTCGCGGCAGCCCGCGTGCGCGATGCCGACGGTCTGCGTTTCCGGCGCTTCAACCAGCGCGTCATACTTGTCCGCGAGCGCCTCCACGGAGTGCTTTCTGCCGCGTATCTTGGCGATGGAGATGATCTTGCCCTCCTCGTTGCCCATCAGCAGCGGCTTTATCTGCAGCACCGTGCCGACGACGGCGCTGATGTTGGAAAGGCGTCCGCCGCGGCGAAGATGCATGAGATCATCGACAGTGAATATCTGGCACACGCGCCGGGAGAGTATATCCAGCTCCTCCGCCGCGCGGGCAAGCTCCGTCCCGGCATCGCGCAGCTCTGCCGCGCGCAGCACGACGATGCCCTCGCCAAGCGAGGCGGCCAGCGTGTCGACCACGCGCACGGTGCGCGTGGGGTAAAGCTCCTTCAGCTCGCCCGCCGCGATGCGCGCGGAGTTGCACGAGCCGCTTATGCCCGACGACATGGAAACGTATATCACGTCCTCGCCGCCCTCAAGCACGGGGGTGAAAGCCTCCATATATGTCTGCGGCGCGATTTGCGATGTTGTCACGCGCACGCCGGAGCGCAGAGAGGCATAATAAGCGTCGCCGTCAAAGGCGGTTGTGTCGAGGCAGCTCTGTGCCTCGTCGCCGACATGATAGGTGAACGGGATGACCTCAATCCCAAGCTCACGCAGCATGGGCGTGGGCAGGTTGGAAGAGGTGTCCGTGAATATTTTATAGCTCATTTGGTATCTCCTTGTGGCGTTGTGCCAAAAGATACTATACCCGCGGCGGCGCGGAAACTCAAGCTACTCGCGCGGCAAAGAGTATACCGATGCGGAGAGCGGGTATATCCGCCGTAGAATCCTCTCTACCCGAGGTAGAGAAACGCTTAAAATGTTTGAAGCATTGCGGCAAAAACGCAAAAATGCAGCATATATCGGCCTTAATTAAATTTTAATGGTTTTTCCCATTGGTTTTTAAGCGCGGATGGGGTAGTATATACGCGAGGTGAGGAAATGTACAGAATACTGGTATGCGACGACGAGAAGGACATCGTCGCCGCGCTGAAAATATATCTTGAAAGCGAGGGCTACGCCGTCATAGAGGCGTACAACGGGCGCGAGGCGATAGAAAAGCTGCGCGGGGAGGATGAGGTGCACCTTATCCTGATGGACATAATGATGCCGGTGATGGACGGGATAAGCGCCATGGCGGAGATACGCCGCATCAGCAACGTTCCCGTTATCATGCTGACGGCGAAGAGCGAGGACACCGACAAGGTGCTGGGGCTGAACGTCGGCGCGGACGATTATATCACAAAGCCGTTCAACGTTGTGGAGATGCTCGCGCGCGTGCGCTCACAGCTCCGGCGGTACATGCTGCTCGGCGGGAGCGCGGGCGCGGTCCCCTCGGCGCTTGAGTACGGAGGGGTGAGCCTTGACGACAAGCGCAAGACCGTGTTCGTCGACGGGGAGCAGGCGTTCCTCACGCCGACAGAGTACGACATACTCAAGCTTCTGATGAAAAACCCGGACGAGGTATTCTCGCCGCGCGAGATATACCAGCGCGTGTGGGAGGATGAACCCTACGGCGCGGAGAGCACCGTGGCGGTGCACATCCGGCACCTGCGCGAGAAGATAGAGATAAACCCTGCTGAGCCACGCTATATAAAGGCAGTGTGGGGGCAGGGGTACAAGTTTGAACGCCCGAAGGAAAGGAGCGGCAGAACATGAATAAGCTTTTGAACAGCAGAGCGGCGCGCGCCGCCGCGTTCGTGCTGACCGTGGCGCTGCTGATGACGCTGTGCGCGGGGCTCGTCGGCGTCGCGGCGCTGTACAGCGTGGACGCATATCGGATCGACGCGGTGGACGCGCGCGATGAGATGCTCTCCACCTGGTGCTGGGAACAGGGATACGACGTCCTCGCGGATTTTGTGACGCAGGAGGATGTTGACGCGATCTCCACCGACAGCGCGTATGTCTATACCATACACGACAAGAACGGCGACGAGGTCTACAGCACATACAGCGGGCAGAAGACGCAGTACACGATGGCTTCCCTGCGCATGAGCTATGTCATCGAGCGGCAGAGCGACATGGAGCGCGGGCTGATCGTCCAGAACGGCAACGGCGCAAAGGGCTACGTATGGTCGGAGCGGGTGAAGGATGTGCCGTATGAAGACACCGCCGCGCAGGAAATTACCACGTCAGACGTGACTGACACCGCCGCGGAGGGGAGCGCTGCCGATGCAGCCGACACGCCTGTCAGGTACGACACGGAGCTTGTGCCATACACCATAACGGGCTATGTGCTTGCCGCCGTGCCGGAGACGAGCGAGCTGCACATCACGCTGAGCCTTTTTGACGCGCTGTACGCCATGCGCTATGAGCTTTTGACGGCGGCGGTCGTGTCAGGCGCGCTGGCGCTGGCGCTGTTCGCGTTCCTGATGGCGGCGGCGGGGCGTCGCGCGCCGGAGGGCGCGGTCACGCCGACATGGGTGGAGAAGATACCGTTCGACCTGTTCACGGCGATCATGGCCACGGCGGTGGTGATGTGCCTCGGCTTCGGCGTGAGCCTTGGGTACAATGTGTCCGCCGGTGGGTTCAACGCCGTGACGCTGACGCTGATAGGGCTGCTGATAATGGGCGGCGTGGTGCTGGCGCTGTGGTGGTGCATGAGCTTTGCCGTGCGCATAAAGCTGCACACGGCGATAAAGGGTACGCTGTGCTATAAGCTGCTCGCATGGCTGTGGCGCATTGTGCGGAGAGTGTGGGGCGCGGTCAGCTCCGTGTGCCGGAGCATCCCGCTCATGCCGAAGGCGGTGCTCATCATGCTCGGCATACTCGCGGCGGAGTTTTTCTGGATGCTCATCACGCAGTACAGCCTTGGCATGGAGCTGTTCGGCTGGTTTATAGAGCGGCTGGTGCTCTGCGGGGGGATAATATACCTGCTTGCCGGGGCGAAGAAGCTCTTATCGGCGGGGCATGAGATCGCGGCGGGCAATGTGGATCACCGCGTCGACACCGCGAAGCTGCGCGGTCCCCTGCGCGAGCACGGGGAAGACCTCAACAGCATTACCGACGGCATGAACAGGGCGATCGCCGACCGCGTCAAGAGCGAGCGGTTCCGCACGGAGCTGATCACCAATGTCTCCCACGACATAAAAACGCCCCTCACCTCCATCGTCAACTATGTTGACCTCATGGAGAAGGAGGAGATAGACAACGAGAAGGTCAGAGAGTATCTTGATGTGCTTTCGCGCCAGTCGGCACGGCTGAAAAAGCTCATCGACGACCTGATGGAGGCGTCAAAGGCGGCGACCGGGAATCTCAGCGTGAATTTTGAGCGCTGCGAGCTGGGCGTAATGCTGACGCAGACGGCGGGGGAGTATGAGGATAAGCTGAAGAAGGCGGGGCTGGAGCTTGTGGTGACAAAGCCGGAGGAGGCGGTGTACATCATGGCGGACAGGCGGCATCTGTGGCGCATCTTCGACAACCTCATGAACAACATCTGCAAATACGCCATGCCCGGAACGCGCGTCTATCTCGACCTCACGCGCGTGTCGCGCCTGAGCGGCGACGCGCTGCGCCCCGGGGCGGCGGTGACATTCAGGAACATCTCAAACTCGCGCCTGAATGTCAGTGAGGAGGAGCTGATGGAGCGCTTTGTGCGCGGCGACAGCTCCCGCAACACCGAGGGCAGCGGGCTGGGCTTGTCGATAGCCAACAGCCTCACCCAGCTGCAAAAGGGCGTGATGACGCTGGTGGTCGACGGCGACCTCTTCAAGGTGCAGCTGAGCTTCGACACCGTGGAGTGATAAATCTATACGTAATATGCACCCCCTGTGAGCTTCACGCTCACAGGGGGTGCGGCGCATTTTTGGCAGGTATGATTGCAAATAAAATACTTGCAATTTAAAGAAGATTATAGTATAATTATAAAAAAAGATGTAAGCTATATTTATATATGCGATGAGGCAAAAATGGATCTGACAAAAATCGAACTTGAAGTAATGAACGTCATATGGAACGCGGACAGACCCCTGGCAAAAAGCGAGATCGCAAAGCTCTGCACGAATAAAACGTGGAAGGACAGCTACACGCATCTACTCGTCACGGGGCTGCTGAAAAAAGGGGCGCTCAGAGAGTGCGGCGCGATCAAGGTCGGCCGGGCGTGGGCGAGCGCGTATGAGGCCAACATTTCATGTGAGGAATACTACGCGGACAATGTTTTTGCTGACAGCTCGGCGGAGGTTTTGCCGATGATCTTCCACGCGCTTATCCGCAGCGACAAGATAAGCCCGGAGATAATAGACGAGCTTGAGGAAATGCTTGAAGAGCGCAGGGGAGACATAGTCTGACCCGATGATAAGTGTATACTCTGTCGTCAGCGCGGTGGTTTTCTATAACATGGGGATGCTGCTTTTGTATGTGCTTTTGCGCATGAAGAGCTTTATAACCCAGTATACCGTCTCAGCGCTCATCTTCACGGCTGTGCTGAGCGTTTTGCGCCTGCTTCTGCCGCTGGATTTCCGCTTTTCATATGTGATAAGCTCCACCCGTGTTCTGCCATGGCTGGCGGACGCGCTGGACAGCACGCCCGCGGCCGTGCATATTTCCGTCGGCGCGGTGCTGCTGGGTATATGGGGCGCGGGGACAGCGTGGTACATATTCAAGACCGCCCGTGCGGAGCTGCGCGCGTACAGGGTGCGGCGGAAGTACACCTACACCGGCAGCGAGCAGGTGGAGCGCGCTCTGGCGGACTTCCCCGGAAAATACCGCGTCCGGCTGTCGCCCAATGTGAGCGAGCCGTACACCGTCGGCATTGTGCACCCGGAGATACTTTTGCCCGATATGAGCTACAGCGATGAAGAGCTGCACTATATCCTCGCGCATGAGATACAGCATATCAGGTCGAGGGATAATCTGAAAAAGCTGTTTTTCGTCGCGGCGGAAGCGCTTTTCTGGTGGAATCCGCTCTCGCACGTCTACGTGAACGAGTATGAAATGCTGACGGAGCTTGAGTGTGACCGCCGGGTGACAGAGAAAATGGACAGCGACACGCTGAAGGCGTACCTCGGGGCGATACTTTCCGTGATGAAGCGCCTGACAGAAGGCGGCGGCGAACGCACGGCAGTGGCATCATCCTTTGCGCAGACGTACAGCGTGAAGCGCCGGTTCGCCGTGCTGCTCGACAGAAGAGAGCGCAAGTCAGGGCTCAGCCGGGCGGCGGTATACGCCGTGATGTTCGCGTTGTTTCTGGCTTCGTATCTGGTTATCTGGCAGCCAAGGACTCAGCCGCCTCAAATGGACAAAGGAATGGAGATTGTAATAAATGCAGACAATTCCTTCCTTTTGCGCGACGGCGATGTCTATCATCTCATTTGCAATGGGTATGAAGTAGATACCGTGACAGAAGACGACTTGATTTCGGAACCGTTAAGTGAGTTAAAAATAATAAACTGAACAGGAGAAAACAACTATGAAAAAGCTCATCTCACTAATGCTTGCAGTCATTCTGTGTCTCAGCCTTTCCGCGACCGCCTTTGCGGACTATACAACTCCTGCCTGCGGCGAAGATTCTGGCGACAGCGTGTCCGTACAACGCGCGGAGGAGACGAAATGGGTGTACCGCACGTATAATGGTAATATCGAGAAGCGCCTATGGTCTCTAACCTATGCTAAGTGGCTGACGGATTGGATATATGTCGGACCCGCTCCCTAATCAGATTCCTACGTTCCTTTTCTCTTTCTCTCCACTATCCAGCGCACAGGCGCAGACGAGTTGCTCGTCTGCACCTGTTATTATTTAGGATTATATTATTCAGCAGTAGAGGATCATTGCGATGGCCTCAAGAGGCTCGTCGCCGGTGTTTTTCAGGCTGTGACCCTCGCCGTCGCCGACGAAGGTGGTGTCGCCGGGGCCGACCTCAATGACCGTGCCGTTGTCGGAATATTCGCCGTGCCCGCGGAGGATATAATACGTCTCGCCGTCACCGTGATGGATGTGCCAGCCAATCTCCGCACCGACGGGGAGAACAGTGTGCGAGAAGAGGCGGCCTTTGCCGTACATCTCGTCTGCGCCCGTGAGTATCGGGTGCACCTCGCCCTCGCCCTCGCCGTCGAAAAACTTCTTATGCACAGGGGGTATCTCGTCCTTGCGTCTGACAAATGACATATCCGTTCCCTCCTGATCAGTAGCCGAGCTCTTCGCCGATGAGGACGACCTCGGTCTCCATGCCCTTCATGGGACCCCACAGCACCGTCAGTGCGTTGCAGATGCGCTGGGGCGAGCGGCAGTCGTGGCACTTGCCGTCGATCTTGCAGGGGGTGCTGATGTCGAAGCGGGAGGCGTTTTTGACTGCGGCGACACTGCGCGCGCGCTCAAGCGCCGAAGCAAAGTCCGGGCAGACCTTATTCGTCCCGGCGACGATGAACACCTTTTTGTGGCCGAAGAGCGTCGCGGCGACGCGGTTGCCCGTGCCGTCGATATTGAGGATCTCGCCGTCCTCGGAGATGGCGTTCGCGCTGCAGATGTAGTAATCCGCGGTGAGCGCGGCGACGTGCGTCTCCTTGCCGGGCTTGAGCCAGTGCCACTCGACGTCATTGTCCGCGGTGAGCGCCTGCCCCAGACCGAGTGCCTCAACAGTCTTGCTGCCGCCGATGCCGACAGAGCTGTTGTGTATCTGCCCGGCGACATAGTCCGCCGCCTCACTGCCCGACGCGAAGTACGTCACGCCGAAGCCGCGGCTCTTGAGATTCTTCATTGTTTTTTCAATATCCATTGCTGCACCTCCATAAATGATGTTTATACCGATAAGATGATTATACATGATTTTTTGCCCCATTTCAATCGGGTATTTACTCTTGACTTCGGGGGAAATACTTATTAAAATAAGATGATTAGACATTTCGCTGCACTCTGTAAAAAGGAGCATGGCATACATGAACACAAACACGAAAAACGAACTGACCAAAATCGGCTGCCGCACGTTCCAGGCGGGGCTGAACATCGGCGCGCGCGCCCTGTACTGGCGCAAGCCCATCACCGTCACGGGCGAGGGCTGCTCCGCAAAGATACCGGAGATCATGAAGCGCGAGGGCGTAAAGCGTGTGATGGTCGTGACGGGGCGGCACGTCGGCAAGAGCATCGCGCCGGGGATAATCGCGTCGCTGCGCGCGGCGGGCGTGGACTGCGTCCATTTTTCCGAGGTCGAGGCGAACCCGACGACCACGATAGTCGACAAGATAACATGGCAGTACCGGCTGAATGCCTGCGACGGCTTTCTTGCTATCGGCGGCGGCTCGCCGATAGACGCGGCGAAGGCGGCGGCGGCGCTCATCGCCTGCCCGAACAAAACGCTCGCGCAGATGGCGGGGCTGTTCCGCGTGCTGCGGCGGCTGCCGGTGTTCGTGGCTGTGCCGACGACCGCGGGGACCGGGTCGGAGACGACCATCGCCGCCGTCATCACCGACGCCGCGACGCACCACAAGTACGCCGTGATGGACATTTGCCTCGTGCCGAAGTACGCGGTGCTCGACCCCGTGCTCACGCGCGATCTGCCGCCGAAGTCCACCTCCACCACCGGCATGGACGCGCTGACGCACGCGGTGGAGGCATATCTGTGCTGGACGAACCGCACAAAGGAGGTCGACCGCGACGCGGAGGAGGCGACCGTCACCATCTTCAAGTACCTTGAGCGCGCATACCGCGACGGGAACGACATGGAGGCGCGCGACAATATGCTGATGGCGGCGTTCAAGGCGGGCTTCGCGTTCACGCGCGCGGGCGTGGGCAACGTGCACGCGATCGCGCACACTCTCGGAGGGCTTTATAACGTCCCGCACGGTCTGGCGAACGCCGTGATTCTGCCGGTGGTGCTGGAGGATTACGGCGCGGCGGTGTATCCGCGGCTCGCGCGGCTGGCGGAGCTGACCGGCGTCGGCACGACCGGCAGCGACGAGGACAAGGCGAAGGCATTCATCGCCGAGATATACGCGATGAACGCGCGCATGAACATCCCGCGCGGCATCGACTGCATCCGCGAGGAGGACATACCCCAGATGGTCGAGTGGGCGCTGGCAGAGGCGAACCCCACCTACCCCGTCCCCGTGGTGTACACGCCTGAGCACTGCGCGCAGGTGATAAGAAAAATCATGATCTGAGGGCTGTAAATTGCAACTGGACGAACTCAAGCTGGTGTCTGCCAGCAACATAATAAAGCTGCGCACCGGGGCAGGGCTGACGCAGGCGGAGCTTGGCGCGCGGCTGAACTACTCCGACAAGACCATATCCAAGTGGGAGCGCGGCGAGGCGATACCGGACGCATACGTGCTCACGCAGCTGGCGGAGATGTTCGGCGTGACGGTGGACTATCTTCTCTCGTCGCACGACGCATGGGAAGCGCCGACAGACGGCGGCGACGGCGAGAGCGGGGAGCCGGCCGCGGCGGACGATGCGCAGGGCGCGCAGGGGTACAGCGTCGAGGTCATAATGGCGCTGACGGTCGTGTCGATATGGACGGCGAGCATCATCGCGTTCGTTGTGCTGTGGCTCGCGGCGGGTGTGATATGGTGGCGCATTTTTGCCATCACGCTGCCGGTGTCGCTGCTCGTGCTGATGATACTGATGTGCGTTTTCAAGAAGGAGAAGAGTCTGCAATACGTCATCGCGGCGTTTGTCTTCTCCATCTTTGTCATGCTCTACTTTCTCATACCAAACTACAAACCGTGGCAGCTTTTTATTATAAGCGTACCTGCCGTTGTTATTGTTTTTTTGGCCTGCAACATCCAGAAGAAGCCCGGAAAACGCAGAAAACCGCAACAATAACCATATAATTCTACGCGGCGTAGAACATGCGGAGCGCGGGTAGAGCCATGATAGAACGGCTCTACCCCGCGCTTTTTCTGCGGTAGAGTATAGGGGCGGATCAGTAGCTTGCGGCATGGAGGCGAAGGTAATATAATCCTTACATAAACTGTGATATAAAAGGGGTAACTATAATGAATGATTATATTCTCAGCTGCTGCTCGACAGCGGACCTGACGAAGGAGCATTTCAACGCGCGCGACATACATTATGTGTGCTTCCACTTCGCCATCAACGGCGAGGAGTACATCGACGACCTCGGCGAGAGCATGCCGTTTGACGTGTTCTACAAAAAGATCGCCGACGGCGCGGAGACCAAGACCTCGCAGGTCAACATCTCCGAGTATGTGGACTTCTTCACGCCGTTTCTGGAAGAGGGGAAAGACATTGTCCACGTCTGCCTCTCGTCCGGCATTTCCGGCACGATAAACTCCGCGCGCAACGCCGCGTCCATCCTCAGAGAGCGCTATCCCGAGCGCACCATACACATCATCGACTCGCTCGGCGCGTCCTCCGGCTACGGTCTGCTGATGGACACTGCCGCGACGAAGCGCGACGAGGGAATGAGCGCGGACGAGCTCGCCGCATGGATAGAGGCGAACAAGCTCAAGCTGCACCACTGGTTTTTCTCCACCGACCTCACAAGCTATGTGCGCGGCGGCAGAATATCCAAGACCGCGGCGGTGTTCGGCGGACTGCTCGAAATATGCCCGCTGCTGAACATGGATAACCTCGGCCGTCTTATCCCGCGCGCCAAGATCCGCACGAAAAAGCGCGTCATAAAAGAGATCGTCACCAAGATGGAGCAGAACGCCGAGGGCGGGCTGGACTATTCCGGCAAGTGCTTCATTTCTCAGTCGGCGTGCTATGACGACGCGCGCGCCGTTGCCGATATGATCGAGGAAAAGTTCCCCAAGCTCAACGGCAAGGTGCAGATATACTCCGTCGGCACGACGATAGGCGCGCATACGGGTCCGGGTACGGTCGCGCTGTTCTTCTGGGGCAGTGAGCGCGTGGACTGATTTTGCGCTTGTAGCGTACATCCGTATATAAGAAAAATCCGCCCGCGGTCAGCTGACCGCGGGCAGATCGCTACATGCAATTTACTCTATATGTCCGCTGCGCAGAGTGACGAACGGGTCGCCGCAGCTGCTGCTGACAAGGGAAGTGAAGTTCAGGCTTGCGTCGACATGCTCGCTCATCGCCTGGCGCGCCAGCTCCGGCATGCGCATGCGTATCGCGGAGACGACGGAGATGTGGTTGTACTTCACGCTCGGCATCCACGGGTTGGACTCGCTGCTCTCGTCGGAAATGAACTGAAGCATCGACGCCTGATACATCGTCAGCTTCGGCAGAAGCTGCTCGTAGCACTGGATGATGTACGGGTTGCCGCAGGATTTGATGATGAGCTGATGGAACGGCATGTCCGTATCGCGCAGACCGTCAATATCGCGCTTTATGGCGCTGTCGCGGAACGCCTCGGCGAGGGCGGAGAGCTCGCGCAGGGTGTCGTCATCCACGACGTGGGCACAGATGGAGGCGGCCTCGCTCTCAATGGCGGTGCGCACGCGGTAGAGGCTGATCATGTCGTGCAGGCTCAGCTCCAGCACATAGCTGCCGCTCTGATTGGGGTGCTGCACGACAAAGCCGATCTCCGTCAGCTTGCCTATCGCCTCCGCCACGGGGGTGCGGGATATGCCGAGAGAGGCGGCGATCTGGTTGACGTTGAGCTTTGCGCCTGGGTTTATCTTGAGGTTGATGATATCGTCGTAGAGAAGCTGAGCCACGAGGTCACGGAGCTTTGCGTCCGGATTTGCCGCCATGCTCTGCTTCAATCTGAATTGATCCATAGTTGTGTTTCCCTCCAAGCAGGTATAAAGCTTATTCATTTAAGTTAATAATAAACGCTTATGGAGAGAATATACACCTATTCCGCGCCAAAGTCAACGCGAAACCAGAAAAGAAAGCACATAAAATATGCCAAGGTGCACAGGGTAGACAAGATAAAACCCGCGCATACGCGCGCCGAGCCGCCCGGAGTAGAGCAGCACGGGCACGGCGGCGAGCATGGCATAGAGCGCGAAAAACCAGCTCGACTGCATGACGGCGTATTCGCACACGCACCACAGCACGATGACGTCCGCCTGATACACACGCCGCGAGCGCGCGAGGTACAGCGCTGCGATGAGCGCAAGCCCCATCCAGCCGTAGTCCGCGGTCTTTTGCAGCAGCAGTGCCGCTGAGAGCGCCGCGAGCAGCAGCATCAGCGCGCGGAAAAGCTCCCGCCTGTCGCCGTGTGCGCGGCGCAGAGCGTCCAGCGCGGCGATGAGCGCGAGACCGATGGCGAGAGTATAGAACACGTTGAGCTTGCCGCCGAGCAGTGTGACGCCCAAGACCTCAAGGCGCACATACGGCAGCACGAGCGCCGCGCACACCCACAGAAGCGACAGCTCGACCCGCCCGCGGCACGCGAAGATGAGATACGCCGCGGCAATGAGCGCCGCCAGACACGGCGCTGTGATATTCGCGGCTGTCAATGACAGCGTGATACCGCCGCCCGTGAGCGCCTGCGCGCCGTAGTTTGCGGCGGTGAACGCGAGACGGTACACCGGCTGGGATATGACGGCGAAGAGCGCAAGACGCGAGAAATAGCGCCGGACGTCGTGCGTTTTTTCAAAGCCGTTGACGATCATATAGGCGAAGATGGGAAACGCGATGCGCCCGACGGCGCGCATGTAGACATAGCCCCTGCCGGTGAACACCCCGGCGAGGAAGAGCGAGTACGCCGCGTGGTCGATGAGCATGGAGACCACGGCGATAAGCTTGAGAACGAATGCGCTCATAGCGTGAGTTCCTTTTTAATGAAAAAATACAGCAAAAAAGCGGCGTGAGAGCCGCTTTTTTGTCTGGTGCTATGCAATGGGGGCGTTTACCGGCGGTAATCGTCCTGATCGTCGTAATCGTCGTCGTAGTAATTGCCGCGCTGGCTGCTCTTTTTCTTGCCGCCGGCGTTTTTCAGCAGGAAGAACATGCCCACGCCGATCGCGGCCGCGGCGAGCACCATCGCGATGACCGGCAGCAGCACGCTCATCCCGAGACCGCTGCCGCCCTCGTCCTTGACGTCAGGGCTGGGGGAGGGAGAGGCGAGAGGCGCAGTGTACGTGACGGAGACAGGGGAGGAGTAGACGACCCGGCTGTCCGTCGTGCCGTCGGACGACCACACGCCGACATAGTAATACTTGCTGCCGGAGATGGTGTCGGGGACGTAGGTGGGGGATTCCGCACCGGGGATCTTCGTGCCGTTGGCGTTGCTGCTGACGTCGCTGCGGTACCACTGGTAGTGGATGGTCTCACCCTCGGGGGCGGAGGCAGTGACGGAGAGCGTGGTGGTCTCGCCCTCGGAGAGGACGGCGCTGGACGGCTGAGAGGAGATGGTGGGCGCGGTGAGGGTGCTGCTCGTGTCGCCGGTGTTGGGGATGGAGCTTGCCGACGGGGACGCGGTGGGGGCGGCGCTCGGGTTATAGGTCGGCTTCGGCGTTGTCGCCGTGCCTGTGCCGCTAGAGGTGTTGGAGCCGGTGCCGGTCGACGCGCCGCGCACGCGGATTATCGCGCCGGTGGTGCACAGGAAGGTCTTGCCGTCCGCACCGATGAACTTGCATTCCACGCTCCACTCGTTCATGCTTGCGGGGATCTTGGAGAGCACGAGGGTGTCGGTGTCAGCGCCCGAGACGGACAGCCCGTTGCCGAAGTAGGACGAAGCGTCCTTGGCGTTGACGGTTTTGGTGGTGTCTTTGCTGACGATGCGCCACACGCGGCTGTACGCATTGTCAGCGCGCGCCACGAACGTGGCGGAGCCGCCCGCATCAACGGTCTCACCCGTGGGGTTCTTGGTTATTTTCAGCGCGCCGCCGTTGATGACGGAGCCGCCGTTATAGGTGATGTAAACCACGTTTGAGTAGACCGGGGAGCTGTACTGGGAGCCGTTATATGCCTTGATGCCGACAAAGTAATACGTTGTGCCGGAGGTCGCGGCGGGGGGAGTGTAGCTGCTGCCGGTCGCACCGTTTATCTGGGTCGCGTTTGCGCCGTTGCTGCTCGCGCTCTTGAACCACTGATAGTACAGCACCACGCCGTTGCCGAGGTTGGGGCAGGCGGCGCTGACAGTGAGCGTGGCGGTCTGTCCGGCGGCGAGGTTAGCGGAAGAGGGCTGTGCGGTGATCGTGGGGGTGACAACGCCGGCGGGCGAAGCCGTGGGCGCGACAGTCGGGGCGACGGTGGGCACAGGGTTCACGACGACCGAGCACTGCACGGACGAGGCCTCGGCAACTTTAGCGCCATTGAGAGAGGCGGTCGCGATGCAGTACACGGTGCAGCTGCTTGTCGGGGTGAACGTAAAGGTGTTGCTGCCCGTGGCGGCGGTGGCGTTGTCGGTGATCCATGTGTAGGAGATCGAGGCGTCCGTGATGTTCCCGAGCGTCGCGGTGACGCTGAGCGTGACCGACTGCCCGTATGTAACCGAGACACTGGGGTCAAGGTTCTTTGTGAACGTTATCGGGACGCTTACGCTGCCGTCGGCAAATGCCGCAGCGGACAGCGAAAAGACCATCACAATGGCAAGCGCCATGCTCATAATGATCCGCAGGTATTTCTTTTTCATAATGATCCTCCATAAGCTGACTTTCGCGCGTCTTGTACGCGAATAGTCAGGGTTACATAATATTATACATGATGCACCGCGCAAATGCAACAGCGTTAATAAAAAACTAAGAATTTTCCTTATATTCCGAGGAAATGCGCGCCGCAAGAGAGGCGGGCGGCAGGGGACGCAAACTTTACATAACTGATATGTAGGTGAGAGCATTGTTCCGCCGCAGCCTGTGCCGCCGGTGAACTTCCCCTGCTGTGATATAAGACGCGGATAACACAAAAAGGTTTCATTATATTGCAAACAAAATCGGGAATAAAAATTTCCCGGAGCGGGAAGCTCCGGGAAATCGGGGGAATTGCATATTACGCGGGAAATCAGCCGTTATTGGTCTTGCGGCGCTTGACGATGATCACAGCTGCGCCCGCGCCAACGGCGCTGACAGCAAGCAGAGCCGCCCACAGACCGAGGTTGGCATCATCGCCGGTCTTGACGCCGTTGAAGCTGGAGGCCGTACCCCAAGTGCGGAAGTAGCTGGCGGCGGCACCGTACTTCGTGTCAACGGAGAGGGTGTGGTAGCCGTTGTTGTTGTAATACTGGCACAGGAAGTTGAGGAACGACTGGTTGAGCGTCACGACGAGATAGCCGTTGTAATTCGACGTGGAGTAGTAGACATTGGAGAGCTCGCGCCCGTCAACGTATACATGACCGTTGAAATTCTGGGCGGAGTCGTTGACGACGAAGCTCATGGCGTCGCGACCGTTGTACACGGCGTTCTGTCCGCTGACAATTGCGGGGGTGAAGCTGACGGTGACGCTGGCGCTGGAGGAGTAGACCACGCCGCCAATGCTGCAGCTTGCGGTCACAACATAGTTGCGGTTGAACTTGCCGAGGACGGTGGCAGTGTAGTTGTTGTTTGTGGAGTTATATCCGTTGTTGGTGATGCCAATACCGTCAGAGGTGTCGCCGGAGAACGACCATGTGATGCTCTTGTCGCTGCCGGAGACATTATTACCGTTCTTGTCGAGGATAGTGGCGGTAAAGTAATTGACGTTGCCCTGACCAAGTGTGATGGTATTCGGCGTGAGATTGATTTTGTAAGCCGCGGGCTCAGTGACCGTGACCGTGTACTTTGCCGAAACATTGCTGCCGTCTACTGCAGTTGCGGTTATGTCCGCAGTGCCGACCTTGTTCGCGGTGATGATGACCTTGGAGCTATCAGCAGAATCAACGGCAACAGAGACGATGGAAGCATCGCTGGACTGCCATGTGAGAGCTTTCTGCGACGCGGTCACAGGAAGGACCGTAGCAGTAATGGTTTTGGTGTCCTTGACAGTCATGGTGGAAGAGGTCTCGCTCAACTCTATTTTCTCGACTTGGATGGGAGCGACGGTTATGTCGATAGTTTGGGTCAACTCTTTATCGGTGACGCTGTCCTTGGCTTTCGCGGTAATTGTGGCAGTACCGACGGCTTTGGCTGTGACAAGACCGTTGGAATCAACACTTGCGACATTTTCCTTATCTGAAGACCAAGTAAGATCTTTCAAGCTTGAACCCTCGGGAGCTGCCGTTGCGGTAAGTTTGACTGTATTCTTCCCGTCTGCCACATAAAGTGTGGTAGCAGGATTAGGAGAAATAGAGATGCCGGTTGCTTCGACAGTAGCAGGAACAACGGAAACTGTAAGGTCATTACTGGTGATTGTACCATTGTCATTATAGTGCGATGCCTGAACGGTAAATGTTTCACCGGAGGTAAAAGTTGCTGCGTCTTTTGCAGAAATAACACCATTTGCGGTGATGTTGAACTTATCTGCATTATCAGAGATTATTTTCCAGCTTACACCTCTATCAGTGGCATCGTCGGGACTAACCTGTGCATATATAGTGACATTGCTGCCAATGGTGAGGGTGGTGGGATTTGCCGAAATTGTGATGCCAGAGACACGTACCCCAGACGCAGGGATTGTTACAGGAGTTTCCGCGACAGCGGTTTCGCTATCGACAGTTACTGTAGCCTTGACCTTCCCAGTTTGCTCGACATATATGTTGTTGCTAACGATTGTGGCGGTATTACCAGTTGCAGTACCTATACTAATATTATCAGAGTTTTCCGTCACATTCCATGCAACACCATCAACGGGAATTGTCACAGAAGTACCATTCTTTGTGGCACTAACAGTCAAAGTGTTGCCGTCTTGGGCTATGCTTGCGGTGAGCAGCGTGGAGGGGTCAATTATACTAACGGTAACAGGGTTGCTCTTAAGAGTTGTGCTGTCCTTTGTGGCCGTTGCGTAAAGCGTATCACCGTTTTTTAACTCTGATAAATTCCAAGTGGCGGAAAGTTGACCGTTGCTGGCGCTTGCCCAGCGGAATTCGTTATTCACATACCAAGAAATCTTATACTCAGAAATCGTGATATCACTGGCAAACCCAGAAGCAGTAGCAGTTACTTTGCTGTCTGTGCCGACCTTGTAACATGCATTGTCCAAGGTAATGTAGAAATCCGGCGTTGTGCCACCTTCGCCGCCCGTTCCTGCGGTAGTATCCGCATACGCTCCGGCGGAGCACAGCGCGGAGACCATGCACACCAGAAGCAGCACGGAAATTGCTTTCTTCATAGTTTTCATATTATCTTCCTCCCTGATTGAGGTTATTTGCATCAGCGTGCTTTTTACGCACCAATACTATATCACACATTTTGCGTACTGGCAACTAAACCATTACAAAAAAGCCGCAAAATATTTTCCGCTTTTTTGTGGCCGCCGCCAGCTGTGCCGCCGCTGTGCCTTTCGATTCATATGACGCGGGGTTTCCATAAATGTTCCCTCGCGAAAACAGGATTTCTTCCAGAAGTTTATGGAGAATAAGCCATTTGCAGGACTGGCAGAAAAAGTCGCCACTCGGGCAAGTGACGACTTCTGTAATTTAGAATTCTGAGCGATCCGGGCTAACCACTTTAGGTCAAGCCGGGCGCTGTTTTTTTACGGGCTTAGTATGCCACGCCCCAGTAGATCATGCACTTGGCGGGCTTGCCGCAGCAGGCGCATACCTCGCCGAGGTTTTCCTGCTCAAACGGTATGCAGCGGGAGGACATGCCGGCCTTTTCCTTCATGTCCAGCTCGCACTGGAGATCGCCGCACCACATGGTCTTGATGAAGCCGCCCTTCTCCTGCTGGAGCTGACGCGCCTCGTCGAGCGAGTACGCGGGGTAGCTGTGCTCGTCGAGATTCTTCTTTGCCTTGGCGTACAGCCCGTCCTGCACTGCGTCCAGTAGCTCCGGAATGCGGGCGGCAAGCTCATCGAGAGAGACGCTGACCTTCTCGCCATTGTCGCGGCGGACGGCCATGCAGACGTTGTTCTCAATGTCGCGCGGACCGATCTCAACGCGCAGAGGCACGCCCTTCATCTCATACTGCGCGCACTTCCAGCCGAGGCTGTTGTCGCTGACGTCGATCTTCGCGCGGATGCCCGCGGCCTTGAGCTGCTCATAGATGGCGGTCGCCTTCTCAATGACGCGCTCCTTGTGCTGCGCGACGGGGACGACGACCACCTGCACGGGCGCGATGCGCGGGGGCAGGACGAGACCGTTGTTGTCGCCATGGGTCATGATGATGCCGCCGATGATGCGCGTGGAGAGCCCCCACGAGGTCTGGTACGGGTGCTTCTGCTGATTGTCCTTATCCGTGAAGGTGATGTTGAACTGCTCGGCAAAGCCCTGACCGAAGTAATGGCTCGTGCCGGACTGCAGCGCCTTCTTGTCGTGCATCATGCACTCGATGGTGTAGGTGTTCACAGCGCCGGCGAACTTCTCCTTCTCGGTCTTGTTGCCGCGGATGACGGGCATGGCGAGATAATTCTCGCATAGGTCGGCGTACACCTCAAGCTGGTGCAGCGTCTCCTCGCGCGCCTCCTCCTCGGTGGCGTGGAGCGTATGCCCCTCCTGCCACAAAAACTCTCTGCCGCGCAGGAACGGGCGGGTGGTCTTCTCCCAGCGGAGAACGGAGCACCACTGGTTATATTTCATGGGCAGGTCGCGCCAGGAGTGCACAACGTGGCTCCAATGGTCGCAGAAGAGCGTTTCGGACGTGGGGCGGATGCACAGCCGCTCCGGCAGCTCCTCGCTGCCGCCGACCGTGACCCATGCGCACTCCGGCGCGAAGCCCTCCACGTGGTCCTTCTCCTTCTGCAGCAGACTCTCGGGGATGAGCAGGGGCATGGACACGTTCTCGTGCCCGTCGCGCTTGAACATGCCGTCGAGGATGCTCTGGATATTCTCCCATATCGCGTAGCCATAGGGGCGCAGGATGAACAGACCCTTCACGTTGGAGTAATCCACAAGCTCCGCCTTGATGCACACGTCCGTGAACCACTGGGCGAAGTCGACCTCCATATCGGTTATCTGCTCGACCTTCTTTTCTTTTGCCATAATTCTTTCTCCAATCATTCGCCAGAGCCCTTGCTCCGCCGTTTTTTTCTGCGCGGCAATGCTATAATATGTGTATGCCGACACAACGCATTATTCTATATTCCCCATTTTGCTTTGTCAAGGACGAGTTTTTCACGATTATTCTTGACCTCGCGCCCCACAAACTGTATAATAATATTGTTTGGGCTAAAATGATCGTTTAGGCTAAAACAATCTGTGTGCAATCGGAGGTGACCGATATAAATAAGCAGAAATTTCTGGCGGAGCTCGGCAAGCTGCTGACGTTCATGTACGATGAGGACAGGCAGGACGCGCTCGCCATGTACGCGAGGATGTTCGACGCCGCGCCCGATGAGCAGGCGCTCATACAGTTCCTCGTGTCCCCGACGCGGCAGGCGGTCGTCATTGCGCGCGCATACAACGCGCGCGAGCGCAAGCTGCAGGTGAACACCACCGCGCGCGACGGGCGCTATGATGAGGAAGAGGGTACGCCGGACTATGTCCGCGCGATAAGCGCGCTTGAGGACGAGGCGCTGAGCCGGAAGATAATCATGCCTGAGGTGCCGGAGGATCAGTTCACGCTCTTTGCCGACGGGATACACCCCGTTGAGCCGGAGGCGGACGAAGAGGTCGAGAGCGCGGACGAAGCGCCCGCGGTCATGCCCGCTGATGATGAGACTGCCGTACCTGTCCCCGCGCCCGAGGACGCGGAGGAGGACGAAGCAGCGGATGAGCCGGATGAGCAGGAGGAGACCGAGACCGTCACCGTGGAGGCCGAGAGCGTGGAGTTTGAGGGCGAGGTCGACGATGTTGACGCCTTCCTGTCGGACTTCTCCATCGCCGGGGACGAGCTGGGCGAGGCTGATTCCGACGCCGCCGATGAGCAGCCAGCAGAGCAGACACCCGTGCGCGTCATGCCCGACGCGAGCGGGAAGGAGCCGGAGTTCGTGTTCGACGCTGTCGACGACCTGCCGCGCCAGACCCCGCCGCGCCCGAAAAAGCCGGCGGCGAGCAGCTCCGCCCCCGCGGTGGAGCTGACGGAGCGCAGGGCCATCGTGCCGCTTCTGATACTGTATATCATCATTGCCATCCCCGTGGTGGCGCTGTGCGTGCTGATTTTGCTGGTGCCGACGCTCTTTTTCCTTGCAATGTCCGTGGGCGCGGTGGTGCTGGGGTGCATGGCGCTCTCCTCCGCGTTCGGCGCGTTCACGATCTTCGCGGACGTGATGGTGGTGCTCGGCGCGGCGCTGGTGGTGCTGGCGCTGGGGCTGCTGTTTCTGTGGATATTCGTGTGGTTCGTGGGCGGCGCTATCGCCGGGCTCATCAACGAGATCATCAAGCTCGGCGGCAAGTGGTGCTTTAAGGAGGTGAGCGCGGCATGAAAAGAGGATGGTACATCGTGCTTGTTGTCGTGCTCGTGGCGCTGCTGCTGGGCGCGGTATGCATGGGCGTCGGGTTCATCACCGGCGCGGACACCGCGCGGATATACTCCGTGCTGGACGACAAGTACAGCATAACGCTCTACCATGACTATATCACGCAGGAGCTCATCCCCGCGTTCCAGGCGGCGGGCGTGTTCTGAGAACAAAATATTATCTGCTCCGCACCGAAAGGTGCGGAGCATTTTT
Organism: uncultured Oscillospiraceae bacterium; assembly: GCA_934572335.1. GTDB lineage: Bacteria > Bacillota > Clostridia > Oscillospirales > Oscillospiraceae > Limivicinus. The sequence goes on from CAKTKU010000001.1 coordinate 194,499, forward strand.
CATTCGCTGCGCCAGAGATGTATAACGCCGCGGTCGTTGAGCTGGCGGAGCGTGACGAAGAGGATGGGGAAGAGGAGCATGCCCCATACGCCCCACACCTGCCAGCCCACATAGATTGCGAGCAGCGACGCGATGGGGTCGAGCCCGATCTGGTCGCCGAGGAGCTTTGCCTGTGTGCAGCTTCTGACGAGGTTGACAAGCCCCCAGCACACCAGAAGCGCGATGCCGCGGCGTATGTTGCCCAGCAGCAGGCAGTACGCCGCCCACGGCACGAGCACGACGCCCGTGCCGAACACGGGCAGCGCGTCGATGAGCGCGGTGACGGCGGCAAGCCCCACGGCGGTTTTCACGCGCAGGAGGAGAAAGCAGATGAGCAGCTCAAAAAACGTCATGAGCATGAGGATGAGCTGGGCGCGCAGAAAGCCGCCGAAGCTCGCCTTGAGGTTATGCCCCACGCCCTCCAGACGGCGGCGGAAGCTCTCGGGCAGTTGAAGCGCGATGAAGGCGGTGATGCGCGGGAACGAGGCGGAGATGAAATAGCTGCCAATACCGGCGGTGACGATGAAAAGGAGCGTGTCGGGCGTGGACTGCGCGGCGCGCCCGACGAGATCGAGCGCGGCGGAGGACAGCGCCGCGGGGAGCGCGTAGAAGCTCTCGCTGACGGAGTCTAGCGCGGTCTTGAGATAGTCGGACACGCCGTCGGGCGCGGAGGCGGCATACGCGAAGGCGCGCTCCTCCAGCGCGCGGAGCCCCCGACCCACGGACTGCATCAGCATTGGGACCTCGCGGGCAAAATCCGTCGCGGCCTCCACGCCGCGCACGGTCAGCGACAGCGCGAGATACGCCAGCGCCGCGAGCCCCGCGATCGTCAGCACGCCCGCCGCCGCGCCGCGCCGCCAGCCGTGGCGCATGAGCGCGCGCACCACCGGCTCAAAGAGCGCCGCCGCCGAGAACGCCAGCAGAAACGGCGCTGTCCACGGCAGGAGAAAGCGCACCGCAAGCCACACCCCGCCGACCGCCGCCGCGGAATATATGAGCGCTTGCAGCCATTTTGCCGCCTTTTGCTGCACACTGCCACCTCCCGATATGTAGTAGTATATAATATGCTTATATCGTAGTTGTAGCCATTTTTTGCCCGCGTTAAACCGCACAGATGGCGCGGCGCGTGAGTATAATGGTGCAGGAGGGACGCCTATGCTAACAGTTCAGAAATTCGGCGGCAGCTCCCTCGCCGATGCAGAAAAGCTGCGCCGCGCGGCAGACACAGTGCTCTCCGTGCGGCACAGGGGGCAGGATGTCGCCGTGGTGGTCTCCGCCATGGGCGACACGACCGATGAGCTTATCGCCCTCGCGCACGAGCTGAACCCAGATGCGGACGCGCGCGAGCTTGACGCGCTGATGAGCACGGGGGAGAATCAGTCCGCGGCGCTGCTGGCCATCGCGCTGGAGCGCGCGGGCGCGCGGGCAATATCCCTCGCGGGCTGGCAGGCGGGGGTTTACACTGACGACAGCCACGGCGGCGCGGCGCTGGAGCTGACATTTCCCAGCCGCGCGGCGGCCGCGATCAAGGACGGGATCATCCCGGTTGTGGCAGGGTTTCAGGGCGTAGACATACACGGCGATGTGACCACGCTCGGCCGCGGCGGGTCGGACACGAGCGCTGTCGCGCTTGCCGCGGTGCTGGGCGCTGACCGCTGCGAGATATACACGGACGTCAACGGTGTTTACACCGCCGACCCTCGGCTCGTTCCTGGGGCGCGGCGCGTGAATGAAATAGACTTTCGCGATATGCTGCTGCTCGCCCGCGCGGGGTCGCAGGTTCTGCACCCCGGCTCGGTAGAGCTGGCGATGAGAAGCGGTGTGGAGCTGCTGGTGCTGTCGAGTGCGGGGGAGCCGGGGCGCACGGCGGTGCACATGCTGGACGGCGCGCGCCGCCCGGACTTCGCGGGCGTGACGCGCAGCGCCGAGGATCAGACCGTCACGCTCGTGGGCGCGGGGTGCCGCTCGCACACGCTGCCGGAGCTCGCATCCGCGCTCTCCGCGGCGGACATACGTGTGCGCGGCGGGCGTATGGGCGAGGGGTACGCGAGCGTCAGGGTGGACGCGGAGCAGCTGATCTTCGCGCTGCAAACGTTGCACCGCTACGTGTTCGAGTAGAGGATATATGCATGGAAAAGGCGCGCTGACAGTCGGTCGGCGCGCCTTTTGGCGTGGCATATGCGGTTATATTATGCCGAGGCTTTTAAATAGGACGCTCCACAGATACAGCGTCACGGAGCAGAGCGCGCTCGTGGCGATGACGATGTCCCCGGCGAGCTCGCCGTCGCCGCCCATGTGCTGCGCCATTGTGAACGATGCCACAGCCGCCGATGAGCCGAAAACGCCGATCAGCCCGGCAAACTCCACCCCGCGGAAGCCCATCGCCACGGCGACGGAGAGGAAAATGGCGGGGATGACGACAAGGCGCATGGTGCACACCTGCACAAGGTCACGCGCGTGGAGGCGGAGGCTGTCAAAGCGGAAGAACGCACCGAGGAGGAAGAGCATGAGCGGGCTGCCGACCTTGCCAAGCTCCGTGACGGTCTTGGCGAGGGGCTTGGGGAGCGTTATATGCAGCGCGGCAAAGAGAATGCCAAGGAGCGAGGCGATGATGAGCGGATTTTCAATGACGTCGATGAGGATACGCAGGGGCTTGAGCTTTTTGCCGCTGAACGTTTCCAGACATATCACGGCGAGCGCGTTATAAAGCGGCACGACCGCCACCATCAGCACAGCCACCGGTGCCATGTCCTCACCCTCCATCAGCGCAGAGGCGAGCGGCAGCCCAATCATGACGAAGTTCGAGCGGTAGATGCCCTGTATATACACGCTCTGCTTGTGCTTATCGCGCACGAAGAGCAGCGCGTACACCGTGCCGAGCGCGAACGCGGCGAGCACCCCAACGACCGCGAAGATCAGCAGCCGCGGGCGCACGGCGGAGGCGATGTCGGACGTGTATATGTTGCAGAAGAGCATCGCCGGCATGAACACCTTGAAGGCGAGGTTGTTCATCATGCTGACGTCGCGGTCGCCAAGCAGCTTGAGCTGCCGGGAGACGAAGCCCGTCGCCATCAGCAGAAACGTCGGCAGAACGGCGTTGAGGCATACGATCAATATGTGAGTGTCCATTTAATGCTCCTTGGTTTTAAAACTAGGCGACACTATACCACATTCGCGCGGATAATACAACAGCACCCGGAAATGCTCCGGGTGCTGAAAAACGTATGTACTTATTTATTGATCACGACGCGGTTGCCGTGGATGGAGAGCTTGCCCGCGCAGTAGAGCGCGACAGCCTGGGAGAGGATCTTCCATTCGCCCTCCTCCATGACGCGCTGGCGGAGACTGTCTGGCGTGTCGGTCGGCAGGACCTCCACCGCCTTTTGCAATATGATGTTGCCCACGCGCCCGTCGCCGTCGGCAAAGTACGCCGTGGCGCCGGTCATCTTCACGCCGCGCTCCAGCGCCGCGCGGCACACATCGCCCTCAACGTCCTCAAACGCGGGGTACATGGCGGGGTAGGTGCCGATCATGCGGTTTTTGAACTGGTACGGCACGACGCCGAGCGGGAGATTGTACCCCGCGAGTATCACAAGCTCGATATCCATGTCGCGCAGCTTGTTGGCGATGGCCATGCTGTGGCTTGTCATGTTCGGGAACAGCTCCGGGTCGACCACATACGCCGGCACACCGGCGTTGAGCGCGCGCTTCATCGCATAAACGTCCTTCTCCGGCGAGATGACCGCCACAAGCTCAAAATTTTCAATTTCCTTAAAATACATGGAATCCAGAATAGCTTGGAGCTTTGCCCCGTCGCCGGACACCAATGCCGCCGCTCTGACCATACTTTTTTACCCCCGCGGGTCTCCCAAACCCGCAAATCCTCCCGCTATGCAAAACTCGGTACTTGTGCACCGGGGAGTTTCAAGGTATAATGAACTGCGTTCGCGAAACGCATTCGCAGTTATATACGACCTTTTTTCTCTGTATTTATACATTATACTGTATTCCTCGCACAAGGTCAAGGCATGGAGGCACAAGTTTATGACAGAAATTTTTCTTATACGGCACACTCAGGCGGAGGGCAACCTTTACCGCATGATGCAGGGACACTGGGACGGCGACGTCACCGCCCACGGGTGGGAGCAGATCGCCGCGCTGGCGGAGCGGCTGCGCAATGTGCCGATAGACGCGGTATATTCGAGCGACCTGTACAGGGCGCGGATGACGGCGGGTGCCGTGACGAAGTATCACCCGCTCACGCTGAACATTGACAAGCGTCTGCGCGAGATCGACGTGGGGCCGTGGGAGACGGGATTTTTCGGCAATATATTTCATGATTTCCCCGACGAGGCGGAGAAGTTCGTCCGCCGCCCGTCGCAGTGGCACATAGACGGCGCGGAGACGTTCATGGACGTGCAGCGCCGCGCCTACCCCACGCTCTGCGAGATCGCGGAGCGGCACGACGGCGAGCGCGTCGCGGTGGTGAGCCACGGCGTGACGATACGCTGCATCATGTCGAAGATAACCGGCATACCGCTGGATGAGGTGGACGAGCTGCCCATATTCTTCAATACCTCCGTCACGACGCTGGAATACGCCGACGGCGCTTTCACCGTGAAGGGGGCGAACGACTGCGCCCATCTCGCCGCACTCAACAGCCCCGTGTGGCGCAGGCTCAGCGCCCTGCGCGACACGCCGCTTGATCCGCGCGAGGAGCGGGAATTTTATGCCGGGTGCTATGCCGACGCATGGCGCGCCGCGCACGGCGATCTTGAGGGGTATGACGAGCAGATGTACCTTGCCGCCGCGCGCAACCACCATGACGACTGCCCCGGCGCGGTGCTGAAAATACTCGACGGGGACGAGCCTGTCGGGCTTGTGGACATGGATACGCGCCGCGGCGCGGAGCGCGGCGAGGGCTGGATCAGCCTTATCTGGCTGCGCGAGGACTACCGCGGCAAGGGCTACGGCATACAGCTGCTCGCGCGGGCGATAAAGACGTACACGAACATGGGGCGGCGCGAGCTGCGGCTGCACGCGGCGACCGAAAACGAGAGCGTGCTGCATTTTTACGAGAGCTGCGGTTTTGAGCGCCTCGCCGAGGAGAGGCGCGGGAACGGAACGCTTTTGCTGATGGGGTGCGAGCTTGGAGAAAAGGCATATGTTTGAGGATAGACCTGCGGTCATAAAGCAGCTGCGCATCCCGGAGGGACGGCGGATAATCGTCATATCGGACATACACGGCAACCTTGAATACCTCAAGGGCGTGCTGAAAAAGGCGAACTTCGGCGCGGAGGATGAGCTCATCATCGATGGGGACTTTCTCGAAAAGGGCGCGGACAGCCTTGGCACGCTGAGATATATAATGGGGCTGTGCCGGGGCGGCAACGTGCACGTCGTGTGCGGCAACTGCGATGACTGGTGCATCATCTTCCGGCAGGACGAGCAGATGGACGAGCACCTCATGCACTACATAATGCACAAAAAGCGCGGCATACTCTGGGACATGCTCAACGCCGCGGGTATTGATCTCTTTGAGACGGGCAGCTTCACCGCCTGCAAGAGGGAGATCGCCCGCGCGTTCGAGCCGGAGTGGCGCTTTCTCGCGTCGCTTCCGCACGCGATAGAGACGGAGAACTTTATCTTCGCCCACGCGGCGGTCGACCCTGACAAGCCCCTGCGCGAGCACACCGTGGAGGACCTGCTGCGCTGTGATCACTTTATGACGCTGGGGCGCAGCTTTGAAAAATGGGTCGTCGTGGGGCATTACCCCGTGCAGCTGTACGGCACGGACAAGGTCTGCGCCAACCCCATCGTCGACCGCGAGCATAAGATAGTCAGCATCGACGGCGCGTGCGTCCTCAAGGACGACGGGCAGCTCAACGCTTTCATCATCCCGAATAAATACAGCGAGAATTTCAGCTTTGTCGCCTATGACTCGTTCCCGGAGCGCGTCGTGCTCGATGATCAGGACGGGAGCGAAACGTCGTACTACATCCGCTGGGGCGACAGTCAGGTGCGCGTGCTGGAGCGGGGGGAGGAGTTCTCCCGCTGCCGCCATGTGCGCACGGGGTACGAGATGGACATACTGACAAAATACCTCTTTTCCGACAGCGAGTATACCGACTGCAACGACTGCACGGACTATGTCCTGCCGCTGAAAGCGGGCGACATTGTGCGCGTGGTGGAGGAGACGAGCCGGGGGTACTTCGTCAAGCACGGCGGCTGGTCGGGCTGGTACAGGGGCGAGCTGGGCTATGTCCGCTGATATACTGCGCGCGGCGGGCGACTACGCCGTGATATGGATGATGATAATGAGCGCGGTGCTCTTCATGCTGATGGGCGTGGACAAGGGGCGCGCAAGGCGCGGAGGGCGGCGCATACCGGAGCGGCGGCTCTTTGCTACGGCGCTCGCTGGCGGCGCGTTTGGCGGATGGCTGAGTATGTATGTTTTCCGCCACAAGACGCGCCACTGGTATTTCGCGTGGGGCTTCCCCGCGATAGCGCTCGGTGAGGCGGCGCTGGTGTGGTATTTGAAGACGTTATAGATTATAGAGTATAAAGATACAGAGACTATGGAGACAAAGATCGAAAGAGTAAAACAGGAGGAAGAGGCATTTCTCGAATGCGAGAAGCGATGGGTGTTCGGCGTGCTGATGCTCGTGGGCGGCTTTTTCGGCGGCTTCACGTACACGATACGCGGCGGGGTGTTCTGCAACGCGCAGACGGCGAACGTTGTGCTGCTCGCCATTGAGCTGGGGCGCATGAACTGGGGCGGCGCGCTGTACTATGTGATACCGATAAGCGCTTATCTTCTCGGCGCGATACTTTCGGAGAGCGCGGCGTACTACATAAAGCGGCTGCATCTCATCCGCTGGGACACGCTTTTTATTATCGTGGAGATGATCGCCGTGGTCATCCTCGCGCTGCTGCCGGAGAGCGCGCCGTACCAGATAACGCAGGTGGCGGTGAACTTCATCTGCTCCATGCAGTTCAACACCTTCCGTCAGGCGCAGGGCATACCCATGGCGACGACGTTCTGCACAAACCACATCCGTCAGGTCGGCATCGCGGCGAGCAAGCTGATGCGCCATCGCGGCGGAAAGGCATACGCCGAGAGGATGTTTTTCCACCTGAAAATGCTGGGGCTGTTCGTGCTGGGCGTGATATGCGCGGTGCTGCTGTGCGACCGCTTTGCCGGGCGGGCGATGTTTTTCGTGTTGCTGCCGCTGGCGGTGGTGCTGGCAGACCTCATGTATGCCGACCTCAAGGTGGAGCACGGCAAATTCGAGCGCAAGCCAAGAGGACATTGAGGAAAGTATAATATATACAGCAATATACAGCAAAAGAGCTTGGGGCGGTTTGCTTGCCCCAAGCTCTTTTCTGCCGATATAAAGCTCACATGCCGTCGTCGGTGACGGAGTCGGTGCGGAACAGCAGCGACACACACCACAGCGCGGACAGACCCACGAGGGTGTAGACAACGCGGCTGACGGTCGCGGTCTGACCGCCGAACAGCCACGCGACGATGTCAAAGCGGAAAAGACCAACGCTGCCCCAGTTGATGCCGCCGATTATCGTCAGTATCAGAGCTATGCGATCCATTACCATGTAAAAAGAACTCCTCTCTTGCGGCGCGGCGATGAGCCGCGCGCCGTATGGTTTCTCCCATAGTCTGTCCCGGTGCAGCGACTTTATGCAAAAAAATTTGCGTTCGACAAAACTAGTGTCCGTTCGCTCTTTACAATTGCCCGCCGGCGTGCTACATTATACTCACAGCTTATCCAATTGATCTCCACAGGAGATCAGGCTCATATCTTTATCCCACAACCCTGTTTTTGGCGGACTGAAGCTATTCGGTCCGCCGCTTTTTATATGCTCGGTCTGTCCTTTCGCGGAACGGACACAAACGGCGCGTATATCACTGCCCACACAGCGGCGATGAGCGGGAAGTAGCCGAGGATATAGCCCGGACGGCCAAGGAACGAAAACCACTCCAGCGGCGAACCGGGGGAGGGGTAGTTGAGGAACATATAGTTCGTCGCGGTGAGGCGGTCAAATATGAACACGGGCACGGCGAGCGCGAGCATCAGCGGCAGGCATGCTCCGGCGCGGCGGATATCCGGGGCAATGTCCCCGGCGAGCACCTGCATGACGACATAGGTGACGATGAGAAAATGCCCGGCAAAGCCCGCGAACGTCAGAAACGACACAAGGGGGTAGACGCGCCAATCCGGGAAGAGCAGCGCGGCGAGCGCGCCGGGCATACAGAAGGCATAGAGAAACTGCCCCGTCAGCTCGCCGCCGCGCAGGGCGTGCCACGCCGAGACGTACACTGCCAGCGCGCACAGGTGCAGCGGCAGCCGGTCAACACCGTACAGCCCCGCGAGGGCGAGCAGCGCCGCGCGCGAAAGCTCCACCGCGAGCGCGGAGAGCGCCGTGCCAAGCCTCAGCCGCCGTCTCGCCGCGGCGGGCGCGGCAAGGTACGCCCTGCACATTATAAGCGCGAAGATCACCCCCGCCGCGAGCCACGCGATATGTCCCAAGGAGAACATCCCGAAGCCGCGGGAGCGGAGGCCGTCACCCTCAACCCGAAAGAAATTTGATATAATATCCGACATTTTATATAGTGTATGCACGCCGCGCGTGCCCTATGCGCGCCTTTCGGCGGAATATCCGCGATTTTCCGGGCGAAAGCTGTTGACATTTCGGATATAGGCTGTATAATGTCGGCAGTGAACATAGTTAGATAGAGGTGCGGCTGTCAGGAGTAGCCCCATGCAAGGCGCGGAAACGCCGGGGGCGAAAGGGTCTGCCGCCGAAGGGCAGCGCGTTTTCCGGTGCGCTGTACCTGGGACGCGGGACAATATCCCGCGGACTGTCATCCCGCACGGGGTGGAGTGCTGTCAGACGGTCAAGGATTTGCATGTCATGAACAGTGTCTGCTCTGTTCATGATTTTTTTGTTTTGGGAGGGTACATTTAATGTACGGAACTTTCTGGGCGCTCGTGCCGCCGCTGGTGGCAATAGTGCTGGCACTCATCATCAAGGAGGCGTACTCCGCGCTCTTCATCGGCGTTATCATCGGCGCGATGTTCTGCGCCAACTTCGCCCCCGTCGGGACGCTCGACATCGCGCTCAATGACGGGCTCATCTCCGCCATTGCGGACAACGCGGGCATTTTCCTCTTCCTCGTGCTGCTGGGCATCATCGTTGCTCTCGTCAACGCCTCCGGCGGCTCCGCCGCATTCGGGCGCTGGGCGGAGAAGAACATCAAGACCCGCGTGGGCGCGTCCATCGCCACGTTCGTGCTGGGCGTTCTCATCTTCATTGACGACTATTTCAACTGCTTGACCGTCGGCTCCGTCATGCGCCCGGTCACGGACGGACACAAGATATCGCGCGCAAAGCTCGCCTACCTCATCGACGCGACCGCCGCACCCGTGTGCATGATCGCGCCCATCTCCTCCTGGGCGGCGGCAGTGTCGGGCGTTGCGTCCGACCTTGACATCGGCGTGTCCGGCATACAGCTTTTCGTCATGGCGATACCGTATAACTTTTATTCGCTTCTCACCTTTGTCTTCATCATCGCGATAACCTGCATGAAGTTTGACTACGGCCCCATGCGCCTGCACGAGATGAACGCCCGGCTCAACGGCGATCTCGGCGCGCTGGAGAGCGAGGAGGGCGCGACCGCCGCCAACCCCAAGGGCCGCGTTATCGACCTCATCCTCCCCGTGTGCGTCCTCATCGTCGCGTGCACCGTGGGCATGATCTACGTCGGCGGCTTCTTCGGCGTTGACGCCTGGGGCGGCACGGACTGCGCCGGGGACTTCATCGCCGCGTTCGGCAACACCGACGCCTTTGTCGGCCTCCCTTGGGGCGGCATTATCTCCCTCGTGCTCATCGTTATCTATATGCTTGCCCGCCGTCTCATGACTTTCAAGGAGGCAATGGAGTGCGTCCCCAAGGGCTTCATCGCCATGGTGCCGCCCATCATCATCCTCACGATGGCGGTCTCGCTGAAGACCATGACCTCCAACCTCGGCGCGGCGGAGTACGTGCATGATCTGATGGTCGGCGCATCGCAGAGCCTTTACAACATGCTGCCCGCCGTCATCTTCATTGTCGCGTGCGTGCTCGCCTTTGCCTCCGGCACGTCTTGGGGCACGTTCGGCATACTCATCCCCATTGTCACGGCCATCTTCCCCAGCGACAGCACCCTCCTCATCATCGGCATATCCGCCTGCTGCGCGGGCGCTGTCTGCGGCGATCACTGCTCGCCCATCTCCGACACGACCATAATGGCGTCCGCCGGTGCGCAGATGAACCATCTCGACCATGTCACCACGCAGCTGCCCTATGTTATCACTGTCGCGGCGGTGAGCTTCGTGACGTACATCCTCGCGGGGTTCGTGCAGAACGCGGTGATAAGCCTCATCGTCGGCGCGGTGCTGACGGTCGGGTCGCTGTTTGTGATACGCTCGGCAGAGAACAGGAAAGCCGAAGCCTGAGTTTCCGCATATTGACCGAAAAAAGCTGTGGGAGCAGTTCCCACAGCTTTTTTGTTGCTTTTTGCGGCGCGATGGCGTAAAATATAGCGGTTTTCAGAATAAAAGGAGAGAGCCTATGAACGCGGTGCGTAAATTCATAAATGAGGTGCGGCTGTACGCCGTGGCGCTGGGCAAGTGGCTTGCCGTGGCGGCGCTGACGGGGGTGCTGTGCGGGCTTATCGGGTCGGCGTTCGCGCTGAGCGTGGGCTATGTGACGCGCCTGAGGGCGGCGAACGGCTGGCTTTTGTACCTGCTGCCGCTGGCGGGCGTGGCTGTGGCATCGGTGTACCGGGCGCTGCGCACCGAGGGCATGGGCACGGACGATATTATCGACGCGGTGCATCTGGGAAAGCCGCTGAGCGCGAAGCTCGTGCCGTCGATATTCATCGGCACGGTGCTGACGCATCTTTGCGGCGGCTCCGCCGGGCGTGAGGGCGCGGCGCTGCAGATGGGCGGCACGATAGGCTACTGGTCGTCGCGGGCGCTGCGCCTTGACGACCGCGACACGCGCACGGGGACACTGTGCGGCATGGCGGCGTTCTTCTCCGCGCTGTTCGGCACGCCGCTCGCCGCGACAATGTTCGCCATCATGGCGATAAGCGTGGGGGAGCTGTACCACGCGGCGTTCATCCCGTGCTTCACGGCCTCGCTCGTGGCCTACGGGCTGTCGATGTGGCTGGGCGTGGCGCCGGTGCGCTTCACGGCGGTCATTCCCGCGCTCGCCTCGACGGGGCTTGTGCGCGCGGCGATACTCGCGGCGCTGTGCGCGTGGGTGTCGGCGCTGTTCTGCGCGCTGCTGCACGCCTCCGCGCGGCACATGAGAAGATTCATCCCCAACCCTTGGCTGCGCGCCGCTGTTGGTGGGGCGATGGTCGTGGCACTGACGCTTATCTGCGGCACGACGGACTATAACGGTGCGGGCATGGACGTCATCACCGCCGCGATAGAGCAGGGGCGCGTGAAGCCGGAGGCGTTCGCGCTGAAAATGCTGTTCACCGCGGTGACGCTCGCGGCGGGGTTCAAGGGCGGCGAGGTAGTGCCGTGCTTCTTCGTGGGGGCGACGTTCGGCTGCGCCGTCGCGCCGCTGCTGGGGCTGCCCGCGTCGTTCGGCGCGGCGCTGGGACTGGTGAGCGTTTTCTGCGGCGCGACGAACTGCCCCATCGCGTCGACGTTTCTGTCCATTGAGCTTTTCGGCGGGAGCGGGATACTGTACTTCGCGCTCGCCTGCGGAGTGAGCTATATGCTCTCGGGCTACGGCGGGCTGTACTCCAGCCAGACGATACTCTATTCAAAGCTCAAGGCGCAGTACATCAATGTCCATACCAACGCCCACCATGTCGGCGACCCAAACGAAAAGCTGCCGGATGTGAAGGGCAGCTTAAAGGAATAGCGAACAAAAAACCTCACGGTCAATGCGGCCGTGAGGTTTTGGCTTATATCAGTATTTTAGGGTTCGGTCTGGTTTTTCAGCAGCAGCTCGTCACAGCCGATGATGCGCCGGGCGGTATAGTCGCGCTGGCTGTACCCATCGTCGAGCGAGGTGAGCACAACGCCGTAGGCTGAGCCCATGGCGTGGATATAATACCCGCTGCCCATGTATATGCCGATATGCCCGACGTATTTGCCGGAGGTGTAGAACGAGAGAAGGTCGCCGGGCATGAGCGCGTCATGCTTGATCTCTACGCCCTGCTTTGCCTGGTCGTTCGCCACGCGCTCCAAGCGGTAGCCGAACTGCTCATAGATATAGTACACAAAGCCGGAGCAGTCAAACCCCGTCTCGGGCGATTTGCCGCCGTATTTATACTTCGCGCCGATGTAGCCGGAGGCGTACTCGGCGATCTGCTGTCCCAGCAGCTCCTCCGCCGTCGGCTGGGGCACGGCGGGCTCGGTCTCCTCGGCGGGCGGGGCGAGGAATGCGGGGGTGAAGGCCGCGTCATCCAGCGCGAGGCGAAGTGTGCCATTGGCAGTATCAAGCTTTGCCGTCCGCTCCGCGCCTACCATGCAGCCGGGGAAGAAGCGCAGCCTGGCAGCGCCGTCTGCCTCCGTCCATTCAAAGGGCGCGGCGGCATATGTGCCCGTGCCGTCCTCGCTGAATGTGAGCGTTTGGGTGCAGCCGTCCGCCGACCACTCCGCCAGCGTCAGCAACTGCCCCGCGGGGGAGAGCGCGGCGGCTATGGTATTCTTTTTTATGATATGCCCGCTGCAGCTTGACAGAAGATACGCCAGCAGCGCCGCCGCGAGCAAAACCGACAGCCATCTTTTCATGCCACGCATTATATCACAAAAAATGCAATTGTACATATAAATTTACAAAACTTGACGCAAGGAGCAGACGCGGATATAATCCGTTATAATAAGTATTGACAGAACGGGAGGGCGGATATGCTCACTCTCATAACCGGCAAGGCGGGCACGGGCAAGACCTCCGCCGTGATAGAAGAGATAAACGAGGCCGTCGGGCGGCACGAGGGACAGCGGATGCTGATAGTCCCGGAGCAGTACAGCCATGAGGCCGAGCGCGAGCTTGGGCGCGTGTGCGGCGACAGTGTGTCGCGCTATGCGGAGGTGTTCAGCTTCACAGGGCTTGCCAAAAGGCTCAGGACACAGCTCGGCGGCGGGGCGGCAAAGCATCTGGACAAGGGCGGGCGGCTTTTGTGCATGGCGCTCGCCGCGGCGAGCGTGGGCAGCCGTCTGCGCGTCTATTCCGCCGCCGCGCGCCGCGCGGAGCTGCAGGCGCTGCTGCTATCTGCGGTGGATGAGCTGAAGGCGTCGTGCATAACGTCTGAGGAGCTTGCCGCCGCGGCGGCGGAGTTGGACGACAGCCTTGGCGACAAGCTGACCGACCTTGCGCTCATAAGCGAGGCGTATGATGCCATCGTCGCCAACGGGCATGCCGATCCCGCCGACGCGCTGACCGTGCTGGCGCAGCAGATCCCCGACAGCGGCATAGGCGCGGCACACCATATCTACATCGACGGGTTTATAGACTTCACCGCTCAGGAGGCGGCGGTCATCCGCGCGCTTTTGAGCTGCGGCGCGGATGTGAGCGTGTGTCTCACGGTCGACTCGCTCACGGACGGCAGCGAGGTTTTCGCTCTCAGCCGCCGGGCGGGACGCGCGCTTTCCGCCATGGCGGAGGAGCTGGGCGTGGAGCAGCGCGAACGGCGGCTCGGCGGTGCGTCCGGCAAGTGCGCCTCCCTGCGGTTCTTTGCCGATAATATGTTCTCCTATTCCTCCGCACGCTTTGAGGGCGAGTGCGCCGTCGGGCTTGTGACGGCGGAGAGCATGAGCGCCGAGTGCGAGCTTGCCGCGGCGAAGGCGCTTGAGCTTGTGCGCGAGCGCGGTGCGCGCTGGCGCGATATTGCCGTGGCGGTGCGCGGCTTTGACGATTACCGCGGCACGCTTGAAAACATCTTCCGGCACTACGGCGTGCCGCTGTTCACCGCGAAAAAGAGCGAGCTTTTGTATAAGCCGCTGCCGCTGCTGGTGTCGCTGGTGTACGAGATAGTTGGCGGAGGCTGGGACATTGACGATGTTATCAGCTATATGCACACGGGGCTTACCGGACTGACGGCGGAGGAGTGCGACGAGCTTGAGGCGTATATCTTCAAATGGCAGCTGCGCGGCGGCGCGTGGGCGCGCCCGGACGACTGGCACCAGCACCCCGACGGCTACGGCGCGGAGTATGACGAGGAGACGAACGCGCGGCTGGAGCGGATAAACGCGCTGCGCCGCCGCCTTGCCGGACCACTGCTCGATTTTGAGCGGGAGAGCGCGGCGGCGGAGACCGCGCAGGGACAGGCAGCGGCGCTGGCGATGTTCTTTGCGCGGCTGAAGCTGCCTGAGCTTTTGGAGGCGCGCGCGGCGGCGCTGGCGGATGAGGGACGCGGCGCGCTCGCGCAGGAATATGTGCAGCTGTGGGGCATCATCACCGCTGCGCTTGAGCAGAGCGCCGCCATCCTCGGCGGAAGCGAGATGACGCGCGAGGAGTTCGGACGGCTTTTCAACCTCACGCTTTCAAAATACGACATAGGCACTATACCGGTCTCGCTGGACGCGGTGTCCGCGGGCGACTTTGACCGTATGCGCCGCCGCAGTATAAAGCACCTTATCGTCCTCGGCGCGAGCGACGAGCGTCTGCCGCGCGCAGACGACACCGCCGGGGTGTTCTCCGACGCGGAGCGCGTGCGCCTGACCGAGCAGGGGATCGATCTCGGCGGGGGAGGGGAGAGCGAGCTGTGGCGCGAGTTCTCGCTCATATATAATTGCCTGACGCTCCCGTCGGAGAGCTTGACGATGCTCTGCCCGCTGACGGACAGCGACGGCGAGAGCATCCGCCCGGCGTTCGTGTATAACCGCGCGGCGGCGCTCTTCGGCATCACGCCGCGCCACGGGCGGCTTGAGGACGCGCGCATGTCCGCGCCCGCACCCGCCCTTGGGCTTGCCGCGCACGCGGTGCACGGCGGCACGGGCGCAGAGTGCGCGGCGGCGGAGTATTTTATGGAGACCCAGCCGGAGCGGAGCGCCGCTATCGCCCGCGCGGCGGATATGACGCGCGGCAGCCTCAGCCCCGCCGCGGTGCGCAGTCTCTACGGCGAGCGTCTGCGGCTGAGCGCGTCGAGAATAGATAAATTTGCCTCGTGCAGATATGCGTACTTCTGCCAGTACGGTCTGCGCGCGAAGCCCTATGAGCCCGCGGGCTTCACCCCGCCGGAGATAGGCACGTTCATGCATTTCGTGCTCGAACAGACCGCGCGCGAGGTCAAGGAGCGCGGCGGCTGGCGCGCCGTGGACGACGGCGAGCTGACGAAGATATGCACCCGGCACGTGGAAACATATATACACACCCAGCTCAACGACTTTGAGGAGAAGAGCGCGCGCTTTGTCTACCTCTTCCGCCGTCTGACGCGCGATGTGCGGCAGGTCGTGGCGGATATGGCGGATGAGCTGCGCCGCTCGGACTTCGAGCCGCTGGATTTCGAGCTGGACTTTTCCCGCGCGGAGAAGCTGCCGCCGGTGGAGCTGGGCGACGGCGAGGGGAGCGTGACGCTCACGGGTGTTGCCGACAGGGTGGACGGCTGGCTCCATAACGGCAAGCTTTATCTCCGCGTTGTCGACTACAAGACGGGCAAGAAAAAATTCTCCATGGCGGACGTGTGGTACGGCATGGGGCTGCAAATGCTTTTGTACCTCTTCGCCCTCGGCGAGCACGGGGAAAAGCTCTACGGCGCGGAGACCGTGCCCGCGGGGGTGATGTACGTCCCCGCGCGCAGCGCCATGCTCTCGCTCCAGCGTGACGCGGAGAACACGGAGCTTGACAAAAAGCGCGCCGATGCAATACGCCGCAGCGGGCTCGTGCTGGACGACACGGAGCTGATGGAGGCGTGGGAGCGCGGCGCGGACAAGCGCTATATTCCCGTGCACTTCAAAAACGGAGCTCCGGCGGCGGACGACGTCGCCACGGCGGCGCGCTTCGGGCTGCTGGCGCGGCACATAAAAAAGCGCCTGACGGAGATGTCGGGCGAACTCAGGCGCGGGAGCATCGCGGCCGACCCGTACTATCGCGGGCAGCGCGAGAACGCTTGTGTCAACTGTGATTATTTCGACGCCTGTCACTTTGCCGACGGCGAGAACGGCGAGAGCTGCCGCTATCTCGCGCGGCTCAGACCCGACAAGGTGTGGAGCATGCTGGAGGGGGAGGACGACAATGGCTGATTTCAAACCGACGGTGGCACAGCAGTGCGCAATCAATACGCGCGGCAGCACGGTGCTCGTCTCGGCGGGTGCGGGCAGCGGCAAGACCAAGGTGCTCACCGAGCGTTTGATGGGGTTTGTCACAGACGCGGAGCACCCCGCCGACCTCGACAGCTTTCTTATAATAACATTCACGCGCGCGGCGGCGGGCGAGCTTCGCGGCAGGATAATGAATGAGCTTGCCGCGCGCTTGGCACAGGACCCCGGCTCGCGCCGCCTGCGGCGGCAGAGCGCGCTGTGCCAGCGGGCGCAGATAGGCACGATACACTCGTTCTGCGCGGCGCTTCTGCGCGAGAACAGCCACATTGCCGGGATAAGCCCGGACTTCAGGATCGCGGACGATGAGTGCGCGGCGGGCATGAGGGCGGCAGCGCTTGAGCGCGTGCTGGAAGCGCGCTACGCCAGGAGCGGCGACTACCCCGGCTTCCTGCTGCTGGCGGACACCGTCGGCGTCGGGCGCGACGACAGCCGCCTCGGCGCGCTGGTACTGTCGCTGCACGAAAAAATGCAGTGCCACGCGCGTCCGGAGGCGTGGGCGCGCGAGCAGACGGAGCTTTTGGAGCGCGGCGCGGCCGACGCGGGGGACACGCCGTGGGGGCGGGAGATACTCTCAGCCGCCGCGCGCTCCGCACGCTATTGGAGCGGCGAGATGGATTCGCTCATGCAGGCGATGGCGGCGAATGAGAAGATAAGCGCGGCGTATATGCCGAGCGTGAGCGCGACGGCGGACGAGATACGCGAGCTTGCGCGCTGTCTTGAGCTTGGCTGGGACAGGGCGCGCGGGTGCCTGCCGATAACGTTTTCACGCCTCGGCACGCTGCGCGCGTCGCCGGACGTTGCGCTTTCCGAGCGCGTAAAGGCGCGGCGCACTGCCTGCAAAAAGGCGATGGAGGCGATAGAGGGCACGCTTGCCGCGCCCTCGGAAAAGCTTCTTAACGAGATGCGCACAACAGCGCCCGCTATGCGCGCGCTTTTGGAGCTGACGCTGGATTTTGACGCACAGTATGCGCTCTCAAAGCGCCGCGCGGGTCTGGTGGATTATTCCGATCTTGAGCATATCGCGGCGCGGCTGCTGACGAATGAGGACGGCAGCCCCACGGAGCTTGCCGCGCGTATGTCCGCGCGCTTCACCGAGGTCATGGTCGACGAGTATCAGGACGTCAGCCAGGTGCAGGACACGATATTCAGGGCCGTGTCCGACGAGGGGCGAAAGCTCTTCCTCGTGGGGGACGTCAAGCAGTCGATATACCGCTTCCGCCTTGCCAATCCCGAGATATTCACCGGGAAATACACGCGCTTTGCAGACGCGGCGGACGCCGCGCCCGGCGAGCCGCGCAGAATAATATTGCAGGAAAATTTCCGCTCGCGCTGCGAGATACTCGACTGCGCGAACGCGGTGTTTTCGCGGTGCATGTCGCGCGAGCTGGGGGACATAGATTATGACGACGCGGCGCAGCTTCGTGCCGGGGCGGCGTATGAGGGCAGCGTCCCCGTGCCGGAGCTGCTGCTTGTCGATATCGGCGCGGCGGCAGACGACGATGACGCTGAGCGCCCGGACAAGACGGCGCTTGAGGCGCGCTGTGTTGGAGAGGAGATACTGCGTCTGATGCGCTCGGGCATGGAGGTCGGCGGCAGGGCGTTGGACTACGGCGATATTACGATTCTGATGCGCTCGGCAAACTCCGTGGGCGCGATATACCGCCGAGAGCTTTCGGCAATGGGCATACCCGTGGCGGCGGGGCAGGGCGGCGGCTTCTTCACGTCGGTGGAGGTGTCGGGCGTGATGTCGATGCTGGCGGTGATAGATAACCCGCATCAGGACATTCCGCTCATCGCGGCGCTGCGCTCCCCGGCGTTCGGCTTCACGCCGGAGCAGCTTGCCGCGGTGCGCGCCGCGGACACGAAGGGCGACCTCTATACAGCGCTCGCGGCTTATGCAGAGAGTGACGGCATGGGCGCAAGGTTCATGGCGGTGCTCGCGCGCTTTCGTGCGCTGGCACCCGACCTCACGGCGGCAGAGCTTTTGTGGCAGCTCGTGGATGAGCTGGACATGCTGGCGCTGTGCTCGGCAATGGCGGACGGCGCACAGCGGCGGGCAAATCTTCTGGAGCTGATAGAGCTCTCTGAACGCTTCGACGCGACGGGCTACCGCGGGGTGCACCGCTTTGTGCAGTGGCTGCGGCAGCTTGCAGAGCGCGGGCAGGAGCCGGGGACGGGCGCGGTGAGCACGTCGGCGGTGCAGATAATGACGGTGCACAAGTCGAAGGGGCTGGAGTTCCCGGTGGTTTTCCTGTGCGACACGGCGCACGCTTTCAACCGCATGGACAGCCGCGACACGGTGCTTGTCCACCCGCAGCTCGGCCTCGGACCGAAGGTTACGGACCTCGACCGGCGCGTGGAGTACCCCAGCCTCGCGCGCAGTGCCATTCGCCTGCGCCTTGAGCGGGAGATGCTGTCGGAGGAGATGCGGCTTTTGTACGTGGCGCTGACGCGCCCGCGCGAGCGGCTTTTCATGACGGCGGCGGTGAAGGACCCCGAGAAGCTGATAGAAAAATCGTCCGCCGCGGTGACGAGCCCTATGGCGAGCGAGGTGCTCACCTCGGTGTCCGCGCCGGTCAACTGGCTGATATACGCCGCGCTTGCCGACGGGCAGCGGCATCTGAAAATACGTCTGTGCCAAAAGGGCGATGCCCGCGCGCAGGAGACGGAGAGCGCGGAGCGCCTCCCCGCCGATCCCGCCGCGAGGGCGGAGCTTGAGCGGCGGCTGGCGTTCGTCTATCCGCACCGCGACGCGGAGACGCTGCCGTCAAAGGTCACGGCAACGGAGCTGAAAGGGCGCGGGGAGGACGACGAAGAGGCCGCGCCGCTTCTGCCGGAGCGGCACACAAGCTTCCCCATGCCGGATTTCACGCGCGCGGATAAGCCGGTGACGGGGGCGGAGCGCGGCGTCGCGACGCACCTTGCGCTGCAATGTATGGACTTTGCAAAAACCTCGTCGGTGGACGAGGTCAGGAGCGAAATCGCGCGGCTTGAGCGCGGGCAGTTTCTCAGCGCGCGCGAGGCGGAGGCGGTGGACGCCGGGGCGATATATAAGCTCTTTGCCTCGCCGCTGGGGCGGCGTATGCATGCGGCGGACGCGCTGCACCGGGAGTTCAAGTTCTCGCTCTTATGTGACGCGGAGGAGCTGTTCGGCACTGCCGAGGGTGAGGAGATACTATTGCAGGGCGTCGTGGACTGCTGCCTTGAGGAGCGGGGGGCGCTGTGCATCATCGACTATAAGACCGACCGCGTCCGCACGGATGAGGAGATCGCCCGGCGCAGTGAGTTCTATGCGCCTCAGCTGCGCGCCTACGCAGCGGCACTGCGCCGGATATTCGGCATGGAGGTGTCCTCGTGCGTGCTGTACTACCTCTCCGCGGGAAAAATTGTGGAAATAGCGCAAAAGGACTTGCAATAAGCGCGGCGATGTGCTATGATTCTCCTTGCGTCTTGTAACTATGCGCATCGCTATGCGCACAATCAAGACAGCATACGATGAGGAGTTATTGACCATGAAGGAAGGAATCCATCCGAAATACCAGCAGACCACCATCAAGTGCGCTTGCGGTGCCGTCATCGAGACCGGCTCCACCAAGCCCAACATCACGGTTGAGATCTGCTCCAAGTGCCACCCCTTCTACACCGGCAAGCAGAAGCTGGTCGACACCAGCGGCCGTGTTGACAAGTTCAACAAGAAGTACGGCATCAAGTGATCGAAGGATTGCATAAAACCACCCTCCCGGATCATCCGGGAGGGTGGTTTTATGTTGCGGAGGTGGCTGGCATTATCCGCGGTAGTAGATGGTACAATTAGGGAATTCGGCTCCGTTTCCAGTCGCGCCGTATATCCAACTCCCAAAAAGATAATAATAGTATTTAGGATACAACCGACCAACATAATAAGGTTCGTTTTCTTTTTCAATTTCTAACCACTTAAGAAGAGTTTGATTTGTGCCAAAGTCAAATGGAAGAAAATCGAATTCAAATGCGCCATTCTCAAATGACCGTGCACCGGTTATCATTAACTCGCCCTCTTGGACTATCATTGTTTCTGGATTTGAGAAACGTTCGTCAGTTATATCTACGATATTTAATCCGGGGAATTCCTGATATCCATCTGCAAAAATCAGTTGACCAGACAAAACCGTTGTTTTGTTCCATTTACTATCTACGGCATCTGCTATCATATGGGACATACGTGAGCTGTCAGAATTATCAGACATTAGGAAGATGAGATATGCGCCGCGCAAAGACAATATCCCGGTTAGTATCAATATGATGGTACGCTTGAAGTTGTTGCTGCTAAAAAGCAGATTGCCTATATAAACAGACACATATATATCTCCTATGAAAAAGAATGGATAGAATGAACGCATGGCGAGTGTCGCAACACTGAGATTATACATGAAAAATATCACAACAAGCGCCGGAATCATGCGGTTAAAAAGAATGGAAAGATAATTTGTGTTGTCCACTGTCCTCCACCGTTGAGCAAAAGTTATTGTAAGGAAGACAGGCATCATAGGAAACCCGGAATAAAACATGGAATAGGTCAAAACGGACAGCGTATTTTTCCACAACAAGGCGAGTCTGGAAACCTCAGTTCCCATATAAGCTCCTAATTCGCGTGTTGACGCGCGCCATATATAGGAGGGATCAAATGCCGCTTTTGGAGAGAGAATAGCGAACCCAATATAAAAGGCGAAGAGAAGAATAACAGCAAAAATCGGTTTGCTGATTTTAAGTCCTTTTTTGCATAAGGATATTGCACCAAAAACTGTTATAGAGAAAAAAACGATTAGCGGATATTTTACTGCACATAGGCCACCCGCAACAAAAGCGGAGAAAACGATGAGAGCAAAGGCATGACGGTCACTTGATATAGCGGCAGCGGTGAGAAGAATGACGGCCATAAGCAGAAAAAAAGATATTGCATCACCGGTTCCGTACCTTGATTGTTCAATATGCATTATAGAGAAGGAGACGATCAGGCTATATATGATAAGCGTGTGAGCTCTTGCGGAGAAATAACGGAAAACGATTACAAACCCGAGGATAGCGGCACAAGTAAAGTAAAATACTGAGGCGATGCGCCCACTCAGCTGAGGAGAAATACCTGCGCCGGTCAGTCGGTTTATTATTGCCGTAAGTATATGAAACGGGAGCTGTAGGACGATTGCGCCCTCGGGATATTCCTTTTCTTCTTCGTAAACAGGTGACGATCCAGAAAGATACCCTTTAAGGCTCTGTGCGGCGTTATAGAACACGTGCTCATCACAGTGCAGATACATATTATGAGAAACTGTGATTGAGCGACTAAAGATTAAAATACCAACCATTAGAAACATGATGAAAATTGCTTTTCTTTTTTTGCTTGCTGCACTTTCCATATAAGTACATCGCTCCCTTAGTTGATGTTACTGTAGTAACACCTGATTACGGCCTGTAAAACAGAGTTGTGGTAGGAAACTCATAGCAGCCGTTCGTGCCCATTAACCAGTTACCCAAAATATAATTTACATATCTAGGATAAAGGCTGCCAACATAATACTCAGAATTTGCGGTTTTGAAATTCTCCCATGTGATACTATCAAGAGTGTCGCTGTGGAGAGATGGGAGAAAATTAAAGTAGCAGGAATAGACGGTAAATTCGCGTGCGCCGGCAATGAACAATTCTCCGTTTTCCAGCAGAATAGATTCTTTATCCGAAAAACGTTTGTCGTCTGAATTTACGACTGAAAGAGAAGGATATTCGTTATAGCCGGAAGGTAGCACAAGAAAGCCAGATAAAATGGTAGTTTTGTTCCAGTTTTTATCTACGGAAGAGAGAATCATCTTGTCATATCGATCAGAGGCGCGCTTTTCAGACAGGAGAACTATGTAATAGCACCCTCGCGCGACCATGACGGTGCAGAGAAAGATTGCTGCTACGCGCTTTATGTGATTTCGGTCGCATAACCAACTACCAACAAAATAGGCGGCGTAAAGGTCCGTAAGAAAGAAAAACGGATAGAACGAACGCGACACCAATAGACGGACAAAAATGTTGTAGGTAAAAAAGATCATGATGACGATTGGCAATACTGTTGAAAAAAGAATATCTGTCGACTGTGTGCGTGAGGAAACTTTACGCATTTTGCAAACGGCTGCAACGAAGAAAAACGTGACTAAAGGGAAGCCGGAATAAAGTGTAGAAAAAGTGAACATAGACATGAAGTGTGTCCATATCCACGAATAATTGGATGCGCTGTGCTCAGACATATAAGCGCCAATTTCACGCGTTGATGCACGGATTATATACAAGGGATCAATAGCCGCTTTTGGTGATAAGAGAGCGAAGCCGAGGTACAAAACTGGTACGGCTATGAACAGAAGCAGATACTTATACTTGAAATGCTCGGGTTTTAAAATGCGGATAATGCCATAGACAGGTATTGCGGAAAAGAAAATGAGAGGATATTTCACCGCGCAAAGAGCGCCAGACATGAAGAAGGCGGTCGCGATACACAGGTAGCGGTGAGACTTTTGCTCCAAGGCCAACGCTGTGAAGAGAATGACTGCCATGAGCAGAGGGAAAGTTATGGCATCAGCTGTGCCATAGCGGGACTGGGTAATGTGGATTATTGAAAACACGGTGATTGCGCCGTATAAAGCCAGGGAAGCAATATTTTTAGTGAAGTATCGATAAAGAACAACAGAACCAAGCAACGAGCCGACGGTGAAATAAAACACAGCGGCAATACGCCCGCTCAACTGAGGGGATATGTCCGTTCCGGCGAGGCGGTTTATTATCGCTGTGAGGATATGGAACGGGACTTGCAGCACTATCGCGCCCTCTGGATACTCCTTTTCCTCTTCATATACAGGGGACGACCCGGAAATGTAGCCCTTTAGGCTTTGCGCCGCATTATAGAACACGTGCTCATCGGGATGCAGTTCCATGTTATGCGAGATTGTAAGCCCGCGGGTCAGCGCGATCATGAACACCATGATCAACACGATACCTATGAACTGCTTTCTGCTTTTTTCCATGCGCGAGTTACCACCTTGCAATAAATGCCTAATCAAGAAATATGACCGTCGATTCCTGCGGAATTCCATAGAAATCCTTGAAATATACCATCTTTTCCTCACCGACTGGGTTTGCGCCGTGCAAATAACTCCCATATGGGAAGTTAGGTAAGACGATCACGGAAGCCCCGTCCTCAACGGAGGCAGATATAATCTCATCACGCTGACGTCTTATTTGACCGATCGCGTTGTAGACTATGGAAAAGTGAACAACAAGCGCGAGTATGACAGCAACAGAGCCAGCCAGCAGAGAACATCTCAGCTTGGCTGTGCATTCAGAGAGAAGAGCACTGCTGACTGCGAGGATAACAAGTGAAATGAAGAAAAGTGAAGTGTAGAATGTACGAACGCCAACGGTGTTCACGGCGGCCATTGGGAAAACTATAATGGGCGGGGCAAGCCAGAAGACTAATGCCCAGAACTGAAGCGACTTATAAGGCATCAATAAATGCCGGAGCTGTACAAAAACCACGACAAAGAAAAACACAGAAAAGATTGCGATCAATGCTACGGTGATGTGATGGTTGAGAGAGTCAATCAGCTTGCTTACACCAAAAAACTCAGCGGCAAAAACAGATATACAGACTATGTCGCATAATATATATATTATATTTTTATATGTTTTATATAAGGTGGTATGCATGCAGACAAGAGCAAGCAGAACCGCCAAAAGGATCATACAGTGCAGATAGCATCCTATATAAAGAGAAGGGACAATTCTTGCGGCAATATTTCTCGTTATCGAGAGGATAAAATACAAAATCCCCGAATCTGCACGGAAAGTCAACTGCCTGTATCCATCCACGGCTTGACCGGAAGAAAGGAGCGTACTGTAAATAGAGGAGCTGAACATAAGAACGGTTCCTATGATCGCGGCAAGTAGTGCAGAGGCGGAGAATGAAATGCAGCGCTTGCGCCGCAGAGAGAAAACAAGCAGCAAACAGCAAAAGAAGAGAACAAAAAGAGTTAAGTTTTCCAGAAACATTTGAAGGACAAGCACGGTAACAAAAACTAACAATATGCGTGGAGCGCTGGTGTGCTACCCAGCAGTGCCTTGAGTGGCGACATGCTGTACCTGCTTCAAAAAAGCAGAAAGGATCAGAACAGAGAAAGTGTAATTCGAAAAGCCAGCGATCCAACCGTTTGTTTCGCGCCACATATTTGTGCCGATGGAGAGAAAAAGTATATATGAGACAGCGACCAGAATAAAAGTATCTGAGCTTTTGAAATCGCCGGTGCGGGGGATGAGCCATACGGCGGCCAGAGGTAAGGCAAAGAAGGTGAATCCCATTACAACATTTTTGACAAATTCGCTGCGAGTAAGAATGACTTCAAGCAGATTGCCGGAGTAACGGCTGTTTACGGTGGCATGAAGAAACTGCTGCATACCGAGGTCTATTCCCCAGTCCCAGTCATCGTGAGCATATGGAATCTGAGCGGCAAGCCATATGAAGAAGAATAGGAGTGCGCAGAGACAGAAAAAATAATACCTTTTATATTTGAGCCTTTCGCGGTACATATCTGCAATGACCTTTCACAAAATGGAATTATGCTTTACCATAACCAGTATATCGCAAATTCCGCATAAAGGCAACAGAATTCATGTATTCACACATCGTTCACTTGACTTCTTGCGCGGGATGTAGTAAAGTAAACGAGGATACATTTTCGGCTCCGTGTTCCCCGAGAGGGAATGCGGAGTTGTTTTTGCTTCAAAACGCCGCGCGGCGAGAGGTGCCGCACGGCTGCCCCAGGGTATTATTCCTGAGATGGAGGATCTGAATATGAAAAATTACGACGTGATAATCATCGGCGCGGGCCCCGGCGGCATTTTCTCCGCCTATGAGCTGGCACAGGCAGACAAGGGGCTGAAGATCGCCGTGTTCGAGCTAGGACGCGCGCTGGACAAGCGCCGCTGCCCCATAGACGGCAAAAAGGTGAAGGTCTGCGCGAAGTGCCCGGTGTGCAACATCATGAGCGGCTTCGGCGGCGCGGGCGCGTTCTCCGACGGCAAGTACAACATCACAAACCAGTTCGGCGGGACGTTGTATGAGTATGTCGGCAAGCAGGAGGCTATAGAGCTGATGCAGTATGTCGATGGGATAAACCTCAGCCACGGCGGCGAGGGGACAAAGCTCTATTCCACCGCGAACACCGCCATCAAGCGCAAGTGCCTCGAAAACGGACTGCACCTGCTCGACGCGCAGGTGCGCCACCTCGGCACGGATATAAACTATGTCGTGCTCGGCAACATCTACGACGAGCTCAAGAGTAAGGTGGACTTTCATTTCAATTCTCCTGTCACGGGCATAGAGAAGACCGAGGGCGGCTACACCGTGCATGTGGGCGAGGAGAGCTATTCCTGCACGGACTGCGTTGTGTCCGTCGGGCGCAGCGGCAGCAAGTGGCTTGAAGGCATATGCGGGAGCCTCGGCATACCCACCAAGTCCAACCGCGTGGACATCGGCGTGCGCGTGGAGCTGCCGGCGGAGATATTCTCCCATCTGACGGACGAGCTGTACGAGAGCAAGATAGTATACCGCACGGAAAAGTTCGAGGATCTGGTGCGCACATTCTGCATGAACCCGAACGGCGTCGTCGTCAACGAGAACACCAACGGCATCGTCACGGTCAACGGACACAGCTACGAGGACAAGTCCAAGCACACGGAGAACACGAACTTTGCCCTGCTCGTCAGCAAGCACTTTTCTGAGCCGTTCAAGGATTCCAACGGCTACGGCGAGAGCATCGCGCGCCTGTCGAACATGCTCGGCGGCGGCGTAATGGTGCAGCGCTTCGGCGACCTTGTGCGCGGGCGGCGCAGCACTGTGCGCAGGATAGAGGAGAACTTCGTCACGCCGACGCTCGCCGCGACGCCGGGCGACCTCAGTCTCGTCATCCCCAAGCGCATCCTCGACGGCATTATCGAGATGATCTACGCGCTCGACAAGATCGCACCGGGTACGGCGAACGACGACACGCTGCTCTACGGCGTGGAGGTCAAGTTCTACAACATGGAGGTGGAGCTTGACAGCGCATTGCAGACAAAGGAAAAGGGGCTGTACGTCATAGGCGACGGCTCCGGCGTGACCCATTCGCTGTCCCACGCCTCCGCAAGCGGCGTATACGTCGCGCGCGACATACTGAGAAAACTCTGATCTGGTGGGGCAGCACCGCATTATGCGGTGTTGCCCTTGATTTTTTGCGAATATGAGTATATAGTATGCATATTATTGTAAACATCAGGGTGGAAAGTCTATGGATCAACTGACAAGGAGCATCAGACGGGTTTCGGACAGCCTGTGGACACAGCTGGCGGGTGCGGCTGTGATAACGGCGGCTTTTATGCTGTTCGTTTACAAGACAGCGCCGTCACTTGACCTGTGGTGGGCAAGACCGGCAGCGCTGCTGTTCGGCGGGATATTCGCGCTTGCCATAGTGCTCGTTATCGCGATGCGCCGTTTCAGCGCGCTGGAGCTTCTGGGGACGGCAGCGTGCGTGGGATGCGCAATATATGCGCGCGTGGCGCTGCTCCCGTTTGAATCCGGCGATTTTACGCAGTATCTTCTGCAATGGTTCAAGGAGCTTGGCTCACTGTCAGTCAAGGACGCGCTGAGCACGCCGATAGGCAACTATAACCTGCCGTATATCTATTACCTCACCATACTCTCGCGCTTCAATGTGGAGAGCCTTGTGCACATAAAGGCGTTTTCGTGCCTTTTTGACGTGATAATGGCCTATGCGGTGATGTGCCTTGTCATGACAAAGGTGGAGGACAAGCGTTTGCAGCTTGCCGCATATATTATTGTGCTGCTGTCCCCGACGGTGATGATAGACAGCGCGATGTGGGCGCAGTGTGATTCGGTGTACACGGCGCTGTGCATAATATCCGCATTTGCGGCGGTTAAGGGGCGCGGCCGGCTGTGCGCGATAAGCTGGACGGCGGCGTTCTGCTTCAAGCTTCAGGCGGTGTTCATCCTGCCTGCTCTTGCAGCGGCACTGTTTATGGGCAAGGTCAAGCCCAAGCACCTGCTGTGGATCCCGGCGGTATATTTTATTTCCATCCTGCCTGCGCTTATCGCCGGACGCAGCCTCGCCGACTGCCTGAATATCTACACCAATCAGGTCGGGTACTATAAGGGGCTGTTTTTCAATGCGCCGACCGTGTGGCGCTTCTTCGGCGATGCGCAGATACCGGCGCTGACGAATATGTCTGTATATCCTGCGCTGGGAGCGCTGATACTGTTTACGCTGTATGCCATAAGCGCAGTGAAAAGCATGGACGACAAAAAGCTTATCAGCCTCTTTTTCATTTCGGCGCTGCTTGCCGCGTTTCTGCTGCCGCGCATGCACGAAAGGTATTTCTACATGGCGGAGGTGCTCTCCATCGCATACTTCATGTGCGACAGGAGAAAATGGTATGTTCCTGCGGTGCTCACAGCGGCGTCGCTGTCGAGCTATATGGAATACTTCCTCGTCTATTCAATGTCGTCCTACGAGGAGTATGCGGCAAAGACCGTGGGGATAAAGCCGGTGTATTTTGCCGCGGCCATACTTGTTATACTGGCAGTGGAGGGACGAGCGCTCTTTGGCGGAACGATAAGGGCAAGCGAAAATCTGGAGTGATCGGCACATAAGGAGGAGAGCGATGGCAGGAAAAAAGGGTCAGAATTATATGCACGGCGCGGCGATACTCACCGTCGGCGTGATAATAATGAAAATACTGGGCTTTATATATAAAATACCGCTCGGCAACATCCTCGGCGACGAGGGGTACTCGATGTTCACGAGTGCTTACAGCATCTATTTCATCTTTTTCACGCTCGCGACCGCGGGTCTGCCGGTGGCGCTGTCGCGCCTTGTGGCGGAGGCCGACGCGAACGGACGGGCAAAGCAGGAGGAAAAGACGTTCCGCGTCGCGCGCGCGACGTTCTTTGTGATCGGGCTTGTGTTCGCGCTCATCATGTTCCTCTTCCCGGACTGGCTGGCGGCGGTGTACCTTGAAAACCCCGACGCTGCGCTGAGCATAAAGGCGATGAGCCCGGCGATACTGCTGGTGTGCGTGGTGTCCGCCTATCGCGGATACTGCCAGGGCAACGGCAACATGATCCCTACGACTGTGGACGAGGTGCTGGAGGTGCTGTTCAAGGTCATCTCCGGGCTTATCATCGCATATGCCGCGATGAGAGTCGGACTTGGACGTCCGGTCGGCTCGGCGGGCGCGGTGCTGGGCGTGTCCATCGGCTCGGTCGTGTCGCTGGCGTACATGATGATCTACAAGCGCCGCAACTATGACATCCTCTCCGCGCCGTATTCCGCCGGTATCGTCGATGTGAACGACACGCCGGAGGACGACGAGCTTGTGGACTCCACAGGCAAGATAATCCACGATATACTCACCATAGGCGTGCCCATTGCGCTGGGCGCGTGCATCATGGCGATACTCAACAGCGTCGACTCCAAGCTCTGCATGAACCGTCTCCAGTCCGCCGCAGGGTTCAGCTATTATCAGGCGAAGGTGCTCTACGGCGTATACGGCAAGGCACAGACGCTCTTCAACCTGCCGGCGGCGTTCATCACACCGCTGACCATCGCGATAGTCCCGGCGATCTCCGGGGCGATCGCGCGCAGCGCCAAGGGTGAGGCGGCGAAAATATCCGAGGACTCGATGCGTATCTCCGCCGTCATCAGTCTGCCGATGGGCGTGGGGCTGATGGTGCTGAGCGAGGCGATAATGAACGTGCTCTACCCCAACAGCAACGCCGCGGGTCCGGGGCTGCTGTGCATCATGGGCGCGGCGAGCTTCTTCGTGTGCATTGTGCTGATGGAGAATGCCGTTCTGCAGGCGTCCGGCAAGGAAAAGCTGACGATGGTGACGATGATCTCCGGCGGGTGTGTGAAGATCGCGGTGAACTGGTTCCTCGTGGCAAGACCCGAGATAAACATCTACGGCGCGCCGGTCGGCACGCTTGTGAGCTACATGGCGATGGCGGCGCTGAACTATGCCTTCATGTGCCGCACGCTCGACGACAGACCGCGGCTCGCCAAGGTGTTCGCCCGCCCGCTCGCGGCGAGCGTGCTGATGGGGCTGACCGCGTGGGCGATATACGGGCTGTGCGCGCGCTTCATCGGCGCGGCAGACTGGCTCGGCACGGCGGTGTGCATGATGATCGCGGTGATCGCGGCGGTCGTGGTGTACGCAGTGTCCGCGGTATGCCTGAGAGCCATAGTGAGAGAAGACCTTGAACTCATACCGGGCGGCGACAGAATTGGAAGAGTGCTCCATTTACGCTGAGCTTCGAGCCGATTTTTCAAAAAATCCATATTTACGGGGAAAAATCTCTTGATATTACCGGGGAAATGTGCTAAATTCTACGTGCGGCTTTTTTGGGAAGCCTCAGGCCGTATAAGAAAATGAGTATTCTGCCGGTTTTTCGGGCAGACTCATCATATCATGGCAGATGCCATATATTTTTAGGAGGAATATGTAATGAATAAGACCGAACTTATAGCTGCTGTTGCAGAGAAGGCCGGCATGTCCAAGAAGGACAGCGAGAAGGCAGTCAACGCCGTTTTTGAGTCCATCACCGCAGCCCTCACCGAGGGTGATAAGGTCCAGCTCGTCGGTTTCGGCACTTTTGAAGTCAAAGAGCGCGGCGCCCGCGTCGGCCGCAACCCCAGAACCAAGGAAGAGATCGAGATCCCGGCAAGCCGTGTTCCCGCTTTCAAGGTCGGCAAGGCTCTCAAGGACGCAGTTGCGAAGTAATCTAGAGAAGCTCTGATCGAAAAACTGCCAGCAGCGAGGTTGAAAGATCCCGCTGCTGTTTTCATAGGACAAGGGTGAAAACATGAGACTGGACAAATACCTCAAGGTCTCCCGCCTGATAAAGCGGCGCACCGTGGCGAACGAGGCATGCGACGGGGACAGAGTGACCGTCAACGGCAGACAGGTGAAAGCCAGCTATCAGGTCAAGCTGGGAGACGTTATAGAGATCGCCTTCGGGCAGCGCACCCTCAAGGTCGAGGTCACGCAGATAAGCGAGACCGCCAACAAGGCGGACGCCCCGGCGATGTACAGAGAAATAGAGTGAACGCAAAAGGCATCCCACAGTCTGCGGGATGCCTTTTGCATAAACGATCTATAAAATTATGCCTATATCAGAGCAGGAATTTCTTGAGCGCTTCGGAGACGGTCTCGGGATCGGCGGAGACGCTGATGAAGAACTCAATCTTCTCCGCGTCGGAGAAAGCGTCGAGCCAGGAGACAAACTTCACGAGAGCTTCCTCGGACTTGTCGCCCACGAGCTTATAGAAATTATCTATGTAAAAATGCGTGATGTCATAATTACCGGCGTGGATGCCGCAGATGAGACCCTTGAGGAACTCATAGGTGCCGACGTCATAGGTGCCGGCGTCGATAAGACGGGCCTGATAGGGGATGTCATAGGTGAGCTTGCGCTCCTTTTCGATAACAACGACGTCGCCGTTGCCCTCGTCCACTGCCTCGCGCACGAGATCAACCAGTTTCTTCGTCTTTCCCGAGCCTTTCAGACCCATAATAAGCTTGACCATTTCGACCACGCTCCCTTTCATTTCAATGTTTTGGTGTTTTTGCGCGGCGCTCCCTTTCGGGAAGCGCCTTTTTATTCTTTATACTCAGCATATCATTTTTTAGCGAAAAGGGCAATAGGGGAGTTGTTAAATTTATTTTACAAAAACGCGATAGACTCGCAGGGGACATCTTTTGACAAATTGGCAAAATTGCATAGAAAAAACGTTGATATTTTCTTGACGCGGCGGTCACAATGTGTTAACATTTTAGTAAGCGTACTTTGAATAGGTGTCGGTATGCTGTATACCGCCAACCAATACAATAAAAGAGGTGTATCGCTTGAAAGATCTAAAGCATCTTATCTACTTTGAGAACCTGCTTCAGGATGCACAGAACGAGCTTGTGACCAAGGCCATTGAAGAGGGCAGGCACGCGCTCGGCTACAACTGCTTCTATGTTCCCGAACCGCTTCTCAACCTGCCCGGCTGCTTCTCCAGCCGCCTGCGCGCTCCCCGTTGCACTTCCACGGATCTGGCAAACTACTACATGACCACCCGCACCTGCCCCTATGTCCGCTCTATCCTTGAGCGCGCGATCGAGGGCGGCTACAACTACCTTGAGGCTCTGTTCGGCTGCGAATGCTGCGCCGCGATGGAGCGCATGGAGACGCATTTTGACCTCATCCACCCCGTGAAGAACGACAAGTTCTTCCTCACGATCTTCGATCCCCCCATGAAGGGCGACAAGACCAACCTCGATTACTACAAGGTCGAGCTTCAGCACAAGGTCGTGGACAAGCTCGCCGAGCGCGGCATCGATGTGTCCGAGGACGCGATGCGTGAGGCTATCGCCGACCACAATGAGATCAGCCGCATCATCACCGAGATCGGCGATTTCAGAAAGCTCGACAATCCGCCCATAACCGGCTATGAGTTCCACGTGATCCAGCTTGTGAGCGAGGTCTGCCCGCACTATCTCATCAAGCCGTATCTGGCCGAGACGCTGGAGGAGATAAAGACCCGCGAGCCGGAGGCGAAGTTCCCGTTCCGCGCGAGGGTCACGCTCGTCGGCTCCGAGGTCGACGACCCCGAGTTCACCAAGCTCATCGAGAGCTGCGGCGCGATGGTCGTGGCAGACAGATACTGCTTCGGCTCCCTCCCCGGACGCGAGCAGATAGAGATCAGAGACGGCGAGACCGCGTTCGACGCCATCTGCCGCCACTATCTCGAGGTCAGCCAGTGCGCCCGCTTCATGGACGGAATGAAGATAGATCAGCGCCATGCCGAGGTCGCGCGCATCACGCGCGAGTACAAGGCGGACGGCATAATCTACGAAAACATGAAGTTCTGCGAGTTCTGGAGCTACGAGAAGGTTCTGGCCTCCCACATCTTCATAAACGAGCTGCACATCCCCTGCTGCACGATCGAGAAGGAATACGCGCTGGGCGCTGTCGGCCAGCTGCGCACCCGTTTCCAGGCGTTCATAGAGGCGCTGGAGATCAAGAACATTCAGGGAGGTAAGTGAAGATGAAGATCACAGACAAGCTTATTGCTTCCATAGACAAAAAGCTCGAACGCTTTGACCCCATCTGGCAGGCGGAGCACGGTGTCGGCGGTCAGCGCGACCGTTACTACGACAAGACCGGCGTTGCCAAGTGGCGCGAATGGCGCGGCGTGAAGGACACGTTTTATGATTACACCCAGTGGCTTAATAACCTTCTGAGCATGGTGCAGATGGTCGCCTCCGCGCCCATCCCGTGCCTCAAGGGCTTCTGGGAATACCGCTGGATGGGCTCGTACCTCGGCACGTTCATGTTCATCGACCGCCTCTTTGAGGGCTATCGCGGGTATGAGCTGCGCATCGCGCACTCGAACATGCACGCCATCGTGCAGAGCCTTACAAAGCGCATCGCCATGGTGCTGGCAAACGACAAGCGCCTCGGCGGCGGACCGCTGACAGATAAGTTCCTCCCGTTTGACGAGGTGCTGCCTCCGCTGTTCCTCACTGGCTTCAAGGGACTCATCCCGTTCCCGCTCCAGACGCTGCCGGAGTTCATTATATGCGACGTTGACCAGCATATAGAGCCGTACTACATAGACGTGGCGGAGTCCTACGGTCTGCCCGCCGACGTGTGCTCCCGCTGCGCGGCGGAGACCGGCGTCGCCATAGACGACGCATTCCCCATCATAGGCAAGGCGTTTCTGACGACGAATATGCCCTGCAACGCTTCCGAGTGCACCTCCATGTTCCAGCGCCGCCGTGTCGACCTGCCGGACTTCCCGGTAACGCTCGCCATGCGCCACAACGAGCCGGAGGCTCACCCCTACTCCACGCAGATGCTCAAGGACGCTATCGCGTTCGTCGAGCGCGAGTACGGCGTGAAATACGACTGGAACGAGCTGTTCAAGTACGCGGAGCTCATGAACGAGCAGAACACCATAGAGCTGGAGAAGTGGGACATCTTCAAGACGAAGTATTCCGCGCTCGTCGGCATCGCCGAGACGCTCTACCGCCTGTACTCCTGGGCGTCCGTCAACGGCACCGACCCGTACTTCAACAAGGTCGACCGCAAGGTCATCAAGATCATGCGCAAGGCGTATGAGGAGAAGTACCAGCCGTTCGGCGGCAAGACCCGCCACCGTGCGTTCCTGTGGGGACCGTCCGCTGTGTACTACACCGACTTCCCGACATGGACGCAGAACTGCTGGGGCATCAACATCGTGCTGAACATGGACTCCACCATGGGTCACAACATGATAAGCACCACAGACCCCGACCAGGCGATAAAGGATCTGGCGCTGTTCTCCGAGAAGGCGACGATGCGCCACCACGCTGTCGGCGGCTGGGACAACGTCAACGCCATCTGGGAGTGGGCGAAGAACTTCGACTGCGACATGGTGCTTATGAACGACAACATCGCCTGCAAGGGCATGCTCGGCGTTCACGCCGTCATGGAGGAGCAGGCACGCGACCTCGGCTTCCACTTCATTTTCATCGAGCATGACCTTGAGGACTGCCGTACCGTCTCCCGCCAGGATATGAGAAACTGCGTCAACAACTATATGTCCGTCGTCCTCAACGAGAAGCCGCTTGACCCGACCATCGTTGAATTTGACGATTCGCAGGCATACTGATACGAAAGGAAAGGTCTGAAAGCATGAAGAAATTCCTGGGCTTTCTTGTGAAGCTTATAGGCAAGCTGATAGTCATCGGATTGATCGGCTTTGTTGCCACGTTCGCGCTGTACATGTTCAACGGCGAGAACAAGCTCATCTACTACGTCGTGAGACCGCTGCTCAACAAGCACTACGACGCGCAGGTGAGAGACAGAAGAATAGTCTGAACACCGGCAAACCAAACCGGGTCGGGGGACATACCCCGACCCGGTTTTCAACACGGCAAAATTGGGGGAGACCATGCAGAAAACCATAACCATAGACGGCGAGCGGATAGAATACACGCTTGAGCGAAAGCGCGTGAAAAACATCAACCTGCGCGTGAAGGGCGACGGGAGCGTATACGTGTCCGCGCCGCGGCTCGTGCCGATGGCGGCGATAGAGGCGATGCTGCGGACGAACGCGGAGTATATCATGCATCACCGCGCCGCGGCGGGCGAGCGTATGGAGCGGGCGCGCGACTTCACAGAAGGGCGCGCCGTGCGCATACTGGGAGAGAGCTATGCCGTCGTATACCGCGCGGGGGTGAAAAACGGCGCGGAGCTTACAGACGGCGCGGTGCGCGTGACGCTTAAGAATGCGGACGACGCCGAAGCGGGCGCGCAGGTGCTTGAAAAATGGCTGCGCGCGCTGTGCGCGGAGGAGATAGAGCGCGTGTGCGCGCGGGTATACCCGACGTTTGAGGTGATGGGCGTGGCGTACCCGGAGATAAAGCTGCGGCGCATGACGAGCCGGTGGGGCAGTTGCCGCCCGAAGACGGGCGTGCTGACATTCAACACGGGGCTGATCCATGCGGACGAGGCGTGCATAGAGTACGTCGTGACGCATGAGTTCTGCCACTTTATCCACCCCGACCACTCCCCGGCGTTCCACGCGCTGATGACGCGGCTGATGCCCGACTGGCGCGAGCGGAAAAAGCGCCTGAACGACACGCCGTTCCCCGGCGTCTGACGTATTGCGCCGTGCGGCAGAATATAGTATAATCTGAATACGGCAACCGACAAAATTCGACATGAAATGAGGGCTCGGCAATGGCGATAACCGTGGTGGGCAACGTATTTGTGGACATAAAGGGCTTCCCCGATGATAACTATATCCCCGGCGGACGCAACGCGGGACACGTGGAGCACGTGCACGGCGGCGTTGGGCGCAATGTCGCGGAGGATATCGCCAATGTGGAGCTTCGCCCGCGCTTTGTCAGCATGGTGGACGACACGGCCGAGGGCGCGGAGGTGTTGAAAAAGCTCAACAACCACAAGGTGAACACGGAATACGTGCTGTCCGTGCCGGACGGCATGGGGCTGTGGCTGGCGGTGTTCGACGAGACGGGGGACATTGTCGGCTCCATCTCCAAGCGCCCGGACATGACCGCGCTGGCAAAACTCGTCGAGGAAAAGGGCGACGAGATATTTGCCGACTGCGACAGCATCGTGCTGGAGATCGATCTCGACAAGGAGATAATAAAGAGCGTTTTCAAATACGCGGAGAAGTATAATAAGCGCGTGTACGCCGTTGTGGCGAACATGAGCATCGCCACGCAGCGGCGCGATTTTTTGCAGTCGATCGACTGCTTCGTGTGCAACGCCGAGGAGGCGGGCATACTGTTCGTGTGCGACATGAGCGGGCTGTCGCCGGAGGCGCTGTGCGAGGAGCTTTCAAAGCGCGTGATGAGCGCGCGCATCCCGTCCATGGTCGTCACGCTCGGCAGCCGGGGCGCGGTGTACGCCGATATGCACGGCGACAAGGGCGTTTACCCCGCGCAGCGCGTCAATGTGCGCGACACGACCGGCGCGGGGGATGCGTTCTGCGCCGGGGTGGCGATGGGGCTGACCTACGGCAAGACGATGCGCGAGGCGGTGGAGATAGGCACGCGGCTGGCGGCGTCCGTGATAACCGTGTCGGAAAACGTCTGTCCGCGCTTCCTGCCGCGTGAGCTGGGGCTGGACATAGACGTGACAGACTAGTCTTCAATACCCGAACCGGGAATATACCGGTTCGGGTATTGTTATTATGCTCAAAAAAGTGCACACAGATTTGGGCAATGCTCCAAAGTTGCGGTTTAGAGGCGAAGTATGGTTGACTTTGCGGCGCAAGCTTGCTAATATTTAATCACAGAAAGCTTGGAAACGTTACCGGCAACGTTGCCGGTAACGCTATCAGACGAAAAAGCAGGACAAAACGCGACGAAACGGTTCTTTCGTCAGGGCGGGAGAGAACATGACGATAAAAGACATTGCAAAGGCGTGCGGGGTGAGCGTGAGCACCGTGTCCCGCGTGCTGAATAACCGCCCGGATGTCAGCGCCGAGGTGCGCAGGCGGGTGCTGGGCGTTGTGGAGGACAAGGGGTATATCCCCAACAACAGCGCGCGCGACCTTGTGCGCAGTCAGTCCGCCTCGATAGGCGTGATAGTGC
This sequence comes from uncultured Oscillospiraceae bacterium, assembly GCA_934572335.1. GTDB lineage: Bacteria > Bacillota > Clostridia > Oscillospirales > Oscillospiraceae > Limivicinus. The sequence goes on from CAKTKU010000001.1 coordinate 231,099, forward strand.
GCGGGATGGGCAACCTCTTCTTTGCCGACCTGCTGAAAACCGTCGCGCGGGAGATCGAGCTGAGCGGATACACCATGGTGCTGCACTTTATCGACTCTGACGCGGACGAGGTAAAGGCGGGCGCGATACTTGAACGCGAGAAAAAGCTGCGCGGGCTCATCTTCCTCGGCGGCAGGTTTGACTACACCCCGTCGGAGCTGACGCTGATAGGCGTGCCGTATGTGTGTTGCTCTTACACGAACTGCTTCGGCTCTCTGCGCGAGGAGGACTACTCCTCGGTCTCGATTGACGACTATTCCACCGCCTACAAGGCGACGGAGATACTTATAGAGCGCGGGCACCGGCGCATTGCCGCCGCTGTGCCGAGCTGTAGCGACCGGTCGATAAGCGAGCTGCGCTGCAACGGCTACCGCGCGGCGCTGCACGATCACGGCATCGAGCCGGAGAGCGCCCTGCTCGTGGAGACGGGCGGCTGCTTTGACATGACGGCGACATATGAGGCGGTGAGCGCGCTCATGCGCACGGGCGAGGAGTTCACGGCGTTGCTGACGCTGTCGGACACGACGGCGATCGCCGCGATGAAGGCGATAGAGGACAGCGGCAGAAAGGTCCCGGACGACGTGTCTGTCATCGCGATAGACGGGCTGAACGTGTCGGAATACGTGTCGCCGACGCTGACGACGCTTGTGCAGCCGACGGAGGAGATGGGACGCGAGAGCGTGAGGATCCTCGTGGACACGCTGGAGGGACGGGGCAAGTCCCGCCATGTGTGCGTGGAGACGCATCTGCGCGAGGGCGCTTCCGTGAAGCGGTTGACAGCGGACGAATAAAATAGGTTTTCCCGATCGGTGCACCGCACCGGCGTGAAGATACCAAACCCGCGCGAGGCGGCGAGAGCCGTCCGCAACGGGACAAAAAATCTTAAAAGGAGAAAGTTCTAATGAAAAAGATTCTTGCAATGCTTCTGGCGCTGTGCATGGTCTTTGCTCTGTGCGCCTGCGGACAGTCCGCAGCCCCTGCTGAGCAGCCTGCCCAGCAGGATGCCGCTCCGGCAGAGGATGCAGCACCCGCAGACGAGACCCCCGCAGCAGAGGGTTCCGTGTACTACCTCAACTTCAAGCCCGAGCAGGATGAGCAGTGGCAGGCTCTCGCCGCGAGCTACACCGAGCAGACCGGCGTGCCCGTGACTGTCGTCACCGCTGCTTCCGGCACCTACGAGGAGACCCTCGCCGCCGAGATGGCGAAGAGCGAGGCACCCACCCTCTTCCAGGTCAACGGTCCTGTCGGCCTTGCCAACTGGAAGGACTACTGCTACGATCTCAGCGGCTCTGACCTCTACGGCGAGCTGACCAGCGATTCCTTCGCGCTCAAGGATGGCGACGCCGTTCTCGGCATTGCCTACGTTATCGAATCCTACGGTCTCATCGTCAACAAGACCCTGCTCGAGCAGGCTGGCTACACCGTTGCTGACATCAACTCCTTCGAGAGCCTCAAGGCTGTCGCAGAGGACATCACCGCCCGCAAGGACGAGCTGGGCTTCGCGGCCTTCACCTCCGCCGGTATGGACGGTTCCTCCGACTGGCGCTTCAAGACCCACCTTGCCAACCTCCCCATCTACTTTGAGTATCAGGATGAGGGCATCGGCAGCACCGACGCTATAAAGGGCACCTACCTTGATAACTACAAGGCTATCTGGGATCTCTACATCAACAACTCCACCTGCGCTCCTGCTGATCTGGCCAGCAAGACCGGCGACGACTCCCGCAACGAGCTGCTCAACGGCGAGGCTGTGTTCTTCCAGAACGGTTCTTGGGAGTACGGCAACCTGTCCGGCACGTTCACTGACGACGAGCTGGCGATGATCCCCATCTACATCGGTGTGGGCGACGAGGCCAATCAGGGTCTGTGCACCGGCACTGAGAACTACTGGTGCGTCAACAACGAGGCTGACGAGGCTGACATCCAGGCAACTCTCGACTTCCTGTACTGGTGTGTCACCTCTGAGGAAGGCACGAACGCTCTTGCCAACGACATGGGCTTCGTTATCCCCTTCAAGTCCGCTGTTGAGTCCAGCAACCTCTTCGTCAAGCAGGATGCTGAGTACACCGCAGAGGGCAAGACCCCTGTGTCCTGGAACTTCACCACCATGCCTTCCGAAGAGTGGAAGAACGGTGTCGGTTCCGCTCTGACCGCTTACGCGGCCGGTACGGGCGACTGGGACGGCGTTGTCACCGCGTTTGTCGATGGCTGGGCTTCCGAGTACGCACTTGCAAACGGCTGATAGAAATATCACCGAAAGCTGACGAATTAAAAAGGGGTGGGCATCCGCCCACCCTTTTTCTTACGCCCGACCCGTACACCGTATATGCGCGTATGCGGCGCAGGGGTCAGGTATAAGAAAATCGTCATAGGAGGAGATTGAGTTGGAAAAAGCAATCAAAAAGTGGTGGCCGCTGTTTCTGCTGCCGACGCTGGCCGCCTTTGTGATCGGGTTTATCATCCCGTTCGTACAGGGCGCCTATCTGTCGTTCTGCAAGTTCCAGACGGTCAACAAGGCGACGTTCGTGGGCGTGTCGAACTATGTGAAGGCGGTGGCCGATCCGCTGTTCTCGCAGTCGTTTTGGCTGACGGTGCGCTTCACGGTGGTGTCCACGCTCGTGATAAATCTGTTCGCGCTGACGGTGGCGCTGCTGCTGACGCGCAACATAAAGGGCACGAACCTTTTCAGAACGGTATACTTCATGCCAAACCTCATCGGCGGCATAGTCCTGGGCTACATATGGCAGATACTGCTCAACTGCGCGCTCACCCTGCTGGGCAAGCCCCTGCTCGCGCTCAACGCGACCTATGGCTACTGGGGTCTCATCATACTGATGGCGTGGCAGCAGATAGGCTATATGATGATCATCTACATCGCGGGGCTGCAATCGATCCCGAACGACTACATGGAGGCGGCGAAGATAGACGGCGCGAACTCCTGGCAGACGCTGTGGAACGTGAAGCTGCCCAACCTCATGCCGTCCATCACGATATGCCTGTTCCTCACGCTCACCAACTCCTTCAAGCTCTTTGACCAGAACCTCGCGCTCACGGCGGGCGAGCCCGCCCACGCCTCGGAGCTTATAGCGCTGAACATCTATAACACATTCTACGTCCGCTCCGGCGCGCAGTGGAAGGGTATCGGTCAGGCGAAGGCAGTTATATTCTGCATTATCGTTGTCATCATCTCGCTCATCCAGCTCAAGGCGACGCGCTCCAAGGAGGTGCAGCAGTAATGGAAAAGAGAAATCGTATAACCAATGGCATTCTCACGTTTATATTCGCGATACTGAGCCTCGTGTGGATATACCCGGTAGTCATGGTCGTGCTCAACTCCTTCAAGGTCGAGCGCGCCATCAGCACCAACACCGCGTTCAAGCTCCCCACGTCGGACACGTTCGCAGGGTTCGCGAACTTTGCCGACGCGCTCTCGTCGAAGGGCTTCCTCTCGGCGTTCTGGTACAGCCTTGTCATCACGGTCACGTCCGTGGTGCTGATCCTTGTGTGCTGCTCAATGTGCGCGTGGTTCATCACGCGCGTGAACACATGGGTGTCAAAGCTGTGCTACTTCCTCTTTGTGTTCTCTATGGTCGTGCCGTTCCAGATGCTGATGTTCACGCTGTCGGCGCTGTCGGATAAGCTCGGGCTGAATACGCCGTACAATATCTGCATCATCTACTTGGGCTTCGGCGCGGGGCTGGCGGTGTTTATGTTCTGCGGCTTTGTCAAGTCAATCCCTGTCGAGATAGAAGAGGCGGCAATGATAGACGGCTGCGGCCCGCTGAGGACGTTCTTCTCCGTCGTGCTGCCCATGCTCAAGCCCACGCTCGTCTCCGTCGGCATACTGGAGACAATGTGGCTGTGGAACGACTATCTCCTGCCCTACCTCGTGCTCGACCGCAAGAAGTACACCACCATCCCCATACTCATCCAGTATTTCCGCGGCAGCTACGGCAAGGTGGAGATGGGGCCGATGATGGCGTGCATAGTGCTGACCATCATACCCATCATCATCGTCTACGTTGCCGGACAGAAGCACATCATCAAGGGTGTGGCCGCAGGCGCCGTGAAGGGCTGATATACTTTATACAAAGGGTGATTACCATGGACCGCTCAAGCGGTATACTTATGGCCATGAGCTCCCTGCCGTCAAAGTACGGTATAGGGACGATGGGCAAGTGTGCATACGAATTTATTGACTTTCTCAAGGCGGCGGGGCAGAAATACTGGCAGCTTCTGCCGCTGGGGCCGACGAGCTACGGCGACAGCCCGTATTCCTCGTTCTCCACCTTTGCCGGGAACCCGTATTATATCGACCTTGATATGCTCATCGAGGACGGGCTTCTGAAGCGTGCCGATCTGCACGGCGTCGACTGGGGCGGGGACGCGGCGCGCGTGGACTACGGCAGGATATACGAGCAGCGCTTCAGGGTGCTGCGCCGCGCGTTCGAGCGCGGACGCGAGAGCGAGCGGGAGAATATGGCGGAGTTTCGCCGCGCGAACGCCTGGGTGGAAAACTACGCGCTGTATATGGCGGTCAAGGCGAGCTTCGGCATGGCGAGCTGGCAGGAGTGGCCGGATGAGGACATCCGTCTGCACCGCGAGAGCGCCGTGCGCGAATACGGTGAGCGTCTGCGCGAGGATGTGGATTTCTACGTATTTTTGCAGTACCTCTTCTACCGCCAGTGGGACGCGCTGCGCGAGTACGCGCACAAAAACGGCGTGCAGTTCATCGGCGATATTCCCATCTACGTCGCGCTCGATTCCGCCGACGTTTGGAGCGACCCGCAGTTTTTCCAGCTGGACGAGAACAATGTCCCCGTGGAGGTCGCGGGCGTGCCGCCGGATGCCTTCACTGCCGACGGGCAGCTCTGGGGCAACCCGCTGTACGACTGGGGACGCATGGCGTCCGACGGCTACGGCTGGTGGATACGCCGCATCGCCGGGGCGAAGCGGCTGTACGATGTGATACGCATCGACCATTTCCGCGGCTTTGAGAGCTACTGGGCGGTGCCGAACGGCGACACGACCGCCATAAACGGCACATGGCGTCCCGGTCCCGGCATGGGGCTTGTAGGCGTGCTGACCTCGTGGTTCCATGATCTGAGCTTTATCGCGGAGGACCTGGGCTATGTCACGCCGGGCGTGCGCAAGCTGCTGGCGGACTCCGGGCTGCCGGGCATGAAGATACTTGAGTTCGCGTTCGACGCGCACGGCGAGTCGGACTACCTCCCGCACAGGTGCGAGCGCAGCAGCGTGTGCTACATGGGCACGCACGACAACGACACCGCTCTCGGCTGGCTCGCGGGGACGGGGAAGGACGACCGGCGCTTTGCCGAGCGCTATATGCACATCACGCCCGACGAGGGCTGGTGCTGGGGCATGATACGCACCGGCATGTCCACCGCGTCCGATCTCTTTGTCATGCAGATGCAGGACGTGCTGGAGCTTGGCGCGGACTGCCGCATGAACGTGCCGGGAAAGGCCTACGGCAACTGGCAGTGGCGCATGCTGCCGGGCGCAGCGAACAAAAAGCTTGCGAAAAAGCTCTATGAATACACCGCGACGTACCGCCGCCTGCCGGAAGCTCCGGCAGCGGAAGCGGCAGAAAACAAGGAATAAAAGAATTCGACCGTCTGCATTTTGCAGACGGTCGTTTTGTGTGTAATACAAGAATTTATATAAAGCTCACGGTTATGCGGCAGACCTGAAATTCGTCCAGATGCGAGAGAGAATAGTTGAAGCTGCCGCGCGACAGACCGCCCCAGCGCCCCATGATGGCGTTGATCTGGTCGATGAACTCGGCATAGTCATCCCAGCTTTCAAACTGGAGATAGGCCGCGTCATCGGCGGAGCTGATCGCGTCGAGCTGATCAAAGAGAATGCCGATATACTCGTCGCCCGCAGGGATGTACGTGCCGTGGAGCGCGTGGTAGCTCATGTTCATGCTCTCACTGCCGGGGACGATGAGGAACCCGGCAAACGACACGCTCTCAGTGTATTTCGAGCGCATCCAGCTGCGCGAGACGTTGAACGCGCCGTAGTAGTTGTAATTGCGTTCGGCAGAGTTGACGTCGTTCGTGACGTCGAGGTCATAATACGTGCCGTCGATGCGCACGATGTTCCACGCATGCCCGATGGGGTTGCCCGGCTGATTGCCCGCCATGACCATGCACGGTATGCCCATCTCCTCGCATATCCACTTCATCGCGAGGCTTATCCCGTCGCACTTCGCCGCGCCGTCGCCGAGCGCGCCGTAGGCGTTGGCGGCGTTGCCAGCGTCGTAGGAATAATAGCAGTTCGAGGCGATGTAGTTATACGCGGCAAGCTCGCGTTCATAATCGCTCTGCCCCGCGGTCTGCTGGGCGAGCGTCTTGGCGATGCCGTCGCACACGCCGAATTCCGCGGCGTACTGCTCCTGCGAGAGGGAGATGGGCAGCCGCGCGGAGACGACGTTGCCGTCTGAGTCGGAGTAGTAGGTTATCTCCTCCGATGCGGAGAATTGCAGCAGCTCCGGGCATTCATAGGACAAGAGCAGCGTGAGGTTTGAAAGCTCGTCCTTTGAAAGCGGCTGCGTGAACGAGCAGCCGCTTTCAAACGTGCTCACAGAGCGGTAAAGCGCACAGAAATTTTCCAGCAGCCTGTCGTCCAGCTGCAGGAGATACTCGCGCAGCTCAAAGTGCGGGATGAGGGCGCGCGCCTCCTGCTGCACGGCGGAGAGCGGCTCCGGCGTGGGTTCGGGCGTAGGCGTGGGGGCGAGGGAGGCGCTTGCCTGCACGGGGGCGGGCGTCGCCGTGACGGCGGGGGTACGCCTCGCGTCACGGGCGAAGGTGACGAGGATCACGATGAGTGCCGCCGCCGCGACGAACAGCAGCGCGGCCACCGCGCCATAGCCCCGGCGCGGCTTTAGCACCGTCACATCGATGCGCAGGGGGCGGGTCTCAATATCGCCGTAATTGACGAAAAAAGGTGCGTCAACATAGAGCACAGCCCCGGTCTTCAGCCCCTCCGGCAATTCCACGAGCAGCGGCTCCGGCGCGCCGGGGTAGCGCAGTGTGCGGAAGCAGCCCGAACGCGCCTCGGCGGCAGTGACCGAGACGGAGACGCTGGTGTATTCAGCTTCGGTATATGTATTGCTCATAAAGGTAGATAGCTTTCAAAAGAATTATAGATGAAGCGCGCGAGGCGCAATTATAGCATACAAGCAGCAGGACAGATATGAATAGGCTGTAAAATCCGGCGGGGATATGATATACTTATATAGAATAATACAAACAGGCGAAAAGTGCAAGCGCAAGCGCGGCAAAGCCGCGAAAGGAGACGGAAAATGAGATTCATACATACGGCGGACCTGCATCTTGGCAAACGGCTGCACGATGTGCCGCTGCTGGAGGATCAGATATATATGCTCGACGAGCTTAGAAAGCTCGCCATCGCGCGCGGGGCGGACGCCGTGATGATCGCGGGGGACGTGTACCAGAGCTCATCCCCGCCGAGCGAGGCGATGAGCGCGTTCGACGGCTTTGTCACGGCGCTTGCCGCGGCGGGCATACGGGTGTTTGCCGTCAGCGGGAATCACGACTCCGAGCGGCGCGTGGCCTACCTCGCCTCGCTCGTGCGGGGCAGCGGCATATATGTCTGCGAGCGCTTCACGGGTACCTTGCAGCAGTTCACAATGGAGGATGAGCACGGCGAGCTCGTTGTGAGCCTGCTGCCGTTCATAAAGCCGATAAACGTGCGCCGGTGCTATCCGGAGGAGACGATAGAGAGCTATCAGGACGCGGCGGCGGCTGTGCTGCGCCATTCGCCGGTCGACACGGCAAAGCGCAACATCCTCATCTGCCACCAGTTTATCACCGGGGCGCAGACAGCGGGCTCGGAGGAGCTGAGCGTGGGCGGGGTGGAGAACATCGACGCCGCGCTTTTCAAGGACTTTGACTATGTCGCGCTGGGGCATATCCACCGCGCCCAGCGCGTCGGGCGGGAGACGGTGCGCTATGCCGGGTCGCCGCTGAAATACTCGCTGGCGGAGGCGGCGCACAAAAAGAGCGCTGCCGTCGTGGACATGGGCGCAAAGGGCGATGTGAAGATAGAGCTGGTGCCGCTCACGCCGCTGCACGATGTGCGCGAGGTCGAGGGGTATCTTGACGGGATAATGCGCATGCCGTATTCCGAGGACTATGTGCGCGTGACGGTGAGGGATGAGCTCGTGCCGCCGGACGCGCGCGTGACGGTGACGACGGTGTTCCCAAACCTACTGCGCTTTGAGGTGCGGAACTCCAAGACCGGCGAGGCGGCGGAGACGAGCGATGCGCAGGATGTGGAGGACAAGAGCGTGGAGGAGCTTTTCCGCGACTTTTTCAGCTTGCAGAATAACGGCGCACAGCCGGATGAGGAGCAGCTCGCGCTGATACGCGAGGTTCTGCGCGAGAGCGGGGAGGCGGAGAAATGAGACCGAAAAAGCTGACAATGTCCGCGTTCGGACCGTATTCAGGGCTGACGGAGCTGGACTTCGACGCGCTGGGGCGCGAGGGGCTGTTCCTCATCACGGGCGACACCGGCGCGGGCAAGACCACGATATTCGACGCGATAAGCTTCGCCCTCTACGGGGAGGCGTCCGGCGGCGCGGAGCGGCGCGCATCAAAGTCGTTCCGCTCGGACTACGCATCCCCCGACACGGAGACATGGGTGGAGTTCACCTTCACGCACCGGGGGCGCGAGTACCGCATAAAGCGCGCGCCGGAGTATGAGCGCGTGAAGCTGCGCGGCGAGGGAACAACAAAGCAGGACGCCTACGCCGAGTTCGAGTGCGGCGAGACGGGGGAGCTTATAACGCGCATCGCGGCGGTGAACGCGCGCGTGGCGGAGTTGACCGGACTGAGCCGCACGCAGTTCGCGCAGACGGTCATGATAGCGCAGGGGGACTTTCTGAGAATACTCAACGCCAAGAGTGACGAGCGAAAAAAGCTCTTCCAGCGGATATTCAACACCGGCGTTTTTGCCGACGTCCAGCAGCGGCTCAAGGATATGAACGCCGAGTGCGAGGGCGCGCTTGGAAAGCTGGACGCGGCGGCGGAGACGGAGCTGGCGCGCCTGACGCACGACGCGGCTTTCTCCCGCGAGGACGAGGCGGACGCGCTGCGCGGCGATGTGCGCGCGACGGAGAAGCTGATACCGCTTTTAAAGGAACGGCAGGATGAGCGCGCCGCGAGAATAGAGAACGCAAAGACCGCGCAGGAGCGCGCCGAGCGCGAGGCGGAGGCACTGACAGAGGCGCTGAGCCGCGCGAGGCTCATCCTCAGCCAGCGGCAGGAGCTTGCGGCGATGGAGGCGGAGCTTGCGCGCGACGAAGAGAACGCCGTTGAACGTGCCGCGCAGGAGGCGCGGCTGGAAAGAGCGAAGCGCGCCGCGAGACTGGACGGGGCGGAGCTGCTGCTGCGGCAGAGCCATGCCGATGTGAAGGCGACGCGTGCGGCGCTCGCCGCGGCGCAGGAGGCACGGACGGCGGGCGAGAGCAGGCGCGGAGAGAGCACGGAGCGCGTGAAGCGCGCCGAGGCGGAGCTTGAAGCGTGCGAGGCAAAGCGAGAGGCGCTGAGAGCGCGGGCGGAGGCAATGCCGCTGCTGGAGCGCTTGTCGGCGGCACGGGCGGAGTATGCGGTGCAGCAGAAGACCGTCGCGGGCTGCATGGAGGCCAGCCGCGTGCTCGACGCGGAGTACACCCGCGCGAAGGACAGGTTCTACGCCTCGCAGGCGGGGCTGCTGGCGCTGACGCTGGAGGAGGGGAGACCCTGCCCGGTGTGCGGCGCGACGGAGCACCCGTCCCCGGCCAAGCCCAGCGCGGAGAGCGTCACGCGCGAGGAGCTGGAGCGCGCGGACAAAGCGCGCAAAAGCGCTGAGGAGCGCCTGCGCCGCGCGTCCGAAATGGCACAGCAGCAGCGCACCGCGATCGCAAAGGACACAGAGCGCGTCAGCGCGCTGGGCTTCGCCCCGTACACGGACATGCGGGCGCTGAACGACGAATGCCGCCGACTGCGGCAGGAGATAGAGCGCGCGGAGAGCGAGGCAAAGACGGCGCGCGCGGAGAACGAGAGAATAATCGCCGGGGCGGCGCGTGCCGCTGCGGCGGAGGACGAGGCGAAAAAGCGCCTTGAGCAGCAGGAAAGCGCGCTCGCCGAGCGGCGCACGGAATTTGGCGCGCTCCTTCGTGAGCAGGGGTTTGAAAGTGGTGAAGAGTACACCGCGGCAAAGCTGCCCCCGGCACAGGCGGACGCGATGGAGGCGGAGTTTCGCGCGGCGGCGGAGCGCGCACACTCGCTGAAAGACCGCGCGGCGTCGCTGAGAGAGAAGCTTGCGGATGCGGAGGATGTGAGCGCGGAAGACCTCGCAGCGAAGCTGGACGCGGCGCGGACAACGGCGCGCCGCGCGGCAGCGGAGGACACGGCGCTCACGGCGGCGCAGACGGCGGACGAGACCGCGATAGCGCGCCTGACCGCCATCGCGGAAAAGCGCGCGGCGGCACAGCACCGCTGGGCAGTGGTGAACGAGGTATACGCCACTGTGTCCGGGCAGATGAGCCGGAGGACAAAGCTGTCATTCGAGACCTATGTGCAGCAGTATTACTTCAAGCAGGTGATCGCCGCGGCGAACAAGCGCCTGACCGTTCTGACGGACGGGATGTTCGTGCTGCGGTGCAAGGAGGAGGCAAAGAACATGCGCTCGCAGTCGGGGCTTGACCTCGACGTGCTGGACAGGAGCACGGGGCTGTGGCGCGATGTGTCCACGCTCTCCGGGGGTGAGTCGTTCATGGCGTCGCTCGCGCTAGCGCTGGGGCTGTCGGACGTGGTGCAGAGCCGCAGCGGCGGCGTGCGCCTCGACGCGATGTTCATTGACGAGGGCTTCGGCTCGCTCGACGAGAACGCCCTGCGCCAGGCGATGGAGCTTTTGACGCGCCTTGCCGGGGGTGCGCGGCTCGTCGGCGTGATCTCGCACATGCCGGAGCTGAAAGAGCGCATAGAGCGCAAGGTGATAGTGACCAAAACCGTCTCAGGCTCAAAGCTTCGCGTCGAGGCGTAGGCGAAAAACAGCGTCTGTTTTCTTCCATTGAAAACAGACGCTTTTCAGTCTGTCAAATAACACAACATTAGATCAAGCAGAAACAGCATAATTTGACGCAACTGTTGAAAAAGCGAGCAAAAATGCGGTAAAAGGCAGAGCTGTTCCAGCTCCATGTTGCTAGCTTTTTCAGATTCATGCATGCAAATTTAAGCGTGACCCAGTTTGTGACCCGAGCCAAGCCTCTGTGATGTGCATACCGCATAGCGTGTTTTTCTTTAGCATCCCCGAATACGCGCTCTATGCTCTCCTTGCGCTTTGCGTACAGAGCCTTGCCGCATTCGGTCTTGCGGAGCTGCTCCACCAAGTCCAGATATTTCGACCATATATGGCGCTGCACTATCTTCTGCCCTTTTTCATTTGCTCCGCATTTTTCACGCCGCGGACAACTGCGGCATTCAGACGGGGTGCTTCGGTATATCCGCTTCCCGTCTCTGTCAGTTGTGGTATGCCGCAGAGTCTTTCCGTGAGGACAGGTCAAGGTGTCTGTTACTTCATCATATTTGTACTCCCAAGGCCTGAAATGTCCTTTTGCGGTTTTGGACTGAGTATACGGTAAGATTGGGATCCTGCTGTCGTCAAGTGTTTTCTTTGCTATCCACGGTGTCTTGCAGCCAGCGTCCATTACGATGAATTGCGCTTCGTCAAATCTGCCTGCTACTTTGTCATATACCGCGTCCCACGCCACACTGTCGCTCACATTGCCCGCTGTTACCTCTACCGCCAGTACTATCCCGTTCTTGTCGCAGGCTGCTCCTCATATATCTTTCCTGTTTTGGCGACTTGCTCCTTCTGGAACTTCTTCTTGTTTGCACTTGCCTTTATATGCGTCCCGTCTATGAATACTGCGCTTGGGTCTGCTGCCCGATTATTTATTGCCTTATTCAGTATGTGCTCGAATATTTCCGC
>CAKTKU010000002.1 GCA_934572335.1 uncultured Oscillospiraceae bacterium
ATACGATTTTTGCATATATTCAAAAGCGCACCTGTCAACTTTGACAAAAATGCAGAAAACAGCACCGCGGACGCTGACCCGCGGTGCTGTTTTCATTTCCAATTTTGATGCCGTTCGCTTATGCCGGGGTGACGCGCCACTCCACGGAGTATATGACGGGCACGGCGTCCGTCGTGCGCCCGACAAGCTCACTATACGTGCAGACATTTTCCGCGCGGGTATAGAGCCGCGTCAGCTCAAGCTCCGCGTCCAGCCGGGCAGAGGTCATCCCCTGCGGCAGGGCGGAATACAGCCGCCGGTGCAGCCGCTCAAGATACACGCTGCCGCTCTCGGCAAAGCCGAGTATCACGCCGTCCGCGCGGACGGCACAGCCCTCCGCCACGCCCGGCGTCGCGCGCAGAAGCGCGTCCGTCACCGCAGCGCTGTCCCCTCCCGGCGGGGCAAGCGACAGCCGAAGCCTCCGCGCGTACACCGGCGTCTGCGCGTCCCCTGCCGTTATCTCCTCCGCCGCGAGTGCCGCCACGTGCTCCCCCAGCCTCACCGTTCCCGGCGAATACACCCCCGCGAGCGTCTCCCCGCCGACCGTCATGGCATAGCCGACGTGCAGATTCGCCGCCGCCACGAGCACAAGCGAGAGCACGAGCAGCGCCGTCCCGATCCTTTTCCTGCTTTTTGCGTTCACTCCACCGCCTCCTCACGGTTAACATAACCCATATACAAGTGACGGTCAAGAGCTTCGACAAAGCATCTCCCGGTAGACATCAACAATATAAATATCTCTATTTCCCGCTGTCGGCCGCGGCGGCGCACTCCTCCGCCAGCTCCTCCGCGTCCGTGACGGACACCTCGAACGCGGTCTTTTCCACCGCGCCATCCTCCGAGAGCTTTATGTACCGGCGGCTCTGAATGCGCCCCTCAAGGCGCAGCTGCGTTCCCACGCCCCACGCCTCCGCCTCGCGCGCCTTGACGCCCCAGCAGATGCACGGCAGGTAGTCCGAGCGCCCGTAGTGCCGGTTGACGGCGAGCATGAGGTCGCAGATGTCGCGCCCCATCGGGGTGCAGCGCAGGTTCGGCGCTTTGCAGAGCGTCCCCGTGAGCTGCACGAGGTTGCAGTCGTCCTCATCGGTGAGGTATATCTCGCGGGCGAACACGGTTATGACGAGCTTCGCTCCCTCCCCGTGCCGGTTGTTGAACGTGCGCAGCTGTCCTATGACGCAGATGCGCTCACGCTCCGCCGCCTCCACCGCCGCAAGCTGTTCAGGGCGGGCGATGATGTTGAGCGTGTCGCAGTTGCCCGACAGGCGCAGCACCTCCAGCGGGAAGGTATAAAACTGCTGGCCGCGGCTCGAATGAGAATACACAGGCTTTGCCGCCATCACGCCGCAGAGCTTCGCGTAATTTGTAGTGGGTATCATGTCCATATGCTGCCGTCCTTTTCGTGAATAGTGTTATTGTCAGATGGTTAAATCTATTCACACCCGGTACTTGAATATGACAGCGAAAACGGATATAATAGGCACACTGCAATATATAATAATGAGGAGAGCTTCAGCATGGACATAAAGAACATACTTGAAAAATGCGACCATACCCTTCTGCGCGTGGACTGCACGTCCGCCGAGATACGCACGCTGTGCGATCAGGCGATAAAGTACAGCTGCGCAAGCGTGTGCATCCCCCCCTGCCACGTCTCCGGCGCGAAGCGCTACGTCGGCGATAAGATGAAGATATGCACGGTCATCGGCTTCCCCAACGGGTACATGACCACCGCCGCAAAGGCGTTCGAGGCGGCGGATGCCGTGAAGAACGGTGCGGACGAGATCGACATGGTGATAAACCTGTCGATGGTTAAGGACGGCTGCTGGGACGCCGTGGCAAAGGACATTTTCGCCGTGCGCGAGGCGACGCGCGGACACATCCTCAAGGTCATTATTGAGTGCTGCCTGCTGACGGATGAGGAAAAGGTGAAGATGTGCAAGATCGTGTCCGACTGCGACGCGGATTATATAAAGACCTCCACGGGCTTCTCCAAGGGCGGCGCGACGCGCGAGGACGTGAAGCTCATGCGCGAGAACTGCCCCGCGAGCGTCAAGGTAAAGGCGGCGGGCGGCATATCCAGCATTCAGGACGCGGAGGACTTCGTCGCCCTCGGCGCGGACCGTCTCGGCACGAGCCGCATCGTCAAGCTCGCCATCGAGCAGGAAAAGGCAGAGACCGCCGCGGAAGCTAAGGGCGAGGACGCGGCTTACTGAACATCCGCCGCATCAGGCGGCACAGCCACAGCCCCGGTACGCTCAGCCCCAGCCACATCAGCGAAAAGCGTGGGCATATCTGCCCCATGAGGTCGAACGGCAGCGCAGAATAATCCCACACGCCCATGCCGAGCGTGAGGTTGACGATGCACCCCGTCACGAACTCCACCGACGTTATGACCGCCGCGCTGGCGAAGAGCTTCTGCGCGGCGCGCATGGGCGTGCGCGCGATGAGATACATCAGCGTGAAGCACAAGCCCCCGCAGATGAGCATCGTCCAGTGCGTCCAGCCGCGCCACATTATCTCCAGCAGACCGTAAACGAGCCCGCCGACTGTGAAAACTGCGATATATTCCGGCATCTCTCTATCACTCCGTCTCTTTGTGTTATATACCTAGCTTTCCCCGCAGAGGTATTTTTATCACACGGAGGGAATACTATCTCTCAGGTACAGAGGTACACATGACTAACGACAACACGCTCGCGCTCATAAACCGATACAGAAGCCCTATAATGGGCTTTGCCGCGCTGTGGATCGTGTTTTTCCACTTCTGGCAGCCGCTGTTCGCCGATGGCGCACCGGCGGCGCTGTTCTACGCGGAAAACGTCACAAAGCGGCTCGGCTTTGAGGGCGTGGACATGTTTTTCCTGCTGTCCGGCATGGGGCTGACCTACTCCATCGGCAAGCACAGCCTCGGCGGGTTTTACCTGCGGCGGCTCAGGAGGCTCGCCATCCCGTTCATCGCTGTCGCGGCGCTGCGCGCGGTGTGCGAGCGCTGGGGCTGGCGCGCGTTTCTCTTCGTCGTGTCGGGGGCGAACTTCTTCGTCGGGAATATGTACTTCTTTTTGTGGTTCGTCACGGCCATTGCCGTGCTGTACCTCGTTTTCCCGCTGTACTGGCGCTTTTTCTCCCGCGCGCGCTCAAAGCTCGCATTCACGCTGGCGGTCATCGCCGTGTGGTACGTGCTCTCGCTCGCGCTGGTCGGTGTTCTCCCGGAAAACAAATACGGCTTTACAAACCGCATCCCCGTGTTTGTCACGGGCGTGCTGCTGGGCTGGTGCGCGCAAAACGGTGTCCGCCTCCCCTCCCGCCGCGCCGTCGCCGCCGTTGCGGCTGTGCTCGCGCTGGCGGGGCTTATATTGAGCTTTCTGTGCAACTTCCGCGGTCTTGAGCTTTCACTGCCGCAGTCGAACTGCTGCCTGCCGGATTATCTGACGGCGCTTGGGCTGACCGCGCTGCTGGCGGAGCTTTTCGCCCTGCAGGACAAAGCCCGCGGCGCACGGTGGATAAACTGCGCGCTTGGCTTCATCGGCGGGATAAGCCTTGAATTTTACTGCGTGCAGGAGTTTCTGGGCGGCAGGACGGTCAACGCGCTCACGGGGCGCGTGCCGGACATCGCGGTGAACATCGCGGTGCTCGCGGTCGTGACGGTGTCCGGCTGGGTGCTGCACCGGGCGAACGACGCTCTATGGCGCGGCTTGGAGCGCATCGGGCGGAAAAACGTCAAAAGCTGAAAAGATAATCGCAAAAACCGCTTGACAAGCGGTGCGCGAGGGCTTATAATAACAAAGCTGAAAATAAAGAAGGTATGGCATCCACCAGCCTCACCCGGCGGCAGAAGGTCGTCCGCGGTCAATAGGAACGCACCGGTCATGTGCCGGAGAATGTGTTTTTACGCGCGGATGCTGTGCATCCGCGTTTTTTGTAGTCTATATTTATTTTGTGTTGTTTACCGGAGGTGTTTCAGATCGCAAACGCTGTTCATCAAATCAACGAGGAGATTATTGACAAGGAAGTTCGTCTCATAGGACCCGAGGGGGAGCAGCTGGGCATAATGTCCGCACAGAAGGCTCTCGAGATCGCGATTGAGCATGAGCTGGATCTCGTCAAGATCGCTCCGGGCTCCAATCCCCCCGTCTGCCGCATTATGGACTACGGCAAGTTCCGTTTTGAGCAGACCAAGAAGGAGAAGGAAGCCAAGAAGAATCAGCGGGTCATCGAGATAAAGGAGATCCGTATGTCTCCCGGCATCGACACGAACGACTTCAACACCAAGCTCAAGAACGCCCAGAAGTTCCTTTCTGACGGCGACAGAGTGAAAGCCTCGGTGCGCTTCCGCGGGCGCGAAATGGCGCACACGGATATCGGGCAGACGCTTCTGCTCGACTTTGCCGAGAAGTGCAGCGAGATTGCCAATCTCGACAAGCAGCCCAAGCTTGAGGGACGCAGCATGTCCATCTTCCTTTCCCCCAAGCCGCAGACCCCGCCCAAAAAACCGGCAAAGCCCAAGCAGCCCAAGCCCGCTGCCGAGAACGCCGAGGGCGACAAATAATTCGTATACAGCAGGAGCATTCCCTGTATTAAGCCAAGGGAAGCTTAGATGAGCGCGTCGGCTCAGATGTCGGCGGCAGCTTATTCAGAGCTTTCCATTTACGGAAGGAGAAAATATCATGCCCAAACTGAAAACCCACAGCGGTGCCAAGAAGAGATTCAATCTCACCAAGTCCGGTAAAGTAAAACGCGCTCATGCGTTCAAGAGCCATATCCTCACCAAGAAGGACACCAAGCGCTGCCGCCGTCTGCGCTCCGAGACCTACGCGGACGTGACCAACGAGGCAACCATCAAGAAAATGATCCCTTACAAATAAGGGCAGACGCTAATAGAGGAGGATAAACACAAATGGCAAGAGTTAAAGGCGCAATGATGACCCGCAAGCACAGAAACAAGGTTCTCGGTCTTGCAAAGGGTTACTGGGGCAACAAGTCCCGTCACTATAAGATGGCTAACCAGCAGCTGATGAAGTCCGGCCGTTACGCTTACGTTGGCCGCAAGCAGAAGAAGAGAGACTTCCGCCAGCTCTGGATCACCCGTATTTCCGCAGGCTGCAAGATGAACGGCATGAACTACTCCACGTTTATGCACGGGCTCAAGCTCGCCGGTGTCGACATGAACCGCAAGATGCTCTCCGAGACCGCGATCCACGATCCCGCCGCCTTCACCGCCCTGTGCGACATGGCAAAGGCAGCCACCAAGTAAATCATCGCTGCGTAAAAACCGCTCCGTGCAACGATATGCACGGAGCGGTTTTTTATTTCTTTATTTTATTTACCGAGATACGCTTTCTTGACCTCATCATTGGGAAGCGAAGTTATGACCCGGCAAGTCCTGCAATGCTGCCGATGATGTTTCCGTTTATTCGTCCTGTCAGCGCTTTGTTATAGTTGCAGATAAATGTTCCGGCAATGAGTATCATCATTGCCTCCGCTTCGTTCTTTCCCGCTTGCTCGCCGTAGATTGAGATAAGGCACTTTTCCATTACCTCGCGCCACTCGCGGAATTCCTCACAGATCATTTGTCCTATTTCTTCATTATAGTGGCCCAGGACGTATGTCTGCGTTGTGGCATTCGGGCGCAATTCGCCTTCCGGCGCATCTGCAACATACTTCATGAAAGCATTCATGTAAGCAAGGTTTGACTCGTAGTTCTTTCTGCTGTGGGTTTTGAACCATTCCATGCAGTGCTTTGACATATACTCCCGCGTGTATTTCACATAACTGAGGATAAGCTCATCCTTGCTTTTAAAGTAATTGAGGAGCTTGGGGTGCGACATGTCTGCTTCCGCGGCAATGTCACGGAGCGTCACCTTATCGATAGGTTTTTTTTCAATGCAGCGCTGGAATGCAAACAGAATATCCATGCGCACTTTTTCTTTGTCAACAATAATAGGCATAGGTGCAGTATATCACATTTTTACCGTTCGGGCAAGATTTACCGTTTGGTCAACAAAGCACTTGACATTAGGCTCCGATAATGATAATTTATTGATTACCATTTGGTCAGCAAAAATCAAGGAGGAGATATTCATGTCAGAAGCTCAAGCAAAAACCGTCAAGCTGCTGGATACAAAGCTGGACGCCAAAACCATCAAAACCATCACTGTCTGCGCAATAGTTATGGTGATCGCCGTCCTTATCCATGACGGGGATCATATCCGTCAGGCGCTCAATTGGGGTTACTCTATACCTATCTCGTTGTGGGTGCTGAACCTCACGGTGTATGTTCTCCCTGTTGTCACGCTGTTTCTCGCGCGCAGCGGGAGACTTTCCGCCACTTTGGTGGGTGCGGTCGCGGGTGTGTTCACCACGGCATCGTTCCTTATACTCCACCTCTGCGGCTCATTCACAGGCAACTGGGGTGTATGGAACTTCTCGTACTTCGACCTCATAAACGGCGTTACATATAACGGTGTGTTCTATCAGGGTATTGATTGGCTCAGCTGGGTGCTGCTGTTCCATATTCCCGTCTGCTGCCTGCCGTGCTCGTGGGTATGTTTTAAAGAGTACCTCAGAATCAAAAATGCAGCAAAATAATATCAGCCTGTCATGTCCCGTCTGCGGAGACGCTGAGAGCGAGCTTGGCGGCAGACTGAAGCTTCTAAGGACGCTTTGCATAAGCGTCCTTTTGACAATGCCGCTGTTCTGGAATCTGCGACCGGCAATACAGCTTGCAATAGCCACCGTTATTCAGTTCCTGCCGGGGCAATATTTCTATAAGTCTGCGTGGAATGCGCTCAAGCAAAAGGTTTTCGGCATGGATCTCCTCGTTGCCATGTCGACAACGGTCATTTATATTCACAGCGCTTATACCGCTCTGACCGTCCATCAAAATGTAAAGCTGTACTTTCTCTCGGAGGGTGTTCTTATTTCTCTGATCCTATTTGGTAAGTATATGGAGAGCACCTCGCGCTACGAAGCATCCGAGGCCATAAGGAAGCTTATACGCCTCCAGCCGGAGACCGCGAATGTCCTGCGTGGCGGCACAGTGCAAACCGTTAATATCGAGGAGCTCACGACCGAGGACGTCATAGTCATACGCAGCGGCGAGCGCGTTCCGGTCGACGCGGAGGTCACAGACGGCATATGCCAGGCGGATGAATCCATGCTCACCGGGGAGAGTACGCTTGTGGCAAAAACCGTTGGCAGCAAAATGTATTGCGGAACTCTCTGCCGCGATGGCAGCGTACAGCTCTCCTGCAAGAATATTGGGGACAAGTCGATGCTTCAGCAGATAATCGACATCGTCAGCGCGGCACAGAATGAAAAATCACCCATTGCGAGACTTGCCGATAAGATCGCCGCGGTGTTCGTGCCGGCAGTGATATTAGTGTCTGCCGGGATATTCTGCCTGCGGTATTTTATAATCGCCCCCGGTGACCTTGCTTCTGCCGCAAACTGCGTCTGCGCAACGCTCGTCATTGCCTGCCCATGCGCCCTCGGTCTTGCAACGCCAACCTCGATTATGACAGGCTCAGGACGTGCCGCCGAGCTTGGCGTGCTGTTTCGCGGCGGAGAGCAGCTTGAAACAGCGTACAAAACCGACACCGTAGTATTCGACAAAACCGGTACGCTGACACTCGGTCTTGCGCATGGCGAAGAGCATTTGCGTAACGGCGCTGCCGCAGTGGTTGCGGAGCTCAAAAAGCGGGGCATGGAGCTTTGGATGATAAGCGGCGACAAGCAGGGAAAAGCCGAGAGGATTGCGGGCGTGCTGGGCATAGATAATGTCCTGAGTGAAGTCAAGCCCTCAGGCAAGTCCGATGCGGTCAAAGCGCTTCAGGCGAAAGGGAAGCACGTATGCTTTGTGGGTGACGGCATCAATGATTCCCCTGCCCTGGCCTGTGCCGATATAGGCGTGGCGCTCGGATGCGGCACGGATATTGCCATCTCCTCCGCCGATGTGATGATCGTCGGCAGCGGCATTGAGGGCTTGAAGACAGTGTTTGGCATTTCAGCTGCGACCATGAAAAACGTGCGGCAGAATCTCATCTGGGCAGTGATATATAATGTTGTCTGCATTCCGCTTGCCGCAGCCGGGATAATCAACCCCTCAATTGCGGCAGCCGCGATGGCGTTGAGTTCAAACGGCGTTCTGCTGAACGCCCTGAGGTTAAAGAATTATGATAGATGAATGCTTTTCTGCCAAGGTCGATGGCATGATCTGCCCTCAGTGCGAGGACGAGATTGCCCATAGGCTCCTGCACTCGCGCGGCATAATAAGCTGCGAGGCAAGTTACCGCAGAAGTCATGTGACCGCGCATTATGACCCGGATATTATATCCTCCGGCGAAATAGCGCGCATCCTTGCGGATATAGGCTACCCCATGGGCAGGGGCAGCAGCGGCGTACGTTCCGATGTTATTGCCATTGCTGCGGTGATTTGTCTGTATTTTATTATTCCGTCCGCAACAGGGCTTGTAAAAATTCCGGCAGCAGAGAGCGGAGCCGGGTTCGGTGCGCTCCTTGTGATAGGTATGCTGACCGGCGTTCACTGTATCGGGATGTGCGGCGGGATCATGCTCTCACAGGGCAGCACGCTGCTGTATAACGGCGGCAGACTTTTGAGCTACACCCTTATGGGCGCAGTGTTCGGCGCCATCGGCAGGATATTCAGCTATGACGCCGAGGTTAAAAGTATGCTCTTCACCGTCTGCGGTCTGCTCGTTGTGCTCATCGGTCTGAGAATGTGGGGCGTCCCAATCCTGCGCCGGTTGAACCCATTGCCTGCAAAACCGTGTCGCTTTAGCGGCAGGGCACTTTCGGTGGGTCTTCTGACCGGACTTATGCCCTGCGGCGCGCTGAGTTCAATGTGGATATTCGCAGCCTCGTCCGGTTCGTGGAAAAACGGAGCTGCCGCAATGCTGGCTTTTGCCATCGGCACCTGTGTGCCCATGCTCGCTTTCGGGATGTTTGGCGTGCTCATTCCGAAGAAATACAACAAGTATCTTTTGAAGTGCAGCACGATTTTGATTGTAGCCTTGGGCTTGATCCTTATGACAAAAGGTATTCGTCTGTCCTCATGGGTACTATGACTGCCGGTATAATAATACTCCCCATAGTATAGCCTCGAAAACATTGTGGTTTTCGTGTATCTATCCTATGGGGAGTTTATTTATTTGCGCACGGACTGTTTATTTGCCGAGATACGCTTTCTTGACCTCTTCGTTTGTGAGAAGCTCCGCCCCGGTGCCGGAGAGCGTGATGCGCCCGGTTTCAAGCACGTAGGCAAAGTCCGCGGTCTTGAGCGCCATGTTGGCGTTCTGCTCGATGAGCAGGACGGTGACGCCCTTTTTGTTTATCTCCTTGATAATATCAAAGATGCCCTTGACGACGAGCGGGGCGAGACCGAGGGACGGCTCATCCATCATGATGACCTTCGGGCGGCTCATGAGTGCACGCGCCACGGCGAGCATCTGCTGCTCACCGCCGGAGAGCGTCCCGGCGAGCTGCCACGAGCGCTCCTTGAGGCGCGGGAAGAGCGAATACACCCACTCGATATCCTCGCTGAGATCGTCCCTACGCAGATACGCGCCGATTTTGATATTCTCCAGCACGGACATATTGGCAAATACGCGCCGCCCCTCCGGGACGAGCGTGACGCCGCGGGAGACAATGTCGGACGAGTCCTTGCCGGTGATGCTCTCGCCCTTGAACTCTATCGTGCCCGCGCTGGGCTTGACGAGCCCGGCGATCGCCTTGAGCGTGGTGGACTTGCCCGCTCCGTTCGCGCCGATGAGCGTGACGATCTTGCCCTCGGGCACATCAAAGGATATGCCCTTGACGGCCTCAATGCCGCCGTAGCTGACTTGCAGGTCTTTTACGCTGAGTATAACATCACTCATCCTCGCTCACCCCCAGATATGCGTCTATGACGTGCTCGTTGTTCTGTATCTCCTCCGGAACGCCCTTTGCGATGAGCTTGCCGAAGTCGAGAACGTATATCATGTCGCAGATGTTCATGACAAGATCCATATGGTGCTCGACGAGGAAAATCGAAAGCTTATACTCGTCGCGGATATGGCTGATGAAGTCCGCCAGCTCCAGCGTCTCCTGCGGGTTCATGCCGGCCGCCGGTTCGTCGAGGAGGAGGAGCTTGGGCTCGGTGGCAAGGGCGCGGGCGATCTCAAGGCGTCGCTGTATGCCGTAGGGCAGGCTGCCCGCGACATCGTCCTTATATTTATCCAGCCCCTGCTCTTCCAGCAGCGCCATGGTCTCCGCGCGCATGCGGCGCTCCTCCGCTCCGTTGAGATGGAGCGCGGCGGAGAAGAAGTTCTGCTTGGCGCGCATATGCTTTGCAATAAGGACGTTTTCAAACACGCTCAGCTTGGAGAAGAGGCGAATGTTCTGGAACGTGCGGGCGATGCCCTTTTCGGTGATAACGTCGGGCGTGTGGGACACGATATCGGTGTACATGCCCATGTTCTCGCCCGCGTAGAGCTTTTTCATCTTGCCCTGCGGGTGGTTTTCAACGATCGTCTCGCCGTAGAAGTCTATCTTGCCGTTCGTCGGCTCATACACGCCCGTGACGCAGTTGAACGCCGTGGTCTTGCCCGCGCCGTTCGGGCCGATGAGGGCGACGATCTCGCCCTGGTTGACATCGAGATTGAGGTTGTTGACGGCGACAACGCCGCCGAATTGCATTGTTACGTTTTCAATATGCAGTACGTTTTCAGGCATTGTCCTTCGCCGCCTTTCTCTCGCGTTTTGTGAAGAGCTTCTTGAAGAAATCTATGATCCCCTGCCACGAGAACTCCCTCGTGCCCATTATGCCCTGACGGTAGAAGAGGACGATGAGCATGATTACGACGGAGAACACGACCATGCGGAAGCCGCCGCGCATGAACGGGATGTTCACGCCGAGGTAGGTCTGCGAGTCGTCGAGGAAGCGCAGCCACCACTCGGAACAGGCGATGTACAAAAAGCTTCCTATGACGCTGCCCGTGACCGAGCCGATGCCGCCGATAACGACGATGAGCAGTATCTCATACGTCATGGCAGAGGTGAAGGAGCGCGCCTGAACGCTCGCCTGGAACATTGCCAGCAGCGCGCCGCCGATACCGGCGAAGAAGGCGCTGGTCAGAAACGCCTGCATCTTGGTCTTGGCGAGGTTGATGCCCATCGCCTCCGCCGCGATCTCATCCTCGCGTATCGCCTTGAAGGCGCGGCCGTAGGAGGAATTGATGAGCAGCACGATGAGGAAAATGCAGAACGCGGAGATAATGACCGGGGTGAGGATGCTGTCGAACTTCGGGAACTTCTTGAGGATGTTGGAGGCGTTGGTGACAGGGCCGAAAACGTCCCACTGGATCAGCGCACGCAGGATCTCAGCAAAGCCGAGCGTCGCGATGGCGAGATAGTCGCTCTTGAGCTTGAGGCAGGGCTTGCCGACGAGCCACGCGAACACCACCGCCACGAGCCCCGCGAGGATAACGCCCACGAATGCCGGGAGGCACACGTTGACGACGCCGCCGTTGAAATACTGATAAACGCTGGCATGCTGCTCAAGGGGTATGGTGAGGATGGCATAGGTGTACGCACCCAGCATCATGAAGCCCGCCTGACCGAGCGAGAACAGCCCCGTGAAGCCGTTGAGCAGGTTGAGCGAGACGGCGAGGAGCGCGTATATCGCCGCCTTTTGAATGACGGAGGCGAGCATGGAATAATGCTGCTCCTTATCCACGTATATAAGCAGCGCTAGAACGACGGCGGCGAGGATCGCCGAGAGGATAATATCTCTTTTCTTATTCGTCATAATATCACACCTTCTCCGTCAGCTTTTCGCCGAACATCCCATTGGGCTTGAACAGCAGCACCAGTATCAGCAGCGCAAACGTGAAGGCGTTGCTGAATATGGCGATGGAGTCGTTCGCCTTGATGAGAGATTCGCAGATACCGATTATGTATGCGCCAAGCACAGCGCCGGGGATAGAACCTATCCCGCCGAACACCGCCGCGACGAACGCCTTGAGACCGGGCATCGCGCCGATGGTGGGGCTGACCTGACCGTAGTTTGTGAAGTAAAGAATAGACCCGACGCCCGCCAGGAACGAGCCGATGACGAACGTGACGGTGATGACGCTGTTGACCTTGATGCCCATGAGGCGGGCAGTGTCAAAGTCCTTGGAGACCGCGCGCATCGCCATGCCGGTCTTTGTGTGGTTGATGAACATCACCAGCGCAATGACGAGCAGTATCGTCAGCACGGGGGTGACAACAGTGATGACCTTGACCTTGAGAGCACCGACCATGAACGTGCCCTTGAGGAAGGAAATTTCGGGGTAAGCCCTCGCAAGACCGCCGGTGATATACGTGGCGAGGTTCTGCAGCAGGTAGCTGACGCCGATAGCGGAGATCATGACGGACATGCGCGGAGCGGAACGCAGCGGCTTATACGCGCAGCGTTCTATCACGACGCCGAGAATGACCGTCAGCACGAGCACGACGGGTATCGCGATCGTCATAGGCATGGAGGCGCTGATATACACCATAAAGAAGCCAGCCATCATGAAAATATCGCCATGGGCAAAGTTTATAAGTCTCAATATGCCGTAGACCATGGTGTAGCCGATGGCAATGAGCGCGTACAGGCTGCCGACGGTAATGCCCGACAGCAGCAGATCTATGTAATATGTGGCAGTGTGCATATTACAGCCTCCTAACCGTTAAAAAAACTCTTTCTATACCAGAAAATGCCGAGGATTGTGCCGAATAAAAACTGTTCATAAAACGGAACGCTCCCCGGCGTATATCGCCGGGGATATTGCGTCCGTTTGCTTTGAAATATAGACGAATGGATTATTCGCCGGTGTAGGAATCGGAGAAGACGATCTGGCCGTCCTTGAAGGTCTTGATGGCAACGTAGTTCTTGATGGCGTCGCCGTTCTCGTCGAACTTCAGGTCGCCGGTGACAAGACCGCTGACCTCGAGGGAAGCGAGCGCGTCACGGATGGCCTCGCCGTCGGTGCTCTGGGCGGCGATGATGGCGTTGTAGGCCGCCATGTAAGCGTCGTAGCCGCAGGGAGTGACGGAGGAGATAGCGTCAGCAGTGCCGCCGTTGTTCTCAAGTCTGGTGGGATCGGCAGCGATCCACTCAAGGATGCCCTTGTTGAACTCAACACCGGCTTCGTTGCTCGTATCGGAGGCATCGAAGAAAGCGGAGAAGAAAACGCCGTTTGCATTCTCACCGGCGCGCTCGGCGATGGAGATGTCGTCCCAGGTGTCGCCCGCCATGATCTGGCAGTCAACACCGGCTTCACGAGCCTGGTTGATGATCAGAGGAGCGGTCTCGATGGAGACAGGAGCGAATATCCCGTCGTAGCCAGCGGACTTGATGTTTGCCATGATGGTGGAGAAGTCGGTCTCACCGGTCTGGAAGGTGACGGTGCTGCACTGGGCACCGGCGGCGAGCATCGCCTCGGAGAAGTAGTTGCCGAAGCCGGCGGAGTAGTCGTCGCCAGCCTCAACGATAACGACGCAGTTCTTGCAGCCGTTCTTGAGTGCGTAGCTTGCCATGACAGCGCCCTGGAACGGGTCGATGTAGGCTATGCGGAAGTAGTAGTCATTGCCGAGGGTGACCTGGGGGTTGGTGCAGGAGGTGCCGATTGCGGGGATCTTCGCTTCGGCGAAGAGGTCGCCGGCAGCGATGGCGCAGCCGGAGCCGTAAGTACCGACAACAACGGAGACATCCTGGCTGATGAGCAGCTGGGCGGCGGAAGGAGCCTTCGCCGCATCGGAAGCGTTGTCAGCGTAGACAAGCTCGACCTTGTAGGTCTCGCCGTTTATCTCAAGCGTGGGGTAAAGGGAGTTGGCATACTCGATGCCGAGGATCTCTTTCTTGCCGCCGGCGGCGTTCTGACCGGACTGCGGCTCGAAAACGCCTATCTTGACGACCTTCTCGCCGGAAGCAGCGGCGGAAGAGTCAGACGCGGCGGGAGCGGAGCTGCTGCCGCAGGCGCACAGTGCAAAAACCATGACGAGCGCCAGAGCAATTGCGATTATCTTTTTCATTTTTGTCCCTCCATTAGAATTAGTGTCGCCCGGAAAATTGTCCGTATATCACGGACACATGTATTTCCGCTGCGATACTATGATTATGCACCATCGAGCGCCGGATTGCAATAAATGTATCTCACTAAATTGAGAGAATTTTTCGACCCATTTTAGGGATTATTCACAATTTTAGGGCTGATACGCCAGTCCCCGCCCCCTTTTCGCTCCTGTTCAGCGGCAAATGCGAGGGCAAAGAGGTCGTGCGCGTATGCGCCAGCGGCGAACACCTGTGTGCATTCTGCCGAAAGCTGCTTCACCGAGGCGGGCTTTGTTATCACGGGGAGACCGTTTTCCTTTTCATCGAGCGCGCGCAGGAGAGCGCAACCACGCTCCGTCGCGGCGAGCACGCGGATATATGGCGGCGTACCCGCGCTCATGCCGGCCGTCACGCCGACGGCGGCGCACATGCACATGCGCCGTATGCGCGAGAGGGCGTAGCGCTTCGTCTTGGCGGCGGCGAGGACGGCGTCAAGGCTCGCCTCGCGCCGCGCCGCCTCATAAAGGCGCGCGCCCACGCCGTGCTGCGCATCCGGCAGGGCGGCATACGCCTCCTCCGGCAGCATGCGCAGCCGCGACAGCACCGCAAGCTCCATCCGCTCGCGATCCTGCGCCCTGCCCTGCGCCCGCTCGCGCGCGTACACCGCGGCGGCGGCGGGCGGCACAAGGGAGGCAATATCCGCCCCCTGCGCGAGAGCGCGGCGGATATCCATGGCAGAGCGCACATGTGCCCCGGCGGCGCTCTCCCCATCGTGCGCCGCGCCCTCGCGCGCGACGGTCATGGGCGTCATATCGAGCGAGAGCGCCGAGATCGCCTTGAGATATTCCACGGCAAGGATATTGTTCGGCTGCTCCAAAAGCGCCGCCTTGTCCCCCGCCGCGTCGCGGACGGCGAGCTGGCGCGCGGCGGCGTAGGAGAGCGTCGCATCGGAGGCAAGGCGCTCTTTTATCCTGTCGTTCGTCTCGGGCGCGGCGAGGATATCCGCGAGCGCGCGCAGAGGCGCAACGTCGCCCGCCTCGCTGCCGAAGCTCAGGTACTCCGCGCCCACAGCGCCGAGCAGCGCGACCGCGCCGCGCGCGAACCCCTCCGCCGACGATAGCGCCCACGGCACGGGCAGCTCCACAACGAGGTCGACCCCGCTGCGCGCGGCGGCCTCGGCGCGGGCGAATTTGGAGTATATCGCCGCCTCGCCGCGCTGGACAAAATCGCCCGACATGGCGCACACAATGGCGCACTCCTCCCCTATCTGCTCACGTGTTTTCTTTATATGATATTCATGCCCGAAGTGAAAGGGATTGTATTCCGCGACGATGCCGACGCTCTTCATATCGCGCCTCCTCAAAAAAGACTTGCGTTTTCTCATTTTTGTATTAAAATAGGCTCAGTTGCTATTTTACTTAATTTTTTTGTTATTTACAATAGTACATGTGAAGAAAGGAACGGAATACAATGAAAATTCTTGTTATCAACGCGGGCAGCTCGTCCCTGAAGTACCAGCTGATCGACATGGAGACCGAGCAGGTCATGGCCAAGGGTCTGTGCGAGCGCATAGGCATCGACGGCCATCTCAAGCACACTCCGCTCGTCGGCGGGAAGAGCGTTTTCAACGAGGACGTCGCCATGCCGACGCACTCCGAGGCTATCGCCGCCGTCATCGAAAAGCTCACGAGCGAGGAGTACGGCGTTGTGAAGTCCATGAAGGAGATCGACGCTGTCGGTCATCGCGTTGTCCACGGCGGCGAGAAGTTCGCAAACTCCGTGAAGATCGACGACGCTGTCATGGCAACGCTCGACGAGTGCACCCCGTTCGCCCCGCTGCATAACCCCGCCAACATCACCGGCATCAACGCCTGCAAGGCGGTCATGGGCGACGACGTCCCCATGGTGGCGGTGTTCGACACGGCGTTCCACCAGACCATGCCCGGCAAGGCGTATATGTACGCTGTGCCGTATGAATACTATGAGAAGGACGGCGTGCGCCGCTACGGCTTCCACGGCACGAGCCACCGCTACGTCTCCTCCCGCTGCGCGGAGCTCATGGGCAAGCCCATTGAGGAGCTGAAGATCGTCTCGTGCCACATGGGCAACGGCTCCTCCATCTGCGCGATCGACGGCGGCAAGTGCGTTGACACGTCCATGGGCTTCACCCCGCTCGTGGGTCTGCCGATGGGCACGCGCTGCGGCGATCTCGACCCGGGCGTGATGCAGTACCTCATGCACAAGTACGGCTACGACATTGACGAGATGCTCAACATTCTCAACAAGAAGTCCGGCGTGCAGGGAATTTCCGGCGTGTCGTCCGACTTCCGCGATCTCGACAACGCCGCCGAGGGCGGAAACGAGCGCGCACAGCTCGCGCTTGATATGTTCGCCTACTGGGTGGCGAAGGTCGCCGGTTCCTACGTGGCGGCGATGAACGGCGTGGACGCCATCGTGTTCACCGCCGGTGTCGGCGAGAACAGCAAGGATACCCGCGCCGCCATCTGCGAGTACTTTGGCTACCTCGGCATAAAGATCGACGACGAGGCCAACTCCAAGCGCGGCGAGGACATCATGATCTCCACGCCCGACTCCAAGGTCAAGGTCTTTGTCATCCCCACGAATGAGGAGCTTGTTATCGCGCGCGATACCAAGGCCATCGTCGAGGGCTGATCTCACACTTTAAAAACACCTATCGCCGCAGAACAGTGGTTCTGCGGCGATTTTGCGGACAATATCATTCTCTGCGCCATAGCGCGGTCAGCCCCAGCGCTGCAAGCGCGCCGGATATGAGCGTCAGCGCCGCCCACAGCATGAGGTCATGCGCGTCGGCAGTCCTCGGTATCTCCGGGCTGGGCGTCGGCGTGGGTATTTGCGACGGGACAGGCGTTGGTACGGGCGTGGGCGCGGCGGTCGGTTCCACAGTCGGAGTAGGCGTCACGGGTGCTGTCGTCGGTGTTGGTGTTGGTGCTGCCGTGGGCGTAGGCGTAGGTTCCGCCGTTGGCGTGGGTGTCGGTGCTGCCGTGGGCGTAGGTGTCGGCTCCGCTGTCGGTGTGGGGCGTGCATCGGCGGTGTTCGTTATCTCCGCCGTCTGCGCCTCGGTCCTGACGAGCGTCCCTGCGTAGAAAAGGCTCCACGCATTGGGGCGCGCGAACTCTATCACCGCGCCGCCGTTATCCTCGCGTATGCTGACGTCCCCGGACGCAAACTGCGCCGGGAGACCGCTCTGAAACTCCGTGTTCGTCTCCGCGAGCGCCTTGCCGAAGCCTTGAAGCCCGGCGGCGTTTATCTCGTCAAGGAGGCGGGCGCGCTCGGCATTTGTCAGCGCCTCGCGTGTCCAGACGTAGTAGCTGCCGCCCTTATTCGCCGCGATGAGATTCGACGCGCCGAGCGCGTAGCTGGGATCGCTCGCGGGGGTTATCTTGCTGCCCCAGTTGAACGCCAGCACGTCCGCGAGCTTCGGCTGGCGCGTGACAACGGACGTGTAGCCCGCGACGGCGGGCTCCGACACGGTGTAGGTTATCGCCTCGCCGCGCTCGTTGTATACCGGCACAGGACCGATGCTGCCTGTCCAGCTCCCGTCCGCCCCGGCGTTCGCCGCGGTGAGCGTGAGGCTCGCATACTCCGCGCCGTCGGCAAGTATGCTCACCGTGACGGACTGCGGGCGCTCACCCTCCGGCACATTGCCGTGCTGCCACGTTTTGCGCACGATGATATACTCCCCGTCGTCGGCATAGGCGCACGCAGGGATGAAAAGCGCCGCCAGCACGGCGAGCACGGCAAGGCACAGTCCCAGCCGCGCCGCCCATGTTTTCATTGTCTTCATGTACTTTCCCTCCGGTGTTTATTTGCGCTGTTATTTTGCGCACAGCCGGAAGAAAAATACATTTCATAAAAACTTAAATTTCTGTGTAACTTTTTTCTGAAACAAGCGTATTAAATAAAGGTGCAATAATACGGAGGTAAACGAATGAACGAAAACCTCTCTGCGCCGTCCGGGGTCTGGACGGTCATAAAGAAAATATTCGCCCTGCCGCTGCTGTGGATCGCGGCGGCGGCGCTGCTCATCGTCGGGCAGTCGGTCGGCAGCTTCACGTATCTGATCTTTGACCTCTTCCCGGCGCTGGAGGAGAGCGCCGCATGGATGACCGGCGCGAGCTATGTCTACTTTATAGGTATATGGGTCGTCGTGCTACTCGTGCTCGCGATCATCCCGAAAAACCGCCCCATCCTCGGCGCGCTGGGGAACAAAGTGCGCGGCAACACATGGCGGATCTTTGCCCTCGGGCTTGCGATCGGCTTCGGCACGAACGCACTGTGCGCTGCCGCCGCCCTGCTCAATGGCGACATTCATCTGCGCTTTGACTCGTTCCGCCCCGTGTCGTTCGTGCTGATCTTCATCGCGGTGTTCGTTCAGTCCTCCGCGGAGGAGGTCGTCTGCCGCGGCTTTCTCTATCAGCGCCTCATGCGCACGTACCGCTCGCCCGCCGTTGCCATACTCGGCAACACGCTGCTCTTCGCCGCGCTGCATCTGACGAACCCCGGCGTGTCCGCGCTCGCGGTCGTCAACCTCGCGGTCGTGGGGCTGCTGTTCTCGCTGGCGGTGTATTACTTCGACAGCTTCTGGTGCGCCGCCGCGATGCACACCGCGTGGAACTTCACACAGAACATAGTCTTCGGTCTGCCCAACAGCGGCAATGTCATGCCCTACGCCGTGTTCAAACTCGACGCGGGCAGCGCCGCGCAGAGCTTTGTTTATGACCCTGCGTTCGGCATAGAGGGCACGGCGTTCGCGTGCGTTGTGCTGGCGCTCACCTGCGCTGGGATAATCCTCTGTGGGCAGAAGCGCAGCGCCCGCCCCACGGACATCTGGGCGGCGGAGAGCGGCAAATAACAGCAAAGTACAAATTATATATAACAAGGAGAAAATGAAAAGAATGAGATCAAAGCTTATCGCACTGCTGCTGGCGCTGGCGATGTGCCTGTTGCTCGCCGCGTGCACACAGACCGCCCCCGCCGCGGAGGAGACCGCCGCCCCCATAGAGGCGACGCCGGACGTCATCGGTGAGGGGACGGAAGCCCCTGACACCGCCGTCGCTGCGCGCGGCACGGCATGGGTCGACTCCGAGCTTGTCGGCACTGTCAGCGCCGACAGCGATATCCGCGCGCAGGACGACTTTGCCGCCCACGTCAACCACGAGTGGATCGCCTCCGCCGCGATACCCGACGGGCGCAGCAGCGTTTCCGCCTTCACCGAGCGCGGGGACGAGCTGGACGCGGAGATGAAGTCGCTTTTGACGGACACAACGCTCACGAGCCATGAAGCGCAGCTCGTGCAGAGCCTCTACTCCGTCGTGACCGACTGGGACACGCGCAACGCCCTCGGCGTTGAGCCGATCGCTCCGCAAATGTCCGCGATCGAGCACATCACCTCGCTCGACCAGATGACGGAGTTCCTCACGGGGTACGCGATGGACCTCGGTCTCGCGCTCTTCTCCGTCAGCCCGAGCGCCGACCTTGACGTGCCGACCGAGTACACCGTGCTCATCGACTCCACCGCGCTGTGCCTCAACGACGCGGACGAGTATAATTCCGGCATGACCGACCTCGGTCAGCTCTATTACACGCTCTATCACGACACAAGCGTCTATCTTCTCCAGCGCCTTGGCTACACCGAAGACGAGGCGCTGGACGTGATGGAGGGCTGCCTTGCATTCGAGGCGCTCTGCGCTGAGCACGAGCTGCCCCTCTCCGCGATGTACGAGGCGGATTTTTACGGCAGGATAAATAACACCTACGACCGCGCGGGGCTTGAAGAGCTCGCCGGGTCCTTCCCGCTGCTGCCGATTCTCGACGCTTACGGCTACGGCGCGTCCGCGAAATATCTTCTGGCAGAGCCGGAATGGCTGGGCGCAATGGGCGATATATACACCGAGGAAAACCTTGAGGACATAAAGGATTATCTCAAAGTGCGCCTCGCCGTGGGCACATGCGCCGCGCTCGACCGCGAGGCGTATGGCAAGGCGGTGGAGATCTCCAACGCCGTCAACGGCATCACCGGCACCGAGGACGGCGAGACTGCGGCATACAACGTCGTCGCCGCGCTGCTCGCAGGTCCGATGAACAACCTCTACATTGAAAAATTCTGCTCGGAAAAGACCCGTGAGGACATAACCGAGATAATAAACGAGATCATCGACCACTACCGCGTCATGCTCAGCGAGGAGGACTGGCTCTCCGACGAGATGCGCGCTGGCGCGGTGGAAAAGCTGGACAGCATGACCGTGCGCGCCGCGTACCCGGATAAGCTGGACGATTATTCCGCGCTTGAGATCTCGGGCGCGGCGGACGGCGGGACGTATCTTGACGCCATCCTCGCCATCAACAGATTCTCCCGCACCGACAGCCTCCGCTATGTCAACGCGAAGGTCGACCCGGAGGAGTGGGGCATGCCGGTCAATCAGGTCAACGCCGCTTATAACCCGCAGGACAACTCCATCAACATCCTCAACGGCATACTAGGCGGCGTGTTCTACAACGAGAACGCCAGCCGCGAGGAAAACCTCGGCGGTATCGGCGTTGTGATCGGGCACGAGATAAGCCATGCGTTCGACACCTCCGGCTCGCAGTTTGATAAGGACGGCGCGCTGAAAAACTGGTGGACGGACGCTGACCGCGCCGCGTTCAACGACCGCGCAGCAAAGCTCATCGCGTACTACGACGGCATTGTCCCCTACGAGGGCGCGGACAATTACAACGGCACGCAGGTGCAGACCGAGGCGATCGCCGATATGGGCGGGCTGAAATGCATGCTCGCCATCGCCGCCGACGACCCGGATTTTGACTATGACCTCTTCTTCCGCAGCTTTGCCGCCATCTGGCGCGAGCAGTGCACGGCGGAGAATGAGCTTCAGCTCGCCCAGCTGGACACACACCCGCTCCCCTTCCTGCGCGTGAACGTCACATTGCAGCAGTTTGACGAGTTCTATGAGACGTATGACGTCCA
The DNA here is from genome assembly GCA_934572335.1 of uncultured Oscillospiraceae bacterium. Taxonomy (GTDB): domain Bacteria; phylum Bacillota; class Clostridia; order Oscillospirales; family Oscillospiraceae; genus Limivicinus. Next base: position 21,123 of record CAKTKU010000002.1, read on the forward strand.
GCCCGGCGACGGGATGTACCTCGCCCCGGAGGAGCGCATCGCGGTGTGGTGATGTTGACGGCGGTCAGCGTCGCAAGGCTTTATTAACACTGCCTTCAAACATCTTCGTGCAGAAGTGGTATAATACTTATATATTACAGCATAGGAGGCACTAACATGAGCAAAAAGCTTGTTGCGTATTTTTCCCCCACCGGCACGACCGCGAAGCTCGCCAAGACGCTCGCCGAGGCCGTCGGCGCCGACCTTTTTGAGATAAAGCCCGAAACGCCCTACACCCGCGGCGATCTGAACTGGATGGACAAGAAGGCGCGCAGCACCGTTGAGATGAACGACCCCGCTTCCCGCCCGGCGATCGGCGAGAAGTGCGGCGCAATGGCGGAGTATGACACGGTGTTCGTGGGCTTCCCCATCTGGTGGTACGTCGCTCCCACCATCATCAACAGCTTCCTTGAAAGCTATGACCTCACGGGCAAGACTGTTGTGACGTTCGCCACCTCCGGCGGCAGCGGCATGGGCAAGACGCTCTCCCGGCTTGAGCCGAGTTGCAAGGGCGCAAAGCTTATCGAGGGCAAGGTTTTCCGCGCCAGCACCCCCGCGGCGGAGCTCCGCTCCTGGGTCGAAGGTCTGGGAGTATGAAGCTAGAGTGGTTTGGCAGATACAGAGAGATAACCGCCGCCCTTATACAGTTTTCAAACACGATGATCAAAAGCGCTAACACGGAGTGGGACATCGGTGAAAGCGTTTTTCTGACAGCCCCAGAATGGCAGGTCTTGGAGCTTGTGATCGAGCACGGTGAGGAAAACCTTATCATGAGTGATTACGCCAAGCTCCTCGGCATACCGCGCAGCAATATTTCCAAAATATCAAAAATCCTCATTGCCGATGAGCTGATTGAAAAATACCGTTTCCGCGACAACAACAAAACCATCGTTCTAAAGCCGACGGAAAAGGGACAGCGTATCTACTTCAACTATGTTGATTCGCTCATCGCACCGCTGTACGGAACATTGTTTGAAGGGCTCTCCTCTCTCGACGATGCCGCGCTCTCCACTGTTGCCGCTGCTCTGCGCAGCTTCAATGCCGTGTCGCAGAACAAGAGCAGCGCCGAGGTGCAGAATAATCTTATCAAAATATAAAAACAGGACGGGATTTCCGTCCTGTTTTTATTCAAGCTATGCCCACAAGGCTCGTGTTTGCAACGCCCATCATGACATAGATCACCGATATGAGCATTGCGCCATACCAGTTGCTGCCCGTAAGTTTGAAGAACCTCCGTTCCAGATATGGTGCGAGGAAGAGCTGCCAGAAGCACCAGATTATAACATACGCCATTATCCAGTCTCCCCACATAACCGTTCCGGTTATGACCAGCTTGCCATACTGTATTATGCCCAGAAGTCCGCAGCCGAGAACATTGCCCAGTCCGCAGAGGAAGAGATTCTTTCTCTCGCTCATCCCGTCCACGCGCATTGCTCCGTTCACCATGAGTGAATTTGCAAGGTAGAACACGAAAAAGATTGGTATGTACACAAGGAAGTATATCACGTACTTGGGTGTGAACGTTTTTACTGCCGGAGTCCAGAATCTGAAATCCGTGTTGAACGCCCATTTGCAGAACCACACGATCGAATAGTATATAGCCACGACCGTCAGCATCAGAGCAAAGCTTTTCAGCAGCGCCCTCCCGTTGATTTTCCAGCCGATGCTCTCCGCATTGCGTACACCCGCCGCTTTGTCCCGGCGATAAAACACCCAAAACCACACGAGTGTGAACACCGCGCACATTGCCGTCCACATACCGACGATATTATATGTATACGATGCCCATACCACCCGCTGTGTGTTCATCCAGTCCGCAAACAGCTTCCCGCATATTTTGACTGTTATCACGGCAAATATGAACGACACTATTCCAAACACAGCCCAGACGATCCAAAATACCCGCTTGCCTCTCCTGTCGAGTGCCGGAAGTCTCGGCGGTTCGCTCTCCGCTCTGAGGCTTGCAAAGCACGGGGCTGCGAGCAATATCTGTGTCAGCGGCACAAGCGTCATAAGCAGCCCGACAAAGGCAATCAGATTTGCCAGCTCCTTGAACTGCCATATTTGATTTGTGGACGCAAGCTCGGTCTCAATGTCAAACACATCACAGAAATACTCTATCTCATACTGAGTGCTGGTTTTGTCGAAGTGCTCCAGCGGATGCGTGACCTTTGGCTGATACAAAACTCTGAGCGTACCCGTGTCAGCATTGCCGTAGTACACTCCCTCCTCCACATAATCCACATCCGGGTCGCCGCTCGCAACAAAGCTTACCGCATCATAGGAATCTCCGAGAATATATCCCGTTCCTGTGCTGCTGCCCTTGCCGCCCTCTTCGTAGTATCCGTAAATAAGCCCAACATTTGCGTGTATCCGCTCCCAATAGCCAAGGTCATTTATTCTTCCCGGGCAATATCCCATCAAGAATGCCGAGTTTACCTTGAGAAGCGAATCGGCATAGGACTGCTCCGCCGGGGTTATTTCCTCGCCGCCGTCAGATTCCGCAGTTTTCGCTTGCTCAATTGCGGCATTATACTCTGCCCCGAAGTTCTTCAGCGCGTCAATGGCATTGACCGCACCCATAGAGTGTCCGGATATTCCTATACGGTTTGTATCAACAAAATCCAGCATCCCGCTAGCTGCATAGTTGACCGCTGGCACAGCGCCAAGCGCATCGTAGTCCTCTTCACCTTCGCACCAAAACAGCGGACTGAATATTCCGCCGTAAATGTCGAAGCGAACATTGCTCGACAGTCCGTGCGAGTACGAATCATAAGCCAGAACCATTATGCCTCTCCTTGCCAGCTCTATGCAGGTCGCGTCCTGCATTTCAAGGCTGTTCAGCCAACCGTGTCCGGCTACCACGCATGGCACCTTGTTTTCTGCACTGGCATTCTTCGGTATGAATGCCTGCGCGTGAACGACCTGCTGGTCATCGGCCAGCAGATACAGCTCCTTGACCGTAACATTGCCGAAATCATTTTGCAGTATACATGCCGCAACGCTGCCGATCAGTATCAGCGCCAACGCAATACACAAAAGTCTGACCGCATTTGTTTTTGCCGTCTTTTTCATTTTCTGTCTCCTTTATTATCCTATTTGGCTGCCTTGTTCGTCCGCTATGTTTCGTATTATATCATATTGTTCTGTATAGAACAATATTGTTCCTTAACGAATTTTGTGCTGTTTCTTTGTCGCTTCTGCACAAAACATACGCGGCCAGCAAAATCGTTCCATAAACACTTCACCCGCCGGTCTTGCAGACCGGCGGGTGAAATTTTACTGTTCAACAAATTCGATTATATCGCTCACTTGGCAATCCAGAAGGACGCACAGCCTATCGATAGTATTGGTGGAAACGCTGTTGCCCTGCTTGATGGAATAATACGTTGCGCGTGAAAAGCCCATTTGCTCCAAGCGATAAGAGCTTATTCCCTTTTCTTTCATTGTCCGGAACAACGGCGCATAGCTAATCATCCATCAGCCCTCTGTCCCAAACAGATCGCGCAGGGCAAGTTTTTTGCACTCTGCGGTGCTGACAGCGCCCTTGTGCGTTTTGGGCAGTTCGTCATAAAACACCACGTAGCGCGGTATCTTGAAGTACGCGATGCGCGGGCGCAGCCAGCCGCGGACAGCGTCGGCGTCCAGCTCCGCGCCGGGGGCGCGGATGATGCAGGCGCATACCTCCTCGCCGAAATGGCGGTCGGGCACGCCGATCACCTTGCACAGCGCGACGGCGGGGTTCGCCGCGAGCGCCTGCTCTATCTCCAGCGGGCTTATGTTCTCGCCGCCGCGAATGATGAGTTCCTTGCAGCGCCCCTTGAGCGTGATGTTGCCGTCGGCATCCAGCGCGCCGAGGTCGCCGGTGTGCACCCAGCCGTCTGCGTCCAGCGTTTTCGCGGTCTCTGCCTCGTCGCCGTAATAGCGCTGCATGGTGAGATACCCGCGCACGCAGATCTCGCCCGTCTCGCCCGCGGGCAGGGGCGCGCCGGTGTTCATGTCGGCGATCTTGCCCTCGACGTGGTTCATGAAATGCCCCACGGTGGTGCTTCTGATCCCGACAGGGTCATCGATATTGCACACGGTCAGCCCCGCGGTGCACTCTGTCTGCCCGAGGCTGGACATGAGCGTGAAATGCCCGCCGATGGTGTTCTGGATATAAATAAAGTCCTCGGGGGAGTACCCCGCCCCGGCGATCATGCCGATGCGCAGGGTCTTCAGCCGCGCGGGGGAGAAATTCTCCTTTGAGAGCATGGCGAGGAACATCGTCGGCACGCAGTTGACGACCGTGCACCCCGCGCGCTCTATCGCGTCCATAAGGTTGACGGTGCGGCGGTTCTCGGGAATGCAGATGCACGCGCCCACGCTCATCGCCGTCATGAGGTTGACGGAGATGCAGAAGCAGTGGAAGATCGGCATGGCGATGAGGACGACATCCTCACACGTCATGGCGAGGTCGAACGCCTGCTGTATGCCGCCGTTGACGCGGGAATAATGACTGGTGCAGACTGCCTTAGGGCGCGAGGTCGACCCGGAGGTGAAGAGGATGGTGGCGGTGTCCTGCGGCGTGACTGCATCCGCCGCCGCGCGCACGGCGCGCTCATCCGCCGGGGCAAGGTCGCCCAGCACGGGGTATGCGCCGCAGTTATGGCGGAGGCTGACGATATGATGCAGGCACTCCGGCAGCACAGCGCCCTCAAGCTCCGCCTCGAAGTACCCATCCCCCTTGTCGGCATGCCCCAGCAGCAGATACTCCGCCCCCGTCTGCTCGATGAGGGGCAGAAGCTCCGGCAGGTTGAGGCTGGTGTTGAGCATGACGGCGACCGCGCCGATATACTCAACGGCGTACATCGCGGCAATGCCGTAAGGACGAGGGTCGGAGAGGATGGCGACACGGTCGCCCCGGCGGACGCCGAGGGTCATGAGCCGACCGGCGCACTCGATGACCTGCCGCTCAAGCTCGGCATAGGTCGTATACTTTCCGTCGAACCACACGGCGGGACGTGTGGGATATGTACGCGCCGTGCGGGCGAGCAGCCCGCTCAGCGTTAGATTTTCCAATGGCAACATTTATTGCACCACCAATCACAAATTTGGTCGAAAACTAAATAATTTTATCACGTATTGCTCGACGTGTCAACATTTCGTGCTGCTTGCTCTTGACATACCGCGCACGGCGTGGCATTCTTAGAGCATAACGTACATAGAGAGGTATCGAGAATATGAGCAAATACGCCCTTGTGATGATAGACATGCAAAACGGCTTCATTGATTCTGCGTCGCCGCTGTGCATCCCGATGGCGGCGGCGACCGTCCCCGCCTGTGCCGAGGCCATAACGCTCTGCCGCACGTCCGGCGTGCCGGTGGTGTTCGCCACGCGGCACTACCGCGCCGACGGCAGCGACGTGGAAAAATGCCGCCATGACGTGTGGCTGCGCGGCGGGAAGCCGCTGTCGGAGGTCTGCCCCGATGCGCTGTCGGACGCATTCCCGAAGGAGTTCACGCGCGACGCGCGGGACTACTGCATCGTCAAGCCCCGCTTCTCCGCGTTCTTCCACACCGAGCTTGACCTTATCCTCCGCCGCCTCGGCGTGGACACGGTCATCCTCGCCGGAACGACCACACCCAACTGCATCCGCACGAGCTGCTACGACGCGCTGTCGCTGGACTATGACGTGATCGTGCTGTCGGACTGCACATCGTCCGTGACGGAGGATGTGCAGCGCGCGAATCTCGCGGACATGGCGCGCATAGGCGCGCGGATTATGACCGCGGACGAGCTGAAAACACTGTTATAAATGTCAAAAGGCTTCCCTCACCGGGAAGTCTTTTTCATATTCAGTTTAATCACTGTCCAAAATATGTTGACCAGCGCCCAGCCGATGCCGGTGGCGAGGGCGACGGCGCGCAGTCCCAACGCATCCACCCACAGCCATGACAGCAGCGCCCGCAGGGCGATATGCCCCGCCGCGCCGATAAACGGCACGGACACGCGCCCTATCCCGTCAAAGTACCCGGCGAAGGTGTTGCCGGTGTAGCAGAGGATATAGAAGAGCGCGACAGTGCGCATATACGCGGCGGCATTTTCAAACGCCGCGCCGGAGCCTGTCCCCAGCATGAAGGCCGTGAGCGGCGCGGCAGTGACGTACATCACCGCTGAGGACACCAGCCCCATCAAAAGCATCACGGCGAGGCTCTTTCTGAATGTCTCCTCCACGCGCTCACGCTTGCCCGCGCCGTAATTCTGCGCGGCAAGCACGGAGGTCGCCGCCGCGCCGCTGTCGCCGAAGGAGTTGGCAAAGCCCTCAATGCGCGTGGTGGCGGTATAGGCAGAGATGAGCTCCGTGCCGCCGGTGTTCACCGCGCCCTGCACCAGAAGCTTGCCGATATAAAGGCTGGACTGGTGCAGCGCAGTGACAAAGCCGTAGTGCGCCGTGCGGCGCAGAAGCTCCGCGTCCACGCGGCAGTCCGCGCGCGTGATCATTGCCTCCGGCATGGCGCGGCACAGGTACAATATGCACAGCACCGCCGACACCGTTTGCGACGCCGCCGTCGCCCACGCCGCGCCCGCGATGCCGAGACCAAGCCCCGCCACAAACCACACGTCCAGCGCGAGATTTACCGTCACCGCCCCGGCGAGCACCGCCAGCGCGGCGTTTGCCCGCCCGACGGAGCGCAGCAGCGCGCCGTAAAGATTATATAGAAACGCCGCCGGGAGGGACGCGAGAATGATATACAGGTAGGCGCTGACATACCCCGTCAGCGCAACTGGCGTCTTTATCGCGCGCGGATACCTCGCCCGCCGCGAAGCGCTTTCTGGACTTCCTGCGGACGTATCTCGCCGGTATGCATGGTCAAACAGAGGAGAATACGCATTGATATTTCCGCGCAATATGATAAAATACATATAAAAATATATTCAAGGAGAGACCACCATGTCAAAGATAAAGGGCGAATCAAAGCTCAGCTTTTTTGAAGCGGCGAGCATCATCGTCGGGCACGGCGTGGGCGCGGGCATACTGTCCGTGCCGTATCTCGCCGCGCACAACAGTCTGCGAGAAATTCTGCTGATACTCGCAATATGCTACGCATTCAACCTGCTGCTGCATTTTCTCATTGCGGAGCTTTCATACAACAACGACGGGGCGCAGTTCGTCAAGTGCTTCGACAGCGAACTTTTCGCCGGAAAGCTCAAGACCGTGCTGACATGGCTGGCGTTCGCGCTGCTGGGCGTGTCGGTCATCGTGAATGTGAGCGCCTTTCTCACGGGCGCGGCGGCGGTGTTCCGCTCGTGGCTGGGCTGGCCGGATTGGGCGGGCATAGTGCTCTTTTACGTTGTGGGCTCGGGCGTTGTGTTCGTGGGGATGAAGCTTGTCGGCATATGCGAAAAGCTCGCCGTGGGGGCGATGGTCGCCGTTATCGCCGTGCTCGCGGCAGTGACGTTCTCCGGCGACACCTACGCCATGCCGCAGGGCTGGCGCGGCATGAACAACGCCCTCGCGCTCTTCGGGATGATCGCGTTCTCGCTCTCCGCCGTGATGAGCACGCCGCAGGTCGTCAAGGGGCTTGAGGGCGACGCGAAGCGCATCCGCGGCGCGATCGCGCTTGGGCTTGCGATAAACGCGCTTTTGATCCTCGCCATCACGCTCACGACACTCGCGGGTGTCGGCACAAGCATCACCGAGGACGGCGCGCTCGTCGACCTCGCGGCAAAGCTCGGCGGCTGGGTGAGCGTCATAGGGTATGTGTTCACGCTGCTGGCGCTGGCGACGTCGTTCTGGGCGAACACGCTGAACCTGCGCGACATCGTGAACGAGCAGACGCACTGGGGGCTGAAAATAAGCTGGGTCGCGGCATCGCTGCCGTGTCTGGCGCTGGCGTTTCTGGGGCTGAGCTCCTTTGTGGGCTTCACGCGCTTTGCCAGCATCATTCAGGTCGTGACGGGGCTGGGCATCATCGCGGCGTACAACCTCTCGCGCAGACGCGTGGGCTCGTCGGCGCTGCTGGGGCGCTTCGGCACGCTGCCGTGGCAGATCATTGTGGCGCTGTGCACCCTGTGCGCGACCATCGGCGCGGTAATGAAAGTGAGCTGAAAAGAGCATGAAAAAGAACAAGCGAATAAAGCATCCTGTAATACTCGGCACTGCCGCCGCGGTGGGCGCGGCTTCCGCCGTCGCACTTGGCGAGATATACCGCTATCTCTTCTGCCGCGATCCGGGGCTCATCGCAAAATTCGACAAAAAGGGACACGCCTCGGACTACTATGAGCACCGCGACTCCGCCGCCGCGCGCATGGGGCAGACCCCCTGCACGCGCTATACCATCTATTCTGACCGCGGCGACAGGCTGGAGGGCTTCTACTACCAGTCCGGCGACAAGCCCGCCGGGCGCATCGCCTTCATCGTGCACGGCTTCCGCTCCGACCATCTGGACGCGGGCGGGATGTATTATGAATACTACCTGCGCCGCGGGATAGACGTGTTCACCTGCGACAATGCCGCCGCGGGCGAGAGCGGCGGGGCTCATGTGGGCTATGACGTATATGAGAGCGCGGACTGCCTGAAGTGGCTGGACTTTCTCATAAAGACCTACGGCGAGGATATCCGCGTCATTCTGCACGGCTTCTCCATGGGCGGCGGCACGGTGGTGCACATGTGCGACGCGGTCCCCCCGCAGGTGAAGTTCATCGTCGCCGACAGCGCCTACACCGGCGGGGTGGACGTTCTCAAGCCGCGCATCGGCGCGCTCATCTATCCCCTCATCGCCATCAACCGCGTTGCCGCGGGGTATGACCTGCGCGATTCCGAGGTACGCCGCCATCTCGCGCATACGCGCGTCCCTATGCTCTTCGTGCAGGGAACGGAGGACCGCACCGTGCCATATTACATGGGGCAGGAGCTTTATGAGCTGTGCCCCGGCGAGAAGGACTTTCTCTGGGTGGAGGGTGCGCGCCATGTGGAGAGCATGCACCGCGCCCCGGCAGAGTACGAGGCAAAGCTGGATAAGTTCATCGGAAAGTATATGTGAATAGAAAACCTGCCTGTGCAAGACGAAATGCACAGGCAGGTTTTTTATTTTTTCAGTATGCTGAGCACGCTGTTAACAAGCTCCACATCGGAGGCCTTCAGCCGTATTCCGGCTTTGAGCGTTTTCCCGTCGGGGTAGGTGACAGTGAAGGCGATCTCCTGCCCCTCGACAGCGCCGCGCTCCTTCACCGCGCGCATGAAGTCCGGGAATTTCGGGTGATTGGCGCAGAAGCTTTTCCACATTCCTCTCAGCTGCAAAAGCGAGTTTATGTCCATAAACGATCCTCCGTCTGCATTTTTCATCTTATTATATTATGCGCGCGGCGAAAATGGAACCCCGGTTTTGTAAACTATTCCTCTATCCCCGCTCACACGTCGCGGCGGGTCATTATCACGCCGCTTATGGCGGCGAAGAGCACGATGTACCCCGCGCAGGTCAGCACGAACGGCAGATACCCGCTCTCGCTGATCTGCTGCGGTGCGTTGGAGCTCATGCCGTAGGCCATGAGCGAGTACGGCCATATGCTGCCGAGCTTGCGCGCGAGAAAGTACAGCCCCGACAGTCCCCCGCCCAGCGACACCGCCACAGGCAGCGCAAAGCCGCGCAGGAAAAACGACACCGTCAGCTGTATGCTCGCCATCACCGCGCCGCCGAGCGTGCCGCACGCGCACCACACCGCCATCTCGCCCCACGGCGGGGCGGAGGTCAGCCCCGCGATCCTGCCCGAGGCGAAATACAGCGCTGCGATCCACATCTCGCTCACAAATATCATCACCGCCGCGACGGTCAGCTTCGCCGCGTACACGGCGGAATTGCGCGCCGGGACGGAGAGGAGCTTGTTCCACCCGTGCTCGCGCTGCTCCATATACATCGTATAGGCGCAGTAAACGCCGATGAGCACGGGGAGAAAAATATAATCCGTGAAGAGCGTGTGCTGCGTCCAGAGACTGTACCACTCGCTTTGCAGTATCTCAATATTGCCGAGATAATTGAGCGTGCCGAGCAGTGCCGGGATGACCGGCAGCACGAGAAACGCCAGCCACACCGGCGAGCGGCGCAGCTTCATAAGCTCTGCCTTTACAAGACGAAAATACATTTGTTCACAGCTCCTTTCTGCAAAACACCGCGCGCCCGATGAGATAAAAGACGATTACGGCAATGACGACACCTGCAAAGCACGCCCAGTCATGCCCCATGTCGGCAAAATAGGCGTTTTGATAGCGCGTCTCCTTTGTCCAGCCGAAAAGCCCGACAAATTGCAGCGCACCGTACCACCCCCACGGGCACAGCCGTCTCAGCCACGGCAGCTGCGGCAGGAAGAGCGAGAACACGCCCGCAAACTCCCCCAGCGCCCCAACGCACAGCGCTGCCGTCTGGTTGGGTATCGCCATGGACAGCGCGTGCTGGAGCATATATATTGCAGTGGTCGGCGCGAGGGTGAAGAGGAGAAACAGCGCATAATCCCGCATGGGCGGCGCGCCGGCAAAGCCGCACGCCAGCCCGCTGACTATCGCCGCGCCCCAGAAGAGCAGCACGCACAGCAGCACCGGCGCGAGCCCGTATATGAGCTTCACGTCATACAGCGCCCCGCGCTCCGCCATCACGCACATCAGCCGTAGGCTGCCGCGGCTGTGCTCAAGCTCGGCAAGGCGAGATGAGACGAGCATGCAGATGAGCGGGAAGATGATGGCACATACCATGGGCAGCTGATATAGGTACATGTAATACCCGTTTTTTATAGCGAAGTCCCCCGCCTCGCCCTTATAGTCGGAGTAAAACGCCCACACGCACCCCACCGCCGTCAACGCCAGCGCCGTGAGGAGCACGTGCCGTCCCCGGTTTTTCAGCCGTTCGGCCCTTAAAAGGCGGCTCATAGGCTCTCCTCGCTCCCTGTCATGCCGAGGAAAATGTCCTCAAGGCTCTCCCCGTGCGCCGCCTGCTCAAGGCGCGCAAGCTCCCCCTGATACTTCATGCGCCCGTGGGCAATGATGCCGACATCGTCGGCGATGCGCTCCACCTCGCTGAGAAGATGGCTGGAGACGATGACGGTCATGCCGTAGCGCTCCGGGAGGGAGCGGATAAGCTCGCGCATCTCCTGTATGCCGGAGGGGTCGAGCCCGTTCGTCGGCTCGTCGAGAATGAGGAGCCTGGGGAAGCCCAGCAGTGCCGACGCGAGACCGAGGCGCTGCTTCATGCCGAGTGAGAACGCCGAGGTGCGCTTGCCCTCCTGCCGGTCGAGCCGGACGATTTTCAGCACCTCGTCAATGTTCTTCTCCGGCAGGGCGAGTATCTCGGCGTAAACGCGCAGGTTTTCCCGCGCGGTGAGATGTCCGTAATACGCCGGGGACTCAATGAGCGAGCCGACGCCGCGCAGAAGCGCCACGCGGCTTTTTTCCGTGAGGCGCTCGCCGAAAAGCTCTATCTCCCCCGCCGTGGGGTGCACAAGACCGAGCAGCATTTTCAGCGTTGTGGATTTGCCCGCGCCGTTCGGACCGATAAAGCCGTATATGCGCCCCTCGCGCACGCTCATGTTCAGCCCCTCCACCGCGGCAAAATTCTTATACCGCTTTGTGAGCGCGGAGGTCTTGACTATCTCATTCATCATTCTTCATCCTTTCCGCGGCGTGTTTCCCGCCGCCGTTGGAGAGAATAGCACGGCGGGATTTATTTCCCCTTACGCGCACATTAAGCGCGGCTTAAATTTCCCTCCGCGTATTCAATCCGCGCGCAAAAGATGTTAATATACCCCTGGTGATGCACATGAAGGACATGAAAGAGCTTTTAAACAAAAAAATACTCATCGTTGACGATGAGCGGGAGCTGCAAAAGACCGTGGGGGACGCGCTGTTCGCGGAGGGGTTTTTCAACCTCGTTTCCGCCGCGAGCTGCCGCGAGGCGCTTGCCGCCGTGCGCGCCCAGCCCGTCGCGCTCATCCTGCTGGACGTGAACCTGCCCGACGGCAGCGGCTTCGCGCTCTTCCGTGAGCTGCGCGCGCTGACGGACGCGCCGGTCATCTTCCTCACGGCGCGCGGCGACGACGCGGACAGGCTGGCGGGGCTGGGGCTCGGCGCGGACGATTACATCGTCAAGCCCTTTCTCATGCGGGAGCTCGTGCTGCGTGTGCAGGCGCTGCTGCGGCGCACCTACGCCATCGCCGAGGATGAACCGGGCGCGGCGCTGGGGGATGTGTATGTGGACTTCACGCGCGCGGTGGTGCGGCGCGCCGGGGCGGAGCTTCCGCTGACGGCGAAGGAGCTGATACTCTTCAAGAAGCTGTGGGAGAACCGCGGGCGCATCGTGAGCTTTGACGCGCTGGCGCTGGCGGCGTGGGGCGAGGACTATTACGGGCATGAAAACACCCTCACCGTGCACATCCGCCGCCTGCGCGAGAAGATAGAGCCAGACCCCTCCGCGCCGCGGCACATCATAACAGCGCGCGGACTGGGATACAGACTGGAGGGCGCGCATGAATAAAACGACACTGAAGGTATTCTTGAGCTGCTCCGCCGTGGCGGCGGTCACGGCGCTGGTGCTGCTGGTGCTGAATCTTTGCGGGGTCATGTACATCGCGAACGACAGCGGCAAGACCGCGGCGCTGGCGCACCAGAGCATACTGGACGGTATATCCGCCGCGTATGACAGCGGCGGTGCGGGCGCGGCGGACGCCGTCGCGCTGCCGGAGGGGTGCTGGTGCATCCTCGTGGACGGCGCAGGCGATGTGATATGGTCGCACGACCGCCCCGCGGACATTCCAACGCACTATACGCTCAGCGACATCGCGGTGCTCTCGCGCTGGTTTCTGAGCGACTACCCCGTCTATACGCGCACGCACGGCGCGGGGCTTTTCATCCTCGGTCAGCCGAAAAACGCCGTGGGGAAATATTTCATCACGCTCTCCACGGACTGGTTTTCCTCACTCGGCGGGCGCATCGCGCTGGTGCTCGCGCTTGACGCCGCACTGGCGCTGGCGCTCGCGCTCGTGATAGGGTCGAATCTCTACAAAAATCTCAAGCGCGTGACTGCCGGGATAGAGGCGCTCAGCCGCGAGGAGAGCGTGCACGTCGCCGAGCGCGGGATGTTCCGCGACACCTGCCGCCAGCTCAACCGCAGCGCGGAGGCGCTGGCGCGCAAAAACGCGGCGCTGGCCGAGCGTGACCGGGCGCGGCGCAACTGGGTCAACGGCATATCGCACGATGTGCGCACGCCGCTTGCCGTCATCATGGGCAACGCCGAGGCGATAGGCCGCGGGGCGGACACGCCGCCGGACACGCGCGAGCGCGCGGACAAAATCGTGGCGCAGAGCGCGAAGATCGGGCGGCTCATCGACGATCTCGACCTGATGTCGTCGCTGGAAAACGATATGCAGTCCCGCCGCCGCGAGCGCGTGCGGCTGTGCCCTATCCTGCGCGAGGTCATGACAGACGTGATAAACAGCGGGCTCCCGGACGGCTTCACCGTGGACGCGGAGCTTCGCGATGAGGGCGCGGAAATACTCTGCGACAGGGCGCTCATTGAGCGCGCGGTGTTCAACCTCATCTCCAACGCCGTGCGCCACAACACCCCGCCCTGCGCCGTGCACTTGAGCGAATACGCCGATGGCGGGTATGTCCGCGTCGTCGTGCGCGACAACGGGCAGGGCGCGCCGCAGGAGGTGCTGGACAGCATCGCCTTCATCCCGGACGCGGCGCACGGGCTTGGGCTGCCGATGGCGTACCGCATCGCCGCCGCGCACGGCGGACAGCTCAACGCGCGAAACGACCACGGGCTCGTTGTGACGATGATGCTCCCGCTGGCAGAGTGAGGCACTTCCGCCCGTGTTACTCCCCTGCCGATTTCCGCAGGTCCACGTTCACAGACACATTATATTCCCCCGTATCAAAGGACAGCATATCCATCGGCGACTCGTGAACGCCGGGAATGGTGCCGATGACCGCAAGCCGTGCGGGGAGCGTGAGCGCCGGGACAAGGAGATAGCACTCCCCGTCCGGCACGCGGATATAGCCGACGCAGAGCGCGTCTATATCAACGCTCACGGATAATATCTCCGCGCCGGTCGCATCCCACCATGCTTTTTCGGAGGCATAATTGGGGATGAGAGTGTCATAGCGCCAGGCGCGCATGGTCTCCTCCGCGAGCGCGCTCGCCTCGTCCCATGTTATCAGCTCTGCCTGCTCCACGGTCTCAACTACCTCCATGGGCGAGGCATAATAGAGGTCAATGAGCGCGCCGCCGTTCGCCATGTGGAGCGTCAGGCTCTCCATTTCAAGTGTCTCCTCCTCGCTCAGTGTCTGCCAGTTGACGGGATAGCCCTCATACACGGGCTGTCCCGTCAGCTCTATCTGCCAGCCGCTGCCGCTCGTGGAGCTTTCCACGCTCTTCGCCGTGAAGCGCCACTCGCCAAACCCCATGTCGGCCGCGAGCTGTGCCGCCCGATCGACCGCGGCGGCAAGCTCCGCCTCGTCCGCCGGGGCGGAGGCGAAAAGCCCGGTGTACATTTCCTCCGCGGACGCTCCGTCCTGCGGCAGCACAAAGATGGAAATGCTGTGATTCTGATCAATGCTGCTCGCCCACAGCTCATATGTCACGCCGCCGACAGAGGCGACAGCGCGCAGATTGCCGTATGGAACATCGCCGCCATACGGCGTGTCCGCGGGATCAGGGAAAACATAGTGCTCCTGCGGCCAGAACTGCCACAGGCACGGCATGGGCGTGGTCTCCCCGCTTGATTCCGGGGAAAATTCATAAATCTCCGCATCGCCGAACACCACCTCCGCCGCGGCGCGCGCCATATCCGGCGTGACGCTCCGCGCCCGCACGCGGAGCACGGGCATGGTCTGCGGCACGGCATCCGGCGCGTCGTCATGGACGTGCACCTCAATAGCTCCGTCATCTGTTGTGAAGTCCATATTCACCGGCTCCGCCGGTACGGCGGCGGTCTCCGCGGCGGCAGTCGCCGGCGTGTCCGCCGCCGCACTGCCGCAGGCGCAGAGGGCAGTCAGCGCCGCGCAGCAGAGCAAAACTGCAATATACCTTTTCATACTGATCTCCTTTCGGATATATTATCGGGGGATATGTTTTTATAGACGTGAGTCATGGGAAAAAGTTCATGTGAAATATAATTTTGGATTGCTCCACGCAAAAAACAGAGGAGGGTCGGATTTCTCCGATTCCTCCTCTGTTCTAATATAACCGTATACTGCTTTACTCCGCGTTCTCCGCGATGTGCCAGCCCTCCGCCGCCTCGCGTATCTCGGTGAAGCGCTTATAGAGTCCATCCTGCGCAATGAGCGAAGCGTGCGTGCCGCGCTCAGCAATGCGCCCGTCGTCCACCACGAGTATCTGGTCGGCGTTCTGGATGGTCGCCAGACGGTGGGCAATGGTGATGATGGTTTTGCCGCGCGTCAGCTCGGAGATCGCCTGCTGGATAAGGTGCTCATTCTCCGGGTCGATGCTGGCGGTCGCCTCGTCGAGGATGATGATGGGCGCGTTCTTCAAGATGGCGCGGGCGATGGATATGCGCTGCTTTTCGCCGCCGGAGAGCTTGCCGCCGCCCTCGCCCACCGCGGTGTCATAGCCGTCGGGCAGCGCCATGATGAAGTCATGGCAGCGCGCCCGCTTCGCCGCGGCGATCATCTCCTCCTCGGTCGCGTCGGGCTTGCCGAAGAGGATGTTGGCGCGGACGGTATCATTGAAGAGATAGACGTTCTGGAACACCATAGAGATGTTGGAGAGAAGGCTGTCGCAGGTGAACTCGCGCAGGTCGTGACCGCCGACGGATATACTGCCGGACTGCGGGTCATAAAAGCGCGCGAGGAGGCTGCATATCGTCGTCTTTCCTGAGCCGGAGGGACCGACGATTGCCGTGGAGGTCTTTTCCGGGATGGTGAAGCTGACATTATGAAGCACCTGCCGGGAATCGTACCCGAAGGAGACGTCCTTGAACTCAATATCATAATGCTCAAGCGGGATGTTCCGACCGTCGGCGTCGATGAAGTTCTCGCTGCGCAGTGCGTCCAGCTGATCCATCGCGTCGTCAATGACGCCGAGGACATGGGCGCTGTCGCTTATCGGCTCAAGGCTGGCAAAAATGCTGAACGAGAAGAACACGAACATGAGCATGAAGGAAAAGCTCATCTCGCCGCGCAGGCATTGCAGCGCCGCCGCGAGCGCGAGGCCCACACTGCCGCACTTGAGCGCGAGCAGATGCCACGCGTTGCCGGGGACATAGCCCCACTCGATTTTCAGGTGTATGTTTTTGCTGTCGCGGACTGCCGCCGTGACGGAGTCCATGGCCGCGCCGCCCTTGCCGAAGGACTTGACCACTGCGAGACCGCGGGCGTACTCAAGCACGGCGCCGGTCATGTCGCGGTTCGCCTGTGCCTCAACGGGTGCGTTGACGCGGCTGTAGTGCGAGATGACGAGCATGAAGCACAGCGACAGCGCCGCGGCGGCAAGCGCGATGAGCGCCGTGACGGGGCTGCACACCGCAAGCCCAATGAAAATGACAAGGAAATTGAGATACCCGCCGACAAAATTGTCGATCATGCGGATGCCCATATTCTCAAGCGTGGAGAGCCCGGTGGTGATGGAATTGAGGATGTTGCCGGTGCTCACCTGCTGGAAGTACCCCAGCGAGACGCGCTTGAGCGCGTCGCCGATGGCGAGACGGTCGCGCGCGGTGAGCTGATAGCTTATCGGCTCCTGCAAGCGTGCACGCAGATAGTCAAAGAGGAAGCGCAGCAGCACGAGCGCAAGCTGGACGACGATGACCTTCCATATCCACGAAGCGTCGAACGCCGCGCCGCTCCACCGGCACTCGATGAGCTGACCCACGGTGTACGCCGCCAGCGCCAGCGGCAGGGCGGCAAAGATGTGCGAGAAGAAGGTCATGACAAAGCCGAGATACAGCTTGCCTTTGAACTCTCCGCACCAGTCGATAATGCGTTTGACCGTTTTGAACATTGCTCACGCCTCCTTCACTGCGGACGATACCGCCCAGTTCTTCGCGCCGATATGCGTCTGCCACATCTCCCGGTACAGCGGGCATTTTTCCAACAGCTCCTCCTGCCGCCCCTCGGCGGCGATCGTGCCGTTTTTCAAAACGACGATATTGTCCGCATTTTTTATGGTGGAGAGGCGGTGGGCGATGACGAGCAGGGTCTTGCCCTTTGTGAGCGCGGCGATGCTGCGCTGGATCTTGTCCTCATTCTCCGGGTCGGTGAACGCCGTCGCCTCGTCGAGAATGACGATGGGCGCATTCTTGAGCATCATGCGCGCAATGGCAATGCGCTGCTTTTCGCCGCCGGAAAGGCGCTTTCCGGCCTCCCCGGCGGGGGTGTCGTACCCCTGCGGGAGCTTTGAAATGAACTCCTCGCACTGCGCCGCGCGTGCCGCCGCTTTGACTTCCTCATCCGTCGCGGCGGGGTTGCCGAGGCGGATATTCTCCAGAAGCGAGCAGCGGAAGAGAAAGTTATCCTGCGTGACAAAGCTGACATACTCCGAAAGCTGCTCCAGCGGCATATCCCTGATATTCACGCCGCCGACGGTTATCTCCCCCGCCGTGACATCCCAGAAGCGGGCGATGAGCTTCGCCACGGTGGACTTGCCGCCGCCGGACGGACCGACAAGCGCGGTGAAGCTGCCCTCAGGGAGAGTGATGTCTATGCCGTGCAGCACCTCGTCCTTCTCGTCCCCCGTGTAGGAAAAGTGAACGCC
Organism: uncultured Oscillospiraceae bacterium; assembly: GCA_934572335.1. Lineage (GTDB taxonomy): Bacteria > Bacillota > Clostridia > Oscillospirales > Oscillospiraceae > Limivicinus. The sequence goes on from CAKTKU010000002.1 coordinate 38,904, forward strand.
GCGGAGCTCCACATCCGTGTGCTCCACCGCCGCGCGCTCCGCCGGTTCCGGCAGGGCGGGCATTTCAAGGAACTCCTCCAGGCTCTCCACGGTGAACTTCACCTGGCGCATATTCTCGGAAAAAACCTCAAGCTTGGCGAGCGACCCGACCATGGAGATGGACAGCATCATGGCGAGCGCCGCCTGCGCGGGCGTGATGACGCCGCCGTTTGCCAGCGCGAGCGCCGCGGGCAGCGTGCCGATGAGCGTGGAGGGGAAGAGCGCGAAGCTGAGCTTCATGGTGACGAACGTGCTCGTCAGCCACTTGACGACAAAGGTGCGGAAGCTTGTGATCGCCCCGGCGTACTTTTCATAGCTTACGCCCGCGCGCCCGAATGCCTTGATGACCTCGATGCCCTCGATATACTCGACAATGGCGGAGTTCATTTCATTGCTGGATCGGTCATATTTCGCGAAGCTGTCGCCGCTGATCTTGAACGTCAGCCCCATGCACAAAAACGACAGCGGGAACGTCACGAGCGAGGCGAGCGCGAGCCGCCAGTCGATGCACAAAAGCGCGGCGATGCTTATCACCGGCAGCACGATATGCCCCGCGCCCTCGGGGATCATGTGCGCAAGCGGCGGCTCGATATTTTCTATCTTGTCGACCATCATGTTCTTTATCTCGCCGATGGAGTGGTTCTCCACATCGCCCAGCGGCGCGCGGAGAAAGCGGTCGGCAAGGCGAAGGCGCAGACCTTCAAGCACGGAATACGCCATGGCGTGGGATATGCCGGTGGAAAGGCTGAAAATAAGTATCTTCACAGCGTACCCCGCGAGGGCGAGCGCGCACCATTTTATAACGGCGGCGGTCGTCGCCGTCCCCGCGGCGAAAAGGCAGATCATCCGATACATGCAGTAAAACGGCGCAAGCCCCAGCACGACGCTCACGACCGACAGCACGACCGACCACGCCAGCCGCTTTTTCTCCCCCTGCGCGTAGGCGAACAGGGCGTTCATCCAGCTCTTTTTTTCACTTTTCATAGCTTATTCCTCTTTCCTTGCGATACTCCGTGGGAGTGAGCTTCATTATTCTTTTGAAAGCCTCCGTGAACTTCCCGGCGTTGTCGTAGCCGACCTTGCCGCCGATCTCCGCAATGCCCAGCTCGCGTCGGTTGATGAGCAGCTCCGCCGCCATATTCATGCGGTAGTCCGTCAGCCACGCACCGATGGCGGAGCCGTAGACCGAGCGGAAGCAGTTTTTCATCTGCGTCATGGGTATGTCAAACCGGCGGGACAGTTCCTCCTGCGTGAAATTCTCCGCGATATGCCCTGTGAGAAAATCGTGGATGGCCTTGACCTTCTCCACCTGCGTTTTATAAAAGTAGGGCGGGGCGGTCTCGTCCGCGGGGATGGTGACAGCGTCGAGATACAGCAAGAGTTCAAGCACCTTGACTTTGAAATACGGGATGCGTATCTTCTCCGGGACGCGGTACAGCTCGCCGAAGATATGCTCCATCATCGCCGCGCTGTGCACCACGCGCGGGTACTCCCCCAGCTGCCAGCGCGCGATTATCCGCTCCGGCGTCACGGGGAAGTCCTTCACCTCCTGCGGCAGTGTGGCCGCGGCGACGTCGCGGTCGAACGCGACGGTCAGCCCATGGTAATGGTGCGAGGGGAAGATGAACGTGCCGGTGTGCTGCATTCTGAGGTCGAGCTTCATGTCCCCCGCCTCGGTATAGGCGAGCATATTGTCCCCCGGGGAATACTCCATCCGCCCCTCGCGGCAGTGGTCAATGGCAAAAAGCCGCCGGTCCGCCACATAGCTGCTTTGAAAGCTGCCCATGTGGAAGTCATTGAATGTGAGCATCACGCCGGGAAACACCTCGTAGACGGTCATCGTGCCGTCGCCGGTGTCGTTGCGGAACTGCCACACGGCGCAGCCGTCGCTCTGCGCCAGCAGCACCACGCCCTGTTTTTCAAACTGATCCGTACCCATAAACACCCGCTCCTCTACTCTCGCGTCGGTTAATCATGTCTAACTACTACGTAGTATAGCATACATTTTTCGCTTTGTCTTTACCGAAAAGACGGTTTTATACCGTGCGGACGGGATATTGAATACAATCATTGTTCAAGCGTGCAGATTTCCGTGTTAAATCACTTGAACTATGAAGAAAATGGTGCTACAATGCGGTTAGATAAAGTTAACCGAGGTGGAGCGATATGAACGAAAAAATAACGCTCTCCGGCGTGCCGGAGACGATAGCCGTGCGCGAAAAGCTGCTGCCGGAGGACGGCGCGATCTCGCAGCTGGGCATGTCCGCAATGGACGACTGGGGCAGCGCCGTCGCGGAGACGGACGCGCCGGTGCTCATAATCATCGAGGGGCTGACGATGTACCTGACGGAGGCGGACGTGCAGCGCATCTTCGCCGTCATCGCCGGGCGCTTTCCCGCCGCGACGGTGTTTGTCGAGACGATGAATCCCATGGTCGTCCGCCGCTTCAAGGAGAAGTCCATCGAGGGCAGCAATGCGAAGTTCACATGGGGCGTCAAGGACGGCGCGGCGCTGGCGGCGCTGCTGCCGGACTTTGCGCTCATTGAGGAGCACAGTCTGACCGAGGGCATGGCGGTGTTCGTGCCGGTATACAAGGTGCTGGACAAGCTGGGCTTTGTGCGCAATATCTCCAACAAGATCATCGTGCTGAAGCACGGCGCATGAAATATAAGGAGGTTCGGGCGGCGCACGCCTGAAGAGCAGGGGAAATGAAAGAGAGCTATATCGCAAAGGATTTCAGAAAGGCCGCCGCGCAGTGCTTTCCGGAGAAGGCGGACGCGCTGTGCGCCGCGTTTGACGCGCGGCTGAACGAGCTGCGCGCGGAATACGCCGATGCGTCCGACGCGCTCAGGCAGCACCTTGAATCGCAGATAATGCCGGGCATCGCGGCATACGAGACCTTGCAGAGCGTCATGCCGAAGGATGAGGCGCTGGGGACGGTGCACGGCTATGTGGAGGCGCTGTCGCGGCAGTATCACAAATACTTCGTGGCGCTGCTGCGCCTTCCGGGGCTGTACCGCGTGCTGCCGGGCTTCGCCGCCAAGGCGACGCGCAAAAACTTCGGCACGGCAGCGGGCTTTGCCGCGACAGAGCTCCGGACGGACAAGGACGTGTGGCGCGTCGACATGACAAAATGCCCCTATCACGACGCCTGTGTGAAGCACGGCTGCCCGGAGCTCTGCCCGTGCTTCTGCGACAGCGACGATGTGAGCTACAGCGACCTGCACCCCAAGCTCGTGTGGCACAGGGAGACGACGCTCGGCCGCGGCGGGAACTGCTGCGACTTCTGTTTGAAGATCGCGGGGAAATAAGAATTTTCGGAGGACTGTGCAGTGTTCTGGGACAATGTCGCGTGGGTGTATGACATCTTCGCAAACGTCATCAACAGGAAGGCGAACCGCGCGCTGTGCGCCGCAGTGGCGGCGCTGATACGCCCGGAGGACGAGGTTCTTGAATGCGCCTGCGGCACGGGGCTGCTCTCCGGCGTTATCGCCGGGCGGTGCAGAAGCCTCATCGCGACGGACTTTTCCGAAAACATGCTCAGGCGGGCGTAAGATATGGGAGGCAATAATAATGCTGTATTCTGAGAAATTGAAGGATTTTCAAAGCGCGCACAAGTACGAAAGCACCGTTGTGGACGGCGCGCGGTACCGCTATATACTCTGCGGCAAGGAGAGCGGGCGGACGCTGGTGTTTCTCAACGGCGGGATGAACACGCTGGAAATGTGGATGGACTACGTCGACACGCTCGGCGCTGACGCGCGCGTGCTGCTCTTTGACTATCCGCAGGAGCTTGCCACGAATCAGGCGCTCGTCGCGGGGATGCACGCTTTCTTTGCCGCGCTCGGCATCGAAAAGCCCATATTCGTCGGCGCGAGCGACGGCGGCATGGTCGCGCAGATATACACGCAGAAATACCCCAATGAGGTCGGCGGGCTGGTGCTGATCTCCACGGGCGGCATGGATGAGCGGACGCTGAAAAGTCTGAAAAAGCGCTACCGTCTCGCCCTGCTCATGCTGTGGTACCTCAAGCACTGCAACTATGAAAAGCTGAAGCCGCGGCTGATAAAGATGAGCCTCAGCCATATCCGCAACGAGAGCGCGGAGGAGATCGCCTGTGCGCGGGATATGTTTGAGACGATATTCAGCGATTATAAGCAGGAAAAGGACGTGCACATCTCCGGGCTGCTCGCCGATCTGATGAATCAGGTCCCCGTGACGGAGGCAGACTTCGCGGCGCTTGAGGGAAAAATTCTCCTCATCCTGCCGGATCAGGACTTTTTCTCCGCTGAAATGCAGCAGGACCTCATCCGCCTGATGCACAAACCTAGGATCGCCTACGTCTCCGGCGGGCATCTGTCCACCGTGCTGAAAACCGAGGACTATATCCGCACGATACGCGGGTTTCTCGCGGAGATGGACTAAAGCCGCGGAGGCAGGAAGCGATTTTGGAGGACAGGTGACATGAAGTACAACGGCTTTTACTATTGGATGTTTGAAGGCTCGATGAAAAAGGTGCTGGCGGAAAAGTACGGCAAGGAGTACGCCCGCGACATCATGCGCAAGAGCAAAAAGGTCTACCGCGAGCTTGTGGCGCAGGCGGACGACATCGGCGACGACAACCCTATGGCTTATAATGAGCTTTTTGCGCTGGCGTTCGTCGCGCCGTATGTGGCAAGCGAGAAAAAGATACCGCCGGAGACGGTGCAGGAGATGGTACGCCGCGCGCTCTACCACGTCAAGTGGTACTTCGGCATGACCGACCTGAACACCGCACGCGGCAAGGCCGAGAACAAAAAGAGCATCGTAAAATACGTCAGGTGGTACACTCCTGAGAAGGAAGCGCAGTACCCCACCTCGTTCAAGGTGGACTTCGTCGGGCAGCCGCACGAGGGCGCGTGCTATTACCGCATCACGCGCTGCCCCATCTGCGCGTACACGGAAAAGCTCGGCGTGGCGGAGCTTATGCCGCTTTTCTGCGAGCTGGACAATGTGATGATAACCCTGCAGCACGGCGTGCTGCACCGCAGGCAGACCATTGCCTCCGGCGGCGAATACTGCGATTATTACATAACCGGCAATAAGGAATGAGCCGCGGGTATTGAAATCCGGCGTGAAATAGTGTAGAATAGGTGTAGTTAGAGGTCTCTAACTACACCTATTCTTGTTATTAGATTGGATAAACGATTTGAACACATTCTGGGGTATTCTTATTCCGTTTCTCGGCACGTCGCTGGGCGCGGCGTGCGTGTTTTTCATGCGCAGGTCGCTCAGCGACCGCGTTCAGCGCTCGCTGACGGGCTTTGCCGCGGGGGTGATGGTCGCCGCGTCTGTGTGGAGCCTTCTCATCCCCGCGATAGAGCAGTCGGCTGGGCTGGGCAAGCTGGCGTTTCTTCCGGCGTTCGCCGGGTTCTGGACGGGTATTCTTTTTCTTCTCACGCTTGACCATGTCATCCCCCACCTGCACGCAAAGAGCGGGCAGACGGAGGGGCCGAAAAGTCAGCTGCGCCGGACGACGATGATGGTGCTGGCGGTCACGCTGCACAACATCCCGGAGGGGATGGCGGTGGGCGTGGTGTACGCAGGGTATCTCTCCGGCAGCGCGCAGATCACCGCGGCGGGCGCGCTGGCGCTGTCGCTCGGCATCGCGATACAGAACTTTCCCGAGGGGGCGATCATCTCCATGCCGCTGCGTGCGGAGGGCATGAAAAAGAGCCGCGCGTTTCTCGGCGGCGTGCTTTCGGGCGTGGTCGAGCCTGTCGGCGCGGTGCTGACGATTCTCGCCGCGCGGCTGATCGTCCCTGCGCTGCCGTACCTGCTGAGCTTTGCGGCGGGGGCAATGCTCTATGTCGTCGTGGAAGAGCTGATACCCGAAATGTCGCAGGGGAAGCATTCCAACATCGGCACGGTATTTTTTGCCGTGGGGTTCAGCGTGATGATGGTGCTGGACGTCGCGCTCGGATGAGGCATTGACTTGTGCAGCGCACCGTCGTATAATCTTGGCGAAAAATCTGACCCCACAGGAGGCTCTTCACATGAACACACCATTCCGTTATGATTACGTCGGCAGTTTTCTGCGCCCCGCGGCGCTCAAGCAGGCACGCGCGGACTTCCAGAACGGCACGATCGACGCCGCGGCGCTCAAAGCCGCCGAGGATGAAGCCATTCTCGATCTCGTCGCCAAGCAGAAAGCCGCGGGCTACCATGTCATCACCGACGGCGAATTTCGCCGCGCGACATGGCATCTCGACTTCATGTGGGGGTTCAACGGCATCGGGCACAGCCCCACGAGCACCGGTCTCCCTTTCCACGGCGAGGCGGCAATGGTGGACGACACGTATCTCACGGGCAAGGTCTCGCTCGACGCGCACCCGTTTGTGGAGCACTTCAAATTCGTAAAGGCGCTTGAGGACGAAAACACCGTCGCCAAGCTCACCATCCCCGCCCCCGCGCAGTTCATCGAGCAGATGATAATGCCCTTCGCGCAGGAGAACACGAGAAAATACTACGCGGACAACCGCGAGCTTGCGGAGGACATCGCCGCGGGCTACAGGAAGTTCATTGCCGACGTGTACGCGGCGGGCTGCCGCAATCTCCAGTTTGACGATTGCAGCTGGGGCATGCTCGTCGACCCGATGGCGTGCATGTTCTTCGGCACGGACGAAAAGGGGCTTGAGGCCATCAAGGAGCAGCTTCTTGAGCTCAATAACATGGTCATCGCCGGAAAGCCTGACGATCTTGTAATCAACACCCACGTCTGCCGCGGCAACTTCCACAGCACGTATGCCAGCTCCGGCGCCTACGACGGCGTGGCACAGACGCTGCTCGCCCGCGAGAACGTGAATGCCTTCTACCTTGAGTTCGACGACGCGCGCAGCGGCGGGTTTGAGCCGCTTGCCGCCGTCAGCGGCGACAAGAAGGTCGTGCTGGGTCTTGTGACGACCAAGCGCGCGCTGCTTGAGGACAAGGAGAGCGTCATCGCGCGCATCCACGAGGCGGCGAAGTACATCCCGCTCGACAGGCTCTGCCTCAGCCCGCAGTGCGGCTTCGCCAGCTGTGAGATCGGCAACAAGCTCAGCGAGGCGCAGCAGTGGGCAAAGCTCGCGCTCGTGAAAGAGATCGCAGAGGAAGTCTGGGGCTGACGCAATGCGTTTTCCAAAGCTGCATCCGCAGATGTCGGAATCGCTGCTGACAGCGTCGTTCATCATCCTCTCCGGCGGCTTGCAGGATGCCTACACCTACATCTGCCGGGGCAAGGTTTTCGCCAATGCGCAGACGGGCAACATCGTGCTTTTCAGCGCCTACCTCTTTGAGGGCAATTTCTCCCGCTGTCTGCACTATCTTGTCCCTCTGCTGGCGTTCATGGTCGGCATTTTCGCGGCGGAGTGCATCCACCGGCATTATAAATACATGGAAAAGGTGCACTGGCGGCAACTCATCGTCCTTGCCGAGATCGTGCTGCTGTTCATTGTGGGCTTCCTGCCGCAGGAGGTCAACACCTTTGCCAACGCGCTTGTGTCGTTCGTATGCGCGATGCAGGTGCAGACGTTCCGCAAGGTGCGCGGGCACGCTTACGCGAGCACCATGTGCATCGGCAATATGCGCAGCGGGACGGAAGCGCTGTGCGTCTATTTCCACACCCGCGAGCCGGAGGTGCTGCAAAAGGCGCTGACCTACTTCGGCGTGATCGGGCTGTTCGCCGTCGGTGCGGGCTTCGGCGCGCTGCTGACGCATGCGCTCGCCGAGCGCGGGATATGGGTGTCATGCGCGCTGCTCACCGTCAGCTTTCTTTTCATGTTCATCCATGAAAAGAAAGCTGATGCGACTTCCAGAATGCAATGAGCAGGGTCTAGTCCTTACGCAACATATACTTATCCCCTTGAGGCAAAAGCCTCAAGGGGAATTTTTACATAGCGCCGTTCGCAGCCAAGTGCGCATAGCGGTAACGCACTTATGATGGCATAAACCTACCGCTTTGGCATTCTGAGCACCGTGTGTTATCGCACAATATATGTAAACATCTGTCTTGCGTTCGCGTCGGGAAGCTTGAAAATAACTTTCAACGGGCTTGTGCTGTCATCCATGAGGTCGCTTGTACACGGGATAGCCAAAAGATACTTCTGCGAGGCAAGTGGAAGTAGTATCATAGCACTTCCCGTATAACTGCCTCCATAACGGAATCCCACAAAAGATTGAAGGTCGTCCGCTTTGAACAAGAAGCTATATTTTTTCCCAGTTGTCGAATATGTGTAGCCGCTATCATAATCAATACTCACATTGAGACAATCTTTGACTTTTATCTCCTCTTTTCCGACATTTTTTACCTCAATGCTAAGGCAGCAGAAAATTGCATCTTCAGTCCCAATATACCCATTGCTGCTCGTTTTTATTTTCTCTTGGAATGAAATATCTGTAAGCGTTAGTTCCACATTATTGGTTATTGCTGTATCTCCAAGAGTACAAACAATGTCTTGCTCTTCTGTGCTCTCTGCCGTATCTATGTTTACCGGGAATGTTGGCATATCCGTCAGCTTTCCCTCGTGAGACCACTCAATACGATCTGGGTGATACATAATCGAATATGCAGGAAATCGAATGTACGCAGCACTTTCAACATAGTCCACATCATAAGTTGAATGAGATTCACTCCACCCGCTCTGCCCTGTCTCAAGGTTGAGAAACCAGACCCGATCTGCTGCATTGCTTTTATCCACAATGATATTGCCATCTTTGTCAAGGAGTTGGAATATAGCTGAAAATCGATCTGGCAACTCTTTATTTCCTGTGTTTACATACTGATTCTTTGCTTTGACATACAGTTTATATTTATTGATATCCGGAGCATATTCAAAATACGCCTCCTCAACGACGACCTCGTCTGCATACTTATCGTCTGTTGCTCCTGCCCCGCATGCGCATAGTGCAAGCACCATAAACAGCGCCAGTAATAAAGATATCGCTTTTCTCATATCTTACTCCTCCATAAAGCAAAAATGTGCAGCCCCAAATGAGGCTGCACACGAAAAAATGCAGAGCCTCACTTGCTGCCACACAATTCATTCAGACAAACACAATGGATGCCAAAATGGAGGGTGCATTTTTACCGAAGTAAAAACACATCCACTATGTTTATCTTCATATCGAATTGTGTGGCAAATTAATATTACCATAGTTCTGAAGGAAAAGCAACCGGGCTGCGATTGAAAAGCCTCGTTCAAGTGCGTAAATCTTCAGCAGAATAATTCAGTCCATACTGAAAGCGCATAAATATAATTGGGAGATAATCGTCTTTGTCACGATTATCTCCCAATTATATTATTCACTTTCAAGCGTTTTCAGGTAATCCTCGAACACAAGTCCGGACTCCGTGACTGCTTTCGCCGTCTCTGAGCCGACATAGCGGTAATGCCACGGCTCGTAGATGATGCCGGTGGTCTCGCTCGTGCCGTTGGGGTAGCGCAGTATGAAGCCGTAGCGCCAGCAGTTCTGCATGAGCCACTGCTGCACCTCGGTGCGCTCCTGCCATTGGTCGAGGTTCGTATACGTCTCGCTGATGAGGTCGAGCGCGAGACCGAGCTGGTGCTCGCTCGTCCCCGGCAGGGCAACAGACTGCGCCGCGATGGTCGGCGCGTCCGCGTTCGGCACGCCCTCCGCCAGGAGGCGGAGTATCTTGTTGCGGTAGAGCATCTCCTGATACTCCTGCGTACGGTAAGCAGAGCAGATGATCGGCTCATACCCCGCCGCGCGGCAGTCGGCAAGCATCTGCGCCAACGCCCTCGCGCAGCGCCGGTCAACAAGATAGCCCTCCACGGTGTCAAGCTGCACAGTGTACCCCTGCGGGACCTCGTTCCACGGGTTGACGAGGACAAGGAGCGAGGAATTGAACTCCTCCGCGCGGTCGCTCAGCGCCGCGGCGCGCGTGTCATGCGCGGTCTGCTGTCGCTCCAGCGCGCGGCGCAGCGACAGCAGACCTGTCTTTTCGCGCACCGAGACGGCGGTGCTCTCAAGTCCGGCGCTCTCCGTGAGCGCGCGCATCTCGCGCGCAAAGCTCACCGCGCGCCAGGCGTAAAACGCCCCCGCCGCAAGCAGCAGAGCCGCGAGCGCTGCCAGCACCGAGATGAGTATTCTCTTTTTCGCCTTAGTCTCCAAGAGCCTCACCTATGTACTAAAAACTCAGAAATTGATGATGCCGAGATGCTCCAGCAGTATCTTCACACCGATGAGAATGAGGATGATGCCCCCGGCAAGCTCCGCGCGGGACTTGTAGCGCGCGCCGAAGCGGTTGCCGATGTATATGCCGAGCGCGGACAGGCAGAACGTCGTCACGCCGATGAGCAGCGCGGCGGGCACGATGCGCACCTGCAAAAACGCAAATGTTATGCCGACGGCGAGCGCGTCAATGCTTGTTGCGACGGCGAGCATGAGCATCGTTTTGAACCCGAAGTCGTCATTGAGCTTTTCCGCCTCGCCGAACGACTCCTTGATCATGTTGCCGCCGATGACGAGCAGCAGCGCAAACGCGATCCAGTGGTCAACGTTCGTGATGAGGCTTTCAAACCGCGCGCCGAGCAGATAGCCCAGCACGGGCATGAGAAACTGAAAGCCGCCGAAGTACAGCCCGACGAGCGCCATGTGCTTTTTCTCAAGCTTCTGCACGCTCAGCCCCTTGCACACGGACACGGCGAACGCATCCATGCTCAGTCCCACAGCGATGAGGAACAGTTCAACAAAACCCATTGTGTCATTCTCCTATATATAAAATATATTTTATATGCACAAATTTGTCAATGGCAACATTCACCGGTGGAGGCTTCCACCGGTGAATATTATAATATTCAGGTTCAGAATTTCTCGTCGAGCTTATAGGTAATGTCTTCTTTAAAGCTCAGCTTTTCTTCGCGTCCGCCGGCAAGGCGGGCGATGGCGGGGATATGCTTGAAGAAAACAAGTCCCGCCGCGATGAGCATTATTTTCGTGCAGAGGTCGTTGTCGACCATGAGCACCGTGACCGCGACATAGATGAGCGTGGCGATGAGCGTGCCGAGGGAGAGATATTTCGTGACGAGCACCGCGCCGAGGGCGACCACCGCCGTGGCGATGCCGACGGACGGCGTGACCCACAGCCCGAGCGTCACAAGGCAGAGCGTCGCGTGGCTGCCCTTGAAGTCATAGAAAAGCGGATACAGCCGCCCAAGGACGACGCACATGCCCGCGAAGGCGCGCCCCACGTCCGCATGCCCCTTGAAGCCGAGCAGCAGCGAGCCGAAGAGGATAGGCAGCGAGTCCTTCACAAGCTCCACCAGCAGCAGCCGCACCCAGCCCCACGTGCCGTATATCCGCCGGAAGTTCGACAGCCACAGGTTGCCGCGCCCCAGGGCGCGCAGACTCGTGCGGAACACGTAATTCGACGCAATGACCATGGTGCTCATGCTGCCGATGCCATACGCGACGATGGCGATAAGCAGCAGCAAAAACCAGTAGAGAATCATTCCTTGTCGCCTTTCTGCCGTATAACGATGCGCACGGGCGTCCCCTCAAGTCCGAACACGGCGCGTATCTGGTTTTCGATATAGCGCTGATAGGAGAAGTGGAACAGCTCTCTGGAATTGCAGAAAATGACGAAGCAGGGCGGCTTGATGCCGGTCTGGGCCATGTAGTATATCTTCAGTCTGCGTCCCTTGTCCGTGGGCGGCTGGACGCGCGCCTGCGCGTCGGCAAGGACGTTGTTGAGCATGCCGGTGGTTATGCGCATATTGCTCTGGTCGTTGACGAAGTTGATAAGCTCGTATATCCTGTCGGTGCGCTGCCCGGTCATGGCGGAGATGAAGATGATGGGGGCATAGCTCATGAAGCTGAGATCGCGCATGATGTCCTTGCGCATCTTCTCCATGGTGCCGGTCTCCTTCTCGACGAGGTCCCATTTGTTGACGACGATGATGCTCGCCTTGCCCGCCTCATGCGCGAGCCCGGCGATCTTCGTGTCCTGCTCGGTAACGCCATCGCGCGCGTCGATCATGATGAGGCACACGTCCGCCCGCTCAATGGCGAGCTGCGCGCGCATGACGGAGAATTTCTCCACGCGCTCATCCACGCGGGACTTGCGCCGGATGCCGGCGGTGTCGATGAAGACATACTTGCCGTATTTATTTTCAAGCGGGGTGTCCACCGCGTCGCGCGTCGTGCCGGCAACGTCGCTGACGATGACGCGCTTTTCGCCGAGCACGCGGTTGACGAGCGAGGACTTGCCCACGTTCGGCTTGCCGATGACGGCGACCTTGATGCTGTCGTCCTCTTCCTCCGCCTCGTCCGGCTCCGGGAAGTGCGCGAGGCAGGCATCCAGCAGGTCGCCGGTGCCGTGGCCGTGCACGGCGGAAACGGCGATAGGATCGCCGAGGCCGAGGGCATAGAATTCATATATGGCGGGGTCGGTCGCGCCGGTGGAGTCCGCCTTGTTCACCGCGAGCACCACGGGCTTCTTCGAGCGCAGCAGCATGTTCGCCACGTCCTTGTCCGCCGCGGTCACGCCGGTGCGTATATCCGTCACGAGGACGATAACGTCCGCCGCGTTTATGGCGATCTGCGCCTGCTCGCGCATGAAGAGCAGTATCTCGCTGTCGGTCGTCGGCTCAATGCCGCCGGTGTCGACCATGTTGAATTTGCGCCCGCACCACTCCGTCTCGGCATAGAGCCTGTCGCGCGTGACGCCGGGTGTGTCCTCCACAATGCTCAGCCGCTGTCCGACGAGCCTGTTGAAAAGCATGGATTTGCCCACGTTCGGGCGTCCTACTATGGCTACAAGAGGTTTTGCCAATGTCTTTCCCTCCTAATCGTTGTCGTTGTCAATTCTGGTTGTACTTATAATATTCCGTCTGCTCGCCGCCGCGGTCGGGCAGCTTCACCTCCGGCAGGACACCGCTCATCGCGTCCCACAGGCCGAAGCCGTCCTGCTCGATGGGGTAGATAGGCACACCGAGCGCGTCCATCGCCTGTTCGAGCGTGATGTCGTCCAGAAAATCCATCTCCTGACGGCGCAGCATATTCTGCGAGATGAAAAGCCGCGCGCCGAGATTCTTGCCCTTGAGCTGGCGGATGAGATCGCCGCCGGTGATGAGCCCGGTGACGTTGATGCTGTGACCGAAAAAGTCGTTCTCTATGGCGTAGACATACCCCTCAAGCTTGGGGTAGCGGTGCTTTGCCATGGCGACAAGACGCTCGAAATACGGCGCGACGGACGTCCCCGTCGCGATGGAGAACGGGACATAGTCCGGCTCGTCCGACAGCGTCAGCGCGGAGCGGAACTCCGTATGCATCAGCCGTATCATGCCCACGCCGTTTTCAAGCTGGGTGTACTCCTCATAAAAATCATCGTCGGGGATGTCGTACCCCGCCTTGATATAAAGCTCATCCCCGCAGAAGAAGATGCGCGTGCCATAGCGCTTCACGCATTCGTCACCGAAGGCGGCGATCTGGTCTATGGTCTCGGCGGCGTGCTCCTTCGTGAACGGCGTGAGCGGATACAGCCCCTCGCGGAACTTTGTCAGCCCCACGGGGACGATGGACACGCTGTGCACACCGGGGTACATGTCCGCAAGGTCGCGCATGGTGCGGTCAAGCTCCGCCCCGTCGTTGAGACCGGGGCAGCAGACGATCTGGCAGTTCATCACGATGCCCGCCGCCGCGAAGCGCCGCATGGTATCAATAGTCTCCCCCGCGCGCTTGTTTTTAAGCATCCGGCAGCGAAGCTCCGGGTTTGTGGTGTGCACGGACACGTTGATGGGGCTGACGTGCAGGGCAATGATGCGCTCTATCTCCCTCGGTGAGAGGTTCGTGAGCGTGATGTAGTTGCCCAGAAGAAAGCTCAATCGCGCGTCGTCATCCTTAAAATACATCGTCTTGCGCATGCCCTTGGGCAGCTGGTCGATGAAGCAGAATACGCAGTTATTCGCGCATGAGCGCGGGTTATCCATCAGATAGCTCTCAAAGTCCACGCCGAGGTCGCCGCCCTCGCGCTTGCGTATATGCACCTCGCGCCGCGCGCCGTCGGGGTCTTCCAGCACAACAGTGAGATGCGGGTCATACGCGAAGTACTTATAGTCCAGCACGTCCAGTATTCTGTTGCCGTTTATCGAGATGAGCCGGTCGCCCGGGCGCGCGTGGGCGTGCAGCGGGCTGTTCTCGTCTATCGATTTTATAATATTTTCCATAAAGTGACTTACCTTTTGCGTATATATAGCCGTAAGCTGTATATACGCAAAAGGAGGAAAGGCATATTTCCTCTCCTCCTAAAGCTTTTTTACTTGCTCTCCTCGACGCTGATGACCTGACGGCCATTGTACTGTCCACAAGCCTTGCAAGCACGATGGGGCATACAGAATGCGCCGCAGTTGGGGCACTTGACGATTGCGGGAGCATCCAGCTTCCAGACGGAAGAACGTCTCTTGTCACGTCTCTGACGCGATACTTTTCCCTTAGGGACTGCCATGTTGACACCTCCTGATTACCGGCTGTTTATGAGCAGCACTGTTTTTATTCTTTATCCAAAAGCTGCTCAAGCACAGCAAATCTTGGATCAAGTGATTTCCTGCACGTGCAGGGACCAAGGTTGAGATTCTTGCCGCAGCTCGGGCATAAGCCCTTGCAGTCCGGCGAGCACAGGAACTTCGTCTCCATATCGAGGATGAAAAGCGTGGAGAGGATCTCATCAAGATCGATCTCGTCCCCCTCCATCACGAACAGCTCCGGATTCACTCCGGTGTCCTCCTCCACGATGGTGGCGTCCAGCTCCGTGACCTTGGTGCTGGGAAACTCGCTTCCGCAGCGGTCGCAGATGCAGAGCATATCCGCCGTGAGCGCCCCTGTGAGATGGAGCACACCGGCTTCGTTTGTCACCCTGCCCTCGGCATGGGGAAGCGCCTCGTACCGCTCGACCGAGGGAAAGTCAAGACCGTCCGTACTAAGCTCGCACTCGAACGGGAGCGAAGCGCCGGGTATCTCTATTATGTCTCTCAGGTTGAGCCGCATATCGCACCTCTTGCCATTTATCCGCTGACATCAGCCTTAATATTATAGTTTGTTTGTCAAGGCTTGTCAACATAAATTTTATATAGTATAATCTAAAAAACGCGAAAATTTCGCTTATGTTGGGTTAAATTGGTATGAAAGAGATCACGGTAAAGCAAAATGACGCAAACCAGCGGCTCGACCGCTTTGTCGGCAAGGCTGTGCCCCTGCTGCCGGAGTCGCTGCTGCAAAAATATATACGCCTCAAGCGCATAAAGCTCAACGGCAAGGGCGCCAAGCGCGACACGCGCCTCGCCGTGGGCGACGTATTGCAGCTTTACATCAATGATGAGTTTTTTGAGAAGCCGCGCGAGGAAAATTCCTATCTCAAGGTCGGAACGCCGAAGCTCGACATAGTATATGAGGATGAAAACATTCTCCTCGCCGACAAGAAGCCGGGCGTGCTGTGCCACAGCGCGGGCGTATGGGATTATAACACCCTCATCGCGAATATTCAAGCCTATATGGCGCAAAAGGGCGAGTGGCGTCCGCGCGAGGAGAACTCCTTTGCTCCGGCGCTGTGCAACCGCATCGACCGCAACACCGGCGGCATCGTCATCGCCGCCAAGAACGCGGAGGCGCTGCGCATCCTCAACGACAAGATACGTGACCGCGAGATAGAAAAGTATTATCTCTGCGCTGTCTCCGGGCGGCCTAAGCCGCCCGAGGGTAAGCTGGAGAACTTTCTTTTCAAGGATGCGGCGAAAAATCAGGTATACGTGAAGTCAAAGCCGGAGCCGGGCGCAAAGACCGCGGTGACGGAATACCGCACGCTCTGCTCCAAGGGTAAGCTGTCGCTGGTGGAGTGCCACCTGCTCACGGGGCGCACGCACCAGATACGCGCACAGATGGCGCACGCGGGCTGCCCGCTCCTCGGCGACGGTAAGTACGGGCGTGAGAGCTTCAACCGGGACTTCGGTGAGAAGGGTCAGGCGCTCTACTCCTACCGTCTCGTGTTCGCGTTCCCGACGGATGCGGGCATCCTCAACTATCTGCGCGGGCGGGAATTCCGCGTGGAGCGCGTGGATTTTGCGGAGAAATATTTCGGCGTGGAAAATCTGGATTTTTGAGCGCGGCAGTGCCGCGCGGGGGGGCTTGCATATGCTCAGACTTTTGGCGCGGCTCTTTATACGTGACAGGGAAAATGTCCGCGACGCGGCGGTGCGCCGCGCCTACGGCGCGCTGTGCAGCGTGTACGGCATATTCATCAACGTGCTGCTCTTCGCGGGGAAGTATTTCGCGGGCAGCATCTCCGGCTCCGTCGCCATAACGGCGGACGCTTTCAACAACCTCTCGGACGCGGGCTCGTCCGTGATCACACTGCTGGGCTTTGCCATTGCCGGGAAAAAGCCCGACCCGGAGCACCCGTTCGGGCACGGCCGGGCGGAATACCTCGCGGGGCTGGGGCTGTCGGCGATGATAGTCGTGATGGGCTTTGAGCTGGGCAAGGGCTCGGTGGAAAAGATAATCGCCACGACGCCGGTGGAGGCGGGCGTGCTGCCCGCGGCGATACTCTTTGTGTCCATCCTCGCCAAGGTATATATGTGCGCCTACAACCGCGCCATCGGCAGGAAGATCGGCTCCGCCGCCATGCAGGCGACGGCGGCGGATGCGCTGTCAGACTCCGTGTCGACGCTGGTGGTGCTGCTGTCGATGGCGGTGAGCTACATCTTCAATGTGAATATCGACGGCTGGGCGGGGCTCATCGTCGCGGTGTTCATTGTGCTGACCGGCTTTACCGCGGCGCGGGACACGATCTCTCCACTGCTGGGCAAGGCACCTAGCGCGGAGCTTGTCGGGCGCATACGGGAGATAGTCCTCGCACACCCGGAGATAATAGGGCTGCACGACCTTATCGTGCATGATTACGGTCCAGGGCGGCTGGTCGTGTCGCTGCACGCCGAGGTCGACGGCAGCGGCAACATCTTCGCCCTGCATGATGCGATAGACCGCGCGGAGCGCGAGCTGAAAGAAGCGCTCGGCTGCGTCGCGACGATCCACATGGACCCCATTGAGGCGGACGACACCGAGATTTCGCAGCATCGCCATGCCGTGACGGAGCTGCTGCAAACGCACATCTCGCCGGAGATAACCGTGCACGATTTCCGCATGGTCCCCGGCACGACGCACACAAACCTCATCTTTGACGCCGTCGCGCCCGTCGATCTCAAAATGACGGACGAGGCGCTCGCGGAGAAGATACGCACCCTTGTCCACGCCACATGGGCAGAGCACTACGCAATAGTCACCATCGACAGGTCGTATATATAATAGAAAGCACGGTACAGTTCCCCGGCATTCGCCGGGTGCTGTACCGTGCTTCCTTTGCTATATACTTATAATTATATACTTATTGGTGAACTGTGCCGTGTCCCGGCTCACATTCTTCTCACAGCCTGATACGCTTCACCCGTGGCATTGATTATCTTGCGCGCTTTCACGGCATTTCCGATCACATCGCACTCAATGCCCATGTCGTCCAGCTCCTGCGCCAATGCGTTCAGCGGATGATATCCGGTCGCGAGCACCGTGGTGTCGCTGTGCAGGGTAAGCTCCTCGCCGTTTACGTTGAACTTAACCCCGTCAGCAAGTATCTCCACCGGCGCGGCATTTTCGATCACGCGCACATTGGAGGCTTTGAGCATGTCATTCATGCACTGCACATTGTTGACGGACTCCTCCGCGTACTTGAGCTTGCTGCGCACGGTGACTGTGACCTTTTTACCAAGCCCATCGAGGAACAGCGCAGTCTCCACACCGACAACACCGCCGCCGATGATGACGCACTCCTCGCCTATCTCGCACTGGCGGCGCAGGACAGGCACAGCCTCAACGGCGTTTTCCACGCCCGGTATATTCGGGATATTCGCCGCGGCGCCGGTCGCGATAATCACATGGTCAAAGCCCGCTTTGGCGATCTCCGCCGCCGTCGCTTCCTTGCCGTAGCGCACAGGAACGCCCGATTTTTCAAGCTGGGTCTTGAGATACTCGACGTACTTCATAACGTCCTTTTTAAAGTCCGGCGCGCCAGCCGCGAGCAGCATGCCGCCAAGCTCGTAGGTCTTCTCCCATATCTCGGCCCGCATTCCGCGCTTTTTCGCTGTCAGGGCCGCCTCAATGCCGCCGCATCCAGCGCCGATGATGAGCACTGACTGCCCCTTCGTGTCGGGTGTGAGTGGGAAGTCATCCTCATGGTGCGCAACGGGGTTGACCGAGCATGAGTAGTTGCGGCCAAGATGCCCCAGCCTAAGGCATTCATTGCAGCCGATGCAGGGTCTGATATCGTCGCAGCGGTGCTCCTTCACTTTCTGGACATACATGGGATCCGCGATATGCTGGTGGCCAAGTGCGATGAAGTCCGCCTTTCCGTCTTCAAGCACCTTCTCGGCATACTCCGGACGGTTGAGCTTGCCCTGGCATATGACCGGTATGCTCACTGCTTTTTTGACGGCTTCCGCCGCAAAAAGCTGGCAGCCTTCATCTTGATAGACCGTGGGTATCTGGCGGTACCATACCTCATAGCAGCCCGTGTCCACGTGCAGCGCGCTTGCGCCCCATTTTTCGAGGAGCTTTGCGATCTCCACACCCTCCTCCAGCTTCCGGTAGCCTGGAACATCAAGGCAGTGCACCGGCGTGAACTTGACGATCTGCGGAAAATCCTTGCCGCAGTACCTCTGCACGGCCTCCATGCACTCGCCAAGGAAGCGGACGCGGTTTTCAAGGCTGCCGCCGTATTGATCAGTACGATGATTGAACGCCTCGGTCATGAACTGATCCGCAAGATAGCTGCCGTAGGCGTGCATTTCTATCGCGTCCGCGCCAGCGTCCTTTGCAAGCTTCGCGGAATAGCCCACCTTACCCGTGATAAACGCAATGTCCTCGACCGTGAGTTCCTTGCATTTCATATCCGGGAACCAGAATGTCGGTATGGGGCTGCATGAATAGGGCGGCACGGTCGCGGAGGTGTACATTATGCGGCCAAGGCCCGGACCTATCTGCACACAGAGCTTCGCCCCGTATGCATGGACGTTGTCGGCAAGCGCCGCAAGGCGGTTGACATGGTGGTAATTTGACAGCGCCGAGCAGGAGTACCCCTCGTATTCGAGCACCGAGGCATTTCGCCCCGTGATTATAAGGCCCGTTCCGCCCTTCGCGCGCTCCGCAAAATATCTGATAGAACGTGCGGAATAGCCGCCATCTCCGTCCGCCGTGGTGCCCATGGGTGCCATGACGACACGGTTTTTCAGCTCCATGCTGCCGATCCGCCCCTTTGCCAGAAGCATAGATCTCTCCGCCATTATTTTGCCTCCTCCGAGGTTTCCGCGCTGATTTCCGCGCCCTTTATCGGGCGGCAGGCAAGCGCGATGACCGCTATGATGGAGATGACCACAAGCGGAATGTAGAGGTACATCGCGCTTGCATAGGAGCCGAACTTATCAAAGATAGCCGCAATAAGCACACTGCCGATCGCAATGCCGCCAGAGAACACGCCGACGAACACACCGATGAAGGATGCATACTCCCTCGTGCCGAACACCTGACGGGTGAGCATGGGCAGGGTGCTGCGTCCGGTCGCGATGCCGACGCCGGTGAGGCAGGCAACGACGTAAACAAGACCGAGCGCAGGCTTCGTGAGGAGGATAACGCAGGCAACGGTGAACATTGCAAGGCCGATTGCCACGATATACTTTATGTGCAGGTGGTCAGACACCCAGCCGATAATGAACGGCATGATCATGTTCACGGTGAACATAGGCGCAAGCGCCGCGCCGGCCTCCGCCGCTGAGTAGCCGAGATCCTGAACATAGATAGAGATGATGCCCATGATGGAGTAAACGGTGATGCCGATGACGAGCCAGATAACAATGACAGACCAGAAGTTGACGCTCTTCATGCCCTCTTTGAAGGTGATGCCGAACACAGACTCCGTCTTCTTTTCTTCGCCCGAGCCTTCCTCAAAGAACAGCGGCTTCACGCCGACCGTCTCCGGGGTGGAACGGAAGCAGAGCGCGATAATGACAGTGCAGACGAGGGAAACAATGGTGACGATGTTGAACGAGTGACGCCAGCCGTACTGGGCTATCCACCCGCCGACGATTGGGCTGAATATCGTTCCGCCGAGACCGGCGAGGGAGACTGTCGCGCCGACG
The DNA here is from genome assembly GCA_934572335.1 of uncultured Oscillospiraceae bacterium. GTDB lineage: Bacteria > Bacillota > Clostridia > Oscillospirales > Oscillospiraceae > Limivicinus. The sequence continues at coordinate 59,153 of CAKTKU010000002.1, forward strand.
AGCATGCCGGTGTGCTTGGCAAACCATGTGTTGATTATCGTGCCGCAGATGGCAGTCGCGAGGAACGCAAACGCAATGCCGACAACGATGGCCGCGACATAGAACATGCCGAGTGAGGTGGACTTGGAGTAAATAAAGAGGCCGACAGTCATAAGTACGCCGCCGAGAGTGACGATGCCGCGCGTATTTATGAGCTGTTTGAGCTTGCCGAGGAACATATTGGCCACGGCGCACACGATGCTCATTATCGTCATCGTCATGGCATACTGCGCGCGGGTGAACTCGGGGAATTCCGCAAGGATCGGGGCGGTGTAGACGCTGAGCGGGTTATAGATCATGCCGGTAAAGATCATCTGGATGATGACCGTGGTGAGCAGCGCTATCGCCGCAAAGTACCATGTTTTTTTGCTGTCTTTCATTTTCTTCTAACCTTTCTTTTTATATTAATGGTTTTACGCGCATCAATAACAGCTCCAGCCGCCGTCACAGCAGACATTGGTGCCTGTAACATAGCTGGACTCATCCGCCGCGAGGAACACGATCACGGAATCCAGCTCGTCGCCGTCTGCCGGGTCTTTGCAGCCCTTCCCCGGACGCCCCATGGGCGTCTTGCGTTCTATCATCGGCAGCAGCGCCTTGAGCCTGTCGCCGCTGACGGCCTGTGACTCGAAGAAACCGGGGCAGACCGAATTGACCGTAACGCCGCGGCGCGCCCACTCCACGGCGGCGCCGCGCGTAAAGTTCAGCACCGCGCCCTTGCAGGATTCATAGGCAATGCATTTTGCCTCGCCCGGCACGCCGATACCACCCAGACCGAGTATGGAAGCGATATTTATAACTCTCCCATAGCCGCGCTCCAGCATGTATTTTCCAAAGCCTCTTGTAAATCTGAACGTCGCCATAAGCTCAAGCTGCACATGATACATGAACATCTCATCGCTTATGTCCTCCAGCGGAGCGGACGGGCCTCCGCCGGTGTTGTTGACGAGTATATCAACTTTGCCGTATTCTGCGATGATCTGTCCGATCGCGGTCTCTATCTGTCCGGGCTCCGTCACGTCGCACACAACGGGCAGACAGCGCCGCCCCAGCCCGCGTATCTCCGCCGCGACCTCATCAAGCTTTTCCGCGCGTCTGGCAATTATCGCGACGTCCGCCCCCTGACGGGCAAGCGCTATCGCTTCGCCGCGCCCCAGCCCCGCAGAGGCACCCGTGACGACGGCGATTCTTCCTGTAAGATCAAACATCAGCCTTCTCCTTTAATCGTCGATAGTTGTACCGGCGAAGTATCCGCCGCGGACAGCCGTGCCTATGCGCCCGACCTTGTCGCAGTCGCCTATTATTCTCACGCGCCATCCGAAGCGCGCTCTCACCGCCTCCGCATATGCGCTCAGCTTTCTCAGCCCGAAAGCGCTTATCACGGTGTCCGCGGGAAGCACGTTCTCATTCCCGTCAGCGTCCAGCACGTGCACGCCGTCATCCTCGACCGACTTGACCTTCGTGCTTGTGTGTATGTTGAGCTTATACTCCTTCACAAGCCTGTCCAGCGCGGCGTGGCTCATCATATTCAGGTCGGGCGAGAGCTTCGGCGCCATTTCCACTATCGCCGGGCATTTTCCAAAGTCCTCCGCCAGCTCTAGCGCACAGTCACAGCCGGACTGTCCGCCGCCGCAGATGACGATATTGTCGCCCTTTATCATTTCCTTATGCCTGTGCGCATCCTGCACGGTTATCACATTATCCCTGTCCATGCCGGGAATGGGCGGCGTGAACGGCTCAGAACCGACCGCAACTATGTATTTATCGTACCCCTCAAGCTCCGGGGAGTCAGCCGAAACGAAGGTGTTGAGTCTCAGATCGACGCCGAGCTTCTCCATCTGAACCTCGTAGTACTTGATAAGCGCCTTGAGCTGTCCTTTGAAGGATGGGGTCTCCGCAGCCGTGACCATGCCGCCGACCTTGTCCGCAGCCTCGAAAAGCGTGACCTTATGCCCGCTCAGCGTCGCCGTGCGCGCGGCCTCCAGTCCGGCAGGACCCGCGCCGATAATGCACACCTTCTTCGGGCTCTCCGTCTTGGGTATGCCCATCCAGCGCTCCTGACAGGCCTCGGTGTTGACGGCACAGCTCAGCATGGCCATCTTGAACGCGCCTGTCCTGCCTATGCAGTCCTCATTGCAGCGTATGCAGGGGCGCACATCCTCGCGTCTGCCCTCCATGAGCTTTTTGGGCAGATCAGGGTCGGCAATGAGTCCGCGTGCAAACATCACAAAGTCCGCATTTCCGCTCTCAATGAGCGCTGCTGCCGTTTCGGGCGTGTGGTTGCCGGAATTCATTATGGGCACACTGACCGCCTGACGCGCCGCTTTCGTGACATACGCCATGCATGCGTCGCCGAGATAAGCGGGCGGGAATATGTAATCTATCGTCTCATACGAGCCTGCATCCACATCGAATGCGTCCACACCTGCTTTTTCGAGCACCTTCAATATCTCTATGCTGTCCTCAAGCGTGCGCCCGCCGGGGAAGCGGTGGTCAAGCGAAATGCGCACGATGATGGGCATATCGGCTCTCGCGCCTTTGCGGCAGGCCTGAACGGCCTCTATCGCAAAGCGGCAGCGGTTTTCAACGCTTCCGCCGTATTCGTCGGTGCGGTGGTTCCAACAGGGGGACAGAAACTGGTCGATGAGATAGCCCGCATGTGCATGTATCTCTATTGCGTCGAATCCGGCCTTCGCCGCGTTGGACGCCGCGTTTGTAAACCAGTTCATCACGCGGGCAATATCGTCCTTGTCCATCTCCTTGCAGATTATGCTCGGGTCAAGCGTCGCCGGGATGGCAGAGGCGCTCATGGGCGTTTTATAACGGCTCGGGAACGCATTTCTGCCAACACCGCAGCTGAGCTGTATCGCAATCTTCGCGCCATGGCGATGAACCGCCTCCACGAGTACGGACTGACGCGGCACAGAGAATTTTTCCTCGATCGCACCTTCTATGCAGCCGGAGGCAAGCTCCTGACTGATGAACGTGCAGCCCTCGATTATCATGCCGACACCGCCCTGCGCTCGGCGCGCGTAGAAGTCTATCTTGTTGTCGGACATCGTCCCGTCGCCGTTCGCGGCATTCGTGCCGTGCGGCGCTTCGACAATGCGGTTTCTTATCTCCAGACTGCCGATCTTGAACGGCGTAAAGAGAACATCATAGTTTGCCATTTTATATTCGTTTCCTTTCAAATTGGTTTGTCGGTCAGTTTACACGGCAAGGCCGGGGAAAAGCCAGCATATGAGCGCCACCGTGCAGGTGGATATGGTCGTCGCGACGACGGAGATCATAAATACGCTCGGGTACCCATCCTTTATTTTCACATCGCAGAACGAATGCGCCATGACGACCGTGCCGGCATACGGCATTGTGTCAAGTATCGCGCCGGCGAAGGACGATATGCGGTGGATCGCCGCGAGGGACACGCCCGCCTTGTGCACTATCGGTGCGACGATCGGCACGGCGATCGCCTGTCCGGTCGCGCTGCCGCCGCACAGCATGCACATGATGCATATGGTCACGATAAGCAGCACATACGGACTGACCTGCATGGTGGACAGCGTATTGACGATCGCATCAAACGCGGGCGTGCTCTGGACTACCTTCGAAAAGCCGATGACCGCGCATATGCTTATCGTCGGCGGAAGCGAGGTCAGGCAGCCCTTTGTCACCGTCGCCTTTATATCCCGGTTGGGGAAATACTTCATGAACATGAGCGAGGCGATGATGCAGGTTATCGCAAGGGAGAGGTTTATATCGAGCTGGGCAAAATCGAAAAGCCCGACGAGCACGATCATGGGGATAAGCGTTATTATCAGATTCGGTCTCGCGCTGATGTCCTCAAAATCCTTGTCGTTCGGACCGGGCTCAAAATGACCGCCGCGCTTTATGTCGCGCGTGATGAGTATATTCACGAGAACAGTCATCGCGATGATCTCCACCACCGCGCCGATTATTCCGGGGATGGGTGCCGACCAAGAGGTCGTGCCGAGTATCTGCATCGGGATAACGTTTCCCGGCTGAGGACTGCCCGGCAGGTCGTTTGCAAAGCCCAGACAGCCGCCGAGTATGCCGGCAACGATATACTTTTTCGGTATATCCGCGAGCTTATACAATGAGAGCGCGATCGGGTAGAGCACAAACACGACCTGTGACGCCCCGACACCGGCAAACTCAAGTATTGCCGACATAAGTATCAGCGCAACTATCACGATGTGCCGCCTCGTCGCCGGGCTGTACGAGTCTTTCAGGCATATCTTTGACACCGCCAGCGCAATGGTAAGCCCCGCCCCGCTCTCCGAGTAGAGCACCGCAAGCAGCGCGCAGAAGAACATCATGCCGAAATACTGCGTGAGAAAGCCGCCCATGCCGACAAGGTAAAGCTCCGTATACGCCGTGACGACGTTCAATCCGTTGAAGACCACGACGGTCAGCGCCCCCGCGAGCGAGCTTATCATGATGTTCCACCCTATATAGGTGAGCACGCCCATCACGATGAAGCCAAGCAGGCAGCCTATAAGTCCCACTGTGTCCATATCCATCCCTCTTTCTCTTTGTCAGAATTCTGTTTATCCTGTCTGTGCACGAGGATAACACACGTGTCAAAAAAATCACATATGCAATTGCCTCAATATCGCACGCTGCGTTTGTGTTTTTTCACAAGCAGCTTGTTTTTAGCCATGTATATTTCAGTCAAAAAACATCCTTGTCTTTGTCCTCCGTTTGTGATAACTTTTATTTTAACAATATATTATCAGGGAGTGCGCAAAATGGATACTGTCGCTTTCTACAATCTTTTGCTCAGCGAGCTTGCCGCGGGCTCCATTCAGGATATCATCAAGGCCGCCGCAGACTATACGCACCAGCACATCACCGTGCTTGATCTGAGCTATAATGTGCTCGCAATGTATCCCAAGGAAGCCATCGGCGATCCGTACTGGGACCCGCAGTTCCACTACGGCTATGTCCCCGAGTACAACATGAAAAAAATATTCGAGAATAAATATCCCGACGCCACCTTCGCCGGGGTGTCGTATATCACGTGGGGCGACATCGTCTATCCGCGCTGTGTCACTTCCCTGAAAGACAACGGCAAAGCTCTCGCCCACGTCAGCATCTATCACACCGACAACTGCATGAGCCGCGAGGAGATAATAGATGTATGCACATGTCTCGATCATATCCTGCGCGTGTATTTTCTGAATAACAACCGCATTTCCACCGCAAACGAAGCCATTATGAGCGCACTTGTCTCAAAGCTCTTCCTCGGCCAGCAGATAACGCAGTCCTATCTGGAGGAATGGGAGCGCAGTGCCGGCACTCCCCTGCGCGGAAATTACTTTGTCGCCTCGATCTCCAACGAGGATATGCACAGCAGCATAATTGAGTTTCTCAGCACACGCATGGGGCATCTGCACAGCTGCTGCGCTTACGCGGAAATGCGCAAGTGCAATTATATTCTTTTTTACAGCATCAAGGATCAGCGCCACATGGATAATCTCAAAATGCGGCTGCTGGACTTCATCAACAGCTATAAGCTGCACATAGGCATAAGCGCGATGTTTTCCGACCTCAACAAAATAGAGATGTATATGTACCAATGCCGGAAGGCGCTCAGCATAGGGCGGCGGGTCGAACCAGAATGCAAGCTCCACAGCTTCGATAAGCTGCGCACGGAGATCATGCTGTCATATATACTGTCGAGCATGGATGTCGCGAACTGCACTCACCCGCTTTTCACAAAGCTCATGGATGAGGACACGAAAAATGACACACAGTACTGCAAGACGCTCTCCATATATCTCGACTGCATATGCGACAGCGCAAAGGCCGCCAAAGCGCTCTTTATACACCGCAACACCATGCTCTACCGCCTGAAGCACATTGAAGAGACCTATGACGTATCCTTCAACGACGCCGACTTTGTAAAAGATCTGATGATGTCAGCGTGGGTACGTTCTGAAAAAGAAAAAGCGCCAGGCATTTGTGAAGAATCACAACCCTGACACATACGATTTTTGTCTTTGCACATTGCTCTTTGTCAAAACAAAAACTATCATAAATTCATAATTCTTTTTTAGGCGGTGATAGTTTTGAAAGGTTTTGGCACAATAATTCACGGTGAAACCGTCGGTTTCATTACAAAGGATATTCCCGAACCCAAGGAATTTGAGGCTCTGCTTGAGCCTGTCGTTATCGCGCCGTGCACTTCCGACGTGCACATCGCATTTGAGCAGGGACACAATCCCGCACGCAACAACCGCATTCTCGGGCATGAGTCCGTCGGGCGCATTGTGAAGCTCGGCGCGGGCTGCACGGAATACAAGGTCGGCGACGTTGTGGTCGTCCCCTGCACCACGCCCAACTGGCGCACACTTGAGGTGCAGGACGGCGCATTCCAGCACTCCGGCGGGCTGTGTCAGGGCATGCGCATAGGCACAAGTCAGGACGGTGTGATGGCAGAGTATTACATCGTCAACGATGTTGAAATGAACACCGCGCATATCCCCGACGGTGTGTCGCTTGAAAACGCGCTGATGGTGAGCGACATGATGACGACCGGCTTCCACGGTGTCGAGCTGGCCGACGTTCAATTCGGCGACACGGTCGTCGTCATCGGCACTGGTCCTGTCGGGCTTATGGCCGTCGTCGCCGCGAAGCTGCGCGGGGCGGGGCGCATAATCGCCGTCGGCTCGCGCGCAAAATGCAGAGAGCTCGCCATACACTACGGTGCGAGCAATGTTGTCAACTATAAAGGCGGCGACATATACGCGCAGATCATGGAGCTCACCGGCGGCAAGCGTGTGGATAGAACTGTAATTGCCGGCGGCGGAACAGAGCAGCTTCCGATCGCCTACAAGCTCACCCGTCCGGGCGGCGGAATTGGTGATCTTGTTGCGGCGGACACTCCGCCCAAAATTGAGATCGACACACTGGATTTCAACCGCTTCGTGGCACACCACAAGCTGTCCGGTGGGCTTTGCCCCGGCGGCCGCCGCAGGGCAGAGCGGCTTCTCAGCCTCATCCAGTATGGCCGCGTTGATCCGTCGCTCATGCTGACGCATAAATGCTACGGTCTCGACGGCTGCCGCGAGGGCTTCGAGCTCATGCACCAAAAGCCCGAGGATTTGATAAAGCCGATAGTGTATATGAACGTATAAATCCAATGTTCGTTGACGCGGAGGGCATCTGCTGCTTTCCGCGTCAGTTGCTGTTTGGTTTATTCTTAGAGTGCCCAGTTTCGCGCCTATTTCTTATTTATTCTTATCCTTTGGGCGGAACACCAGCGCCATTATCAGCGCGAAGAACACCGCCGCGCAGATGCCGCCCGCACAGGCGGTCAGCCCGCCCGTGAACGCGCCCAGCACGCCCGATTCCGCCACAGCCTCGCGCACGCCCTTTGCCAGCGCATTGCCGAAGCCCGTCAGCGGCACGCTCGCCCCCGCAAGCGCGAAGTCCACGAGCGGCTGATATATCCCCAGAGCGCCGAGCACCACGCCCGCGACGACGTAGCTTGTGAGTATGCGCGCGGGGGTGAGCTTTGTGCAGTCGACGAGCACCTGCCCGATAACGCACAGCATGCCGCCCACGGCGAACGCCTTTATATAATCCATGATATTTCCCATGCGTCAATCCTCCGTTTCCAGCGCCACAGCGTGGCAGATGCCGGGGATGGGCTGCCCCTGCTGAGCGCTTGTCGGGCTCATGAGGGCTCCCGTCGCCGCGAAGAGCACGCGCTTCCACACGCCGCGGCGCATCGCGGGCAGGATATGCGCGCACAGCACGCTCGCGCTGCACCCGCAGCCGGAGCCGCCCGCGTGCACGTCCTGCGTGCGCAGGTCGTAGATCAGCACGCCGCAGTCCATATACCGCGCGCCGAGCGTCACGCCGTCCGCTGCAAAGAGCGATTGGAGTATATCATGCCCCAGCGCGCCGAGGTCGCCGGTGAAGATGGCGTCGTAATACTCTGGGGCGCGCCCCGTGTCAGCAAAGTGCGCGCGGAGCGTATCGTATGCCGCGGGTGCCATCGCCGCGCCCATGTTGTTCGCGTCGTCTATCCCCGCGTCGACAATGCGCCCGGCGGTCACGTGCGTGAGGCGCACGCCGCGTCCCTGCACCGTCACTATCGCCGCGCCAGCGCCCGTCACCGTCCACTGCGATGTTGGCGGGCGCTGCCCGCCGTACTCAAGCGGAAAGCGGTACTGCCGCTCCGCCGTGCAGAAGTGCGAGCCTGTCACGGCACACGCTGTGCTTGCGTAGCCGCCGTCCGTTAGCATCCCCGCGAGCGCCAGCGACTCCGCCATGGTAGAGCACGCACCGTATACGCCGAAATACGGCGAGCCGGTGTCCTTCATGGCGAACGCCGTGCTGACGCACTGGTTCAAAAGGTCGCCGGAGATGATGATATCCAGCGCATCCGCCGCCGCGCCCGCCTTATTGCAGGCGAGCGTGAACGCATGGCGGATCATGTGGCTCTCCGCCGCCTCCCAGCTCTTCTCGCCGAAATACGAATCGGCGGAGACATAGTCAAAGCACCCGCCGAGCGGTCCCTCGCCCTCGCGCTTGCCCACCACGGCAGCGGACGCCGCCACGCACGGGCGGCGGGTCAGCTCCGCCGTCTGTCTGCCGAGCTTTTTCATCACATTACCTCACTTAAACATATAGTGATGGTAGTATCTCCCGGATATACAAAAATACTCCCAGGGTCGAGCCCTGAGAGTATTTTTTGTGTTTTGTACCGTTTTTTATTCCGCGCACTCCGCCTCGGCGCAGACCTCGTCCGCCAGCTTTTCCAGCAGCCCCAGATCCCATGCGAGCTGATACACGGTGTACCGCGCGCGCGTCTCCTTGCAGTAGAGCAGCGCGTCGCGGAGTATGTCCTTTGTGACGCCGATGTCACGCGGCTCGCACGGGCAGCCGATATCCTTGAGCAGCGCGCGCAGCTTCTCCGCGGGGTAGACCCCGGCGAGCATGGCGCGCACCTCATCCCAGTGCTGCTGCATGATGTCTATGCGTTTGAGCCGCCCGGCGGTCTGGTTTTTGCCGGACTGCGCCTCAAGCTCGATTATCGCGCCCGCCGCATCGCCGTAAGCGCGGCGTATCTCACTCTCCCATGCCGCGGCGTCATACTTTGCCGCCGCTTCGCGCGCCGCGTCAAAGTCCGGCGTTATCGCCGCGAGCTTTGCCGCCACGGTCAGCGCAAGCACCGTGCCCACGGCGACCTGCTCACCATGCATGGCGTAAGGCTTGCCGCGCTGGTCGCCCAGCACCTCGAGATAGTGCGAGAAGTGGTGCTCCGCGCCGGAAATGGGGCGGGAGCTGCCGTAGAGGCTGATGGACGCGCCGGTCAGCAGCAGAGCGTTCATCAGCTCGCCGATGGCCGCGGCATCGTGGTTCTTTATCAGCTCCGCCTTGCCCAGAATGTCGTAAACATAGTCCATGACGAGCGTGTCTATACTGCGGCAGTAATGGTCGCCGTTGATGAGCACGCCGAGATGCCAGTCGTTTATGGCGTTGAGCTTGCCGATGAGGTCGGCAAAGCCCGCAACGTTCATGCGGTACGGCGCGCCGGAGAGCACGTCCGTGTCGCCGATGATGACCTCGGTGCTGTGGGCGGGCATGGTCGCCTTGAGACTGTTGACGTTCATGATGCCGACGGAGGCGGAGAAGCCGTCCATCGGCGCGCCGGTGGCGACGGTGAAGCACGGCAGACCGAGCTTGAAGCTGGAATAGCGCAGCATATCCGTGATGGAGCCCGTGCCGACGCCGATCATCACGTCGCAGTCGTCGGGCTTGTTGATGACGATCTCGCCGAGCGTCGCCTCGTCAAAGCCGAGGTGCTGGATGATGAGCACATCGGGCGCAAAGCCCGCCGCGCGCAGGACGCTCTCGCACTTCTCGCCCGCGATCTTGTAGGTTATCGCGTCGCAGAGGATGTACGGGCGCTTATAGCCGAAGCGGTCCATATACTCCGGCAAGGCGTTTATCGCGCCCTTGCTGATGTTGACCGCCTTTATGGGCGCGTAGTGCGTGCGCCCGCAGTCACATTCCAGCTTGACATTCAGGTATTTTTCGACCGGCTGGGTGGTTTCATACATTTTCATGGCTGTGTCCTCCCCGCTCTCACTTCATGCCGTGCAGCAGTCTGTCGCCGACAGCGCCGCCCGGATGGATGACCGCAAACTGCTCGCGCGTATAGCCGGTCATCTGCATAAGCGCGATGCAGATGGCGTCGAACACAGAAATGACCGCCAGCGTGCTCGCCGTGGCAAGCATGTTGAACCGGCACGGCTCGCGCGCGACCTTGACGCGCAGATATATGTCCGCCTCGCGCGCAATGACGGAGTCGGGATTCTCCGACACGCCGATGAGCAGCGCCTTCTTTGTCTTGCAGGCAGGGATGAGATTTGTAAGCTCGCTCGTGTTGCCGCCCTTGCTGATGAGGATGAGCACGTCCTCCCCCTGCAATACGCCAAGCGCGCCGTGCACCGCGTCAGACGGCGAGAGGAAGAGCGCGGGTATTTCTATGCAGCTGAGCGAGTGGGCGACCTTTTTCGCCGCCATGGCGGATGTGCCGCAGCCGGAGAGGATGACCTTCCCCTTGCAGTTCATCAGCGCCTTCGCCACTGCGACGACCGTCCCGCCGTCCAGCTCGGACGTGAGCGCGCGCAGCTCGTCCGCCTCCATGGTTATTGTACGGTTGACCTCCGCCAGTATCTCATTATCGTTCATATTTACCTCCCGGGCGCCCTGCGGTCTTTGACCGAAAGCGCCTTATGCGTTTTTAGCTCTAATATCATCTTTATATCATTATGCTTTGACGGCAGTCAATAGCGCGGCGCACTTTGGCGGCGAACTTGACATACGCCCTCACCATGCGCACAAAAACGCGCACAAATGAGCAGCTATGTTCAGTCCTCCGGGTAGATGAGCCTGTCGCCCAAAAGCTCCTTAAGCGCGCTGTTTGTCGGGCGCTTATCCGTGACGATATAGTCTATCTCGTGCAGCGAGAAGAGATTGAAGAAATACTGCTTGCCGAATTTCGTGCTGTCGCAGAGGAGGATATGGAGCTTGGAATTGCGGTAGAACGCGCGCTTGACGGCGACGTTCTCATCGCTGAACTCCATCGCCCCCTGCTCCTGCGTGAAGCCCGCGCAGGAGAAAAAGAACACGTCCGCGTACATCCCCTCTATGCTTTTTATTGCGATGTTGCCCGTCAGCTCTCCCCATGGCGAGCGCAGGTAGCCGCCGCAGGAAAGTATGGAAAGCTTGGGCGAACTGCTCATATTCGCGATTATATCCACGCCGTTCGTTGCGATCTTCACATCCGGGTACCCCGTCAGGCGCGAGGCGAGAACGGCGCTCGTCGAGCTGGAATCAAAAAAATACGTCGACGACGGGCGCAGAAAGCGGCTGGCAAGCTCCGCAATTTTGACCTTTTCCGCGAGCTGCTGGGTCTTTCTGAGCTGGGCAGGCGTATCAAAGGTGCTGCCGGCGGTGAGCACCGCGCCGCCGTGCACGCGCTTGAGTATTCCCTGCTCCTCCAGCTCCGACAGGTCGCGGCGGATGGTGCTGGCGCTGGCGTAGAGCCGCGCGGACAGCTCCTGCACGGTGACGGTGTTGTGCTGGCTGAGATATGAAAGTATCTGCTGCTGTCGTTCTTTTGTGAGCATAGCTTTCCCTCCGTTTGCTCATTTATGGCGGTATTTGCGCGATTTCACTTGATTAAAAATATCATATTCCAATATGCTTGTCAAATGTTACGGTAATATTGACGAAAAACAATGAAAATGTTATAAAGGAGCAGAGCTGTTTTCGACAGTTTGACAGCTGACAGAGCCTCAAGCCGGCAATCATCTGGCTTATGATAATCAGTTTTGATTATATCTTGCTCGTTTTTTCCGCATTTCCTGCATATTTGCTCACCATATATATGCTATTCGGAGGGTTATCATCCATGAGCGTTGGCATCAACATTGAACACGCGGTAAAGCGTTATGGCAGCAACACGATCATTCCTGATCTCTCGCTGCACATCCGCCCCGGTGAGTTTTTCACCCTGCTTGGTCCGTCCGGCTGCGGCAAAACCACTCTTCTGCGAATGATTGCGGGTTTCAACACAATCGAAGGCGGTGAATTCAAATTCGGCGAGAAGCGCATAAACGATCTCGACCCCGCAAAGCGCAACATCGGCATGGTGTTTCAGAATTACGCCATTTTCCCGCACCTGACGGTCAGGAAGAATGTTGAGTTCGGGCTTAAAAACCGCCATGTCCCCAAGGCGGAGATCGCCGCGCGCAGTGACGAATACATGAAGCTCGTGCACGTGGACGAATATGCCGAGCGTATGCCGGAGCGTCTTTCCGGCGGGCAGCAGCAGCGCGTCGCGCTCGCCCGCGCGCTCGTCATCGAGCCGGATGTTCTGCTGATGGATGAGCCTTTGTCCAATCTTGACGCAAAGCTGCGTGTTGAAATGCGCAGTGTTATAAAGCGCATACAAAACGACGTAGGCATTACGACTGTGTATGTCACGCACGATCAGGAAGAGGCGATGGCCGTCTCCGACCGCATCGCCGTGATGAATCAGGGTGTTATACAGCATATCGGCACACCCAAGGACATATATCAGCGTCCGGCGAATGTCTTTGTCGCGACGTTCATCGGCAGGACGAATATGCTGGACGGCAAGCTCGCATTTAGTGACGGGAAATACACGCTCACCCTCCCCGGCGGGTACACTGTCGTGCTGGACACTGTGGCGGCAGGCGCGGCGGAAAATCAGGATGTGTGCATTTCCGTCCGCCCGGAGGAATTCATCGTCAGCCGCGAGAGCGGTCTCGGCATGAGCGCTGTTGTGACGGACAGCGTGTTCCTCGGTCTCAACACGCACTACACGCTCACCCTCGCCACAGGCGAGGAGGTTGAGACGATTCAGGAATCCTCCATTGACTCCATCATCGAAAAGGGCAGCACCGTGTCCCTCACGGTCAAGACAGAAAAGATAAACGTGTTCACTGCCGACGGAACGGCAAACCTCCTGCGCGGTGTGCACAACGACCTTGAGGAGGGTTCGGTATGAGCGCCGGACGGAAAAAGTTCGAGATATGGACTGCAATATCCCTTGCGCTGTTTTTGATGTTTGCGGTGTTCTTCATCTACCCGATATGCACACTGCTGCGTCAGGCATTCACGACAAAGGAAGCCGCGTTAACACTCGACAACTTCATCAAGTTTTTCAGCAAGCCCTACTACTATAATACCATCTTCAACAGCTTCAAGGTCTCGCTTGCCGTCATGGCGGTCTCTCTCGCCATCGGCATCGTCATGTCATATTTCTACTCGTTCTACGAGCTGAAAGGGTCAAAGTTCATCCTCGTTTCCAGCATACTGTGCTGCATGTCCGCGCCGTTCATCGGGGCATATGCGTGGATACTGCTGCTTGGGCGTTCGGGCGCGATGACGCTCATGCTCAAGGCACTCGGGATAAAGGTGGGCAGTATATACGGCTTCGGCGGCATTCTGCTCGTACAGGCGACAAAGCTGTACCCGCTCGTGATGATCTACATGAACGGTATGTTCGCCAATCTCGACAACAGTCTCATGGAGGCCTCGTCCAACCTCGGCTGCACGGGTCTGCGCCGGTTTTTCAGCGTTGTTCTGCGCCTCTCCATGCCCACGATCCTCGCCGCCGCGCTGTTGGTATTCATGCGCGCGTTCGCCGACTTCGGCACGCCCATACTCATCGGCGAGGGCTACCGTACCTTCACGGTCGAGATATACAAGCAGTTTCTGAGTGAGACGGGCTCGGACTATGGCTTTGCATCCGCTATCAGCGTCATCGCCATCATCCTCACCGCCGCCATCTTCCTCCTGCAAAAATACGCGACCAACAAGTTCAGCTTCACAATGAACGCGCTGCACCCCATCGAGAAGAAAAAGCCGCACGGCATCGGCGGCGTACTGATGCACGTGTTCTGCTATCTGACAGTCGCGGTGTCCATGCTGCCGCAGCTTTACATCATTTACGTGTCGTTCCGCAACTCCAAAATGGGCGTGTTCCAAGAGGGGTACTCTCTGGCGAACTACCGCTCCGCGATAGATAAGCTCCTGCTGCGCGCGACGAAGAACACCGTCCTCGTCGGCATTGTGGCGCTCGCCGCGATAATCATCCTCGCTGTGATGATCTCATATCTCGTTGTGCGCCGCCCCAACGCGCTCAACCACACTATCGACACCATCTCAATGCTGCCGTACATCATGCCCGGCTCCGTCATCGCCATCGCGCTTGTCATAGGCTTCGGGAAGAAGCCGCTCGTGCTGACCGGCACGCTGACGATAATGATAATGGCAGTCATCATACGCCGTCTGCCGTATACGACGCGCTCTGCCACGGCGACGCTCATGCAGATACCGATGTCGATCGAAGAGGCCGCCATCAGCCTCGGCGCGAACAAGATGAAGACCTTCTTCAAGGTGACAGTCCCGATGATGTCCTCCGGCATCATCTCCGGCGCGATACTCAGCTGGGTATCCATCGTGACGGAAGTTTCCAGTGCCGCGATACTCTACAACAACCGCTCCATCACTCTCACTGTCGGCACGTACACCGCCGTGAATCGCGGCAACCTCGGCGAGGCCGCCGCCTTTGCCGCCGTGACGACCGTGCTGACCGCCATTTCCCTTGTGATATACCTCATCATCAACAAGGGCAAGCAGATGGAGCTATAACAAGGTTCATTCGTGCGAAAGCACATTGATAAAACACAAAAAACAAAAAAGGAGACCAGCAAATGAAAAAGTTACTCGCACTCATCCTCGCACTGACCATGGTCTTCGTGCTGTGCGCCTGCGGCCAGCAGTCCGCCCCAGCCGAAGCCCCCGCAGCCGACGCCGAGACCCCCACCGAGGAGGCCCCGCTTTCCGGCACTGTCGTCATATACAGCACGCAGACCGATGTTGACCACGAGGTATTCCTCAACATCTTCAACGAGCTTTACCCCGATGTCAATGTTGAGTTCATCAGCGGCTCTCTCGGTGAGCTGACCGCCCGTGTCGACGCTGAAAAGGAAAATCCTCAGGCCGACATCATCTTCGGCGGTCTCTCCCAGACCGACGGCGACCAGTACATCGACCTGCTTCAGGAGTACACCCCGAAGTACGCCGATGACTGCGCAGTCGAATCCAACGGCTACTACACCTACTTCACCTATCAGTACATCTGCCTCATCAAGAACACCGAACTGCTCGCTGAGCTGGGCGTTGATGTGAACGGCTATGCCGACCTGCTCCAGCCGGAGCTCAAGGGCAAGATCATTCAGGCCGACCCCTCCGCTTCCTCCTCCGCATGGCGTCAGCTGCAAACCATGCTCTACCTCATGGGCGATGAGTTTGGCGACGAGAAGGCTTGGGATTACCAGCACCAGCTCATGGAGAACTGCGACGGCGTCATCTCCACCAGCTCTTCCGCTTGCTACAAGAACGTGTATAACGGCGAGTATGCCGTCGGCCTCACCTACGACAACGGCGCTATCTCCCTGCTGATGAGCGGCGCGGACAATGTTGAGATCGTGTGGCCGGTCGAGGGCAACACCGTGTGCGCCTTCGCCTCCGCGATGGTCAAGAACTGCCCGCATCCCGAGCTTGCGGCCGCCGTGCTTGATGTTCTCTCCTCCGCCGACTTCCAGCTCGCCCGTGAAAAGGCAGCCGGTTCCCGCGGCACCAACACCACCTATGTCAACGACGAGAGCTACTTCCCCGCCGACCTTGACGATGGCGTTGTCCCCATGGACTTTGCCAAGATGTCCGCTGAAAAGTCCGACCTCATCGCAAAGTGGACCGATATGTGGGCAAGCATCAACGGCTAAAACCCCATCTATAACTTTTCACAAAAGGCACACCCCGCGCGGGGTGTGCCTTTACCGTTTCTATGGTCTTACCACCACTTGATGGCATCCTCGACGTGCACGCGCTTTTCGATGAACTCGGGCGACGCGATGTCGCGCGGGCGCGGCATATCAAGGCGCAGGTCCTCTTTTATGCTCGCGGGCTTATTCGTGAGGATGAGCACTCTGTCGGCGAGATAGCACGCCTCTTCCACATTGTGCGTGATGAAGAGCACCGTGCTGCCAAGCTCCTGCCAGAGACGCACGACCTCGTCCTCAAGATAGAAGCGGGTCTTTATGTCCATCTGGCCGTAAGGCTCGTCCATCAGCAGGAGGTCGGGCTCCATCGCGAACGCGCGCCCGATGACGACCTTCTGCTCTGTGCTGACCGACAGCTCATGCGGATACTGCTTTCTGCTCTTTGTCAGCCCCATGAGCTCTATTATCTTGTCGGTCTGCTCCTTTATGCGCTTCTTCGGCCATCCCTTTATCTCCATGCCGAAAGCGATGTTATCCTCGACCGTGAGCCACGGCATTGCCGACGGCTCCTGAAAGACGAAGGAGAGATTGTGCTTGCGCGGGTCCGCCTTCTCGCCGTCGATGAGTATTTCGCCGGAGGTCGGCTCTATGAGGCAGGTGAGGGTGTTGAGAAACGTCGTTTTGCCGCAGCCGGTAGGACCGACGACACAGACGAACTCGCCCTTGCCTATATTGAAATTGCAGTTTTTCAAAACTTCGAGGGAGCCGAAGTTTTTGCAGAGGTTGCGTACCTCGACCTTGTACTCGCTCATTCTATCTTCACCTCATTCCAGCGTGAGCGCTTCGTTGGCTGCGATCTCCTGGCGGATGCGCATGAAGTCCTCGGACACGTGGCTTCTCGGTCTCTGGAGCGAGCTGAGATCGTACACGCGCTTGACCTTTGCCGGGCGCTCCGTGAACTGTATAATGCGGTCGCCGAGCGTGACGGCTTCCTCGATATTGTTCGTGACGAACACTATCGTGCGCTTTTCCGTCTGCCAGATGCGCAGTATCTCTTCCTCCATGGCGTAGCGCGTCTGCGCGTCGAGCGCGCCGAACGGCTCATCCATGAGGAGTATTTCGGGGTTTGCGGTGTACGCGCGCGCAATGCCGACGCGCTGCTTCATGCCGCCGGACAGCGCATGGGGATAGGCGTTTTCAAAGCCCTGAAGCCCGACGAGCTCAAGGTACTTCTGCGCCGCCGCGCGGCGCTCCGCCTTCGGCACGTTTCTGTATTTCAGCCCGAGCTCCGCGTTCTCCATGGCGGTCTTCCACTCGTAGAGACCGGTCTTCTGGAAGACCATCGCGATGCGGCTGTCAGTGCCGCTGATGGGCTTGCCGTTGAGCGTGATCGTGCCGGAGGTCGCCTTCACGAGCCCGGCGATGATGTTGAGAAACGTCGTCTTGCCGCACTGGCCGGGACCGAGCAGGACAAGAAACTCGTTCTCACGCACATCGATGGATATGTCCTCTATCGCGTCGGTATCTCCCTTGGACGAAAAGAACGTCTTTGCGATATGGTCAGCCTGCAGTATTATTTTCTCTTCCACGGACACAGCCACCTTTCCAAAAAGTCAAAGCCATAGGCGAACAGCGCGCCGAACGCGCCTATCATGACCATGCCGACAATGGCAAGCGTGAGGTCATTGGCGCTGCTGCCCTGCATGATGAGGAAGCCGATGCCCTCGCGCGCGCCGAGCATTTCCGACGCGAGCAGCACCATCCAGCCGCCGCCGAGCGCCGTGCGTATGCCGGCGAAAATGGCGTTGAGCGAACTGGGCAGGACGACATCAAAGAGCATATCCGTGCTCTTCGCGCCGAACACGCGGCCGACCTGAAAGTTTATCTCCGGCACCATGATAACGCCGGAATACGAGTTGATGACGATGGGCATGAACACGCCCATTGTGATGATGGCGACGCGGGAGAACTCCGTCGTGCCGAACCACAGCGTGAAAAGCGGGACCCACGCGATGGGCGGGACGGGTCTGATGACCTCAAAAAGCGGTTTGAATATGGCGCGGAACATCTTGCTCCACCCCATGGCGATGCCGAAGGGCACGCCCACCACCACGGAGAACAGCAGCGCCGTGAGCACGCGGCGCATGGAGATCCACACGTGGTATATCATC
This sequence comes from uncultured Oscillospiraceae bacterium, assembly GCA_934572335.1. Classification (GTDB taxonomy): domain Bacteria; phylum Bacillota; class Clostridia; order Oscillospirales; family Oscillospiraceae; genus Limivicinus. The sequence continues at coordinate 77,223 of CAKTKU010000002.1, forward strand.
GGGTGCTTGGCAACGTTGCCCGACCAGATCGTTATCAGCCTTCTGAGCGAGGCGTAGGGGCTGGGCAGCTGGGTGGTGCCGGTGGCGGAGACGTTCTGCCACAGCAGCAGAAACGCCGCGATGAGCAGATACGGCCCGATATAATATATAGTCTTATAGAGCGCGCTGCGGTTTTCCAGCAGCGGATTTTTCTTAGTTTTCATTTTTTAGGTCTCCATTTCAACACGACTCTCTCAACGAGTCCGACAATGCCGGATGAGATGAAGCCAAGTATGCCGATGACGATAATGCCCGCCATGATGAGGGACACGCTGCCGAAGGAGCGTCCCATCTGTATCATATAGCCGAGACCGTTGGACGAGGCGAGCATTTCTGCCGCGACGATAGTACCCCATGCGCTTCCCATTGAGGTTTTAAGCCCTGCAAATATCATGGGCATAGCGGAGGGAATGCCCACCTTGCAGAAAATCTTGAAGTTTCCGGCGCCGCAGGTCTTTGCGACATTTATGAGGGTCTGGTTTGTCGAGCGCACGCCGGTGTAGGTGTTGAGCACCGTGGCGACAAAGCACCCGGTAAATATGATGACGGACCTCGCCTCCACACCGATGCCGAGGAACAAGAGCACGATGGGTATCCATGCAAGGCTCGGTATAGGGCGCACCATCTCAAAAAGCGGGCGGATTATACGGTCGCAGAGGCGGAACCACCCCATGAAGAGACCGAGAGGTATCCCAATGACCGCCGCCAGAAGGAACCCGAGCCAGACGACCTTGGCGCTGGCCCAAATATGCTGGATGAGCACGCCGCCGTCGGGCTTTTTGTCCGTGACCTTTCTTGCGATGGTCTCAATGACGCCGACGGGCGAATCAAAAAATCTGGTGCTGACAAGGTGGAACTGAACGGCAAGCTGCCACACGAGCAGCACGAAGAGGACGACCACCACGCTGACGGTGAAGTACTTCATGCTCTCCCGGCGCATTGCCTTCGTTTCGGCGATGCGCGCTTCAGCCCGAATCTGTGCGTAATCTTTTTCCATAAAATGTTCTCCTATGTGCAGCTGATCCCATTCCCCGGTAATCCGGGGAATGGGACAAGACCGACATTTTCAGTCTTTCCGGGGATCAAGCGGTATGGAGCTCCTTGTACATCTCGATGGCCTTGGCAAGGTAGCTGGAATCAACGGCTGCAAGGACCGCTTCGCGGTCGGCGGCATCGCGGTTGCCGATGGCGACCTGGATGTCAAAGAACGTGCCGAACTCATTCTGGAGCCCGGTGAGACCGTTCTCCTGAACCTCGCAGAGGTTCTCATAGAAGCTGAGATCGGGGAACATGGTCATCTTCTCGCTGGCAAGAGCGGCGTCAACGGTCGTCTCGGTGCCGAACTCGTCAAGCATGACCTGGGAGAACCACTCCGCGCCCTGCTCCTGGTTGGCGTTGTCCGCGCACCACAGCAGAACCTCAAGCGCGCCCTCGAGGTACTTCACAACGGTGTCCTCGTTCGCGGCGAGCCAATCGCCCTCGGCGATGATGTTGCCGGCCATTGCGGCGTTCATGCCGCCCATGGTGTGGCAGACGGTGTAGTTGGGATCCTCTTCAAGCATGGTGGTGTAGGTGCCGGAGACAAAGATAACGTCGGCAGAGCCGCTGGTGAAGGCCTGATAGCCCTTGTCGATATCGGAGTTGACGATGTTGACGTCGTCCTCGGTGAGGCCGAGCTTGTCGAGCATGAACATGAGGTCAGCGTCGCACACGGTGCCGCGGCCGACGAGGATGGTGAGACCCTTCCAGTCGTCAGCGGAGCCGAGAGTCTCGGGGATCTCGCCCTCAGCCGCCTTAGCAAGCGCGCTGTCGGAGCGGCAGAAGGCCTTGTTGGAGTAGTCATAGCCGGAGAGGGAGATGACCTTCATGTTGTAGGTCAGCACGCCGGTGATCGCCGCGGGAGCGCCGATCCAGCCGATGTCCCAGTCGCCGGAGGGGTTGGCCTCGAGCTGGGGAGGACCGGAGACATAGTGGGTGCGGGTGACGTTGAGCCCGAGCTTCTCCCAGATGCCCATCTGCTCGCCCGCGATGAGGGGAACGGCTGTCTGGACAACGTTCTGGCCGGAGGTGGGCAGGTCGACCATCTCAACGGGGGCTTCGGCGTCGGCATTGCCGGCGTCAGCCGCGGGGGCGTCGGTCTTGGTGTCGGCTGCGGGCTGGGAAGCGGTGCTTCCGCAGGCGCAGAGTGCAAATACCATGCACAGCGCCAAAACCAGTGCTAGGATTTTTTTCATTTTTGGATTCCTCCTGTTTTTTATTTCGGCGGTCAATTTTACCGCGTACTTACTTTTTTATTTCTGTGCCTGAGCGTAGGCTTCGAGGAAACGTGCGCAGAAGCTTTCCGTGACGGGCTCGCCCGCGTCCCACATTGCCTCGGCGGCAGCGCCGTATACCGGCGGCGCGTTTTGCAGCACGAGGTTTGCGCCCGGTGCGCTCTTCTGCTTTATCGCCTCAAAATACTCCGGGAAGTGGCTGACTATCCCGCCGCCCGCGACGACGTTGAATCCGCCGTCAAAGCTTGTCTGCGCGGCGTAGGTCAGATCCGCCATGAGCGCCGACTGGCGCTGGAATATCTCCTCGCAGACGCGGTCGCCCATTCTGCGTCCGGCAAACACCGCCGCGGCAAACGACGCGATATACGGTCTCCCTCCGCGGTGCACCATCGGGATGACCCGGTCGTCCACCGGGCAGCCGAGCATTTCGCCCAGCAGCTCCTGCAGCACGGTGCGCTCTATCCTGCCGTCCGCGGCGCGCAGTGCCATGCATATGGCGTCGCGCCCGATCTCAAACCCGCTGCCGCCGGTGTCGATCATATAGCCCTTGCCGCCGATGTGGCGGAGCGGCTGTCCCTCGCGCCGGACGAAGAGCGAAGAGCCCGTCCCGCAGACCATCCCGCAGCCGTCGGCATGCCCGAACGCGCCGGAGATGAGGTTGCAGCCGTCGTCCTCGATGCGGATGCAGCGTATATCATAGCGCCGAGAGATCTCGTCGGAGTATATGTCTCCATTGGGGAGCGTCCCCGCGATGCCGCCGTAGAGCGTTTCGACCGCGCCCCCGGCATTCCGGTACACCGCGTCGATGTCCTCCATCAGGCGTTTTCTCGCCTCGTCGCAGCCGATGTCGGTCGGGTTGTTGCCGGGACCTACGTGACGGGCGAGGATGTTCCCCTCCGTGTCGAAGAGCACGGTGTCGGTCTTTGTCCCGCCGCCGTCAATGGCTATACAGTACTTCATAAAACTCCCCCGCCTTTATTCGAGGTCTATTTTATACTCGCCCGGTATCGCCGCGGCCTCCGCGTCGTGCAGATAGAGATGATCCATCCTGCCCGGATAGTGCGGATGTGTCTTTGTGACCTTTTCGTATGTCACGCTGCTCCTGGTCTTGTTCACATCGCTGTTGATATATTCGTCGAGGAGCCGCTTCATCTCAGATACGGTCGGGTCTGCCGCGTCATAGCACTCGTGCTCCTCGGGAATATGGTCAAAGTAGAAGTATCTGTCCTCCGCGCGGCGGTATATGAGCTTGTGCGTGCCGTCTATTATCATATATGTGCCGACGTCGCCGCAGCCGTGCTGGGAATAGACGTACTTTCTGCCGTTCTCGCCGAAGAGATCAACGCCGTCAAACTCATCCGCGTCGTACTTCGCGCCCGCGTAGTGCAGCAGCGTCGGGGCAATGTCCACAAGGGAGCACACATCGCCGCTTCTTCCCGGCTCCGCGCCGGGGTATTTTATCATCAGCGGAACATGGCACGAGGAATCGACCATCGTGCGCTTTCCTATCGCGCCGTAGTCGCCCATCATGTCGCCGTGATCGCTGGAAAAGACGATGAGTGTATCGTCATACATGCCCTTGTCCTTGAGCGCCTTGATTATCCGCCCGACCTGATAGTCCACGAACGACACGCAGGCATAGTAGAAGTTCTTGCTGCGCAGAACGTCCTGACGGCTCATGTCGAGGCGTCTGCACGAGCAGCGCTCGCCGATGAGCGAAGAGAAGCGCGCAAACTCCGCCTCCTCCGGCATGAACGGCGCGGGGGGATCATCGCGGTAGAGCTTCTGCCACGGGGAGGGCGGGCAGTAGGGCGGGTGCGGATGGATGAACGAGGAGAAGAGGAACATGGGCTTGTCGGAGGAGTAGTTCTCTATATACTCAACGCTCTTGCTGCCCACCCACTGCGTCGGGTGATCCTCGGGTGCAAGCTGAGAGATCTGCGGCATGTAGTACATTTCACTGCGCATGCCGTTGTAGTCGAACACCCACGGGTATTTCGCGCGGATGAACTCCATATACTCGTCGCCCTCGGCGGCAAGCTCCTCCTGCGAGTGGCGCTTTTCAAAGCCGATGTCGCCATAAGCGTCCCACAGATAGTGCATCTTCCCGACGCAGCAGCTGTCATAGCCCTGCGCCGTTATGCGCGAATAGAAGCCCTCTCCGTCATAGCATTTTTCGGTGTTGTTGTTGTTGCAGCCGGTTCTGGCCGGGTACTGCCCCGAAAACAGCGACAGCCGCGCCGGGACGCACACCGGCGACGGCGTGACGCAGCTGTCAAAGCAGACGGAATCCCGCGCGAGCGCGTCGAGATTCGGCGTCTGGATATGCGTGTTCCCGAACGCCCCGATAGTGTCATATCGCTGCTGGTCGGTAAAGAGGATCAAAATATGCTTCATGCTCCGCCTGTCTCCCATAGTCTAATGAATTCCAGAGTTTGTTTCGTTTTTCTTTCAAAACGAAAGTTGATTATTGCGTTTCAAAAAGTATGTATATATAATATATTTTGCGGTCCGTTTTGTAAAGTGGCCGATTTGATGAAAAAATTGAAGTGTTTTTGTGAAAGTTACACATAGTTTTTGTGGATGTTTTAACGTTCTCCGCGGCTTTTTTCGCAAGTTGACAATTACGGAGAGAAACATTATAATGAACAGCGTCGATTTGACCAAAAATCTGTTTAACGAAAGCTGATATATAATGGGAAAAAGCATTGGAGACCGCCGACAGGAGATACTTGACCTTGTGAACCATTACGGTTCCCTCGACTTCTCTCAGCTCCGCGAGAGGTTCCCCGGCGTGTCGGACGTCACACTGAGAAAGGACCTTCAGTTTCTTGACGACACCCGGCAGGCCATACGCACCCACGGCGGCATCAAGTCCATCCCCTCCGCGCTCAACTACTATTACCGCTCCAACGTCAACCACGTCCTGAAAAAAATGATTGCGGCAAAGGCCTCCGCCCTCATAAAGCCGGGGGATTCCATCTTCATCTCCGCCGGGACGAGCTGTGCAGAGCTTGCCCGCTGCCTCCCCGTCTTCCCGCTGAAGGTTTGCAGCGACGGGGTGTACACCGTCAGCAATATCTCCACGCTGCCGAGCATATCCGTGCAGCTGCTTGGCGGGGATGTCGATCTGAACATCATGCGTGTGGAGGGCATCTCCGCACTCGACCAGCTCGACAGCTGTCACTTCTCGCTCGCTTTCATGAGCGCGCTGTCGCTCGACCCGAACTACGGCTTTGCGCACAACAGCGCGATGACCGTCGCCATCCTTGAAAAGGTCATCGCCCATTCGGACAAAACCGCCGTCCTGCTCGACTCCACCAAGGCGCGCGGCGGCTTCTACCCGCACATGGTGCCGCTCTCCTCGGTTGATATTCTCGTCACGGACGACGCTTTTCCCCCCGCCACGGCGGAGCTTCTGCGGGAAAAGGGCATAGAGATAATCTGAAATATACACGCAAAAAATCCCGGATAATGCCGAATACGAAGCATTATCCGGGAATTTGTCGTTTTCACGCACGGATCAGCGTTTTCTCTTCGCGGCGATTCCCTCCGCCATTTTCCGCATACGCTCCGCGGAGTAGGCAAAGAACGCCTCATAGCAGCCGCACCATTTGTTCACCGCGGGTATGCCGGCGTCGAGCGGCTCGCGCTCGCGGCGGCAGCCGTTTCTGCACAGGGCGTACCATCTGCACGCCCGGCACTTCTCCGGCACGGGCAGCGAGTCCGCCACAAAGCGCTCGCCCACGGGCGAGCCCGCCAATTTGAAAAACGAGCTGTCGTTTATATTGCCGAGCTTCCACTCGTCCAGCACATAGAAATCGCAGGGGTAGACGCTGCCGTCCGCCTCTATGAGGTAGTACCTGCCGCAGCGCCCGCACATCCCGCAGTTTTCCGGCTGCTGCCCGAGGAGGATGGAGAGGTAGTTGTCAAAGTTCCGTATGCTCACGGGACGTCCCGCCGCATACGCCGCGTAGTACATATCAAAGCTCTTTTTCAGAAAGCTCAGGTACTCGTCCGGCGTGAGCGAATATTCCGCCTTCGTGCCGTCCAGATGGTCAAGGCACGGGATGTACTGGATATACCCATAGCGCGCGAGGCTTTCAAAGCACTCCTCCGGGTGGGCGGCGACGTCGGAATTGACAACGCAGAGAATGTTGAAGTCGATGCCGCGCTGCTCCAGCTTTTTCAGCGTTGCCTCCACCCGCTCCGCTGTGCCGTTCCCTGCCGCGTCCCGGCGGTATTTATCGTGCAGCGCCGCCGTGCCGTCAAACGACACGCCGAGGAGAAAATTCTCCCGCGCGAAGAAGTCCAGCAGCTCATCGCTGATATTATATCCGTTCGTCTGCAAGGAATTGTGGATCGTCAGTCCCTTGGAGTTGTAGCGCTTTTCAAGCTCAACAAGCTTCTGAAAAAAGCCAAGCCCCGCGAGCGTCGGCTCGCCGCCCTGAAAGGCAAAGGATATTTCCCTGTCCGCGTATGCCGCGGCGCGGCGCACGATGTTGTCCAGCGTCGCCTCCGACATACGCCCGAGGTCGGCGTGCTCGCGGTTTTCCGCCACGTCCGTATAAAAGCAGTAGCGGCAGCGCATATTGCACAGCGCAGACACGGGCTTTATCATTATCGACAGCGGCGGCATTTCGTTTCTCCTCTCAGCTTATTTTCAGCGTCTCCCACAGGGAGTTGACATAGTCGAGCATGGCGCTGTCGAGCGTGCGGTAGGCATACTCGTTATAGAGCGCAGCAAAGTCGTCTATCTCCGGATATAGTATATCCATTGCGTCCTCGCCCATGTCGTCGATGTACCCCTCGTCGGTATACACCGCGGAGTTGGGGGAGGCGTAGCAGATATACTCCGCGTTCGCGATCGCGGGCTCGGGCGAGAGCATATAGTTGATGAATATCTCGGCGAGCTCCTTATTCTGCGCGCAGCTTGGGATGCACATGGCGTCGATGAAGTAGTTCGTGCGCTCGGGGTAATAGAACCGGAGGTCAACGCCGTCCGCCTGCGCGTCGAGCATGGTGAAGTAGTCCCCCGCGTAGTATGCCGCTATCGCCGCCTCGCCGGACTCCATCATATTATATACCTCGTCCATGACGTAGCTCTTCACGAGCGGGGACTGGCGCTTGAGTTCTGCGAGCGCAGCGTCCCACTCGGCGCGGTCGGTGCTGTTGACATCGAGACCGAGCTTATACTGCGCCGTGGCAAAGGCGTCGCGGGAGTTGTTGAATTGCAGTATCTCCCCGGCGTATTTGTCGTTCCACATGAGGTCCCAGTCGTCCGCGTCCGCCTGGTCGACGACCGCGGCGTTATAGATTACGCCGACAACGCCGTAGGTATACGGCACGGTGTACATATCTTCCGGGTCATAGTAAAGCCCGTGGAAGCTCTCGTCGATATTTTCGTAGTTCGGGATATTGTCAAAGTCGAGCGGGAGGAGCATGCCCTCATCCTTCATGCGCGCGATCATATAGTCCGACGGGATGACCACGTCAAAGCTCACAGCGCCGGAGGAGAGCTTTGCATACATATCCTCGTTGCTGGCAAAGGTGGTGTAGTTGACCTTGACCTTCCGGCCGTAGGTCTCCTCATACCACTGCTCGAACGCCTTGATGGTGTTGAGCGAGTCGTCCGACCCGTCGGAGATGTATTCGCCCCAGTTGTAGACGTTCAGCTGCTGCGTGCCGTTGCCCGCGAGGATGAGCACCGCGATGCCCGCCGCGGCGAGCACCACGCCGATAACACCCGCCGCCACACGCTCGGAGCGTCTGCGCTCGCGCTTGGCCTTCTTGGGCTTCGCGTCGTCGTCGACAAGGTTCGTGAGGATCAGAAGAGCGAGGATGACGAAGAATATGATGGTCGCCAGCGCGTACATCTTCGGCGTGACGGTCTTTTTCGTCATGCTGTATATGCGTATGGGCAGCGTTTCAAACCCGTTGCCGGAGGTGAAGTAGCTGATGACAAAGTCGTCGAGCGAGAGCGTGAACGCCATGATGAAGCCAGTGACGACGCCCGGCATTATCTCCGGGATCTCCACCTTCATGAACGCCTGCACCGGCGTGCAGCCGAGGTCCATCGCCGCCTCCGGCAGCGCCCTGTCCATCTGGCGGAGCTTGGGCAACACCTGCAGAATGACATACGGCAGGCAGAACGTCACGTGCGCGATGAGCATCGTCCAGAAGCTCAGACTCGTCGCCGCGCCGAACAGCCGCCCCACGAACACGAACATCAGCATCAACGATATGCCGGTGATGATGTCCGGGTTTATCATGGGAATATTCGTGACGGTGTCCATCGCCGCGCGCATCGCGCGGTTGCGGAGCTTGTTTATACCCACGGCAGCCGCCGTGCCCATGACGGTGGAGATCACCGCCGCGCACAGTGCGAGCACGAGGGTGTTGCGCACCGCGCCCAGCGTCTCCGCGTCGCGGAACAGCTCCCTGTACCAGTTGAGCGAGAAGCCGGAGAACACGGAGAGGCTCTTCGCCTCATTGAACGAGAACACCAGAAGTATCGCGATGGGCGCGAAGAGGAAGAGCATTATCAGCGCCGTATATACCTTGGACATTTTTTTCATTACGCCTTGCCTCCTCTCACGCTGCCGTGCGCCGCGCGGCGGCGTGCTGCATCAGCGCCATGCATGCCAGCAGTATCACCATCAGTATGAACGCGATCGCCGCGGCAAAGTGCAGGTTGTTGGCAACGTACTGTCCCTCTATCGCGTCGCCGATGAGGTAGAACTTGCCGTTGCCGAGCTTCTGGGAAATATAGAACGTGGAGATGGACGGGATGAGCACCATGTTGATGCCGGAGATAACGCCCGGCAGGCTCAGCGGCCATATCACGCGGCGCAGCACACCCGCACTGTTGCAGCCGAGGTCGCGCGCCGCTTCGATGAGGCGCGTGTCCATCTTCGCCATGATGGAGTATATCGGCAGTATCATATACGGGAAGTAGTCATACACCATGCCGATCACGACTGCCGCCTCCGTGCCGATGACATGGATGCGCCCCAGCCCCAGCGCGGAGAGAAAGCCGTTGAGAATGCCGGTGTCCTGCAAGATGGTCATCCATGCGTATGTGCGGATGAGAAAGTTCATCCACATGGGGATCATGATGAGCGTTATCATTATCTTCTGCGCTCTCGCCTCGGCGCGGGCGATGATGTACGCCATGGGGTAGCCGAGGATGAGGCAGATGAGTGTGGAGATCACGGCGAGCTTCAGCGAGCGCAGGAAGATGACGATATATGTGCGCACCTCGCCCGCGTCCGTCGCCGAGGTCGCGGTGAAAAACCGTGCGACGTTGTCGAACGTAAAATTGAAGCTGTTGTCGGTAAAGGCGTAGTACGCCACGAAGAAAAGCGGCACCACGATGAACAGCACCGCCCACACCGAGTACGGCGCGAGAGTCAGCCGCTGGATAAGCCCCGCGCGGCGGGCATTGGCATTTGCGTTCATTCTTCGCTCTCACTTTCCGCGTCGCTCAGCTCGTCGAGCTCATTGGAGAAGGACGAGTAGTCGCCGTACATGCCGGAGTATTCGGATTTCTTCATTATATGTATCGCGTCCGGCTCGATGTAGAGCCCGATATGCTCGTCCACATCCACAAAATCCGTGGTCTGGATCATCCACTTGAAGCCGTTGATGTCCACGATTATCTCATAGTGCACGCCGAGGAACGTCACAGACGTGACGACGCCGCGCAGCATGCCGCGCTCCTCCGGCACGATGTCCACATCCTCCGGGCGTACGACGACGTCCACCGCCTCGCGCTTTTCAAAGCCGAAGTCGACGCACTCGAACGTATGTCCGGAAAACGCGACCTTGTAGTCCGCGAGCATAACGCCGTCGACAATGTTGCTCTCGCCGATGAAGTCCGCCACGAAGGCGTTCTGCGGCTCGTTATATATATCAATGGGCGTGCCTATCTGCTGGATGCGTCCCTCGGACATGACGACCACGGTGTCGGACATGCTCAGCGCTTCCTCCTGGTCGTGCGTGACGAACACGAAGGTTATCCCCGTCGCCTTCTGTATCTTTTTCAGCTCCGCCTGCATGTCCTTTCGCAGCTTCAGGTCGAGCGCCGCCAGCGGCTCGTCCAGCAGCAGGACCTTCGGGCTGCTTATGAGCGCGCGCGCGATGGCGACGCGCTGCTGCTGTCCGCCGGAAAGGCTCGTTACGCTGCGGTTTTCAAACCCCGTCAGCGCGACCATCGCCAGCATCTCCTGCACGCGCGCGGCTATCTCCTCGCGCGCTACCTTCTTCTCTCTCAGCGGGAAGGCGACGTTTTCATAGACGTTCAGGTGCGGGAAGAGGGCGTAGCGCTGGAAAACGGTGTTGACATTGCGCTTGTAGGGCGGCACATCGTTTATTCTCTCGCCCATGAACACAACGTCGCCGCTGTCGGGCGTCTCGAACCCGCCGATGAGGCGCAGCGTCGTGGTCTTGCCGCAGCCGGAGGGACCGAGCAGCGTGATGAACTCATTGTCGTAAATGTCCAGACTGATGTTGTCCAGCACGGTCTCTCCATCAAAGGATTTTGTGATGTTTTTCAGCTCGATGATTTTTTTCATGTTCTTTCACCCCGGAAGCAAAAATGACGCATGCACAATTGCATACGTCATTTGTTCAGCAGGTATAGAACACCCCCGGCAAGCGTGCGCTGGGTCTCCTATCCCAATTGGTTTGAGAGTCTATATAGCAAGAAACTACTTTTACTACTCTTATTGACCATTTCACAAGTTTGTATGCTGTGCAGCACTGGTTTATAGTAACCAACTTATAAAATTTGAGCCCTTTTGCTGAGCCCACGCGGGGAGCGCCCCGCTAAATCAATAAGGCAACAGAAGTTGCCGCCGCATTCCGCGGAAAATCGGCATTCGACCCGGCTGTCCGTGTGGCCTTGGCTGCGCTTATGGCACAGCGGTCGTCATCTTGCTTCGGATATATCGACTATCCAATTGAGATGCTTTATTCTAACAACATTCTCCCTGTATGTCAACAATAATTTTCACATTTTTCGCGCGTTCCCGCGCGGCGGCTCAGTATCTGACCTCCCACAGCGTCAGCCCGTGTGCGGGCGCGGTGAAGCCCGCACTGTCCCGCTCGCGCGAAGAGAGTATCGCCGCCATGTCCTCCGCCGCGCGGCGGTGCGTGCCGACCTCCAGAAGCGTCCCCGCGATGATGCGCGCCATGTTGTATAAAAATCCGTCGCCCGTCATCGCGATGCGCACCTCGCCGCCCCGGCGCTCTATGTCGATGCTTTTTAGGCGGCGGACAGCGGATTTCTTCATGCGGCGGTTGGCGCAGAACGCCGTGAAGTCATGCTCCCCGCAGAGCGCGTCCGCCGCGCGGCGCATCGCGTCCTCGTCGAGCGCGGGCGTGAAGCGGTACATATACCGCCGCTCGAACACGTTCGGCGCGGCGCTGTTCCACACGCGGTAGACGTAGGTCTTCTCCCGGCAGCTCAGCCGCGCGTGAAAGCGCGGCGCGGCCTCCTCAAGCGCGAGCGCGCCTATATCCTCCGGCAGAGCTTCGCGCAGCGCCGCCAGCACCGCGGCGCAGTCGAGCGCGCTTTCGGTGTGGAAAGAGCACACCTGCGCCCTCGCGTGCACGCCCGCATCCGTGCGCCCCGAGCCCGCGACCTCCGTCTCCGTACCCAGCACGCGCCCCAGCGCCGCCTCAACTCTGGCCTGTATGGTGTTGTCCGTGTTGCCCTGCCTCTGCCAGCCGCGGTAGCGCCCGCCGTCGTAGCAGAGCGTGAGAGAGTATGTGTGCATAGCCTTTCTCCGTCTCTTGTGGTCTTGTCCGTGTGTATTTATTATGTATATCTTCTATGTGTGCTTTCGTGTGTTATTTTACCGCATCGCGCCGCCGCTTGCAATCGCGATCCTCCGCCGGGAGAAATTTTTTGTCAAAAATCCCCCTCCGCACTTGCAAGAAACCGCGCGGTATGATAAACTTTTTGTGTTTTTTTATCGGAGGTCAACACTGTGGAGTTTACCAAGCAGGACACAAAGATAATAAAGGGCATCGCAATATGCTTCATGCTCTTCCATCACCTGTTCGCCTTTCCGGAGCGGGTGACGGAGGGCACATTTGTGTCGCTGTGGTACTTCAACGAGACAAATCTCGCCGTGTGCCTGGGCGCGTTCGGGCGTATCTGCGTTCCGATATTCACATTTCTCAGCGGCTACGGCATCTACCGCTCCTCTCTGAAAAACGAGGACTGCTCTGCACTCGTTGTGCGGCATATCAAGAGCCTTTATAAGACCTATTGGATGGTCTTTTTCGTGTGTCTGCCTGTGATCGTGCACAAAAGCTTCCTTTCCCGGCGCTCACTGCTAGCATACGATATTATCTACAACTTTCTTGGGCTGAGCTTTACATTCAATAACGAATGGTGGTTCGTGCTGCCGTTCGCGGTGCTGCTGGTGCTCTTCCCCGCGATGAAGCGCTTTGCCGAGCGTCGGCGCGCAGGGCTTTGCGTCGACCTCTTTCTCGTGCTCATTCTGAACGCGGTCATTGTCTACATCATTCCGTACGTGATGACGCTCTCTGTGTTCGCCGGTCTCTCGTCCACCGTGTTCTGGTCGAGGACAAGGGAAGTGCTGGAGCTTCTTCCCGCGTTTCTCACCGGCATTATCTTCGCGCGCTGGGACGTGCTGTCGGCTGTGAAGGCCAAGTTCGGCGGGCGGCTTTTGTGGTGCGCCGCCGCAGTCGCCGGGATGTGCGCGATATTCCTCGTCCGCGCACACAACGCCAAATACTATGACTTTGTCAACGCGGCGGCGTTCGTCATGTGCCTTGCCGTGCTTCTGCCGACAAAGCCGATGGCGCTTGCGGGCAGAGTGTTGGCAAAGCTCGGCGAGGAATCCGCCATAATGTGGCTTGTGCACACGTTTTTGTGCTACTATTGGTTACAGCGGCTCGTCTACGCGCCGAAGTACGCGGTGCTGATATTCCTGTGGCTCGTCGCGCTGAGCTACGGCTTTGCAAAGCTTATACGCCTGCTGTGGAAATGGACATGTCGGCTCGTCAAGCGCCTGTCCGCGAGGAAAGAGGTGTCCGCCGATGGTACTTGATCCGTGCGTTCTCTCATGCCGCTACACTCGCCGCGATGCCGTCATCGCCGTGGTTCTGGCCTTCGTTGTTCTCATAGCCGCACTGGGTTCACTGTACCCAAGCTGCGGATGGGGCGACGATTTCGCCGCTTACATCAACGAGGGCATCGCCATCGCGAACGGCACATTTCACGAGCTTGCAAAGCTCAACTATATAATGCACCCCTCCATTCTGCCGGAAGGCACCGGCGGCGAGCTTGTATATGTCTGGGGCTACCCGCTCATGCTCGCAGTCGTGTATTTGCTTTTCGGTTATGACACCGTCGGTTTCAGCAGCATTATATACTACAAGCTGCCGTCCGTTCTGTGCTTTGCGGCGTTCGCTGCCGTGCTGTATCTTTTCCTGCGGCGGCGGTTTCCCGCATGGTCATCCGCGCTGCTCACCGCCGCGTATTGCGGCGCGCCTGTTTTTTACGATCTTATAAATTCCGTTTACAGCGATGTCGTGTATATGTTCCTGTGCACGCTTGCGCTGCTTTGTACAGAGGTATATTTTTCACGAGGTATAAAAAAACGGCTCGTCCCCGGCATTCTTATCGGCGTACTGCTATGGTACACCTACGAAGTCAGGCTCAACGGGCTTGCGCTGCTCGGTGTTTTTCTGCTGTGCCATATTGTCACGCTCATTCGGAGCAAAGACTTCAGCAAAGCGGATATTGTAATTCATCTCGCGCCGTATCTCAGCTTTTTCGTCCTCAAGCTCGTGTCAGAACGTTTGCTTCTGCTCCCGCCGACGCTGAACTCCGGCGATGTGAGTGGCTTTGACATCAGCACAACGCTCTCAAATGTGCTCTACTATATCATCAACCTTGCCGACACTGTCCGTGCTTCCGTCTATTGTGCGATATTTGCGTTCGTCCCCAAATCCGTTCTTACCTGGCTTCCGCAGAGCGTATATAATTTTGTGTTCGACGTTTCCAGCGTGTTATCATGGCTCACTCTCGCGCTGACCGCAGTCGGACTGATAAGCGATGGCATAAAGCGCAATCTTCAACTCTCCGTATACTTCGTCGGCAGTGCGATCGGCACGTGCCTTTTACCATACACGCAAGGGCTGCGCTACCTTTTCGGCATCATGCCGGTAATGCTGATGTTTGCCGGATACGGCTGCCGTGCCGTTTATGCCTTCATTCTCAGCCGTCTGCGCTGCCGGGCAAACGCCAAACATTCTCGCCGCTTGACTTATCCCGTGCGGGCTGTGCTTGCTGCCATGCTGTGCGTTGCGTTCTTCTCACAGACGGCAATGCTTGATGTACAAAATCTCCGCACTCTCCGTGCCGCTGATGGGGACATTTACGCCAACATGTCGGGCGCATACTCGCCGGATGCGATCGCCGTATACAAATACATTCAGCAAAACACCGCTGATGATGACATCATCGTGTTCCACAAGCCGCGGGCAATGTACCTCAACACCGGCCGCATTAGCTTTTCATATCTCTACAATGACCGGAGCCCGCTTGACGCGGACTGGTGTGTGTTGACGGAGTTTTTTGTTGACTACTACACGAACACAGAGACCCCTGATTGGTTCTCCTCATTCGAGCCTGTAATGACCAGCGGTGAGTTGACCGTTATGAGAAAAACACAATAAAAATCAAGAGGCAGTCCTTTTAAGGCTGCCTCTTGATTTTTTACCTCACCCCAATGCTTCCAGCACTGTGCGCAGCGTTACATCGAGCGCGCCGTTATTGTCGACGGTCACGTCGGCAAAGCGCGCGTACATGGGTTTGCGCTTTGCGTACAGCGCGGCAAGATCTGTCGACTGTGAGATAGGTCTTCCGTCCACCGGCAGACGCTCCAGCGCGCGCTCAAGGCAGACGATCGTGCCGTTCTGGTGCAGCAGCGGATAGTTCTCCCCGCGCGTGACAGCGCCGCCGCCGGTCGCGATGACCGCGCCGGAGAGCTTGCCCAGCTCCGCGAGCGCCGCGGTCTCCGCGCGCCTGAACGCCTCCTCGCCGCGCGTGCGTATAAGCGTCTCCGCGCTCTCGCCGGTCATCTCCAGCACCTTATCGTCGCTGTCGTACACCGGTCTGCCGAGCTTTTCCCCAAGCGCCGCGGCGACGGTGGTCTTGCCGCTGCCGGGCATGCCGATGATGACGATATTCTGCATATTCCGCGCGAGCGCGCCGCGTATGCGCGGTATCTCGCTGTCGGGGATAGTGCTGCCCATGAAAAGCTCCGCCGAGCGCTTTGCCTGCGCCACCAGCATATACAGCCCGCTCTCACAGCGGATGCCAAGCGCCTCCGCCTGCAGGATGAGCGCGGTGCGCGCGGGGTTATACACCACGTCCAGTACGCCCTCGCATTGCGGAAAATCGCGCAGATCGACCGCCGCCGCGCCGTTTTTCGGGTACATACCCACAGGCGTCGCGTTGACGATGACCTCCGCGTCGCGGTACGGCGCGAGATCGCCGTAGCCCGCGCCGCCATGGCGCGACAGCACGCGCACGCTCGCCGCGCCTAGCTTTTCCAGTACGGCGCACACCGTGACCGAAGCGCCGCCGCTGCCGAGCACGACCGTCTTCTTGCCGCGCACGTCTATGCCGCTGTGGCAGACAAGGCTCTCAAAGCCGAAGGCGTCCGTATTGTCGCCGTAAATGCTGCCGTCAGACCGGCGCACGACCGTGTTGACACTGCCGAGCCGCCGCGCCATGTCGGAGAGCTCGTCGCAGAGCGCGGCGACCGTTTTTTTATATGGGATCGTAACGTTGAAGCCGTCGAGCCCGCTGTCTCTGACAAAATGCTCGACCTCGTCTGGCGCGCACTCATAGAGCTTGTACTCATAATCTGCAAGCATGGCGTGTATCTCGGGCGAATAGCTGTGTCCCAACTTTTCGCCAAGCAGCCCGCATCTGAGCTTGTCCATCACACCACCTCGCTGTAGCTGCCGAGATAGTTGAAGCTCTCGCATATATCGGAAAGCTCGCCCATGAGGAGCATGAACTGCGGCGAGTAGACCGAGGTCTCAAGATCGAAATAGAACATGAACTCAAAATTCCTGTCCGGCATGGGACGGCTTTCGAGCTTGTTGAGGTTGATGCCGAGCGCGTAGAAGCGCGAGAGCACCTTGTAGAGCGAGCCAGCTTTGTGCGGCAGGGTCATCATGAGGCTCGTCCTGTCCGCGCCGGGGTATATCTCAAGATTTTTGGAGATGCAGATGAAGCGCGTGAAGTTGCTGCCCTGATCCTGCACGGCGGGCTTGAGGCATTCCAGATTATAAAGCTTCATGCACTCGCGCGAGGAGAGCGCCGCCGCGTCGCCGCGCTCCGACTCCGCCACGAGCTTTGCCGCGACGGCGGTGTTCTCGCACGGGATGATCTTCACGCCCCTAAGCGTGGAGAGGAACGCGGAGCACTGGTTTATCGCCTGCTCGTGGGAGTATATCTCCTTTATATCCTCCAGCTTCGTGCCGGGGCGGACGAGGAGATTGTGGTCGACCTTTATACGCACGGAGCGGACGATGCGGAAATTATGCTTCATCATGAGGTCGTACACTGCGTTGACAGAGCCCGCCGTGCTGTTTTCAAGCGGGACGACGCCGTAGCGGCAGAAGCCGCTCTCAATGGCGGAGAACACCGCGTCAAAGCTGTTGCAAAAGAAAATGTTCGGCATTTTGAAAAGCCGCTCGCACGCGAGCTGGGAATACGCACCCTCCACGCCCTGGCACGCCACTGGGACATTCTCCGGGAAGAGCTGGGGCGTATTCTTTATCGCGTTTTCGATCTCCGCGGGGAGCGTGCTCTTCGTGCCGATAAAACGTGCCTGACTGCTGCGGCTGAGCTCCATGAGCATGGAATAGAGCGTCACGGCGTACTCGCTCAGCTCCTCCGGCACCTTGTCCGCGACGGCGCGCAGCTTCTCCCGCTCGCGCTTCGCGTCCAGCACGGGGAGGTCGTTTTCGCGCTTATACTCCGCGATATGCCGCGCGACCTCCATACGCTTTTCAAACGCCGCAAGAAGCTGCTCGTCCGCCGCGTCCATCTCTCTGCGATAGTCGTTAAGATCCATTTTCTTTACCTCATTTCCTTTCTGCGCGCGAGAAGCGCGTCATACACGGCGAGCGCCGCCGCCGCTTCAACGCAGGGCACGGCGCGCGGCACGATACAGGGGTCATGTCTGCCGGTTATTCTGATGTCCTTAGCCTCAAGCGCGGCCATGTCCACGCTGTGCTGCGTTTTTGCGATCGACGGCGTCGGCTTTATCGCGGCGCGAAAGATGATGGGCATGCCGTCGCTTATGCCGCCGAGAATGCCGCCGCAGTTATTGGTCACGGTGACGACCGCGCCGTTTTCAACGGCGAACGGGTCGTTATCCTCGCTGCCGCGCATACCGGCGGCGGCAAAGCCCGCGCCGAACTCCACGCCCTTGACGGCGGGGATGCCGAACACGGCGGCGGCAATGCGGTTTTCCATGCCGCCGAACATCGGGTCGCCCAGCCCTGCCGGAACGCCGATGACCGCGCACTCCACCACGCCGCCGACGGAGTCTCCCTCCGCCCGCGCCGCGGCTATTGCCGCGCGCATTTCCTCGCCGCGCGCGTCGTCCACCGTGGGGAAGTCCTTCTCCGCCGTGGAGGCTGTCAGCTCGCCCGCGTCCTCGATATCCGCGATGGACTTTATGCGGCTGATGATCTCTATGCCCTCGCGCGAGAGAAGCTGCTTGCATATTCCCCCGGCAATGCACAGCGGCGCTGTCAGCCGCCCGGAGAAGTGCCCGCCGCCGGAGGCGTCCTGCGCGCCGCGGAACTTCACCTGCGCGGTGTAGTCCGCGTGCCCCGGGCGGGGCGTCAGGCGCAGGGCATCGTAATCCTGCGGGCGGGTGTTGGTGTTGCGTATTACCGCGGTGAGCGGCGCGCCGCAGGTGACGCCGCCGACAACGCCGCAGAGGAATTCCGGCGCGTCGCTCTCGCGGCGGGGCGTGCTGTACTCATTGCGCCCCGGGGCGCGGCGGTCGGTAAAGCGGCGGAGCTCGTCCATGTCTATCCGCTCTCCCGCAGGTATCCCCTCGATCGTCACGCCGATCGCGTCGGAGTGCGACTGGCCGAATATCGTGATGCGTATATTTTCGCCGTAGCTGCTGCTCATTCCGTTACCTCCAAGCCGTCAAGGTCGTCCCAGAATCCGGGGTAGGATTTCGCCGCGCAGTCGCTGCCGAGGATGGTGACGTCCCCCCGGCTGACAGAGGCGGCGACGGCGGCGGACATTGCGATGCGGTGGTCGCGGCAGGCGTCCGCCGTGCCGCCCGCGAGCGCCGGTACGCCGCGTATTATAAGCCCGTCCTCAAGCTCCGTGATGTCCCCGCCGAGCGCGGAGATGAGCCGCGCGGTGCTTGCAAGGCGGTCAGACTCCTTCAGCCGAAGCCGCGCGGCGTTCACAATGCGCGTCTCGCCCTGCGCCGTCGCCGCGGCCACGCTGAGCACCGGGATAAGATCCGGTATCTCTCGCGCGTCGACCGTGCAGCCGGTGAGCGCGGCGCGGCGCACGGTCACGCTATTGCCGTGCTCCCGCACATCAGCGCCGAGGCGGCGGAGAATATCCAGCACGGCGCGGTCGCCCTGCGGCGAGCGCAGATTCAGCCCGTCCACCGTCACACCGCGCGGCGAAAGCGCTCCCATGCACAGAAAGAACGCGGCGTTCGACCAGTCGCCCTCCACGGCGCAGTGCCGCGGCATGGCGGCGCGCTGCGCGCCGGGGATGGTGTATACATTATCATTCTTTTCAAATTTCAGCTTCGCAAGCTCAAGCGCGGCCTCCGTCATGGCGACGTAGGGCGCAGATTCCAGCTGTCCCGTGACCTCAAGACGGCTAACGCCGTCAAGCCGCGGCAACGCCATCAGAAGCCCCGAGATATACTGCGACGACACCCCGCCGCTGACGGAGTACGTCCCCACGCGGAGCTTCCCGGAGCAGATGAGCCGCGCACCGTCGCGCTCAAGGCGCATTCCGTGCTCTTCCAGCACCGCGTCCAGCGGCGCGAGAGGGCGCTGGGGCAGCCGTCCCTCCATCTCAAACACCGCGTCCGCGCCGAGCGCGCCCACTAGCGGCAGCAGAAAGCGCAGGGTCGACCCGCTCTCTCCGCAGGGGAGAATGCAGATTTCCTCCTTGGCGCGCTCTATCGGGCGGACGGTCATCTCCTCGCCCTCGATGCGTATATCCGCGCCGAGCGCGTTGAGGCAGCGCACCGTGGCGGTGATGTCATTCGACGCGCCCTCGCAGCGGAGCGTGCACTCACTCTCGCCGAGCGCGGCACAGATGAGCAGCCGGTGCGCCTGTGATTTGGACGCCGGGATATGTACGCGCCCGGTGCGCGCGCCGCAGCGTACGGTCGTATTCATGCTATCCCTCCGTCTCTGAGCCAGCCGGGCAGCTCGTCCGCCGCCGCCGGAACTATGCGGCAGCGGCCTATATTCTCCGGCACGACGAGGCGCAGTCTGCCGCCCGCAATCTTCTTGTCGCTGAGCATTGCGCGGCTGAGCTCGTCCGCCGTGTACTCTGTCTCTGTCGGCAGTCCGCATTTTTTCAGCAGCGCCGCCGTGCGCTCCAAGGATGACATGGGGCATATGCCGCGCGCCGCGGCCGCGCGCATTATCACGACCGTGCCGATCGCCACGGCGCTGCCGTGCGGCACGGCAAAGCCGCTGCACTTTTCAATGGCATGCCCGACGCTGTGGCCGAGGTTCAGAAGGAGCCTGCGCCCGGTGTCAAATTCGTCCTCCTCGACGATGTCGCGCTTCATCTCCACACATCGCGCGATCACGCGCTCAAGCTGCGGATGAACGCCGCCGCGCTCAAGCGCGGCAAAGAGCTCCGCATCGCCGAGCACGCCGTATTTCACGACCTCGGCACAACCGTTGGCAAACTCCGCCTCCGGCAGCGTTGAGAGCGTGTCCGGGTCGCACAGCACCGCGCACGGCTGATAAAAGCAGCCCGCCTGATTCTTCCCCGAGGGGAGGTCGACGGCGGTCTTGCCGCCGACGGAGGAATCGACCGCGGCAAGCAGCGTTGTGGGTATCTGCGCGAACGCCGTGCCGCGCTGATACGTCGCCGCGGCGAAGCCTGCAAGATCGCCCGTCACGCCGCCGCCGAGCGCGGCGACAAGGTCGGTGCGGGTGAAATGCTCGCGCGAGAGGAAGTCCATGAGCCTTGCGTAGGTCTCAAGCGTCTTATATTGCTCCCCGCCGGGGTACACGAACGACACCACGCGGTAGCCCGCGCGCTCAAGCGAGGCGGCAAGCCGCGCGCCGTACAGCGCCGCGACGCGCTCCCCGGCGACGATGGCGGCGGTGGAGCCGCGCTCGTTCACGCGCCTGAGCTCGTCCCCCGCGCGGTCGAGTATGCCGCGCTCTATAATAACGTCATATTCCCTTGACGCTTTCACGTGTATAGTCGTCAATGCCCGTCGACCTCCGCCTTTATTCTCCTGCCCTCGTCGAGAAGCTCCGTCAGGCGCTGCTTGTCGCCGTCGGCAATAGCGTCGCGGTACTGCTGCATACTGCCGATGAAGCAGTCTATCTCCTGTAAAAGGAAGTCACTGTTCTCCATAAAAAGCTCCGCCCACATTGGCGCATTGAGCCATGCCACGCGCGTCAGATCCTTGTAGCTGCCCGCCGAGAAGCCCTTGTGGCGCGCGGCGGTCGGGCTTTTGACATATGCGTTGGAGACGACGTGTGCCAGCTGGGAGGTGAACGCGATCATCGCGTCGTGCGCCTCGGCATCCGTGAACGAGAAGCGCCCGAACCCCGCCGGGGCGAGCAGGGTCTTTGCCCGCTCCATCAGCTCAAAATCGTCCGGATTCGGCGGAACGATGACCATCGGCGCGCCGTGGTATAGCTCGGCACGCGCGTATTTGAAGCCGGAGTTGTGCGTGCCCGCCATCGGGTGTCCGCCGAGAAAATGCACGCCGTTTGCCTCGGCGATGGGGAAGCACGATGCGCATACCTCGCGCTTTGTGCCGCAGCAGTCGAGCACCACGGGCTTATCCCCGATATACGGCGCCATATCGGCAAAATAATCTATCGCTGCGCGCGGGTAGAGCGTGATGAGCACGAGGTCGCACCCGGATATATTCTCCCGCGTCAGCTCCGCGTCCACGCAGCCGCTCATTATCGCGAAATCCAGCACGCTGCGCGTGCGGTTAAAGGCGAGCACGCGCTCTCCCGCGGCGGAGTACGCCTTGGCAAACGAGCCGCCGATGAGCCCCAGCCCGACAATGCCGACCGTCATGCCGTCACGACCTCTCTCACGCGCATGACCTTTTTCACAAGCGCGTCGTACTCCTCCGGGCGCAGGGACTGCGCGCCGTCGCACAGGGCGTGCATGGGGTCGTTGTGCACCTCGATTATCAGTCCGTCCGCACCGGCGGCCGTGGCGGCGAGCGCCATGGGCGGCACAAGGCGGGCGATGCCCGTGGCGTGGCTGGGGTCGACGATGATGGGCAAATGCGTCAGCTCGCGCAGCATCGGCACCGCCGCGAGGTCGAGGGTGTTGCGGGTGTAGTCGTCAAAGGTGCGGATGCCGCGCTCGCAGAGGACGACCTGCTCGTTCCCGCCCGCCATGATGTACTCCGCGCTCATAAGAAGCTCCTTGAGCGTGTTGGCAAGCCCGCGCTTGAGCAGTATCGGCTTTCTCAGCTTGCCCAGCTCGCGCAGGAGGTCAAAGTTCTGCATATTGCGCGCGCCGACCTGAATGAGGTCGACATCCTCGAACTCCGGCAGGGCGGACACGCTCATTATCTCCGTGACGATGGGCAATCCCGTCTCGCGCCGGGCGATTTTCAAAAGCTCTATCCCGTCGCCCTTGAGCCCCTGAAAATCGTAGGGGGAAGTGCGTGGCTTGTACGCGCCGCCGCGCAGCATGTTCGCGCCCGACGCTTTCACCGCCTTTGCCACGGTGACGATCTGCTCCTCAGATTCGACCGAGCAGGGACCCGCGATGAGGCAGAAGTTGCCCCCGCCGATCTTCACGCCGCCGACATCCACAACGGTGTCATCCGGATGGAACTTGCGGTTGCAGCACTTGAACGGCTCCGTCACGCGCGTGACGGAATCGACGATGCCGAGACTGGAGATGAGGTCCATGTCCACCTTCGTCGTGTCGCCGATAAGACCGAGCACCGTCTGATAATCGCCGACGGAGATGTGAACGCCGAGGTTCTGTCCCTTCAGCCAGTCGATAAGCTGGTCGCGCTTTTTTTCTTCAACACCGTGCTTGAGTACAACAATCATCGTTTTTTCCTCCGGATAAAAAATTAAGCGGCACAGGCGTAACCTGTGCCGCATGAAACCTACTTGCTGATCGTAGCATTTTTTGCATCACAAATTACCCTTACTATTTTTCAACAGTAAAGTAGTAATAAGCGTATGCAAAAATAATGCTGCTTCTCATAAGAAAGCTCCTTAGTTAAATCTACGGTTAGAGTATACAAATTCGCGCCAACATTGTCAACTGCATTTTTTCACAAAATGCCGCGGGTTTCGCGCGAAAAGTTTGGTATATTACTGCTCATGGCAAAAACTCACGCCGCGGATGTGTGCCGCGGCGTGAAAGGGCTTTCGTTTTCTATTACTCCTCGGGGCTGAAATCGTCCTTGCCGACGCCGCACAGCTCGCAGGTGAAGTCTTCGGGAAGGTCTTCCCACTTCGTGCCCTGCTCGTCCTCGTCGTAGACCCAGCCGCACACATTGCATACATATTTCATGGTGTTTCCTCCTCTATAAGTCGATCAGAAATATCTTTTCAGCAGACCGGCGAAGGCCTTGCCGTGTCTCGCCTCGTCTCGCGCCATCTCGTGGATGGTGTCATGCAGTGCGTCGAGATTATACTTCTTGCAGAGCTTTGCAAGGTCGGTCTTGCCGAGGGTGGCGCCGTTCTCCGCCTCGACGCGCATCTCAAGGTTTTTCTTCGTGCTGTCGGTGACGACCTCGCCCAGAAGCTCGGCGAACTTGGCGGCGTGCTCCGCCTCTTCAAGCCCTGCCTTCTCCCAGTACAGGCCGATCTCGGGATAACCCTCGCGGTGGGCGACGCGCGCCATCGCAAGATACATGCCGACCTCGGTGCACTCGCCCATGAAGTTGGCGCGCAGACCTTCGATGATCTCGTTGCGCACTTCCTCCGGCACATCCGCGCCGAACTGCTTGCCGACGCCGACAACGTGCTCCGCTGCCCAGCTCATATCGTCCTTCTGCTCGACGAACTTCGAGCCGGGGACATGGCACTGGGGGCAGAACTCAGGGGGCGTATCACCCTCGTGAACATAACCGCAAACCGGGCAAACCCATTTCTTCATAATAATTTCCTCCTCATTAGTGTTTTGTACTGTTTTATATTCATTCCATATATCTTTATCGCGCAAGCGCAATAAACAAAAATTATTCCCCGCGGCAGCGGTCGCACAGTCCGTGCAGCGTGAGCGTATGCCCCTCGGTCAGAAAGCCGAAGCGGACATCCACCTCGCCGTACAGCGCGCTCACCACATCCGGCAGGAAAACATCCAGCACCCTGCGGCAGCCACGGCAGACAAAGTGCGCGTGCGGCTCTGTGCGCGCGTCATAGCGCTCCTGCCCGTCGACCTTGCCCACGGAGATTATCTGCCCCTCCTCCATCAGCACCGCAAGATTGCGGTACACCGTGCCGAGGCTCAGCTCCGGAATGTCCGGCTTGAGGGCGGCATACACCATCTCCGCCGTGGGATGATCCGTCACGGAGCAGAGGTAATCATATATCGCCTGACGCTTTTTGCTGTTGTTTCTCTTCGCCTCCACCGGCACACCTCCGTTCCTACGCTTTTTGTTTATAAATCAGTAATAGTTCTTATTACTGAAATAAATATAGCACAGATTTTTCGATTTGTAAAGGGGTATTTTCAATTTCTCTAAAATTTTTTTGCTTCCCTTATTGCGCGCCATCTGGCTGCTCGACCAATGCTGCGAGGGCCGGGGCGGCGCTCTCACCGAAGAGGCGCACGGCGGCAAGTGCCTCCTGCAAGGTATTGCCGCTGCTGCCGACCTCAAGGATCATGGAGCCGGGCGAGAGATGCTGGTTATACCGCTGGGGGACGAGCTGCACAGGACGCATGAGCGTGGGGTGCGCGGTGCTGACCGCCTGCTGGAGATACACCGCGAGGGCGAGGTTATCCCGCCAGCCGCTGTGGGCAAGCCCGCTCTCATCCGTGCCGATGAGCATCATCACCTGACTTGCGCACACGCCGTCCTCCTCCGCCATGGTCTTGTACACCGTGCCGTTCTCACCGAGCGCATCGCGGTGGACGTCGATGACCATACGGATGCTGGGGTAGTCCGCCAGCCAGTTGGCTATCGCCTGTGCCGAGCGCGTGTAGGAGCCGGTATAGCTGGGGTAATCGTATATCCCCCGGTCGTGGATGACGTGCAGCCCCGCGTTTTCCAGCACCGCCGTCAGCTCGTCGCCGACGCGGACGATGTTGTACTGCGTGTCCTCGGTGCGCGCCTCGTCGCTCGCCTCGTATTTATCCAGCCCTGCGGGGGTGTACGCCTCGCTGGAATGCGTGTGGATGATGAGTATCTGCGCGCCCTCCGCTGGGAAGCGAAACGCCGGTCCCGCGAGCAGCAGCTGCCCGATGTCGGTCTTGTACCCCGTCTGATTCTTGATGGCAAGCCCGCCCTCTATCGTGGTCTCCAATATCTCCTCGCGCCCGTCCGGCGTTTTCGTGACGGTGATGGCCTCCACGGTCTCGCCGCCGTCCGCGCTGTCGGGGATGTACGCCGCGATGGGCGCGGCTGTCGGCGCGGGCGCGGTCTCCCGCATCGTAGTGTCAACATCCGGCGGCGCGGTCTCCGCCGCGGACGGGGCATCCGCCGCTGTCACGGTCACATTCTTCATGCGACCCGCCTCTATGGTCTGCCGCGCGCGGCGTTCGGCATAGGCGTACAGCGGCGAGGCGGAGAGGATATACATGCTCAGCGCCATCACAAGCGCGGCGGAAATGCTTCTTATCGCGCGCATCGGCTCTTCCTCCTTTGGCTGGTGTTCTCACTTGTCCTTTCAGCGTATGCCCCGCGCCGCGCGATTATGCCCATTGCAAAATGCCGCCGCTCGTGATAAACTGTGCGCATACAATATAAAAGAGGTGTTTTTTTATGAAATATACATACAGACCGCGCGGCGTATGCTCGCAGCAGATGGAGATCGACATTGATGACGGCAAGGTCATGGGGCTGAAGGTTCTCGGCGGGTGCAGCGGCAATTTGCAGGGCATCGCCAAGCTCGTGGAGGGCATGGACGTGGACGACGTTATCGCCCGGCTCGAGGGCATACACTGCGGCTTCAAGTCCACCTCCTGCCCCGATCAGCTCGCCAAGGCTCTGCGGGAGATAAAGGAGGCGCAGTGAGGCGTATTTACCGGCGCGCCGCGTGCGCGCTGATATGCGCGGCGCTAATGCTCGCCGCCCTCTGCCCCTCGGCAGCGGCGGACGATGCCGTCCCCTCCCCCGCGCGCGAGCGCCCGGAGCTTGAGGACGCGCGGGTGTACATCAACGGGCTTTTGTCCGGGCGCGCGTTCATCAAAAGCGGCACGGCGTACCTCGCCCTTGCCGACATCGGCGAGATGTACGGCGTGGATATACGCACAAGCGTGACGGAGGACGGCTTCACCGCGTCCGCCCCCGGATTGGAGCTTTCGGCGGCGCGCGACGCGGGCTATGCCGAGGCAAACTTCCGCTACATCTATCTGCCGCGCGGGTACATCACCTGCGGGGAGGATGTGTACCTCCCGCTCGACGCGATAGGGCGCATATTCTCGCTCACGGGCGAGCTGACGGATGAGGGCACGGTGGAGATATCCACAACACAGGTGCGCATGATAAGCGGGAACGAGGACTATTACGCGACGCATTTTTCCGCCGATGAGCTGTACTGGCTGCCGCACATCGCCTATGTTGAGGCGCTGGAGGAGCCGCTGGCGGGGATAATGGGCGTGGTGTCCGTGGTGCTCAACCGCGTGGAGGATGACGACTTCCCGGACACTATTTTTGAGGTGCTCTACGACAGCCGCACCGCCGTGCAGTTCACCCCCGCCGCCACAGGCTCCATGCACGGCAAGCCCACGGAGCTTTATTATATTGCAACCTACCTCGTGCTCGAGGGGTACAACACCGTCGGCGAGAGCATATACTTCGTCAACCCCGAAAATAACGGCAACTACTGGTTCCGTGAGAACCGCACGTATGTGACCGCCATCGGCGACCACGAATTTTATAAATAGGGTTTAACTTTTTATGCTGGAAGACATTTTGAAAACCGGCTTTGCCGAGCTTGGCGTCACGCCGGACGGCGCGGCGCTGCCGCGATACCGGACATATTATGAGCGCCTGACGGAGGTCAACCGAGTGATGAACCTCACCGCCATCACCGGCGAGGATGAGAGCGCGCGGCTGCACTTTCTCGACAGCGCCGCCATCCTCACCGCGGCGGATATGCGCGCAAAGCGCGTCATCGACGTGGGCACCGGCGCGGGCTTTCCCGGTCTCGCGCTGAAGATCGCGCAGCCGGAAATGGACCTGACGCTGCTGGACAGTCTCGACAAGCGCGTCGGCTTTCTGCGCGACACCTGCGCCCTCCTCGGCTTTGACGATGTGGAGTGCGTCCACGCCCGCGCGGAGGAGGCCGCGCGTGAGCGCCGCGAGAGCTATGACTTCGCCGTGGCGCGCGCCGTGGCAAGGCTTGAGCTTTTGTGCGAGCTGTGCCTGCCGTTCGTGAAGGTCGGCGGCAGCTTCATCGCGATGAAGGGCCCCGACTGCGGCAGCGAGGTGGACGAGGCGGCGCATGCCGTCTCCGTGCTGGGCGGGCAGCTCTGCCCCATCGTGAGCTACACCGTGCCGGGGACGGACGCGGTGCACTCGTTCGTCATCATCGAAAAGTGCCGCCCCACGCCGGAAAAATACCCGCGCCGCTGGGCGCAGATAAAAAAATCGCCGCTGTGACACCACAGCGGCGATAGCTATATATACCTACTTTACTTGAGTGCTTCAAAAAGCTCCTCCGCGGAGCGGACGATGCACGACGCGCCCTCGGCGCGCAGCATGTCCTCGTCGCGAAAGCCCCACGCCACGGAGATGCAGTCCATCCCGGCGCGGCGCGCGGTCTCAATGTCGACCTCGGAGTCGCCGACGTAGACGCACTCGTCCTTTGAAACTCCCATGAGCTTTGCCGCGGCGAGCACCGCGTCCGGGCAGGGCTTGAGGCGCACGGTCTCGCTCTCGCCGACGGCGGACTCGATAAGCCCGCCGAAGAAGAGCTCCGCCAGCTCCTTCACCGCGCCGTCGGGCTTGTTGGACACGACCGCCTGCTTCACGCCCGCGTCGCGCAGACGCTGCATCAGCTCCGTAATGCCGGGGTAGGGCGCGGTCTTCTCGCGGCAGTGCGCGTCATAATACGGCTTATAAAATTCAAGCACCGCGTCCGCCGTTTTCTCGTCGGTGTTCTCCGGCAGACAGCCCATTATCAGCCGCCTCGCCCCGTTGCCGAGCACGTCGCGCACGTGCATGGTAGGCTGCTCCGGCAAGCCGAAGTGCCGCAGGGAGACGTTCACCGCGTCCGTGAGGTCGGCGAGCGTGTCGAGCACCGTGCCGTCCATATCGTACAATACCGCTTTGTATTTCATGCCCTTCCCTCCGTGGAATATATTGCTTTTCTACTAATTCTTTATTACGACTGGATTATATCACAGCTGTCAAGCTTGCTATTGCCGCCGAATTATGGTTAAATATATAGTATAAACTCGGATTTTGGAGCAGACTATGAAAATACGCAATCTGCTGGCCGTGCTCGCGGCGCTGGTGATAGTCGGCGGGATATACATCTTTGCCGTGTCGCGCCCGGACGACGCGCGCGGCGCGATAACGGTGTGGTACGTCGAGGGCGGCACAATGTCGGATGAGTTCGTGGCGCTCGCGGCTGGGTATAATAAGAGCATATCCCGCGCGTCGCTGCCGGTGCAGTGCGTCCCCTTTGCCGATGAGGACGCGATGGCCGCCGCGTTCGACACGCAGGCGCCCGATCTCGTGCTGTGCTCGCACTACCGCGCGTTCGATATGCACGCGCGCGGAAAGCTCACGGACATATCCGCCGCGCTGGGCGACAACGCGCCGGACTATCCCCGCGCGCTCTCAAGCCGCAGTGCCTGCATCGGCGCGAGCTACTTCCCCGTCGGGGCGGAGGTTCAGGTGCTCTTTGTGAACACCACGCTCACCGCCGGGCGCGATCTCACGACGCTTGAAGCGCTGAGCGCCGCGGCGGAGGAATACCGCAGTGAGACCGGCAAGCCATTCTACGCCGCGGCGGACTATGCCCCGCTATTTTTCACGGAATACCTGCGCGAGGGGGAGGAGTTCGACGCCGGCTCCGCCGCGCGCTCAAGCAAGGTGTATAAGCACATATATAATCTCCTCGCCGAGAATGCCTACACCGGCGCGCTCTCGCTGACGAGCGGGGACGAGGTCTCCGCCGTCAGCGATGGGGAGCTGGGCTGCTCCGTGGTGGGGACGACCGCCCTGTCCAAAAAGCTAGGTCGCGGCGTCTCCGTCCTGCCTGTGCCGCCGCTGACGGCGGCGGGCGGCGAGGGCGCGCTGGGCGAGGCGTGGGGACTCGCCGTGGTGGCGCGCGGCAGCCGCAGCACGGGGGACATTTCCGCATTTCTCGCATGGCTCTTCTCCTCCAACCGCGACACGCGCCTCGCGCTGCAAACGCAGCTTATCCCCGCGCGGACAAGCTCCCTCATCACGCGCGACGCGCTTTGGAGCGCGCTGATCACCCTCAACACGGGCGGGATCGTCGCCCTGCCGCCCGCCGACAGCGATTTTGCCGTGAACCGCGCGGATTTTGAGCGGGACATACGCGCAAAGCTCGCCTTTCTTGCACAGTAGTATAAAACATTGCAAAGCGCGGGAAACGGTGTTATAATACTGACATTCTAAAATACTGAGAGGTATAATCCATGGAAGGATTCAGAGTTCTTGAAATAAAAAAGAGCGTTTTTGAAAATAACGACCGCGAGGCGGAGCTTCTGCGCAAGGAGCTCAAGCGCGACAAGACGTTCCTGCTCAACCTCATGAGCTCCCCCGGCTCCGGCAAGACCACGACGCTCAAGGCCACCATCGCCGCGCTGAAGGATGAGTTTAAGATCGGCGTCATGGAGGCGGATATCGACAGCGACGTCGACGCCGCGACGATCGAGAAGACCGGCGCGAAGGTCATCCAGCTGCACACGGGCGGCATGTGCCATCTCGACGCGGGCATGACCAAGCAGGGGCTTGAGGGTCTCGGCGTGGACGATGTGGACTTTGCAATACTTGAAAACGTCGGCAACCTCGTCTGCCCGGCGGAGTTCGACACAGGCAGCTCCAAAAACGCGATGATACTCTCCGTCCCCGAGGGCGACGACAAGCCCCTCAAGTACCCGCTGATGTTCTCCATCTGCGACGTGCTGCTCATCAACAAGATCGACGTCATGCCGTACTTTGACTTTGACCTTGAGGCGTGCAAAAAGTACGTCCGCCGCCTCAACCCGAACATAAAGATCATCCCCATCTCCGCCCGCACCGGCGAGGGCATCGCCGAGTGGACAGACTGGCTGCGCACCGAGATACGCGCATGGAACGAGGGCTGATCCTCTATACAATTCAACAGCTTTATCCCGTCCCGATAAGGGGCGGGATTTATTATGTCAACAAAAATTGACGCGGATTTTTCGGACAAATCTGCCGATCTGTCCGCTTTGCGCGCTATTCTTTATAGACTTTTCTTAGATTTAGATATATAATTGATTGTATATTATCAGGCGAACTATGGCTGTATATCTGCGCATGGCGTACTGCTTACGGAGGAATTATGCGGAACATACTGGCTGTCTTCAAATATGACATTAAAACGCTCAGCCAACACTTTTTTGCCATGGCTGTAGCGCTGGCGATATGCCTGCTGCCCAGCCTCTACGCATGGCTGAACATCTACTCCAACTGGGACCCTTACGGCAACACCGGCAACATCTCCATCGCCCTCGCCTCCATGGACAAGGGCTATGTCGACGATGACGGCACGGTCACGAACAAGGGCGACGAGGTGCTCGACAACCTCCGCGAGGCGACGAGCATCAACTGGATCTTCCTCGACAACGAAGAGGAGGCAGTCAACGGCGTGTACTCCGGCGAATACTACGCCGCCGTCGTCATTGATGAGGACTTCTCCTACAACATGTTCAACATGCTCACGGAGTGGACGGGCAAGCCCAGCATTACATACTATGAAAACGCGAAGAAAAACGCCGTCGCCACGAAGATAACCGACACCGCCGCCGAGAGCGTGAAGACCTCGATAAACGAGGCGTATCTTGAGGTCGTCATCAACACTGTGATGGAGTCGGCCAACCGTATCGCCGAGGACATTGAGAGCGACGACCCCTCCGGCACGTTCCACGGCATTATAAAACAGGCGATAACCACGCTCAAGGCCGCCGACCAGACCATGGCGGCGTTCTCCGCCGCGACGTCCGGCATCCCGCAGAACTCGCTCGACACGCAGAGGCTCGACGAGATACTGATGCAGATGGAAGAGAACATGCCCACAGCGGCGGACATCAACGCGACTGTCGCCGAGATAAACATGAACATCAACGAGATAAACGCGCGCCTTGAGGAAGCGCTGAGAATACTTCAGGACAGCAACAGCAGCGGCGGCGCGGTCGCTAACGCGCAGCAGGTCGTCACCGACAGCGCGGACAGTCTCAAAGCCTTGTCGGAAACGCTCGGAGCCATGTCAAATCTGCCCGGGGATTACGGGAAGCTGATGACGGATATGTCAGACGCCGCGAACGAGACGAGCAAGTGGCTCTATATGCTCGCCGAGCAGGAGATACTCGCCGGCACGGTGGAAAACGTCAGCTCCTCGCTTGAAACGCTCATCGCGCTCAACTCATCGTTCATTCCCTGCGTGGAGGATATAGGGCGCGAGCTCTCGGCGACGTTCCTCAACGTGGCCGACCTGCTCGAAAGCTCAAAGATCATGCTCAGCGACGCGGCAGTGCTCAAGGAAGCCGCGGCGCAGACGAAGGCCGACGCGAACGAAGTTGTCAACATCCTCAAGCCCGCCGGAAAGCGCGTGACCAATTCGCTCAACGATGTGCTGCACCGGCTGGAAACGCTCGACGGCGAGGAATATATCCAGACGCTCATTGAAATTCTCGGCGGCAGCCCGGTGGTCTACGGCGAATACTTTGCCCAGGTCGTGCAGACGACCGTCACCCCCGTGTACCCCATTGAAAACTACGGCTCCGCCATGGCGCCGTTCTACACGATACTTTCAATATGGGTCGGCGGCGTTATGCTCGGCGCGATATTCAAGCCGCACGCGCGGCGCGACGGGCTCATCGACCCGAAGCCGCACGAGCTGTACTTCGGGCGCTACCTGCTGTTCTTCGTGCTCAGCCAGATACAGACCGTCGTCATTCTGCTGGGCGACCTGTTCATACTCAAGATACAGTGTCTGCACCCCGGGCTGCTGTTCGTGTGCGGCGCAGTGACGAGCTTCACATTCAGCCTGCTGATCTACTCGCTCGCCGTATCGTTCGGCGACGTGGGCAAGGCGATCGTCGTTGTCGTGATGGTTTTGCAGATTGCGGGGTCGAGCGGCACCTTCCCGATAGAGCTTCTGCCGGAAATTTTCCGGAAGATATACCGCTTCTTCCCGTTCCCCTACGCCATCGACGCAATGCGCGAGTGCATATGCGGCGTATACGGCAGCACGTTCATCGTAAAGCTGGGGCAGCTGCTGATCTTCGCTGTGGTGGCGCTGCTGATAGGACTGTTCGCGCGCAAGCCATTCATCGGCGTGAACGACTTCATGGAAGAGCAGCTTGAAGAGACCGGGATGTTTTAAAGGAGGTGCAGTGCAATGCCTGACAGCAGATATCATCAAATGTTTGACCGCCTCGTCAGCGAGGTCACTGCCATTCATCAGGCGAACCAGCAGCGCATACATAAGGGGCTTTGGGGCATGGTCATCGTGCTCGTGCTGTACCTGACGCTGCTGTTCGTGACGCAGGGGTCTAAGGTCATTATACTGCTGCTGTGGATAATGACCATGTTCGCGCTCGCGGCGTACCTCATCGCGGTCGAATACCTCAACCACGAGCTGAAAAAGAAGCTGGAGCACATCACGCAGATGGAGCTTGACCTCGGTCCCACGGCGGCTGACCCCGTCGCGGAGGCGAACCTTGCGAAGCTGCGCGGGATGATCGCGGCGACACCGTCGCTCGTGGACGTTATTCTCCGCCGCCTTGAAAACGACGCGCAGAGCGCCCCCGCCGCGGAAGAGAGCACGCCCGAGGGCGAAAAAGCCGTGGCGGAAGCGGTGGCGATAGTTGAAAACACGATAGAGGCCGAGGCAGAAGAGGTCACTGAGGAGGCGGAAGCCCCCGCCGGTGAGACCAGCAACGCCGATAACGCCGCGAGCGCAGACGGCGAGACTGACAGTGCCGCGAGCGCCGAGGTCAAAGCCGCCAGTACAGATAAAGAGAGCAGCGAGTCGCCGGAGGTGCGCGTATGAAAAACATATGGGGCATATTCTGCCGCGACATCGAAAAGTTGACAGAGAGCGTTGTGCCGGTCATCGTCATTATCGGTCTCTGCCTTGTGCCGTGCCTCTATGCATGGTTCAACATCATGTCCAACGCCGACCCCTACGGTCCGGCGTCAACGTCGAACATCAAGGTCGTCGTCGCAACGGAGGACAAGGGCAGCGATCTTCTGGGGCTTGAGCTGAACATCGGCGACATGGTCATTGACGGCATAAAGGGCAACGACCAGATGGGCTGGTGCTTTGTGGACACGCGCGAGGAGGCCATGGACGGGCTCTACGCGGGCGACTATTACGCCGCGCTCATCGTGCCCAAGGACTTTACGAAGAACTTTCTCAGCATTCTTGACGGCGACCTTGTCCACCCGGAGGTCGAGTATTACGAGAACGAGAAGAAAAACGCCATCGCGCCGAAGATAACGAACAAGGCGAAGACCGCCGTGCAGGAGCAGATAAACAGCACCATCGTCAGCAAGGTCGCGGATTCGCTGAAAACGATAAGCTCCATCTTCAACGCGCTCGGTCTTGATTCGGACGATATTGCCGACGGGCTGACAGAAAAGATGGACAGCGCGTGCGAAAAGCTGGACACGATGCGAAAGCTCATGCGCTCGGTCAAGGTGCTCGCCGCCGACACGCAGAATCTGCTTGAGGTCGGCGCGATAACGCTGGACGATGCGGGGCAGGTCATGATCGACGGGGGCGCGGTGTCCCATCAGGCGGGCATCACCGCCGGCACGATATATGATTCCTCCGTCACATCGGAGCAGAACATTCTCAACGCCCTCAACGACATTGATCAGAACCTTGCCGACACGATAAACCTTTTCGGCGCGTGGGCGGGCGATCCTCAGTTTGCCGACAATGTTGCCGGGTATCTCGACAGCGCGAGCGACGCGCTTTACTACGCCGAGTCGCTGGGTGCTGACTTGTCCAGCGTCGATTTCGGCACCGTGCAGGACAATATCAGCAGCATGCGCAGTCTGCTGAACAACACGACCGACGATGCTTTCTCGCAGGAGTATCTGAATTACTCTGGACTCACGGTCACGGAGCTGAACACTTACAGCGCGGACGCGAATATTGCCGCGAACGCCATCGCCAATGCGCTCAACTACGCAAACGCCGTCTATAACGACCTCGCCTCCGGCATCGACCCGTCTGCTGACTTCAACGCGCTGGGCAATGAACTCAGCACGGCAAACACGTACACGGATATGAGCTATGAGCTTTCCCTGTACAACGCCGCGGTCGACGCAAACAACTTCGGCGATTTCGGCTCCGCCATGAGCTATATCAACGACCTCAGCCTCATGCTCGACAGCAAATACAGCCTCATCAGCGAGGCAGCGGGCTATATCGACAGCGCGTATAGCGATGTCGCCGCCGCGCAGCAGCTCGTATACGATTATCAGGATAAGCGCGCGTTCTACGACCAGACGTTGGTGATGATACAAGCAAATATTGACGCGCTGGTATCGCTCAAAGCTGTCGCGCCCGCGACATCGCAGGCGCAGATACAGGCTATCATAGATAGGCTTTCGGCTCTGTACGACACCGTGAAGACGTCCGGCGATCCCGCAAACGCGGAGAGCTTCATCGCACAGGCAAACGAGATACGCCAGCAGCTGCGCGAGGCGGCGCTGTCGCTCAACTCCAACGTGAACGGCATGATACAGGATGCCGCACAGCAGACGCAGGAGACCATGGCGAGCATGGAGGAGCTGATGATAGCGGGCGCAGACGGCGCTGTGAGCCTTGCCGACACGATGCAGCGCTTTGCCGGCGCCATGGCCAGCTCGCAGCTCACCATTGACGAGGCGATAGAGCTCTCCGATCAGGTGTATGACTACGTCAAGAGCGTGGCGGACGACGTGCGCCGCATGGTCAACAGCGAGGCGTTCCACCAGATAATGGACGTGCTGGAGAACAACCCGGACGGACTGGCGGATTACCTTGTCTCACCTGTGGATATGCGCACGGTCATTGTGTACGAGATCGCGGACTACGGCTCCGCCATGTCGCCGTACTACATCATGCTGGCGCTGTTCGTCGGGTCGCTGCTGTCGGTGGCGATGATAAAGCCGCTCGTCCCCTATCCGGAGTTTGCGAATGTCCCGCAGATACAAAAGTACTTCGGGCGGCTGCTGCTCTTCCTGTTCATCGGGATGTTCCAGGCGCTCGTCACGTCGCTGGGCTGCCTATTCTACGTGAAGATACAGTGCTTGAGCCCGCTCCTCTTCGTGCTGGGGTGCATGATCATCTCGCTCAACTTCATGATGATGAACTACTCCTTCTCCTACGCGCTGGACAATGTCGGTCTCGCCGCGTCGGTCATCATCATGGTCATTCAGGTGGCGGGCTCCGGCGGCTCGTACCCCATCCATGTCCTGCCGCAGATATTCCAGGATCTCTACGCTTTCATGCCGTTCCACTACGGCATGGATCTCGTGCGCGAGTGCGTGGGCGGGTTCTATCAGGGCACATATCTCAAGTGTGTGCTGATACTGCTGCTGATGTGCGTGATATTCTTCGTCATCGGCATCACGCTCTACTACCCGGCGAAGAAGCTCAACGAGATAATCGCCAAGAGTAAGGAAGCCTCCGGCGTCATGTAAAAAAATATACTGGCTGTCCAACCGGGCAGCCAGTAATTTTTTATGTATTCTTCACTTTTCGCATTTACCAAGCTGATAGAACGCCACGGCGCTCGCCGCCGCGACGTTGAGGGAATCCACCCCGTGGGACATCGGGATGCGCACGGTATAGTCGCAGCCAGCAATGGTCGCGGAGGCAAGTCCGTCCCCCTCCGTGCCGAGCACCACGGCAAGGCACTCCTCCGCCGCGAGGCGCGGGTCGGCAATGCTGAGCGAATCATCCCGCAGCGCCATCGCCGCCGTCTTGAACCCCAAGCCGCGCAGAAGCTCCGTCCACGGTCTGTCCTCCGGCAGGTATGTCCACGGCACCTGGAACACCGTCCCCATGCTCACGCGCACGGCGCGGCGGTACAGCGGGTCGCTCCCCGCGCTCGTGAGCAGCACGGCGTCCATGCCAAGCGCCGCCGCCGAGCGGAAGATCGCGCCGATGTTCGTCGGGTTCATCACGTTTTCCAGCACCGCCACGCGCGTCATGCCGCGCAGCAGCTCCTCCGCCGGGAGAAGGCGCGGGCGGCGCATCGCGCAGAGCATGCCGCGCGTGAGATGAAACCCCGTCAGCGCGGTCAGCACCTCCAGCGGCGCGGCGTACACGGGTATATCCCCGCAGCGGGCGATGAGCGCGCGCCCCTTGCCCTCCACGTGCTTCGTCTCCATCAGAAACGACACCGGCACGCACCCCGCGTCCAGCGCCCGCCCAATCACGACGGGGCTCTCGGCGATGAAAAGCGCGTCCTCCGGGTGCGCGCGGTTGACGAGCTGGTTTTCCGTCAGGCGGGCATATATGTCCAGCTCCGGCGCGGAGAAATCGGCGATTTCTATCACATTCGGCATGGTGTTTTCCTCTTTCGGGTGTTGTTTTCTTTCATTATACCTCACAGCGCCCGCCGGTTCAACAGCGATCGCCGCGCAGTGTTCACCAAAAGTTTATCTTTTCGTCCCGCCGTACTCTTGACCTCGACCTGACTTTAGGTTATATAATAAAGGACAGCTGGTTCAGCCATATCGCGGTTGAGGTCCCCGGCGAGGGGTGCAGCAACGAATAGTGCGAGCCGGTGAGCGACGAGGAATACAGCAAGCTTTAAGCTATTTTAGATATAAGGAGGATATATATCATGGCTGTCAAACAGACCGCCGGGCGCGACGCACTCGGCGAATTCGCCCCGAAATTTGCCCAGCTCAACGACGATGTGCTCTTCGGCGAGGTGTGGAGCCGGGAGGACAAGCTGTCACTGCGCGACCGCTCGCTCGTCACCGTCGTGGTGCTGATGGCACAGGGGCTGACGGATGAGAGCTTCCGCTACCATCTGATGAGCGCGAAGAAAAACGGCATAACCAAGGATGAGATCGCCGAGATCGTCACCCACGCCGCGTTCTACTGCGGCTGGCCGAAGGCATGGGCCGTGTTCCGCATAGCAAAGGAGATCTGGGCAGACGAAGAATAACGGCATATAAAAACTGAGGGCAGGCACCCTCAGTTTTTTATATCACAGTGTCACGCGAAGTAATGCTCCAGCGCGCAGGCAAAGCGCGCGTTGAACTTATCCGCCGCCTCACGCGCGAGGGCGGTGTCCGGCTGCATCATGTCAAAGGCGTGCATATCCGTGTGGTATACGTCGACCTCCGCGGGAATGCCGCAGCGTCTGAGCGCGTCGATATAGCTCAGCGTCTCGGCATAGAACGGCTCCCCGTCGCCGACGAAGGTGTAGGCGGGCGGCAGGGCGGTGTAGTCCGTCTGCCGCGCGGGCGCGGCATAGGGCGAAACATCGTCCCGCTTTGCGCTGCCGCGCAGATACATCCGCCACGCGAGGTGATTTTTGCGCGTGTTCCACACGCGGCCGTGGTTGTCGCGCGAGGACGCGGTGTCGAGATTATCCAGCATGGGGTACAGCGGCATCTGGAAAGCGACCTTCACCTCTCCCCTGTCGCGCGCGAGCATGCACACCGCCGCCGTCAGTCCGCCTCCGGCGCTCTCCCCGCCGACCATTATCTGTCTCTCGTCGACACCAAGCGCGTCGGCGTTATTTTTTATGTGCAGCAGCGCCGCGTAGCAGTCCTCCAGCGCGGCGGGGTACGGCGCGAACAGCGCCAGCCTGTACCCCGGCGACACGACCGTCACGCCGAAGTCTTTCACAAGCTCCACCGCGCGCGACATGTACACCATTTCCTTCATGCCCGAGATATACCCGCCGCCGTGTATCCACAGCACGCACGCGCGCGACCGCGCGCCGCCCCTCGGCGTGAGCACGAGCGCCGGGATCGTCCGCCCCTCCGCCGCGATGCGTATTTTCTCCACGCAAATGTCCTTGTCCGGTCTCATCGACTTCATACTCTGCCCTCTTTTCATTAGTGCCATCAGTATACCACAGCGAACGCCGGAGAAAAAGTGCGTATTTCGCAAATTTATATCCCCCATGGGGGCTTAAAATGCCGCATCGTATCTGCTATACTTTTATCATTCTTTTTAGAATGATGCAGAATGATAAAGAGGTAAAGCAAAATGAAAAAGAAATTGACCGCAGCTATACTCGCGCTGGCGATGGTATTCGCGCTTGCCGCCTGCGGCAGCAGCGCCGCGCCCGCGCCGACAGAGGCTTCCGCCCCTGCCGATGATACCGCGGCAGAGGAGACCGCCGCAGCACCCGAAACGCGCACCGTCACCGACACCTGGGGGCGCGAGGTCGAGATACCATACACCGTGGAGAGCATCGTCTGCCTCGGCTCCGGCGCGCCGCGCATGGCGGCGTACCTCGACGTTGTGGACATGATGGTGGGCGTTGAGGATCACGACAAGGAAAACTACACCGTGCTGCGCGACTATAACCCCGTCTACCGTGACGAAATAAAGGATCTGCCCTCCGTCGGCTCCGGCGGCGGCAGCGGCGCGAACAACGGCTACGCCGAGGAGATAATCAACCTTGCACCCGATGTCATCCTCGCGGGCTTCTCCGCCGAGGCGGCGGACGAGCTTTACGGTCAGACCGGTGTCCCCGTGGTCTGCGTGCGCTATCTCAGCCGCAATTTTGTCGACGACAGCTTCTATGACGCGATGCGCGTGTTTGCCGAGGTCGTCGGCGCGCAGGAGCGCTGCGAGGCGGTGCTCGGCTTCATTGACGAGTGCAAGCAGGATCTCGCCGACCGCACCGCCGGTATTCCCGACAGCGACAAGCAGACGGTCTACGCCGGGGCGGTCACGTTTTCCGGGCGGCACGGCTTCGGCGGGACGTATGCCCACTTCGGTCCGTTCATCGGCGTGAACGCGCTTAACGTCGCGGACGAGGCGGAGGATCAGAACTATTACGAGGTCGACCTTGAAAAGGTCATCGAGTGGGACCCGGACGTCATCTTCCTCGATCCGGGCAACATGGACCTCGTCAACGACGAGTACAGCACCAACCCCGGCTTCTTTGACTCCCTGCGCGCGATCCGCGAGGGCAATGTGTACACCATGCCCTCATTCAATAACTGCGGCACGAACATCACCTACGCGCTCATGGACGCATATTACGCCGGCATCGTGCTCTATCCCGAGCAGTTTGCCGACGTGACCATGCCCCAGATCGGCGTGGAGATACTCACCTTCATGCTCGGGCAGGACACCTTTGCCGAGATGGAAGCCGGCGGGCTTTATTACGGAACGCTTACCATTGGAGAATAAACGGTTTTGAAGAGAGAGAGCCTGAAAACGCTCACCCACGATTATGAGCGGTATATATGGAAAAAGTGGCTCGTGCTGCTGATAATGCTGGCGCTCACGCTCAC
The DNA here is from genome assembly GCA_934572335.1 of uncultured Oscillospiraceae bacterium. Taxonomy (GTDB): domain Bacteria; phylum Bacillota; class Clostridia; order Oscillospirales; family Oscillospiraceae; genus Limivicinus. The sequence goes on from CAKTKU010000002.1 coordinate 116,680, forward strand.
CGCGGCGCTCGTGTCGCTCGCGGCGGGCTCGGCGGGGCTGTCGGCGGGGGAGGTCATCCGCGCCGTGCTGCGCCGCGGCGATATGCGCACGGAGACGATAATATGGAACGTGCGCATGCCGAAGCTGGCGACAGCCGCCGTTGTCGGCATGGCGCTGGCGATGAGCGGCTGCGTGATGCAGAACGTGCTGCGAAACCCGCTCGCCTCGTCGTCCACACTCGGCGTTTCGCAGGGCGCGTCGTTCGGCGCAGCGGTCGCGATCGTGTACCTCGGCGCGGGCATACAGGTCAACGCCGGGGGCACGTCCTCCGCGCTGACCGTGACGAACCCCGCGCTCGTGACGCTGTGCGCGTTTGCGGGCGGCATGGCGACGACCGTCGTCATTCTCGCCATCTCGCGGCTGCGCGGCGTGACCCCGGCCACGATGGTGCTCGCGGGCGTTGCGCTCAGCTCCATGTTCACGGGCGGCACGGCGCTCATCCAGTATTTCTGTGACGACGTCATGGTCGCCACGGTCGTTTACTGGACGTTCGGCAGCCTAGGGCGCGCCGGTTGGCGCGACATCGCCATCATCGCGGTGCTGTCGTTCGCAGCGCTCGCGTACTTCATCTTCAACCGCTGGAACTACAACGCCATGGAGAGCGGCACCAGCACCGCGAAGAGCCTCGGCGTGCCTGTTGACGCGCTGATACTGTGCAGCATGGCAATGTGCGCGCTCATCTCCTCCGTGGCGGTGGCGTTCGTCGGCTGCATCAGCTTCATCGGGCTCATCGCGCCGCACATCATGCGCCGCTTCCTCGGCAATGACTACCGTTTTCTCATCCCCGGCTCCGCCTTGTGCGGCGCGGCACTGCTGATCGTGTCGGACATCGTCTCGCGCACTCTCATCTCCCCGACGGTGCTGCCCATCGGCGCGCTCACGTCGTTCCTCGGCGCGCCGCTGTTCCTCTACCTTATCATAAAGCGAGGCGGGATGAAATGATAGAAGTGAATAATCTCTGCTTCTCCTACGGCAGGGAGGACATACTGCGCGGCGTGAGCTTTTCCGCCGCGGACGGCGAGTGCGTCGGCATTCTGGGCAACAACGGCGCGGGCAAAAGCACGCTCGTCACCTGCATCAACCGCATAAATACCCCCCGTGAGGGCAGCGTGCTGCTCGACGGGGAGGACGTCGCCGCGATGACGAAGCGCGCCCTCGCGCAGAACATCGCCTATGTTGCGCAGAAGAACGAACAGACACAGGCGACAGTTTTCGACAGCGTGCTCCTCGGGCGCAAGCCGTACATAAAATGGGCGGTCAGCGACGAGGACATCGCCATCTGCGACGAGATGATCGCGCGCGTCGGGCTGGAGGCGCTGCGTCTGCGCCCGGTGGACGAGCTTTCCGGCGGCGAGCTGCAAAAGGTGATGCTCGCCCGCGCGCTCGTGCAGCAGCCGAAGGTGCTGCTCCTCGATGAACCGACGAGCAACCTCGACCCGCGCAATCAGTACGAAATGATGAAGCTGGTGCGCACCGTCGCCGATGAGAAGCACATAACCGTGCTTGTCGTCATCCATGATCTGAGCCTCGCCCTGCGCTTTTGCGACAGGTTTCTGCTGATGAAGGACGGCAGTGTCTACGCCAGCGGCGACTCCTCCGTCCTGACGGACGGGAACATTTACCCGGTCTACGGGATGCACGCATATATTGAAACCGTGCACGGCGTGCCGGTCGTTGTGATGCTGGAGGACGGCGATGTGGACTGAAAAAGTGAAATGGGACAGCGCCGCCCCGGATTATCAGAGCGTTTTCCGCCTCGGCATCAACGAGTATAACGCCCGCCAGCTGAACTTCTGGCGTGAGCGCGGCATGCTCACGCCGGGCTGCCGCGTGCTCGACATCGGCTGCGGCGTGGGAAAATACGGGGTGTATCTCGCCCGGCTTGGCTACGACGTGACGCTCATCGACATATCCGAAAAAATGATAGAGCAGGCGCGGCGCAACATGGCGGAGTTCACCACGCCGTGGCAGGTGCAGTGCTGTGACTTTGACGCGGTCACTGGCGTGGAGGATATTTTCGCGCCGGGGTTTGACTTCGCCATATCCACAATGTCACCCGCCGTGCACGACGCCGCAACAGTGCGCAGAATGAGCCGCATGACCCGCGGCTGGTGCTTCATCACCCGGTTTTACGATTGGCGTCAGCCGTTCCGCGATGAGCTGCTCTCCGCCGTCGGGCTGCCCGCGCGCCCCGCGTTCGACCGCGATCTCAAAGCCGACTGTGCGGAGATACTTTCCGCCGTCAGAGAGGCGGGGTACACGCCGGAGGTCGACTACGTCGACTACTGCTGGGCGGACACGCGGACGTGCGACGAGATGGCGGACTATATGCGCCGCAATTACTTTCCGCAGTCGCCCGACGCGGACACGCTGCGCGAAAAGATGCGTGCACACCTGCGCGGAATATGCTATAATGACGGCACAGTGAGCGACGGCGTTGACACAAAGGTCATGCGGATATATTGGAAAACGGAGGAGTAAGCATGGATATAAAAGAGCTGTACAGATCGGCGGGGCTGCTGCACGGGCATTACTGCCCGGGACTTGCCATCGGCGTGCGCGCGGCGGCAGAGGCGCTGGACATACTCAAGGTCAAACGCGGCATCCGCGGGCTGTACTGCATCGCCGAGCAGCGCGCGTGCTATCTCGACGGGCTACAGATGGTGTTCGGCACAACGCTGGGCAACAAGAACATTGAGCTGCGCGAGACCGGCGAAACGGCGTTTGACTTCTACGACCGCGCCGGCGGGCAGAGCGTCCGCCTTGTCGTCAAGCCACAGTCCGAGGGGCTGACGCGCGATGAAAAGACGGAGTTCATCCTCACCGCGCCCTTTGACGATGTTCTTGAGCGCACCCCCGTCCGCTTCACCGCGCCGGAGTATACGCCGAAGAAGTGATATGCAAAAGCCATCGGGACGTGACCTTACCGCCCCGGTGGCTTTTACTCGGCTTTATAACGCAACCAATGATAACAAACATCACATAAATATGACAAGCGCAGTTGGTGGAAATCCCCGCAGCCGTGCGTTACAATATTCATACAATTCTGATTATTATATCGTTATGGAGGAAAAGTATGAAAACCGTATTGCGGGTCGTTCTTATCATCGTCTGCGCCGTCATTGTCATCGCCGCGCTGGCGTTCGGGCTGTACTGGCGCAAAAATATACACTGGTACGATAAATATGAGCGTGCGCTCGATCGTGCCGGGGCGCAGGAGAAGCAGGTGACGCTCCCCTCCGGGCGCGTCATCAACTACGGCGAGGTGGAAAACGACAAGCCCGCGCTGCTGCTCATCCACGGGCAGATGGGCATATGGGAGGATTACGCCCCCGTGCTGCCCGCGCTGGGCGAGAAATGGCACATCTACGCCGTCGACGTGTACGGGCACGGCGGCTCAACGCATGATGAGGGGCTTTACTATCTCGATGTGAACGGCGACGACCTCATCTGGTTTATCAACAACGTCATCGGCGGTCCCACCGTCGTCGCGGGGCATTCCAACGGCGCGCTCACGGCGGCGTACATCGCCGCGTATGGCGGGGAGAACGTCGCGGGCACGGTGCTGGAGGATCCTCCCGTGTTCTCCACCGAGGGCGAGGGCTGGGAGCAGAGTTTCGCGTATCTCGACACCTACAAGACTCTGCACGAATACGACCTTTCGGACAAGTCCGAGTGCTGGGAAGCGTTCTATCTGCGCCGCTGCCTGTGGGGGCAGCTGTACATGGCATCCTCCATGCCCGGCATCGCCAGCTACGCCCAGAGCTACCATGACCTCCACCCCGGCGAACCGGTGAAGATCGGCTTTCTGCCCGCCTCCGTGTGGTCAGTGTTCCAATACGCGATGGAATATGACTTCGCCTATGGCGAGCATTTCTATGACCTCAGCTGGAACAACGGCCTCTCGCACGCCAGGATACTCTCGGACATCGCCGTGCCGTGCGTGTACATCCACGCAAAGGAGAGCGTGAGTGATGGCGGCACGTATCTGTGCGCCGCATCGAGGGAGCAGGCCGAACGCGCTGCCCGGTACATCGGCGATAGCTGCACGCTCATTGAGACTGACACCAGCGACCACGTGATACACTCTGTCCACAGCGAGCTCTATATCGACGCGGTCAATTCGCTTTTGAAATGAGGAGAAAAACATGCTGAAAGAAAATCTGACCATGCTACGCGGCATCAATGGCTATTCGCAGGAGGAGATCGCCGAGCGGATCGGCATATCGCGCCAGGCATACGCCAAATGGGAGAGCGGCGCGACCATCCCGGACGTTGAGAAGTGCCGCCGCCTCGCCGAGGTATACGGCGTGACGGTGGACGCGCTTTTGAAAACGGAGCAGGTCGACGGCGCGGGCGTGCTGCCTCCCGCGCCGAAGGGCAAGAACGTGTGGGGCTCCGTCGTGATGAACGAGCGCGGCCAGCTCGTCATCCCCAAGGCCGCGCGCGAGCATTTCGGCTTTGAACCCGGCCAGCGCTTCATCGTCCTCAGCGAGGACGCCGAGGGGCTCGCCCTCGTCCCGGCGGAGATATTCGAGGAGAAAATGCGCCGCCTGACGGAGCTTGCACGGACGGGAGAATAAGCATAACAGCATGAAACAGCGCCCCGCGGTTTTTTCCGCGGGGCGCTTTCGCCACGGCGCTGAGACGCGCCGATCGTCGCCATCTGATATAAATCAGAATTGTAAAAATGCGTGATAAATACTCGGAAACTATTCCGTGAAAAATGCTTTGCGGGTTATTACTTGGTGAAAGTGGTCATGCAGCTGCCGTCGGCAAAGATGAACTGGATCTCATGCGTGCCGGCTTCAAGCGCCTCAATGACCGCAGAGGCGATGGTGACAGTGCCGTCCTCGGCAACCGTGAACTCGACCTCTACGCCGTCAATGAGGACCTTCACGACCGCGTTGGAGTTGAGCACAAACTCAAGGTCTCCGTCCGTCCACTGCTGACCCTTGCCCTCAAGCACAAGGTACTTCGCGTACAGAGGTGCAGAAGCGATAGCTGCGGCGGCAGCGGAAGTCTCGGTCTTGTTATCCTCTGCGGGTTTGGGGTCGGGGTCGGGCGTGGGTTTGGGGTCGGGGTCGGGCGTGGGTTTGGGGTCGGGGTCGGGCTTGGGCTCGGGAACGGTATAGGTCTCGCCGATCTTTACCTCAACGCCGTTGATGTAAATGGTGTTGCCGCTGTTGTTGACGATCTTTACGCCAACGGGAACGTCGTCGATTTTTTCACCATCGGGCGCTTTGACAACCGTGACGGTCCCGCCGTCCTTGGCAAGATCATAGCCGGATTCGCCGACAGCGTACTTCCCGTTGCTCTCGACAACGACGGTATCCTCAACGTACTTACTGGGGTCAACACTGAACGTGCCGCCGGAAATGGCTATATTATTTCCCCTTATTGTACCCGTGAAATTTCCGCCGGAAATAGTTACGTTGCGGTCAGTATCCGGGTTCCAAATCACGTTATTACTGCTGCCTTTACCGGTGAATTTGCCGCCTTTTATGGTGATATTACTATTATGCAAATTATTCACCGTGCCGTCAATTTCAGCGCCATCTATTATAGTGGTCGAAACCGAAGAACTTCCACTCGAACTGGCGCCGCTGGATATAGCTCTATCATTACTACCGCCAACAACCTTCACACCTGAATTGATGGTCATATCCCCGCCGTCATTGCCCAACGCAGCAAAATTATCCGTATTGATGTAAGTCCCGCCATTCAATGTTGTTGTAGCGTCAGCGCATGTTTTAACCGTGTAAGAATTAGACGTGGTTTTAAGTATACCGCCGCCCACAGAATCATTGATAGTGAGATTTCCATAATTTTTGATGAGCTCACTTATCGTCCTGGACGTAATAGTGCGCCCGTTCAAATCAATGGTTATGGTTTGCCCGCTGCGGATCTCGTAGGATGGACTTCCTTCAATGTCGCTCTCGATCTTAATGGTATCTCCATTGTTAGCTTTAGCAATGGCTTCTTCGAGCGTCGGATACCACGTGCCGCCGATAGATGCCTCATTGCTGGAGACACCTGAGGTGCCTTCGCCCTCAAGCGTGGTGGTTTCCCGCACATACAACAAGCGCGCCCGTGGAAATTTTGAGGTGCCTTCGCCCTCAAGCGTGGTGGGTTCCATGCCGATTTGGGCATCATCGCCGCCGGACGCACCATCCTCTTCCTTGGGTTCTTCATTCACATCGCCGGAGCCGTCGGATTCTTCTTCCGCAGGCTCTTTGTCGCCAGGATCGGACTGATTTTCGTCCTCACCATTGTCGCTGTCGTCTCCGTTTTCGGAGCTGCCCTCGGTGCTGCCGGGAGTACCGGCATCGCTGCCGCCAACGTTGCCATCATTGCCGCCGTTGCCAGCCTCTGAACCGTTGTCGTTCAGATTCGCGTCACCGGAGCCGCTGCCGGCACCATTGTCATTGTCATCGCCATCATCGGAATTATCCGAAGAATTGCCGCCATCCATGGTGGAAGAACCAGCCATGGAATTGTCACCGGAAAGTACCTGATCGTCGTCCGCAAAGGCGCAGGTAGGGATAAGTACGAGACATCCTATCAACGCAAGTATGACCGCCAATACCATTTTCTTTCCTTTCATAGTTTTTCTCCTTTCTTAAAAAATCTATATTATCCCCAAGGAAAGCGGGGGTAATACCATGGTCAGTTTTCGCAGTTGTGTACAACTGCGAAAATTCGCGGATAATTGCGGCGTTGTGACCATGGGAAAAATTTCAGATTTGTTTAAAACGCTATTGAAATTCTGGAAACGGCGTGATAAAATAGACCCAACTTGAGCCAAAAAACCTATTATATAGGATGATTATTCACTAATACTCTCAAGTGTTTTTCGCAGTTGTACACTACTGCGAAAAGTATTCACCCGTTATGGATGGTATTCAACAGAAAATCCCGTTTATTTGCACAAATATATAAAAACGGAGCACCGCGAACATTGATTCACGGTGCTCCGTTGCTTTCAATTTGACTTGCTTTATTCTTTTGTATTTTCTTTTACTCGCTCTTAACATTCAGCATAACGACTGACACAAGGATCAGCACTATCCCAAGTCCCGACAGCAGCGTGACCGGCTCGGCAAAGACGAGCGCACCGAGCAGTGTCGCGACCATCGGCTCCACCGTGGCGAGGATAGCGGCGCGGCTGGGCTCAACATACGTCAGCCCCCGCGTATATGCCGCAAACGGGATGACCGCTGTGACAAGCCCGGTCAGCACGACAAGCCACGCGAGCCGCCAAACGCTCTCCGCCGCGGCAAGCTTCGCGGTCATGTCCGCTGGGTCACAGATGATCCACGCGCCGGCGGCGGCAATGACGAAGGTATACGTCGTGACAGTGACCGCGCTGTATTTTTTCAGCGCGACGGAGCCGAGGATGCTGTACAGCCCGTACCCTATGCCGGAGCACAGCCCCACGATGAGCCCGCGCGCGGTCATCGCACCGCCGCCTATACCAGACACGAGCACGCACCCGCCGAAGGCGCACACGAGCGCCGCGAGCTTCCGCGCCGTCATCCGCTCTTTAAAAAACACGCACGCCATCAGCATCACCCATATCGGCGAGGTATAAAGCAGTATCGCCGCGGTGGAGAGTGTCATCATGTTTATCGCCGAGAAATAGCACACCGTGAAGAACAGTATGCTGCCCAGCCCCAGCCCGAGAAAGAGCGGGATGTCCCGCGCCGTTATCCACAGTTCGCCGCGCTCAAGCACGCAGTGCAGCGCCGCGAACACCACCGCCGCGACCGTCAGCCGCAGCGCGGCGATCTGTATCGAATCAAAGCCGTACTTCCCCATCGCGCGGACGAATATGCCCATGCTGCCCCAGAACACGCCCGCGATAATGACGAGCGCCGTTCCAAGCGCTGCCGTGTTTTCTTTGTTCTTTGTCATCTTCCCGCTCCGTCTTTCTTTATGTATTCCGGCATATCATACCCGCACGGTCTGGTGTTTGTCAACATCTTTATGTTCCCCATGCACACTGCCGCGCGCGGCGGCGGAACAAAACCTCCCACGGCACGTCTATTATGTATATTTACAGGCAGATTTACATAATTTCCTCTTCCCTTTTTTGTGCGGATGAGGTATAATGTCTGCGTAAGTTTCAACAGGAGGCTACATATATTATGAATAAAACCGTAAAAGTCCTGCTCATCGTGCTGTGCGTGGTGTGCGTGGGTGTGTTCTGCTTCAGCGGGTACAAGCTTTTCTCCACGCTCAATGAATACCGTGTCGCGCAGCGCTCATACGACAAAATGAGCGAGCAGTTTGTTTCCACCGACGCCCCCACCGCTTCTCTTGCCCCCGTGACGGAGGCTGATTCCGCGCAGGAGGACAAGGAGGTCTCCCCCATCAAGGTCGATTTTGACCAGCTTCTCGCGCAGAACAGCGACGTGTGCGGCTGGCTTTACAGCAAGGACACCGTCATCAATTACCCCATCGCTCAGGGCTCTGACAACAATGAGTACCTGCACCACCTGCTCGACGGCTCCTATAACTCCAGCGGCACGCTGTTTGTCGACTGCGAGTGCGGCCCGGAGTTCTCCGGCACGAACACCGTCGTGTACGGCCACAACATGAAGGATGGGTCGATGTTCAACTCTCTCACGAATTACAAGGAGCAGAGCTATTATGACGAGCACCCCGTGATGTATCTCAACACCCCCAAGCAGAATTACAAGATCGAGATATTCTCCGCCTACATCTGCAATTACGACTCCGACACCTACACCCGCGACTTTTACTCTGCCGAGGATTACGCCGCATGGCTGACCAAGATGCAGAGCCAGTCCGACTTTACCTCCGACGTTGAGGTCACAGAGAACGACCGCGTCATCACGCTGTCCACCTGCACCTATGAATACGACAACGCACGCTTCGTCGTGCAGGGCAAGCTCGTCGCTCTCGACGGCTGATAAAAACTGAATTAGCCAGCCCCTTTGGGCTGGCTTTTCACAGTGATAATTCGTCAAAATTTTATTTTTACATAAAGGAAGTGTCCATATGCGTATAGTCACAGTCAGCCGTGAGTTCGGCAGCGGCGGGCGCGAGGTCGGCAAGCGCCTTGCCGATGCGCTCGGCATTGAATATTACGACCGCGAGATCATTTCCGCGATTGCCAAGGAGGCGGAGATGGACGCGGGCTATGTTGAGCACGTGCTCGACAACAGTCTGCATTACAGCTACCCGCTCACGTTTTCTCACACGCTCTCGCTCAACTATTTCATCAACAGCAGTGCTCCCCAGCTGCTCGGCATCCAGCACAAGATCATCCGCGGGCTCGCCGAGAAGGGCGACTGCGTGATCGTCGGGCGCGGCGCGGACGCGATACTGGAGATGTACAAGCCGTTCCGCATCTTTGTCTATGCCGACATGGACGCGAAAATTGCCCGTTGCCGCAGCCGTGCCAGCGCCGATGAGCATCTCACCGACCGCGAGCTTGAGCGCAAGATCCGCCAGATAGACAAGAACCGCGCCGACAACCACGACCTCATCTCCTCCGTCCGCTGGGGCGACCGCGCGGGCTACGACCTGTGCGTGAATACGACGAACATCGTGATAAAGGACGCCGTCCCCGCCATCGCGGCCTACGCCGAGAAGTACTTTGAGGACAAGGAAGCCGCGGACGTCAGAAACGAGACCAGCAAAGAAGAATAAACCGACGTAGATCGTAATTGTTCTGTCCTCTAGTTTCTATACTTTACACGCTATATAGCCACAGGAGTTGAAAAACCAACTCCTGTGGCTATATTTTATCCAAGTAAAGAGTACACTATTTTTAATGGTCTTTCATAGGTTGCTTAATGCATTCCATTAATTTCTGTTTCAGCTTAGTTCGTACTCAGTGACACCATTCTCATTACTATTCACCATCACGCTTCGCGAGCTTATCTCTGTGTACTCCGTATATTTTTGCGCATAAAACTATTGCTATAATAACGGTTGCCAGCAGAACTAATCCTGCAGTCAAGCCAAAACCCTGCATAACAAATATAGGCGTGAGTGAAACTAGTGCAAGATCAACAAATGTCATAATCACCCAAGCTAATCCAAAATCCTCTAAGACGCCCGTTTCAAAGTTTGGGTCAATAATTCTCAAAAGTATTACACCTGTCGACATTACACCCGTCGACATCCCAAATATGTAAATGCCGCGCTCGAACCAATAATTTCTAAAAAATCGTGGTGAGACAACAAAAAGGAAAAAAGCAACAAGTAATAGTCCCAGAACAACAAGAACCAAAATAGGCAACCAAAACTTCAAAACAACGCTTATGTTAATTGTTGCTACGCCAAACGCAACCAAATAATCTGTGGCACTACTTCCGATATGCGTGATTACTTTCTTGTCCATATATGAATCTAATTTGAGTAAATTCAATATTTTTTGCACAAACAAACTCACAATCAGCGCCAAGCCGTATACAGGAAAAGAAACACCTGGCAGTAGCCTTTTCAAAGCAGTATTTAGAAGATATGCACCTCCAACAGAAACAAGCACCAGTACAAGATGCCATGTAATCGAATCCAGAGACATACTACTTATGGTTTCCTGTCCAATAGACGGTCTTTCAGTCTCCTCGAGCAGTCCACTATGACAGTCTTCCCCAAGCTCATCAACTGATCTTACTTTTCTGGTATACCCTTTTCTAACAGCAATATTTATAAACACCACACCAAGAATTATGCCACAGAGTAAGCCTATTGTTGCAAATGTCTGTCCTATACTAGTTGCATCTTCCCACCCCTCTGTCGCAAAAGCACTCCCAATGGCTGCCGCTGTTCCATGTCCGCCAATGAATCCCGCGGGAAGCAATAATGTAAAACCTTTGTGCACCTCAGGAAATATGAGTCCAAAAATTGTAGCACCCAGAATCATACTAATAGCAAATTGTGCAGTCTCCGCTGCATAGTTAACCAAAAAGGTATCTCCAACGTTATGCATAACTGTCTTGGCGCTCATGCTTTTTTTGTTTCCGAGGAATAGTGTCGCAAAGAGAACCGATATAAGTATTGACGCATAACCAGAAGCCTCTGAACTAAACGGAATCCAACCAAAACCATATTTCCCGAATACAAGGCCAATGAAGCCTGCAATGAGCGCCGTTGGAATGTGCAGTTTTTGGAAAGCCTTTATTTTTATCCGTAGCAACTTGGCTATAAATATAATTGCAGACATAATGCAGAAATCATAGACAATATTTATAGTATGTATCTCCATAGCACTTCTCCATGTCATATGTTAATTTGAGGTGTCCACAGCAATTCCTCACCGTTTTCTCCTTTTATGCTTGCCTCTTGATATATTCTTTTTTCTGCCTCTTGTAACTTTTTTTCAGAGTCGGACACCAAATAATATCTAACCGCATATTGTTTAGGTCCAAATTTATCAACACTCTCCCCATTTCTATAAAAAAGGACATGTTCTTTAACTTCGGGCATTTCACTTAACACACTCACTGATGTTTCGTCACAAACCACGCCCTTTTTGTATGTATTAAGATATATTCCGGTTGCATAATTATCGCCTTTTGCTTTCAATTTCCGTACCGTGTCAACGGCAGTTTTCGACTCATATCTCTGATCCAGCAGCAACTGCTCAATATCTATACCATTACAATACATTGCGAGTTCATGTTCAAATCCGAAATATCGCCCTGCAATTTCGCAGACTTCAATTTCACTTCCTGTCCAAAACGCCTGTGTCGCAATAGGTCCGAACTTCTGACCAGTGTACGCAACAAACTTGTTCAGCATTTCTACCACAGCACTGTATACTTCATCATAAATTCTAGATGGATACGCAACTGAATAAAGAACTGGTACAAAGTCATGCCAAAGCTGCTGCGTATTTCGATCCGCAATGCTAATTATATGTACATTTCCGTCGATTACATACCCCATAACATTTAGTTCTTGCCCATGGGACATTTCTTCGATTAATATCTTTCCTTTTTTGTATATATCTGCCTGGCCAAATTTGTTCTTGAGTTCATCAATGCTGTATACTACTTGTATTCCTCTAGACCCATACCCATTAATTGGCTTTAATACGCATGGATAAACGAACTTCGCGACAGCTTCTTCACAAAAGTCTTCTTCCAGAACAGCAAATCTAGGAGTTCGTATTCCTACTTTTTGGCATATTTCCTTAGTAACAGATTTTTCTCTATACGCAGACAACATTTCAGGTTTTATATAACACTGCAGTCCTGCCGCATATGAGATTTTCACCATACATTCTAACAATATATCGGAAAACGATGTGATTATATTATCTATTCTCTCTTGCTTGCATATATCGGCAATTGCGTCTATTTCACGTACATCTACCGTGTACGCCTTGTCTGCAAGTTTTTTTGCCGGTGCATCGGCATAACCGTCGCAAACAACGACATAGCATCCCATCTGCTTTGCTTTTATTACAAGACCGCAAAATTCAAATCCTGCGCCAAGAATCATTACTCTCCTAAACATACTTTCTCCTCTTCATTACCATAAACATTACGGACAATATATTGCGGACTTGAATTGATGCACATGAAAATACGTCCAATATATTCGCCCATCACACCTAGATTTAACAGCGTTATCCCGAAAAAAAACGTACATATGCAGACAATTGCGGTGTAGCCAGCAGGAATATCAGGATATATAATCCGTCGTGCAACTGTTACTATAGAAAGCACAACACCTATTAGTACTGTAAATATACCCAAGTACATAGCTATTCTCAACGGTTTCACTGTAAAATTCGTGAAATTGGACCATAGGCGCACAAGCGATTTAAGTGTATATCCCGAATTGCCCTCCACTCTCTGAAAATGCTCTATTTCAACATTCGATATTTTACTAGTCGTGCGTAAAAACAGGCCTTCCATGAACGAATATGGGAATTTATACTCAATAATCGCATCGGTTATATAGCGTCTTGCCACCCAAAAACTATTAAACGCTAAAGATTTCGGTTTCTCCAAAAAAACTGTTTCAAATGCATTATCCATTTTTGTTAATGCACGGCGAAAAAAGTTATGTTTCTTTGTTATATACTTTCCTAGTACAACGTCATAGCCTTTTTCCAGTTCATCAAGCAACATTGGTATATTTTTAGGGTGTGTCTGCATATCATCATCTAAGCTAATTATTATTTCGCCTGATACATAATGTAGCGCAGCCATTTGCGCATTTGCTTGTCCTGTATTTTTTAGTAAATCAATTAGTTTAATAAATGGCCATTTCATTTGCATCTCACGTAGAAACTGCAACGTGTTCGGATTCGGTGAGCAGTCGTTGACAAGTACAACTTCAAACAGTTCTGTACCAATCACCTCTTTAAAAACATGTGCAATCTCCTCCAGTTCAGTTTGAAAGATTGGTTGAGTATTATAACATGGCACAATTACAGAATACTTAACGCCATATGTATTTCGTGTCACTGCAGCATTCCCCCTGTACTATAAATTAGTATCCCAATCACAATCATCGCAAGCGCTATTATTTTCTTTGCAGTTAGTTTTTCTTTGAAAATAACAACACCAAAAAACGTTACATATATATATCCTGTTGTTTCTAATACCGGTCCCATATTTAACGGCAATCCCTTATATGAAAAAACTGTCATCATTGTGCAGAGGAAAAACAGCACATACGCCCCGATTACCCGTACATTTAAGTATTCTGCAACACAGTTTTTGTACTGTCTAAATGTCGCTTTCTTTAGTAAAACCTGTGATATAGACGATACAAACACGCCTAGCAAATATAGGACTACATATTGGGTCTGAATATTACTCATTTATTTCACCTATATCCGCTTTTACATAAAGGCAAACACCTGCTATTATTATTATAGCCCCCACAATTTGCATCCACGAAATATCTTCACCGAAAAAAGCAACACCATAAACTATTCCCCAAACTACTGTAACTGCTTTATTAGCATAAGCTGCCGTTAAGGGGATCCTTTTCAATATCTGCTGCCACCCAAGTGCATATATACCGAGTATCAAAATCATGCCCGCGTACAGTGCGCAAAACTTAACACTTCCAAATGGTTGCTTCGCTGCATTCTTGCTGAAGAAGCCACTAAATGAGTAAATCGCTAACAGCAAATTAAGTGAAACATATGTTCCTATCTCTCTTTTTTTCATATGTGTACACCTTATCCTTTGTATTTGTAGTACTAATACTTCATGGCACAAAGTATTGCTTTACTGCCCCAACAACTGCATTACGTGTTTCGTCATCCATCCCATAGTACATTGGCAGTCTTACAAGGCGTTCGCTTTCTTTGGTCGTATACTCGTCTTTGCCATTAAAACGGCCAAACTTCATCCCTGCCGGTGCAGAGTGCAGCGGGACATAATGGAATACGCATAACACGCCGCATTCCTTCATGTGCGTTATAAACGCCGTACGCTCCTGCAGGTTTTTCAGCTTCAGGTAGAACATGTGGGCGTTATGTACACAGCCATCCGGGACAGCAGGAAGCGTTACTTTCCCTTTTAGGGAAAGTAACTGGAACGCGTTCCAGTACGTCTGCCATGTGGTCAAACGATCATCGTTAATCTCGTCCGCCTTTTCCAACTGCGCCCACAGGTATGCAGCATTCAACTCACTGGGAAGATAGCTGTCTCCAAAATCCACCCATGTGTACTTGTCAACCTGTCCGCGGAAAAACTTTGCCCGGTTTGTGCCTTTTTCACGCAGTATCTCAGCACGCTCATTGTACTCGGGATTATTTATAACTATCGCACCACCCTCACCCATGGAATAATTCTTGGTCTCATGAAAAGAGTAGCAGCCGAAATCTCCGATCGTACCAAGCGCCTTCCCTTTGTATGTACTCATCACACCCTGCGCCGCATCTTCAACAACCAAAAGCTTATGTCTCCGCGCGATTTCCATTATGGTGTCCATTTCACAAGCCACGCCGGCATAGTGAACAGGGACGATCACTTTCGTCCTATCCGTAATTGCCGCCTCAATCTTCGTCTCATCGATGTTCATCGTGTCGGGACGTATATCCACGAAAACAAGCTTTGCTCCTGCGAGAACAAACGCATTGGCCGTACTAGAAAATGTGTAGCTCGGCATAATGACCTCGTCACCGGGCTTGATGTCGCACAGCAGTGCAGCCATGTCCAGCGCGGTAGATCCGCTGGTGGTCAGAAGCACTTTATTCGCGTTGAACCGTTGCTCCATCCATTGGCTGCACCTTTTTGTAAATTGTCCGTCTCCACAAATCTTATGCGCTCTGATAGCTTCACCTATGTATTTTTCCTCTGTTCCTACAAAAGGTGGGATATTAAATGGAATCATGTATATTCAGCTCCTAAATATGATCTTGTAAGTTTGTTTACACCCCTGGCTTTTTGAAGAACACCATGTTTTTAATTTCACCCAGGGATTTATCATTTGGACTATAAAAAAACGCGTCAAAACGCCCATCTTTATCTACATAGAGCTTGTATGTATACTGTGTGCTTTCAGTCGTTACATTGCAATATACTGTATCATTTGTATATCGGCAGTCATGAACCTCTCCGCAGATATTCCATCCGCTTTCTTTGTTACGCAGGCCGTTTGAAACTCTGCAATCAACGGCTTCTATAACCCATTCTTTTTCAATCGCAGAATTCTGGATACTTTTTGAATACTGTACGAATCCAACGCCTTTAACATACTCCACTTCTGATTCCGTTATCTGTTCACCGTAATGTCTACGTAAGAATTCCGTTGTCAGCTTGTTATGTACCACATATGTATCCGTCCTCTCTATTAATGCCATATTGGGATTATGTATTTGCCTATCTTTAAGTGCGTCCAATTTGTATGGAATATGTGCATCCCACCCACCTAAATAAAACAAATTCTCGCAGTATAGTGACGGAAGCACATGCCACATATCAACGGACTCTACCATAGATACTGGCGCATATGTCGGCAGGAAGAAAAACAGCTTTTGTTTTTCTTCATTAATATAGTCCAGCACTTCGCGTTCGGTCGTATTTACTGCACCATGCGCTTTTGTTTGCCGCTGCAGTAAAGGCAACGATACCGTTATCAGAACGACACATAAAACCGCAGCCGTAAAACCGTAGCTAAGCACTTTTGCATCTATACTGTTTTTGTGCTCTGATTTACGCAGCCGTCCCCCTACAAGCAAGCAGTAGCATATCATCACACCGTACACTACGGAATTTGATACACGCGCTGGCAGGCGTCCCTTGTATATCAAGTACAACATAAGGAGCACCCCGACCGCACCAGGTATTAAAAATGCTCCTAATAGCCATTTTTTATAATTTCGTAGGCTTAGAAGAAAGTATAGTATCGCACACGTAAAAATCATTGTACAATTTGTCCAATTTCGTAAAACCAGTTCTCTGAACAAGTACAAGCAGTCCATTGCTTTAATACCTTGTCCGGATTCTATGGTTGCTTTCAGTTTATCCTCTGTAAATACTTCCGTGTCCTCGGAATACCAATGAAGGAAAACATCCAAATCCGCCTTTGAAAGGTTCTCTCCATTTTCAGAATAATTTCTATACAGGATAGCATAATCTTCAATACTGCTGCGCAGTAAATTATACTCCTCATAGCTGCGCTCTTCTTCCGACACGAACAGCCGATCAACTGCAATCCCTGCTAAAAACACACATGACGCACAGACTAACATGGTAATCTTGGGCAGCCATTTCCTGATCTCTGGCTGCTTTAGGCTGAAACCCTCTTCAATCATTTTGACAAGTCCAAAAGATGCCAGCATAGATAAAGCAATAACAACACTTGTACTTCTTATTTGCAAACCCATCAGCATTACAATGCTCCCGATGGTGTATTGAATAGCTGTGCTTTTTCTTGTTGTGCCGCATTCTGGAAAAATCGCGTCAGCGATCAAGGCGCAGCCGCCAATTGCTGCTATCGCTGCTGTTCGAGTAAAGTTGATTTCTTTCAGTGATACGTTCCACGTCACGCAGCAAACCGCAAGAGTTATCAGCAGTCCGTAACGGAACGGATATCGCTTTAAAATTACGGTCAAAATCGCTGCTAATCCAGCAAATATGCATATATACTGCACAATTGGCCACCAGCTGACTCCAGGGATGTTCATATATAGAAAGTGCACAATATAGCTGCATATTCTGCCTATAAACGGTGCATAGGTATTGTTTGCTCTGGATAGCAGCCACGCAAACGTCGGGTCATCATTCGTTTCCCAATAGCAACCACACACGATTGAAATCGCTACCATCGTACCCGACAAAAAAGCACTTATTACATACGCATATTTTTTGGTGGGACTTTCTATACTTGACACCTTCATTTTCTAATCTGTACTCCGTCCTCTTGCTTCCAGATATTATAATGCATATCAGTTAGCATAAGCATTTTTATATACATACATTCTGTATGGAGAATCTACATTCACGTAACTGTTTATAAATACCAGGCCCAACTCATCACTGTTGGATATACTGGCCAACGAAAACACATATACCCCTCCCATGTCTGTAAACGCTTCTGGGTCTATTCTCATTTCGACCTGAGAGACGTCCGTATACCTTTGGGGAAAGAAGTCCAATTCTCTGTTGAAGACATATGCTCGTCCGCCCCAACTCGTAAAGTAATTCTTCTTTTCAGGATTTACCTCCATCTCTGGTGCTATTAGTGCCGCAAATTCTTCTTTGTATGCTTGCGGATACATTGACAAGTACCCATCAAGCGTTGCTATTCCATTATAGTTCAGTACTGCTGGATGATACCCTAGCGCTACAGAGTACTCGCCGTCATATGATATGTCTTCCTTTATCTTGTCAAACAGTTTTTCTGAATAAAATTCTTTCCATGTCAGCTCATCAGAATATGGATTATTAATCCCCGCAACCTCTCTAACAGCATTCGCGAAATTATGCCTAAAATCATTATACGTTGCCGGAGTCAGCAGCGCAGATGATATCGCCGCCACACACAGCACATATGCTAGCGTCTTAAACTTTGCATTGCGCAGTCTGATCATCGCGATGCAGAAAGCCATGCACCATAAAAAGCAATTAAACCACAGCGAGCGTGCAAATGAGAAACCGTTAAGCGCAGGGATAACGAACGCCACAGTCTTCTTAAACCATATATATCCGTCCAAGCCATATAACAGCGCGTTAAAACAGGCCAGTGCTATAATCCAGTTAAAGGGATCCGTTAATATGCATTTCCATTGGCGTTTATTAGCTCTGTTAACATTAGTCGATATGAAATATATACCGCACGTAGGAATAATGCATATATACAGTCCCGTTGCTGAATGATACTGTCCAAATATCAGCGCTTTAATAGCAGTTTTTAAAACATACTTCAAATCGGCACTGTAACCTGCGAATCCACTCTCACCTCTGAGCGTCGGTACACCGGAGAAAAGCACCACATAAAAAAGTCTGTACTCCGCCGCGACAAATCCCAGTGCGAGCGTCATAAGCGCGAACAGCATTCTCCATGCTGGCTTTTTGTTGACTGCAAAATCGATTATAAAGAACACCAGAATATACCCGCACATGAATATTCCGAACATAAAAAAAGATGAAAGGAACGGGTAAAAGAAGAGCAGTGGAATTAGTTTGGTGTTCTGATCTCTGTATATTTTTATAAAAGCAGTCAGCACCAGCGGCAATGAAGCAAATGCGAAACCACAGGTTGGAAAATACGGCATAACACCATACAAAAAGCCGACAAGATACACAATGTTCTTGTTCTTTTTGTATGTCTCCTCCGATGCGGTTCTCAGCAAAAGCGCCGCACCGTATATAGACATTATTGTTTTCAGAAAATACGCCGAAAAATATGCCACCGGTGTCGGCAGAAGCATAAAAAGCGCAGCATATAAATTGAATTCTGTGCCAATATAATCTCTGTCAACGCCGCCTAAAAAAGGTACCTTTGCGTCATGAACGAAAAACAGATGATTATCTTTGAGCATCTTGTAGTAAACAACATTGCTGTCAAGATTGTCATGTGTCTGTACATACACTGCCGTACCGTTGATAAGCAAGTATACTATTGACACAGCAAAGAATACTCCTATCAGCAAAAGAGACCAGTTATCTCTGACTTTTTTCATATGTCATCCTCATAGCATCCAGCAGTTTTCATGCTTTTCACAGAAAAGCATGAATGGGCATATGCCCATTCGCACATTTTACAATATTTTATACTATTTTGTCTGTATTTGCAAGGTTTTTTTGCCCAGTTCCACACCGCGTTTTATCGGTTAGTCAATGATAATTACAGAGTAGGAAAAGAAAAAATGATATTGCGAGGAGACTTCCAGTTGAGCGGACGCATAGGGAACACCTGCCTTTCGGTTTTGTCTCGTCAACTCAACCTTAACACGGGGGGGCCCACATTCGCTATCCTTTTTCTATCTGTCACTCATCATTGTAACTCCTACATTTTTATCTGATTTTAACCCCGACAACTATATATACTCCTCTAGCCATAAAAATCCACCGTCTTACGACGGTGGATTTTTACGTTAAATTAGTTCGATCAGTAGTAGCGCTTATTCTTGTTCTTGCGCGCAGCCTCGGACTTTTTGCGGCGCTTGACGCTGGGGCTCTGATAGTACTCTTTCTTTCTCAGGTCAGCCAGAACGCCGGACTTTGCACAGCTTCTCTTGAATCTCTTAAGAGCGTTGTCCAAAGACTCGTTTTCCTTGACATATATTTCAGACATTTATTTCCCTCCCTCCAGACACGCCTTGCGGCGCTTCAAGGGCCAACAATCGGCTGTTTAACGTTGGTATTATAACTATTTTTTCGCCGCTTGTCAACAATTACTTGATGATCAGATTTATCAATTTATTTTTAACGAGTATCGTCTTGACGAGCTGCTTGCCCTCCATCTGGCGCTTGATCTTCTCGTCCGCCATGGCGGCAGCGAGGATGGTGTCCTCATCCGCGTCAGTCGCGACGGTGATGGTCGTGCGCAGCTTGCCGTTGACCTGCACCGCCATCTCGCGCTCGGCATCGACGGTCTTGGCGTGGTCAAACTCCGGCCACGGCATCTGCATTGCCATCTTGCCGTACTTCGCGGCAAAGCCCTCAAGCTCCCACATCTCCTCAACGATGTGCGGCGCGAACGGGCTGAGCAGCAGGAGAAGCTGCTCCAGATCGCCCTTGGAGAGACCGTTGGAGTAGAACTCATTGACCATGGTCATCATCGCGGCGATGGCCGTATTCATCTTGAGCTGGTCTATATCCTCCGTGACCTTCTTGATGGTCTTGTGGATGATCGCTTCGTTCTTCGCGGAGATCGCGGTGTAGTCAGAGGCAATGTCCATAAGTCCCCAGCAGCGGTCGAGGAAGCGCTTGCAGCCCTTGACGGCCTCGTTCGACCAGATGACCGCCTTCTCAAAGTCGCCGATGAACATGATGTACATGCGCATGGTGTCCGCGCCGTACTGGTCGACGATGTCATTGGGGTTGACGACGTTGCCGCGGGACTTGGACATCTTGATGCCGCCCTCGCCGAGGATCATGCCGTGCGAGGTGCGCTTGGCATAGGGCTCGGGCGTGTGGACAACGCCGATGTCATAGAGGAACTTGTGCCAGAAGCGGGAATAGAGCAGGTGCAGCGTGGTGTGCTCCATGCCGCCGTTATACCAGTCGACCGGTCCCCAGTAGTCCTCGGCTTCCTTGCTGACGAGCGCGTCGTCGTTGTGCGGGTCCATATAGCGCAGGAAGTACCAGCTCGACCCCGCCCACTGGGGCATGGTGTCAGTCTCGCGCTTGGCGGGACCGCCGCAGCACGGGCAGGTGGTGTTGACCCAGTCGGTCATCTTCGACAGCGGGCTCTCGCCGTCGTCGGTCGGCTCATAGGAATCGACCTTCGGCAGCACGAGGGGCAGCTCGCTCTCCGGCAGAGGCACCCAGCCGCACTTCGGGCAGTTGACGAGAGGTATCGGCTCGCCCCAGTAGCGCTGGCGGGAGAACACCCAGTCGCGCAGCTTGTAGTTGACCTTTTCATGGCCGATCCCCTGCTCGGTCAGCCATTTCTTCATCACGGGGATGGCTTCCTTGACCGTCAGCCCGTCGAGGAAACCGGAGTTGACCATGATGCCGGTATCGTCCTTGAGGGTGAATGCGCCCTTCTCTATATCGCCGCCCTTGACGACCTCGACGATCTCGCAGCCGAACTTCTTTGCAAACTCCCAGTCGCGGTCGTCGTGCGCGGGAACGGCCATGATGGCACCCGTGCCGTAGGTGACGAGGACGTAGTCAGAGATGAATATCGGTATCTCCTTGCCGTTGACGGGATTGATCGCGCGCACGCCCTCAAGCTTCACGCCGGTCTTCTCCTTGTCGAGCTCGGAGCGCTCAAAGTCGGACTTGTGCGCCGCCTCCTCGACGTATGCGGAGACCTCGTCCCAGTTGGTGAGCTTGTCCTGCCACGCCTTGACGTACTTGTGCTCCGGCGCGAGGACCATGTACGTTGCGCCGAAGAGCGTGTCAGGGCGGGTGGTGTAGACGACTATATCATCGCCGCAGGTGGTCTTGAACGTGACCTCCGCGCCGGTGGAGCGGCCGATCCAGTTGCGCTGCTGGGTCTTGACGCGCTCGATATAATCCACGCCGTCAAGATCGTCGATAAGGCGCTGGGCGTACTTGGTGATGGCGAGCATCCACTGGCTCTTCTCCTTGCGGATGACCTCGCTGCCGCAGCGCTCGCACACGCCGTTGACGACCTCTTCATTCGCCAGCACGCACTTGCAGCTCGTGCACCAGTTGACGGGCATGGTGGTCTTGTAGGCAAGCCCCTTCTTGAAAAGCTGGAGGAATATCCACTGCGTCCACTTATAATACTTGGGGTCGGTGGTGTCGACAACTCTGTCCCAGTCAAAGCCGAAGCCGAGCATCTTGAGCTGGCTTGTGAAGTTGGCGATATTGCGCTCGGTGACGACGGCGGGGTGGATGTGATTTTTGATCGCGTAGTTCTCCGTGGGCAGACCGAAAGCGTCGAACCCTATCGGGAAGAGGACGTTGTAACCCTGCATGCGCTTTTTGCGGGCGATGATGTCCATGGCGGTATAGGGTCTGGGATGGCCGACGTGCAGCCCCTGCCCGGATGGGTACGGGAACTCCACAAGCGCGTAGAACTTGGGCTTGTCGCTGCCGGTGACGGCGGCATATGGCTTGGTCTCATCCCAGCGCTGCTGCCATTTCTTTTCTATTGCGGTAAAATCGTATTTCATTTTTCTGATCCCTCTCTGGTAAGTCAAATTTAAAATTCAAATTCCGTTTTCGCCCTCACGGTCGGGTGCAGCGCTGTGCGCTCACTCAGCCTGAGGGCCGGGAAGGGATGAGAGAGGCACTTCCTCAGAGTCGCTCCAAAGGCGCTCAAGGTTATAGAACTTGCGCGCCTCGTCCGTGAAAACGTGGACGATGACGCTGCCGAAGTCCATGAGCACCCAGATGTCGGAGCGCAGACCCTCGCGGCGTATCGGCGGCTCTCCGGCCTCGGAGAGCTTGCGGTCGACCTCGTCGACGAGCGCCTTTATATGCGTGGACGAGGTGCCGTTGCAGATGACAAAATAGTCCGCAATAACGGTCTGCTCGGCGGTTTTCAGAATTTTGACGTCTCTTGCCTTCTTGTCGTCAAGCGCCCTTGCGGCAATACCGGCTATTTCAGCGGGAGTAAGCATGCTTTCGTTCCTCCTTGTATTTATCAATGCCCGGCAGTGTACCACTGCCATGCGTCCGCGGTGTCGCGGTGGGGCTGCACGCCGTGCGCGCGTATATCCTCAAGGCTCATCTCAAGCCCGAGAGCCATGGCGGCGTCCAGATCCTTATACGCGAGCGCCCGGAGCTTCTCAACGCCGGGGAAGTCGCGCGTAGGCTCAATATAATCCGCCATGTAGATTATCTTTTCCAGCAGCGTCATGTCGGGCTTGCCGGTGGTGTGCCAGCGGATGGCGGAATACACCGCGTCCGACACGCCGAACTCCGCCCGTGCCAGCGCCGCGCCCGTGATGGCGTGCATCAGCTTTTCATTGGCAAGCTGGTCTTTATCGCAGATGATACCATATTTATCGCACAATATCAACTGCTCTTCGCGCGTCAGCTTCTTTGTTATATCATGCAGTATGCCCGCCTCGGCGGCGCTCTCCGCGTCCTCACCGTAGTGCATGGCAAGCTTCACAGCCTCGCTCTCGCACCCTGCCACGTGTGCGACGCGCTTGGGCGTGAGATAGGGCTTGACAGCCTCGCGCAGCCAGCACAGCTCCGGCATGGCCTCATACCAGCGGTGCTTTATGATCTCGGCATACACCGCGCCATCGAGAAGATCGGACCCAAGCCGCAGGCGCAGCCACACACGTATCTCGCTGGAGTTCATGGGCAGCGGCGCATGACTGAGAAGCCGCACATTCGCGGAGTACGCCTCCGCGAGGTGATCGCGGTGCGCGCGCAGAGCATCAAGGTCATCCTCCTCGCGGGAGATGACGGCAAGCGTGCACTCGCCGAGAAGATAGCGGAATTCATACCACTCCTCAAAGCTCAGAAACATGTCCGACCCGACGACGAGGCACAGCTCGTCCTCCGGGTACTGCTTCCGCAGCCCCTGCACGGTGTGGGCGGTGTAGCTTTTGCCCTGACGGCGTATCTCCATGTCGGAGACCTCCGCCCCCGGAACATCGCGGAACGCAAGACGGCACAGCTCCAGCCGCTCCTCCGCGGTCGGGCAGCCCGGCTCGACCTCCTTGTGCGGCGGGATATTATCCGGGATAATGAGCAGCTTATCCGGCGCGAGCTCCGCCGCGACGGTTCTCGCCGCCTCCATATGCCCCAGATGCGGCGGGTTGAAGCTCCCGCCATAGATGGCGATCCTCATTTCTTTCTGTCCTTCACAAGCTCGATCTTCGGCTCCTTGGGGTTGCGCTTGTAGAGCACGAACTTTGTCCCTATGACCTGCACCTGCTCGGCGCGGCACGCCTCGCTGAGCGCGTCGCACGCCTCGCGCGCGGTGAGCATGGAGTTTTCCAGCACCTTGCCCTTGACGAGCTCCCGCGCGCGCAGCGCGGCGTTCACGGATTCGACGACGGCCTCGGTTATGCCGCCCTTGCCTATCTGGATTATCGTGTCCTCATGCATCGCCAGCCCTCTCAGTTGGGCGCGCTGCTTACTTGTTATCGGCATTCATATGCTCCTTCAATATCTTTATAAACTCCCGCAGAGCCTTGCCCCTGTGGGATATTGCGTTCTTTTCCTCGGGCGTCAGCTCCGCCATGCCGCGCTGCTGCCCCAGCGGGCGGAACACGGGGTCGTAGCCGAAGCCGTTCGTGCCGCGCGGGGCGGAAAGTATCTCCCCCTCGCATTCGCCCCGGCTGCGGAGCACCGTGCCGTCTGGCAGCGTGCAGCATATGCAGCAGACAAAGCGCGCCGCTCTGTTCTTCTCATCGCCGAGCTTTAAAAGGAGATAGCCGTACCTCTCGGCGTCCGTGGCATCATGCCCCGGACCGTAGCGCGCGGAGTACACCCCCGGCTCGCCGCCGAGCGCGTCCACCATGAGACCGGAATCATCCGCCACGGCGGCGCAGCCTGTCGCGGCGGTGACGGCGGAGGCCTTGAGATAGGCGTTCTCCTCAAAGGTCGTGCCCGTCTCGTCCACCTCGAAGTCGCATCCGGCCTCGCGCTGGCTTATAAGCTCTATATCCATTCCTGCCACAAGCTCCCGAAACTCGCGGAGCTTGTTCATATTATTGCTTGCAAGTATCAGTTTCATCATTTGAACAGTGCCTCAACGTAATTTTTCGCGTCGAACGGGATAAGGTCGTCCATGCCCTCGCCAACGCCCACGTACTTCACGGGCACGCCAAGCTCCGTTGCGATGGGGAAGACGATGCCGCCCTTTGCCGTGCCGTCCAGCTTTGTGAGCACGATGCCCGTGAGCCCGGCGGTGTTTTTGAACTCCTTCGCCTGGATGAGCCCGTTCTGCCCCGTGGTCGCGTCGAGCACGAGAAGCGTCTCCACATCCGCTTCTGGCAGCTCCCGGTCAATGATGCGGCGTATCTTGCCCAGCTCGTTCATGAGGTTCGCCTTGTTGTGCAGCCGCCCGGCGGTGTCAATGATAACAATGTCCGCCCCGCGCGACTTTGCCGCGTTCAGCGCGTCAAAGACGACGGCGGCAGGGTCGCTGCCCTCCTCGTGGCGCACGATGTCCGCGCCGGAGCGCTCAGCCCAGATGCCAAGCTGCTCCGCCGCCGCGGCGCGGAACGTGTCCCCCGCGCACAGCAGCACCTTTTTGCCCTGCTCTATGAACTGGTGGGCGAGCTTGCCGATGGTCGTGGTCTTGCCGACGCCGTTCACGCCGACCATGAGGATAACCGCGGGTGTCGTGTCGAGCTTGAGAGAGGCGTCGTTGACCGTGAGCATATTGCTCAGCAGCTCCACCAGTCCCTCGCGCGCCTCATAGCCCTTGCGGAAGCGGCGCTCCCACGTCATCTTCTTCAATGCCTGCACTATCTTCTCCGCCGTGACGGCGCCGACGTCGCTCATGACGAGCAGGTCTTCAAGGTCGTCGTAAAACTCCTCGCTGTCGGGCTGATAGCCCTGAAAAAGCTCCTCAAGCTCCGCCATATTGGTGCGGGTCTTGGTCAGGCCGGAAAATATTTTATCAAAAAAGCCCATGTTCTCGCGTCACTCCTCTATCGTTTTCTGCGCGGTCTCAAGGTCAAGCTCAATGACCGTGGACACGCCCTTTTCCTGCATGGTCACGCCGTAGAGCATGTCCGCCTCTTCCATTGTGCCGCGGCGGTGCGTGATGACCAGAAACTGCGTCTTGTCGGACATGCGGCGCATATACTGCGCGTAGCGGTTGACGTTCGCCTCGTCCAGCGCCGCCTCTATCTCGTCCATCACGCAAAACGGCGTCGGGCGCACCTTGAGGATGGCGAAGTACAGCGCGATGGCGACGAACGCCATCTCACCGCCGGACATGAGGCTGATGTTGGAAAGCGCCTTGCCGGGCGGCTGCACCTTGATGTCGATGCCGCAGTTGAGCACATCGTTCTCATCCTCGAGGATAAGCGCTGCCTTGCCGCCGCCGAAAAGCTCCAGAAACGTCTGGCGGAAGCACTCGTCGATCTCCTTGAAGCGCGCGGTGAACACGCTTTTCATCTCGCCCGTTATCTCGTTGATGATGCCCACAAGCTCGCTCTTCGCCTTGTCAACGTCGTCGCGCTGTCCGGCAAGGAACTCATAGCGGGTGTTCACGCGCTCATATTCGTCTATCGCGCCGATGTTCGGGCTACCGAGGGAGCTTATCTCGCGCCGCAGCTCGCCGATGGCGCGGTTCGCCTTCTGCAGGTTCGGCACCTCCTGCCGCAGCGCTGTCGCCGCGCTGTGGCTGAGTTCATAATTATCCCAGAGCTTGTCGAGGATGCTCTTCTCCTCCATGTCCGCAGCGAGCTTTTTCTGCTCGATGCGCGCGCAGCGGCGCTCAAGGTCGAGAATGTCGGAATTGCGCTGCTGGGCGTTTTTGTCGTTCTGGGTGCGCTTGCCCTCAAGCTCAAGCTTTTGGGCGGATATATCGGCGATCTCCGCGCGAATGGCGGCGGTCTTTTCGTTTATTTCGGCGAGCTGCCGCTCCTTTTCCGCCTGACGCGCGTGCAGCTCGTCTATGCGCTTGGCGTGCGTGTCAACAAGGGCGCGGCGCGCCTCGCTGTCGCCGGTAAGGCTTTGCAGCAGCGCCTTGAGCTGCGCGCAGGAGCTGTCCGTCGCGCGCTTTTCCGCCTCGAACGAGGACTGGCGGCTTTTCAGCTCCGCCTGATCCTCCAGCGCCATATCAAGCTGATAGCGCACCGAGGAGAGCGAGGACTTTGCCCGCTCAAGCTCATCGGCGCATTCCTTTTCCCGCTCGACGAGCTTTGCCCGCTGCCGTCTCAGCTTTTCCAGCTCGTTCGCGCGCGAGAGTATGCCGCTGCCGCGCGCGGCGCTGCCGCCGGTCATAGAGCCGCCGGCATTGATGAGCTGTCCGTCGAGCGTGACGATGCGCAGGGTGTTGCCGCTCTGCTTTGCCATGCGCACGGCGTCCGCCAGCGTCTCCGCCACGACGGTGCGCCCGAGGAGGTTTGCAAAAACGCTCTTATACTTATCGTCAAAGCGCGCCAGATCAAAGGCGACTCCGACAAAGCCGGGGTCGCGCTCGGGCACGTTGGTGATGACCGTGCCGCGTATCGCGTCGAGCGGCAGAAATGTCGCGCGTCCCGCGTCCGCGCGCTTGAGCATCTCAATGGCGCTGCGTCCGTCGTTCTGCGTGTCGACAACGATGTTCTGCGCTGCGCCGCCGAGCGCGGTCTCTATCGCGAGGGCGCACTCCGCGTCCGCGCGCACAAGGTTTGCAACCGGACCGTGCACGCCGCGCAGATTGCCGCGCGATGCCTCGCGCATGACGGTCTTGACCGCCTTGGAATAGCCCTCGAAGTCCTTTTCCATCTCCGCAAGCATCGCGATGCGCGAATCCATGCTGCGCGCGTCGATCTGCAGCTTGGTGGAGCGCTCCGTCACGGCGGAAAGCGCGTCCTCGCGGCTTTTAAGCTTCATGCGGCAGCCGTCGAGCACATTGGCGTTGGACTGCTGCTCCTCCGCGAGGGAGGATAGCTCATCCGAAAGCTCGCTTATGCGCGCCTCGGCGTCGTTGATGCGCCCTTGTATCTCGCCCACGCGGCTCTCCTGCTCGGCAAGCTCGCGCAGGGTGCGCTCGCGGCTTTCAATGCTGCTTTCCACATTCGCCTTTATCACGGCGATGCCCGCCTCGCACTCGGACGCCGCCGCCGCGCTCGCGGAAAGGCGCTCGCGCGCACGCTCGCTCTCTATATCCTTCTGGTGCATGCGCTCAAGTATGCTGTCGGACGAGGCGTAAAGCGCCTCAAGCTCGTGCTTGGCGCGCTCAAGCTCTCCCTTGACCTGCTCATACTCGGCGTTGACCGCCTCGGCGTCGGCGCGGAGCTTGTCCAGCGTCGTCATCCACACGGATATTTCCTGTATTCTCAGCTCGTCGCGCAGTTTTAGATAGCGCTTGGCGGTCTCCGCCTGCTTTTTCAGCGGGCCGACCTGCATTTCAAGCTCCTCTATCTTGTCATTGATGCGCAGGAGGTTTTCCTCGGTCTTGGCAAGCTTGCTCTCCGCCTCCTCCTTGCGGTAGCGGTAGCGCGATATGCCCGCCGCCTCTTCGAATATCTCGCGCCGGTCGGCGCTCTTGGAGGAGACGATGTCGGCGATTCTGCCCTGACCGATAATGGAATAGCCGTCGCGCCCAAGCCCCGTGTCCATGAGGAGGCTGTTGATATCCTTGAGGCGGACGGGCTGCTTGTTGATGTAATACTCGCTGTCGCCGCTGCGGTAATAGCGGCGGGTGAGCATGATCTCGCTGCTGTCGCTGTCGAAGATATGGGCGGAGTTGTCGATGATGAGGCTGACCTGCGCGAAGCCCAGCGCGCCGCGCTTCTCCGTGCCGCCGAATATGACGTCCTCCATCTTGCTGCCGCGCAGTGCCTTTGTGCGCTGCTCGCCCATGACCCAGAGGATTGCGTCGGATATGTTCGACTTGCCCGAGCCGTTCGGACCGACGATCGCGGTTATATCCTTTTCAAATGTGAGACGGGTCTTGTCCGCGAAGGACTTGAATCCCTGTATCTCCAATGCCTTTAAGTACAAATGAATGACCTCAACTAATCAAATAACTTGTTTTAACAAGTTATTATACTATACTTTTTCATCCTTTTCAACGGAAATCACGGCGATTTCGCCGTCATTGAGCGCCAAGGGGCGTATTTTCAGCGATTTAAGCTGAAAACGCGCGGTGAGATAGTCAATATTTCGTCTGTGCTGTCCAATCATTTGGCTGAGCTTTGCCGCGTTCACGCCGAGTGTGACGGCGCTGCCGGGTGCGATATTCTCCTCCGTGAGGAGCGCTTCCGCCCCGGTGCGCATTATCCTGCTGCGCACAAGCTCGCCCAGTGCGGGATGATACGCCCCGCCCGCCGCCGCGCCGCCGGACAGCTCCTCCGTCGGGTTGAGCCCGAGACGGATGATGGGTATGCCGGCGCGCTCGAACATCGGCACTATCCGCGCGCAGTATTCCACCGCGTCCTCCACCGTGTGCTCCTTATACCGCCCCGTCTGCCAGAGATCATAGAGCGCCGTGTCGCGCACGATGACCGTGGGGTAGATGCGCACGCCGTCCGGCTCAAGGGCGATGATGCGCCGCGCCGTCTCGACGCACCGCTCCGGCGTGTCGCCGGGCAGCCCCGTCATCATCTGCAGAATGAGCTGGAAGCCCGCCGCGCGTATCGCGCGGGAGGCATTCTCCACATCAGCGGCGGTATGCCCGCGCCCGGAGAGCGCCAAGACCTCGTCGCACATTGACTGCGCGCCGAGCTCGATGGTCTCCACGCCGTATTCCCGCAGCCGCGCGAGCACCGCGCCGTCTATCGCGTCCGGGCGTGTGGAAAGGCGCACCGCGTCTATCTCCCCCGCGTCAAGATGCCGCTTTGCCGCGGCGAGCAGCGCCGTCTGCTGCGGCACGGGGATGGCGGTGAAGCTGCCCCCGTAAAACGCCAATTGCCGCTTTGCCCCTGTGCGGGGCAAGGCGGCGGCTTGCTCTATTGCTTTGTCAACATCGGCGGCGACGGCGGGTTCGGTACTGCCGGATATTCTGCGCTGGTTGCAGAACACGCAGTCATTCGGGCAGCCGAGATGCGGCACGAACACCGGGATTATGCTCTCCCGCGCGCTCATGCGTTCATCCCCTCCAGCGCCTGACGCGCCGCCATCTGCTCCGCCTCTTTCTTCGTTCTGCCGCTGCCTTCGCCCGCCGCGACGCCGTTGATGTACACGCCGAAGCGGAACGTCTTGCAGTGGTCGGGACCGCTCTCGCCGATGAGCTCATAGCTTATGTGCTGGTCGCGCTTGCGCTGCACCAGCTCCTGAAGCCGGGTCTTATAATCGTCCGAGCAGTGCTGATCCCCCAGCTCCGCGCGGGAGAGTATCTTCTCCATGATGAAGCGCCGGGATTCATCCATGCTGCCGGTGTCGATATACATCGCCGCGATGATGGACTCCACCATATCGGCCAGTATCGAGGCGCGCTCGCGCCCGCCGGTGTGCTCCTCCCCGCGGCCAAGGCGCATATACTGCCCCAGCCCAAGCTCAAGCGCCACGCGGTGCAGGCTCGCCTCGCACACAAGCTCGGCGCGCAGACGCGTCATGCGCCCCTCGGGGAGCTTCGGCTCGTGCCGGTAGAGGAAGTCCGCCGTCACAACGCCGAGAATGGAATCGCCCAGAAACTCCAGCCGCTCATAGCTCTCCGCGCCGCCGTGGCGCTCGTTGGCGTATGAGCTGTGCGTGAGCGCGGTGGTGAGCAGCGCCTTATTTTTGAATGTGTAGCCTATCCCGGCCTCAAGCTTGTCCATTTTCCTCTTCGCCCTTGATCTTCATGTATTCGATATTCGCGTTTATGTCGCTGATAAGCCCGGAGCCGGCAAAAGCGATCGCCTGACGCACGGCGGCGAAGATGCTCGCCGCGTTGGACGACCCGTGCGCCTTCACAACGGGCTTGGATATGCCGATGAGCGCCGTGCCGCCGACCTCGTTGACGTCCATGGACTTCTTCATTTCCTTAAGATCGCTCTTCAGTACGGCGGCGGCGAGCTTATTGACGGTGCTCTTGTAGAAAACGCCCTTGAGCGCGCCCATCATGAACTTTATGACGCCCTCCGTCGTTTTCAGCAGGACATTGCCCGTGAAGCCGTCCGTCACGACGACCTCTGCCTTGCCCGCGAACACGTCTGTTCCCTCAACGTTGCCCACGAAGTTTATCCTGCCCTCGTCGCCCGCCTTTTTCAGCAGGGCGAACGCCTGATGCTGCAAGGTGCCGCCCTTGGTGTCCTCCGTGCCGACGTTCAAAAGACCCACGCGCGGGGCTTCACAGCCCATGAGCTTGCGCGCATAAAAGCTGCCCATGAACGCGAATTGCAGCAGATATTCCGCCGTGCACTCCACATTCGCGCCGCAGTCGATGAGCATGACGCCGTGCTCCCCCGCGGGAAGAACGGGCGCGAGCGCCGCGCGGCGTATGCCGCGGATGCGCTTGACCGTGAGCGTCGCGCCTGTCAGAAGCGCGCCGGTGCTGCCCGCCGAGACGACCGCGTCCCCCGCGCCGTCGCGCAGGAGATTGAGCGCCACCGCCATGGAGGAATCCTTCTTGCGGCGGATGGCGGTGCTGGGGTCGTCCTCCATGGTGACGACCTCCGTCGCGTTGACGACGTCTATATCATCGCAGCCCTCCGCGGCAAGGCACTCGCGCACGCGCTCTTCAATGCCGACGAGCGTGACGTCCACGCCCAGCTCGCGCTTTGCGCGCACCGCGCCCTTTACGATCTCTTCCGGGGCGTTGTCGCCGCCCATTGCGTCGATTATTATCCTCACAGTCTGAATACCTCCTTGGTCAGAAGCTTGTCTATTATCTCAATCGAGCGCCGGGATATTTCGGCGTTCTTGTTTCTCTTTCCCTTTACTCTGTACCCCAGCGGCGTGATGATGCCGAAGTTGATGTTCATCGGCTGGAAATCGCCCACGCTGCCGCCGGAGATGTACTCCGCCAGCGCGCCTATCGCGGTCTCCTGCGGGAGGTCCACGCTCTCAAGCCCAAGCACGCGCGCGGCGGTCTCTATGCCGACGAGCATGCCCGACGCGGCGGATTCCACATAACCCTCAACGCCGGTCATCTGCCCGGCAAAGCTTATCCGCTCGTCGGAGCGCAGACGGTAGTACCTGTCGAGGAGCTTTGGGCTGTTGAGATAGGTGTTTCGGTGCATGACGCCGTAGCGCACGAACTCCGCGTCGTGCAGCGCCGGGATCATGGAGAACACGCGCTTCTGCTCGCCCCAGGTGAGGTGCGTCTGGAAGCCGACGATGTTGTAGATCGTCCCCTCGGCGTTGTCGCGCCTGAGCTGCACCACGGCGTAATTCTCTCTCCCCGTGCGCGGGTCGATGAGCCCCACGGGCTTGAGCGGGCCGTAGCGCAGGGTGTCCACCCCGCGGCGCGCCATGACCTCCACCGGCATGCAGCCTTCAAACACGCCCGCGTCGTCAAAGCCGTGCACCTCCGCCTCCTTCGCGCGCACAAGCTCGCCCACGAAGGCGAGATACTCGTCCTTATCCATCGGGCAGTTGACGTAGTCCGCCGTGCCCTTGTCGTAGCGCGAGGCGAAAAACGCGCTCGACATATCCACGCTCTCCAGCGTGACGATGGGGGCGACAGCGTCGTAAAAATGCAGGTCGCTCTCCGGGCAAAGCGCGGCGATCTTCTCCGCGATGGCGTCGCTTGAGAGCGGTCCCGTCGCGATGACGACCGTGCCCTCAGGTATTTCAGTTGCCTCGGCGGAGACAAGCTCAATATTCCCGCACGCTTTCAGCCTGTCCGTGATATATCTCGAAAAGCCCTCTCTGTCCACGGCGAGCGCGCCGCCCGCCGCGACGCGGTTTGCGTCGGCGCTCTCCATGATGAGCGAGCCGAGGCGGCGCATCTCCTCCTTCAGCAGCCCCACCGCGTTCGTCAGCTCATCGCTGCGCAGGGAGTTGGAGCAGACAAGCTCCGCAAAATATTCGGATGTATGTGCCGGGGTCATCTTCGCGGGCTTCATCTCCACAAGGCGCACCGGAACGCCGCGCTTGGCAAGCTGCCACGCGCACTCGCTCCCGGCGAGCCCCGCGCCCAGGACAGTCACTTTTTCCATTATTCTTCCTTAGTATCTTTCTTTGTTGTTTTCTTTGCGGTGGTCTTTTTCGCCGCGGTCGTTTTCTTTGCCGCGGCGGGTTTCTTG
Source organism: uncultured Oscillospiraceae bacterium (assembly GCA_934572335.1). Classification (GTDB taxonomy): domain Bacteria; phylum Bacillota; class Clostridia; order Oscillospirales; family Oscillospiraceae; genus Limivicinus. The sequence goes on from CAKTKU010000002.1 coordinate 149,619, forward strand.
GCAGCCGCGGTCTTTTTTGCCGCGGTTTTCTTCGCGGCGGGCTTTGCGGTCTCTTCCGCGGCAGTCTCCGCCGCGGCGGTGTCCGCGTTCTCCGCGCCCTCCGCGGGTGCGGCGGCTTTCTTCTTATATCCGCGCTGATCCTCCGGCACGAAGTTGACGCACTCCGGGTTCTCGCAGAAGCCCTTGGAGTGTCCCCTGCCGCTGCGCTTGAACATCGTCTTGCCGCAGGCGGGGCAGAAGTCCTTTGTCGGGACGTCCCATGTTATAAAGCCGCAGTCAGTGCCGCGCTCGCAGGCGTAGAAAACGTAGCCCTTTTTCGATGTGCGCTTGAGTATTCTGCCGCCGCACTTGGGGCATTTGCCCGGCATCTCGACGACGATGGGCTTTGTGAATGTGCACTCGGGGAAGCCGGGGCATGCGAGGAAGTACCCGAACTTGCCCTTTTTGACGACCATCTGCCGTCCGCAGACGTCGCAGTATTCATCGCTCAGTACATCCGGCACCTTTATGCGCACGCCGTCCAGCGCCTTCTCCGCCTCGCTCATCTCGCCGCTGAAATCCTTGTAGAAATCCGTGAGCACATCGCGCCACGCGGCCTTGCCGTTTTCTATCTCGTCAAGCTCGGCTTCCATGTGGTTTGTGAATTTCAGGTCGACGATGTCGGCAAAATGCTCCTTCATCAGCTTTGTCACGACCTCGCCCAGCGGCGTGGGGCGCAGGTACTTGCCCTCCTTTATGACATAGTCATGGGAGGTTATGGTGGATATGGTGGGCGCGTAGGTGGACGGGCGGCCTATGCCCTTTTCCTCCATCGCGCGGATAAGCGTCGCCTCGGTGTAGCGCGCGGGCGGCTGGGTGAACTGCTGGTCGGGGATCATCTTGTCGAGATAGACCTGCTGCCCCTCGCTGAGACTGGGCAGGGGGTTGGCAAGCTCGGCGCTCTCCTCGTCGCGTGTCTCTTCATAGACGGCGGTATAGCCGGGGAACTTCATCTCCGAATAATTCGCGCGGAACACGTGCCCGGCGCTCTCCGTGTCAACGGAGACGTTGTCATAAACGGCGTTTGCCATCTGGCAGGCGGTGAAGCGCCCCCAGATGAGGCGGTAGAGCCGGTACTGCTCCTGCGTGAGGTCCTTGCGCACCATCTCCGGCGTGAGGTTGACATCCGTGGGGCGTATCGCCTCGTGCGCGTCCTGCGCGCCCGCCTTCGTCTTGAAGCGGCGCGGCTGCGCGGGGCAGTACTCAGCGCCGTAGCGCGCGGTGATGTATGCGCGCGCGGCGGCGAGCGCCTCGTCGGAGAGACGCAGAGAGTCGGTACGCATATAGGTGATGAGACCCACGCTGCCCTGCCCGGATATTTCCACGCCCTCATAAAGCTGCTGAGCGATGGACATGGTGCGGCGCGGCGTCATGCCGAGGCGGCGCGACGCCTCCTGCTGAAGCGTGGAGGTGATGAACGGGGGCGCAGGGGATTTCTGCTTCTCGCCGCGCTTGACGGTTTTTATTATGAACGGCGCGTCGGTCACATCCGCGATAACGGCGTTGACCTCCGCCTCGTTTTTCAGCTCTTTTTTCTTGTCCGCCGTGCCGTAATAGCGCGCGGTAAAGCTCGCCTCCGGCGTGCCGCAGTTGAGATGCGCGTCGAGCAGCCAGTATTCCTCGCTGACGAACGCCGTGATCTCCTCCTCGCGGTCGACGACCATGCGCGTCGCCACGGACTGCACGCGCCCCGCGGACAGCCCCGTCTTTATCTTGCGCCACAGCAGCGGCGACAGCTCATACCCGACTATGCGGTCGAGGATGCGGCGCGCCTGCTGCGCGTCGACAAGATCCTGATCTATCGCGCGCGGTTTTTTGATGCTCTCTGTGACGACCTTCTTTGTTATCTCGTTGAAGGTCACGCGCCTTGCCTTCTCATCGTCCAGCTCCAAAAGCTCCTTGAGGTGCCAGGAGATGGCCTCGCCCTCGCGGTCAGGGTCGGTCGCGAGATACACAGTCGAGGCGGACTTGGACTCCTTCTTCAATTCGTTTATAAGCTCGCGCTTATCCTTGACGGGGATATACTGCGGCTCAAAGCCGTGCTCGATATCCACGCCCATCTTGCTCTTGGGCAGATCGCGCAGATGCCCCATGGACGCGGTGACCTTGTACCCGCTGCCCAGATATTTCTCTATTGTCTTAGCCTTTGCCGGGGACTCCACTATGACGAGTTCCTTTGCTTTTGCCATTGCTGTTCCTCATTTCTTCGCTGTATTCAACAAAATGCGTCTGCCAGCCTCACGGCGCACAAAGCCCTTTATCTCCAAAACCGTGAGCTGGGCGAGCACCGCCGCGGTCGTCAGACCCGTGGTCTCTATTATGTCATCTATATGCGAGCCGCCGGGAGCGATAGCGTTCACTATCTTTAACTGTGGCTCACTGAGCTGACCGAGCTGGTCTTTCAAGTCAATATAGCGCCTGTCGTTTTCCTTGTCAATGACTTTTTTTGTTTTATTATGCCGAACGGGTCTCTTTTGTGCTGTTTTACCGGCGCTCAGGGCGTTTATCTCCGGGCGCTCCGCGCACACCTCGGGGCGGTGCACCGTGGGATAACGCCACTCAAATTCGCTCATCACGTCCCAGCCGCGCGTCACGAGCTTCGCCCCGTCCTTGAGATAGCCGAGCGTACCCGCGCTCATGGCGGCGTCAGCATTTGCGGGCACGGCAAATATCTCCTTGCCCTGCTCCGCCGCCTCCTCGATGAAAAGGCGCGTGCCGCTGCGCTCCGGTGCTTCCACCGCCACCGCGCCGACGGACAGCCCCGCCGTCACGCGGTTCCTGTCGCGGAAAAAGCCGCGGCGCTGCTCGCTTCCGGGCGCGTACTCGCTCACGAGTGCGCCGTATTCCGCGACCTCTTCCGCAAGCTTCCCCTCTGAAAGCTCATGCGCCGTGCCGAGCACGCCTATGCACGTCCCGCCCGCGCCAAGAGCACCGATTGCCCCAGCCGCGTCGATACCGGCGGTCAAGCCCGAGGCGACGATGCCGCCGCAGCGGACGATTTCCCCGGCGATGCCGCGTGCCATCCTCACGCCGTAATCCGTCGCCCGCCGCGTGCCGACAACGGCGATAACGGCATTGTCGTCCACGCGCGGCAGCGTCCCGCGCACATACAGCACCGGCGGCGGTGCGAATATATTTTTCAGTCTCGCGGGATAGGCGCGGTCATCAAACGTGATGATCTCCAGCCCCTGACGCGCGCACGCCTCGATGACGCGCTCCGCGCGGTCAAGGTCGCGCCGCTCCAGCGTCTCCGCGTCCTCGCGGCGGATGTCCTCCAGCGCGGCGAACGCGCCCGTTGGCGCGAAGAACGCCTGCTCCGCGTCGCCATAGCGGCGCATTATCTCCGCCTTGGCACGCGCGCTGACAGCCGCGTCCGAAAGCCATATCCAGTATTTCAGTGCCGCCATATCCCGCTCCTCTTTCTCTCTTCCTATTTAAATATCTCTCACCCGCGCCATTTCCCACATCACGAGCGACGCGGCGATCGCGGCGTTGAGCGATTCGCTGCACGGCTGCATGGGGATGATAAGCTCCCCCACGCACATACCAAGCAGCTCCCGGCTCAGTCCGCGCCCCTCGCTGCCGACGGCGACGGCGGCGTTTTTCAGCTCAAGCGTGCGTATATCCGCCGCGCGCGGCGAGAGTGCCGCGCCGTAGAGCGCGAGAGAGTTTTTCCCCATCAGCGCCGCAAGCTCCGTGAGCGGGCAGCATATCACCCGCTGGCGGAATATCGCGCCCATCGTGGCGCGCACGGTCTTGGGGTTATACAGGTCCGCGCACTCACCTGTGAGTATCACCGCGTCAATGCCGAAGGCGCTCGCGCTGCGTATAACGGTGCCGACATTGCCGGGGTCCTGCACGGTTTCGAGCACGAGGGCGTTTTTTATCGGCGCGGAGGCGTCCTCCGCCGGTATTCTCACGGTGAACACGGGTCCGGGGCTGTTCTTCATCGGGGAGGCGTAGTCAAAAAGCTCCTCCCCGGCGATATACTGCGCGGCGCGGTCAAGCCCCGGAAGCTCCTCCGCGCGCTCTTTCCACAGCGCGCTCGTGACCTCTGCGCCGAAGGAGAGCGCCTCGCGCAGGGGCTTCATCCCGTCGCAGACGTACTCGCCCCGCTCCCGCCGGTACTCCGCGTCGGACGCGAGCAGCCGGAGCACGCGGATATATTCGTTTTTTCGTGATGTTATTTTTTCCATACTTCATATACAACTTTTAAATTTGAAAACATTCTACCATAATCGCGCAGATTTGCAAGGGCATACAGACGGCAAAAAGCGAAATGATTGTAAACTCATTTCGCTCTTTGAATCAATTCTGCTTTTTCTTCACCCATGCAAACGGCACGGAGGCGAGCATGAACACGAACGGCATGGCGAAGAATCTGTACCGCGGCTGTATCTCGATCAGAAGATACGCCAGCACCGTGCCGCAGAGTATAGCCGCGATGAGCATCGGCGCGGCGGAGGTATTGCGCCCCCCGCCGTGCATGGCGTTGACCGCGAGCTTCACGCACCCGACTACCGCGAGCACATACGCGGTTATCCGCGCGGCAAGCTCCGCGCCGGAGAGGGCATAGGCCATGTCCTCCACGCTCATTCCGCCCACGGCGCTCTCCCACACATTCACGCCGCCCAGCGTGAACGTCAGATCCTCCGCGCTCGCCCAGAAGTATCTGAGCTTCGCGAGGAAGAACGCCGCCCAGCCGCCGTGCTGCGCAAGATGCTGTGATATTATATCCTGCCCTGCCGCGCGGCGCGCCGCGGGGTCGGCGAGATTCAGAATGTATATGTACTTATCCGACACCGTGCCGCCGTTCTCGCGGTCAAGCCCGACGACGAGCTTCCACTCCGGCACGGAGTTGCCTATCCCGTGCGGGGCGAGTCCCAGCGCGCCGAGCACCGCGCCCGCCGCCCACTTCACCGCGAAATACGCCAACGCGAACGCCGCGAGCGTTATAAGCAGCGACAGCGCGCGCTTTCTCCGCGGCTGCCCGATAACGGCGCAGAGCGCACAGCAGAAGACCGCCGCGAGGACTATCGTCCCCTCCGGGCGCATAAGGTCGCCCACGGCGAGCATCGCCCCTGCGAGCGCGCACCCCCATGGCGACACGGTCTCCGTCAGCACCGCCACGGCAAGCAGCACGAAGAAAAGCGAGATATGCTGGTTTGTCAGCACCGAGGCATACATTATCTGCGCAGGGTACACCGCCATCATAAACGCGGCGGCGAGCGCACAGCGCCCCGGCATGAAGCGCGACACGATGCGCCATATGAGGTATACGCTGCCCACGCTCCAAACAACGTTCATCATTTTCAGCGCGGCGACGCTCGGCACGATGCGCAGTATCGCGGCTTCGTACAGCACGAAGGGTATCTGGTACTGCCACCATGAGAAGTACCCCTCCGTCACGTCCGCCCAGCTCATGTCGCCCGCGGCGGCGGACTGCGCCGCACCGTAGAGCAGTGAAAAATCGCTCACGGGCTGGGTGGGGACAATGAAGATATACCCGACGCGCAGTGCGGCGGCGAGCGCGAGTACCACGGCGAGCACGGCTTTCTCCTGCCGCTCCGCCAGAGAGACCGCAAGGAGCGCCGCAATGAACACCGCGGCGGTGACGACCGCGCGCAGGACATTGCCCAGCCCCGCCGCCGTGAACGCGGCGGCGTTGACAAAGAACACGGCGAGCAGAGTATACGCCGCCGTCTCTATCACCCGTCCCGCCGCGGACGGCTCCTCCGGCAGACGCAGTGCCGCGCCCCCGGCAGTCAGTTTTCCTGCCCTCATGCGTTTCTCTCCCCGCGCCGAAGCGCTCAATCTGCCAATAAAATATCCGCGATACGTTCACAGGCGTGTCCGTCGCCATAGGGGTTCGCCGCGACGGACATCGCGCGGTACTCCGCCTCATCCGTGAGCAGGCGGTCAAACTCTCTGTAAATGGTCTCCTCATCCGTGCTGACGAGCTTGAGCGTTCCGGCGGCGATGCCCTCCGGGCGCTCCGTCGTGTCGCGCATGACGAGCACGGGCTTGCCCAGCGCGGGCGCTTCCTCCTGTATGCCTCCGCTGTCCGTCAGGATGAGGCAGCAGCGCGCCATGAAGTTGTGGAAGTCCAGCACGTCCAGCGGTTCGATAATATGCACGCGGTCGCAGTCCCCCAGCTCCTCCTCCGCCGCGCGGCGCACGACAGGGTTCATGTGGATGGGGTAGACCGCCTTGACGTCCGGGTGCGCATCCATGATGCGTCGGATGGCGCGGAACATATGGTGCATCGGTTCGCCGAGGTTTTCCCGCCTGTGCGCTGTGATGACGATGAGGCGGCTGCCGGCCGCCCAGTCAAGCTCCGGGTGGGAATAGTCCGCGCGCACGGTGGTTTGGAGCGCGTCTATGGCGGTGTTGCCCGTGACGTAAACGCTCTCCGGACGCTTCCCCTCGCGCAGGAGGTTCGCCCGCGCCGTCTCCGTGGGTGCGAAGTTATACTGCGCGATTATGCCCACCGCCTGACGGTTGAACTCCTCCGGGTACGGGGAGTAAATATCATACGTGCGCAGTCCCGCCTCCACATGTCCCACGGGGATCTGGAGATAGAAGCACGCCAGCGTCGTGACGAACGTCGTGGACGTATCGCCGTGGACGAGGACGATGTCGGGTCTGACCTCCTCCAGCACGGCGCGGATGCGCTCCAGGATATTCGTCGTGATGTCAAAGAGGTTCTGCCGCTCCTTCATGATGGCAAGGTCGTAGTCCGGCGTGACGGAAAACGCCTTGAGCACCTGGTCGAGCATCTGGCGGTGCTGCCCCGTGACGCACACGGTTATCTCCGCGCCCGCTCTTTTTTTCAGCTCGTTGACGAGCGGGCACATCTTGATGGCCTCGGGTCTTGTGCCGAAGACCAGCATTATCTTTTTCATACGGTTTAAATCAAAGCGTGTAGGCGCTGCCGTCGGTGACGATGCCGCGCGTGTCGAGCACGACCTTGCCCTCAAGCGCGGGGAGCGACTGACGTATCTGGCTGTGCCCGACGAGGAGCACAACGATGTCCGACCCCTGCAAGAATTCCTCAAAGCTCCCGCACTGGCGCTCCGCCTTCTTTGCGCTGACCATCGGGTCATATACGAGCGGGGCGGGGATGCCGCGCCGCTGCATGACCTCCAGCAGCTGCAATGTCGGGCTCTCGCGCGTGTCGTCCACATTCTCCTTGTACGTCAGACCGTACAGCCCGACGCGCGACCAGTCGGTCAGCCCATGCTCGCCCATTATGGTCTCGATGCGGTCGAGCACATATGCGGGCATGCTGGAATTGATCTCGCGCGCGGTGCGGATGAGGCGCGCCTCCTCCGGGAAATCGCCCACGAGGAACCACGGGTCGATGGATATGCAGTGTCCGCCGACGCCGGGACCGGGCTGGAGGATGTTGACGCGCGGGTGCTTGTTTGCGATGCGGATGACCTCGCCCACGTCCATGCCGCCGCGGCGGCATATCTTCGCCAGCTCGTTGGCGAAGGCGATGTTGATGTCGCGGAAGGTGTTCTCCACGACCTTGGTCATCTCGGCGGTCTTTATATCGGTTATGACAATGTCGCCTTGGCAGAATGAGAGGTACACGTTCTTTATCTCCTCGCCCGTGGCGGCGTCGTCGCAGCCGATGGTGCGGGAGTTATGTATAAGCTCGTTGAGCATGTTGCCGGGGATGATGCGCTCCGGCGCGTGGGCAAGGCGCACGTGCTTGCCGCTCTCGGCGACAACGGGGCGCACCTCGCGGTCGATAGTGCCCGGAGAGATGGTGGACTCCACCACTATGACAGCGTTATCGGCGCAGTGGGCGAGCACATGGCGCAGCGCGTCGACGATCGCCGCCGCGTCGACCTTTTTGCTGTCGGCAAGATACGGCGTGGGGACGGTGATGATGTAAAAGTCCTCCGCGGGGTAATCGCAGCGGAAGTTGATGTTCCCGCTCTCGCGCGCGGCGGAAAAAAGCTCCGGCAGACCCTTTTCCTCAAAGGTCACATCCCCGCGGCGCAGCTTGTCCACGGTCTCCTGCCGATGGCCGACAGCCTCGACGTGCACCCCGTGCGACGCCAGCATCAGCGCCGTGGGCAGCCCGATATATCCGGTTCCGACAACACAAACTCTCATAACTTTCTCCTTTGCAGTTCAGTCTATAGTCTCTGTGTACTTACTCTGTTTTTAGCTCATCTGCAATGCTTTTACCGTGCAGATAATGCATCACATAGGCGGCTTCAAGCACGGAAATAAACACTGTCACAGCGACGGTGGCAATAGCCGCTCCCTGTGAACCAAGTTTTCCTATCAGTATAAGATCAAGCACAATATTCAGCACGCCTGCCAAGGATGCCAACAGCAGGTTTATTTTTACACGCTTCATGACATATATTGCATTTGTTAGAAGCTTTCTTATTCCCGCATTCACAAAGAAGTTAACACAAAGAATTCTGAATATAGGCACTACCCCTATATACTTTTCTCCGTATACAATATAGATTATAATCGGCGCAAACGCGAACATGATTATCAAAAGCAGGAGCGCTACGCCGACAAAAACGCGGGCATATTCTCTCAATTGATTTGCGAACCGTCCCGGATTCTGGCTGTACCCCTCTACCATAAGCGGATAAAAATACGTGACCAGACTTGTCGGGACAAACATCATTGCGCTGGGTATTGCAGATGCAACTTTGTAGTCAGCCAGTATCTCCGCGTCACCAAGCACATAGTTCAGACAAGTTATATCCAGCAATACAAGTGCAGTTGTGACAAAATCTGTTGCGATGCACAGCATGCAGTATCCGGATATTTCTCTTTTTCCATCGGGTGCAAGCTTCGGAGCCGGCATTGCCAGTCCCTCAAAGAAACCGGCTTTCTTTAAGAAGCGAAATGCCATCAACGCAGAAACTATCTGGGTGAAATAAGACGATATGATAAGTCCTGCTATTCCCCACCACAGCGTAAAAACAATATTCCCTGCGCATATCGTGACCGCATACACGATATATACCAAACCAAATTCGCGGTTTTTACGTTTTACGCGCAAAGTCATTTGCAGATAATTATCTGTGTAGATCACAATAGGATAGCCGCACATCATCCGCAAATACATGCCCGCACCATCAGGTTTATAGATGCTGCCGACTGCAAATATAAAAAGCGCCAAGAAAATGTTGAAAACAGAGCCCGTGGAAAACGCAAATCGGTATATTGAAATTTTTCGCTCCTGCGTCACATTTTCGCTGCAAAACTGCAATATCGCGCTTATCATCCCCATGCCGATAAATATCGCCATGTAAGAGTAGATATTGCTCGCATCGACATACACGCCGTAATCCGTCTTTGACAGATTTCTTATTACAACAACAGACGAGATAAAGCCAAAAAACTGTGCCGCAAAATTGCCTCCGAATATCCACAAGAAGCCATTTTGTATCAGCGGTGCTATTCTGTTTTTTACGTTTTCAGCGAACTTCAACGCGCATTCTCCTGTTATTCAACATATAGCTTTACAAAGCGCTCTCCAGCACCTTCGCGATCCTCACGCCGACGGCGTCCGGCGAAAAGCGCTCACGCGCGCGGCGCGCTATGGCGGCTTTATCATATTTCTGAACATCCTCGCAGACGCTCAGCATTGCCTCGGCAAGGCCGTCCACGTCGTCCACATTGATCATGAGTCCGTCCTCCGCGCCGATAAATCCCTCCGTGCCGCCGCAGCGCGTGGCGATCACCGGCACGCCGCAGCACATCGCCTCGGCATACACAACGCCAAATGTCTCATGGTGGCTGGCAAGGACGAAGCAATCGCTCTCATTGAGCTTCCGGGCAAACTCACCGCGCCGGAAATACCCGGTGCAGCGGACCTTATCCGTCAGCCCAAGCCCGGCGATCTGGCGTTTTATGTTCTCAAGCTCCGCCCCGTCGCCCATGATGGTAAGCTGACAGTCGTCTCTCACGGCGCACACGCGCGAGAACGCGGCAACAAGCACGTCAAAGCCCTTACGGCGCTCGGCATGCCCGGCGGAGACAAATCGGAACGGCGCGCTGTCCGCCCTCGCCGCAGATTCAAAGCGGAATGTGTCCGTGTCCACAATATCATCCACGACCACAGCTTCAACGCCGGTGTACTTCTTTATCTGGGCCGCAAGTGCCGGGCTGACGGCTATAACACACGCCGCATTTTTATATACGTGATCCATAAGCGCCTTCTGCGGCGCGGCTGTCGCGTCGTCCATGAGGCTTGAGGCATGCTCCGTCACGGCGAAGGGGATATTCCGCCGTCTGCACGCCTCAACGATCGCCGCGGCAGTGTCCGCGAAATGGACGTGTACAACATCCGGGCGACCATGCTCTTTTATAACGCGCGCGAGAAGCTTTTCAAAGCCGCGCGCCGCCAGTTTGCGGCGCAGAGTCTCCGCAACTGGCCCCATCGGGAAATTATATTCATACACAGGAATACCGTCCAGCGCGTGGCAATACAGCCCCCACCTGCGCCAGCGGCGGAACGAGCGCATATCCAGCGCCGCGAAAACCACCTTGTTCCCGCAGCCGAAAAGCGCCTTAGCCTGATCAAGTTGGAAATTGCCGTTGCTGGGGTATTTCTCCGACGGGCAGCCGTAGGAGACTTCGAGAATATACATCAGCTCTTCCCTCTCTTGTACACGTCCTCTATTATCGCCATGTACTCATCCGCCTTTTTGCTGTAATCATAGTATTTCGCTACAAACTCCACAGCGTTTCGGGAGGCTTTTTCAAGCTCCTCCGACGGGAGCTCTATTATCTCCATGAGCTTTGCGGCAAAATCGTCGACATCGTCCGGCGCGAAGAGCCAGCCGTTGCCCTCACCCGAGCGCGCGGCGTTGAGATTGTTGTCCTCCGACAGCACCGGCACGCCGCAGGCCTCCATGTCGAAGAAATTGAGGCTCGCCTGCTTGGCGATAAGCCCCGCATCCGCCGCCTGATAAAAGCGCGCGAGCTGGGAGTATTTCTGCGTCGGGAAGCGCAGGACGCGGTACGGGCTTTCCGCCATGCGCGCCTCGACCCGCTCGCCGTATTCGCCGGTGGCGTTGCCGATGATGAGATAAACGATCTCCCGCGCGGTGTCGAGCTTGCGGTTCATCAGCTCCGCGAGCAGCATGCCGCCCTTGGATTCATCGAGCTTGCCCGCGAAGAGCACGACGAAGGCATCCTCCGCAATGCCGTTTTCGCGCCGGAACGCCGCACCCGCCGCCTTGTCCGGGTGGAACAGCAGCATATCCGAGCCGTAGGAAATCCACGGCGCGAGCGTGAGCGGCACGCCGAGGCAGCGCTCGACATAGTCGTCATCCATGGCGCGGATGACGGGTATTTTGTTTTTGATGATGATGGGCGCGATGCGGCGCTTATAGTACGCGCGGTAGAGCTTTCGCAAAGGGTTTTGCGACGCCATCTCGACCATGTGGTTATCCATGACGATGGGGCAGTCAAACGCCTTGAGATGGCGCAGTATCCACATACCTGCGGCGGTGTCGTTGCCGTGGACATACAGCACGTCCGGATGCAGGGAGTTGACGAGCCTTGCGAGGTTATCCCTGAAAATCGCGCGCCCGCTGACATACGCCCATATGGGGCGGCGGATGATCTGCACACCGTAGCGCTCGGAATACTCCCGGTCGCGCGCGGTGATATTGTCGCGCCCGAAAAAGCTCGTGAGATAATCGGGCATACGGTCAAGCTCGGCGGTGAGGATCACCGTCTCATGCCCCATGCGGGCAAAGTATTTGGAGAGGATATTTATCTTGTACCCCGCGTCGGGGTGAAAGAAATCCTCAAGCTGTACGATCTTCATGTTCTGCCTCTCCGCTCAGCGGAATTTCTTTTTCTCAACGCCGAGGGCGCGCAGCACCACCGTGCCGAGCTGAATGATGCCCCAGCTGTTTTTATAATCGGCAAAGGTCCTGTTCTCGCCGTCGATGAGCGCTTGCAGCGCTTCCGCGCTCATGCCGAGCTTCTGAGAAATATACTCAAGGTCGGCATGCATGGTCTCCGCGTCGTAGCCGGGTGTTTCCAGCTCACGCAGCGCTTCGTCGCGCGTTTTTGTGCCGACGAGTATCTCATTGGAGAGATAGCACTTTCTCTTGTCATAGCCGAACTTGTGCGGCAGGTAATAACCCTCGTAAAAGCGGGTGAACACGTCCTCATAGTGCTTGTTGGCATACGCCTCCCAGCCGAAGCGCTCCGTGAGGAAGGCCTTGACCTTTTCCTTGTTGTACTCCACCATGTCCAGCGGGGCGACGCGCTTCATGCCCTTGAAAATGGGGTAATAAAGGCGGTACTTTATCATGCTGCACATGGGGAATTTCTCAAGCTTCATCGTGCCGAAGCGGCGCTGAATGTCCTTTATTAGACGCAGATCGTTCTGATACACCCACTCTATCGGCGGGCGGATGCACTCGGTGGCGCTGTTCGCGCCGGTGAGCACGTATTTTATGCCGTGGCTGACGGCGTAGTTATAAAGCCCCGCGAAGATGGCGTGATCCTGCGGCAGGTCCTGATACGGCACCTGCGATTTGAAGAACGCGATCTGCAGATCGCGCATCTCGTCCCAGTCGACGACCTCGGTGTACACGTCGAGACCAAGCCCCTCGGTGATGCGCCTGATATTGTCGTCCGCGACCTTGAGGTTCCAGCCCGTGTCGCACACATAGCACAGGGGATTGAGCCCCATGAGCTCCTTTGCGACATAGCAGAGGTACGAGCTGTCCACGCCGCCGGAGAGTCCGATGATGCAGTTATACTTCTGCCCGGCGGTATTGCGCTTTATCTCCTCCGCCGTGCGCTGCAAAAGCGTCTTGTCCTCAAGCTTTGCCCGCCACGCGGGATAGATATTTTTGTGATAGTCGTTGCAGTAGTCGCACACGCCGTTTTCGTCAAAGACGATCTTGCTGTCGGTGGTGTCCATGACGCAGCAGGTGCAGCGCTGGAACTTGCGCTCGGTTCTTGTCTTGCTCATAGTTCACACTCCCATATCAAAGCATTTCGCAATAGATCGCGTTGTAACGCTCATACATCTGTTCCCCGGAGAAGCGCTCGCGCAGGGGCGAAAATGCCTCCGGCGCGGGAGGATCGGCGAGAAAAGCCATGACGCTCTCCCTCAGCGCCGCGATGTCGCCGGGTGCGGTGAAGCGTCCGACAGGCGCGGGCGCGGTCTCTGCCGTGCCGCCCGCGGCAAAGCCAGCCACGGGCGTGCCGCAGCACACCGCCTCCAGACAGGTCGTCGGGAAATTCTCCATTGCGGAGCATATCACGAACACGTCCGCCATTGAGTAATACTCCGCCAGCTCCTGCTGGTTCTCGGTGCGCCCCATGGCGATGACGTTCGTCGGGAACTCCTCCGTGAGGTCATCCACGCCGATGAGGATAAACTTCACATGCTCATCCTTCATGCTCTCCGCGAGACGCAGCACGTCCCGCCCGCCCTTGCGCGCGTCCATCATATACGGCGCGACGGCGAGCACGACCTTCTCATCCGTGAGGGAGTGCCGCGCCCTGAGATGCGCAGAATCGCGCGGGCGGAAGAGCGCGGTGTCGATGCCGTTCGGCACGACGCGCACGTCGTACTCCCCTCCCAAAAACGACCGGCGCACCCGCTCCGCCAGCCACTCGGACGGCGTGCAGACCAGCATGCGCTGCCCCTTGAGCAGCGCGCGCTTTTCGCGCCACATCTTCGCCGTGAAGTCAAAGAACATGGTCCTGGGGTACTCGCCAAGCTGCGGGCACTCGCCGCAGCCGGTCTGCCAGCGGTCACAGGAATTTGCAAAGCCGCACTTGCCGGTATAGGCAAACTCACAGTGGAACGTATACACCAGCGGGATATTTTTCGCGCGGATATACTCAAAAAGCGGCTTTAAGTTGACAAAATACGCATGAGGCTCATGCAGGTGCACGATATCCGGCATGAAGCTGTCCATAAAGCGCAGCAGCCGCCGCGTGGAGAAGAAGGAATAGCACCCCGTCAGCCCCGTCACGCGCGTGAGCGCGGCGTGAAGCGCCGTCTCCCAGTCGAGACCGAACTTGAGGATATTCTCCTCCTCAACATTCTTTCCCCGGCCGTAGCATACGGCCGCCTCGTCCCCGTGTGATCTGACCTCGGTATAGAGCTTATAGACGATCTTGCCGGTGCTGCCGGATTTGCAGACCGAGTCGATATACAAAATGCGCATGGTCAGAATTTTCTCCAGACCATCTTATCCACGACGCCCGTGTAGGACTGGATGATCTTCACGACCTTGGAGGAGACGTTTTCCTCCACATAGTCCGGCACGGGGACGCCGAGATCGCCGTTTTGGTTCATGGCGACGGCGGTGTCCACCGCCTGCAGAAGCGATTTTTCGTCAATGCCCGCCAGCACGAAGCAGCCCTTGTCCAGCGCCTCCGGGCGCTCGGTGCTCGTGCGGATGCAGACGGCGGGGAACGCGTGCCCCACGGAGAGGAAAAAGCTGCTCTCCTCCGGCAGTGTGCCGCTGTCCGAGACGACGGCAAAGGCGTTCATCTGCAAGGCGTTATAGTCGAAAAAGCCGAGCGGCTCATGCCGGATGACGCGCTTATCAAGCGCAAACCCGCTCGCCGCGAGGCGCTTTGCCGAGCGCGGATGGCAGGAATAGAGTATCGGCATGTCGTACTTCTCCGCCATTTTGTTGATGGCGGTAAAGAGAGAGGTAAAGTTCCTCTCGGTGTCTATATTCTCCTCCCGGTGCGCGGAGAGCAGGATGTATCTGCCCTTTTCCAGCCCAAGGCGGGAGTGTATATCCGATTTTTCTATATTTCCAAGGTTTTTGTGCAGAACCTCCGCCATGGGCGAACCCGTGACATATGTGCGCTCCTTCGGCAGCCCGCACTCGATGAGATAGCGGCGGGCATGCTCGGAATAGGCGAGGTTGACGTCAGAAATAATGTCGACGATGCGGCGGTTCGTCTCCTCCGGCAGGCACTCGTCCTTGCAGCGGTTGCCGGCCTCCATATGGAAGATGGGAATGTGCAGGCGCTTTGCCGCGATGGCGGAGAGGCAGGAGTTCGTATCGCCGAGGATCAAAAGCGCGTCCGGGCGTATCTCGCTCATGAGCTTATATGAGCAGTTGATAATGCTGCCCACGGTCTCGCCGAGGTCGCCGCCCGCCGCGTTCATATATACCTCCGGCGCGTCAATGCCGAGGTCGCGGAAGAACACGCCGTTGAGGTTGTAGTCATAGTTCTGCCCGGTGTGGGCGAGTATGCAGTCAAAGTACGTGCGGCATTTGCCGATGACCGCCGCGAGGCGGATGATCTCCGGCCGCGTGCCGACGATGATGAGGAGCTTCAATCTCCCGTCGTTTTTGAAATGTATATCCGAATAGTCCAACTCTATGCTCATATCTATATCTCCTCGAAGAACGTGTCCGGCTTTGCCGGGTCAAAGCACTCGTTCGCCCACATCACGGTGACAAGGTCGTCCGTATCGGAAAGATTGATGATGGAATGCGTATACCCCGGCAGCATATGCACCGCCTGTATCCGCTCGCCGCTCACCTCAAACTCCATGACCTCGTCCGTGCCTATCTTCCGCTCGCGGATAAGGCCGTGCCCCGCCACGACGATGAACAGCTCCCACTTGCTGTTGTGCCAGTGCTGTCCCTTGGTGATGCCGGGCTTGGAGATGTTCACGCTCACCTGCCCGCACTTTGCGGTGCGGATAAGCTCGGTAAAGCTGCCGCGCGGGTCGGTGTTCATTTCCAGGTCATACGCCGCCTTTTCCGGCGGAAGATAGCTGAGGTACGTGGAATAGAGCTTCTTTTCAAAGGAGCCTTCCGGTATCTCCGGCATGAGGTGCGTCTCGCTCTGGGTCTTGAACTCGTCCAGCAGCGCAGCAATGCGCCCGAGCGTGACCCTGTGCGTCACGGGGACATGGCAGAAGCGTCCGTCCGCGCGCGGCTCCGGCGTAAGCCCCGCGTAGTCACAGCGGTGCTCACCGCCCTCAAGCGCGGCGATAAGCTCATTTACAACATCATCTATATACACAAGCTCCAGCTCCGTCGCGGGGTCGTTGACCGTGATGGGCAGGTCGTGGGCGGTGTTATAGCAGAACGTGGCGACGGCGCTGTTGTAGTTCGGGCGGCACCACTTGCCGAACACGTTCGGAAAGCGGTAGACGAGCACCGGCGCACCCGTGCTCTCGCCGTAGTCAAAGAACAGCTCCTCCCCCGCGAGCTTCGACCTGCCGTAGTCCGACTCGGCGTAGCGCCCGGTGAGGCTCGCCTGTGCAGAGCTTGAGAGCATGACGGGGCAGATGCTGCCCGCACGCTTCAGCGCGTCCAGCAGCTCCCCGGCAAAGCCGCAGTTGCCCTGCATGAATTCATCCGTGTCCTTCGGGCGGTTGATGCCCGCAAGGTTGAACACGAAGTCCGCCCTGCCGCACCAGTCCGCCAGCGCGTCCGCGCCGCTTTGGCGCGTATACGCGAATATCTCTTCTATTTCAAGACCGGGATGCGTCCTGTCCTTGCCGTCGCGGATGTTTTCCAGCGCGCGGCAGAGGTTCTGCCCGACGAACCCGGCGGCGCCCGTAACAAGAATGTTCACGTTCTCTCTCCCTTTCTGCCGGGCATCAATACTCTATGCCCAGCTCCTCAAGCTGCTGGCGGATGTATCTGAGCGACAGCAGCTTCTCCTTCACTTCGTCGACCGTGAGCATTCTGGTGTTGTTGGAGTTGAACTCCGTCAGGTGGTTGCGCTCTACGTCGCCCTCGACGAAGTATTTATCATAGTTTAGTCCGCGCTTGTCGCACGGCACGCGGTAAAAGCTGCCCAGATCCTCCGCCTTGGCGCACTCCTCATTGGTCAGAAGCGTCTCATACATCTTCTCGCCGTGGCGTATGCCGATGACGCGGATATTGCTCTTGTCGCCGCCGAACAGCTCGCACACCGCCTCCGCCTGTGTCTGGATGGTGCAGGCGGGCGCTTTCTGCACGAGGATGTCCCCGCTCGCGCCGTTTTCGAACGCGAAGAGCACAAGGTCGACCGCCTCGTCGAGCGACATGATGAAGCGCGTCATGCTCGGCTCCGTTATCGTTATGGGCTCGCCCTTTTTAAGCTGGTCTATCCACAGCGGGATGACGCTGCCGCGCGAGCACATCACGTTGCCGTAGCGCGTGCAGCATATCTTCGTGCGCACGGGGTCGACCGTGCGGGACTTTGCCACGACGACCTTTTCCATCATTGCCTTGCTCGTGCCCATGGCGTTTATGGGGTACGCCGCCTTGTCGGTGGAGAGGCATATCGCCGCTTTTACGCCCTCATCTATCGCCGCGGTGAGCACGTTGTCCGTGCCGAAGACGTTGGTCTTCACCGCCTCCAGCGGGAAAAACTCGCACGAGGGCACCTGCTTGAGAGCCGCCGCGTGGAAGATATAGTCCACGCCGTGCATCGCGTTCTTCACCGATTGAATGTCGCGCACGTCGCCTATGTAAAACCTCAGCTTGTCGGCGTACTCCGGCATGCGCGCCTGAAAATCATGGCGCATATCGTCCTGCTTCTTCTCATCACGTGAGAATATACGTATCTCGCCTATGTCGCCGGAGATGAAGCGGTTGAGCACCGCGTTGCCGAACGAGCCTGTGCCGCCGGTTATCATCAAAGTCTTGTCCTTGAACATTTTCAGCCTCTCTCCGCCGCGTCCGGTCCGTTCACGCACTCGTCGAACCGGTCGAGCAGCATTTTTTTATCAAAATGGGTCTCAAAATACGCCCTTGCGTTCTTTCCGTATTCCTCTATCCGCGCGTCGCGCGCGAGCACCGCTATCGCCGCGGCGAGCGCCTTCGCGTCCCCGATGGGGCTGCACACGCCGCAGTCCGCCTCCTTCACTATCCGCTCCGTCTCGCCCGTGGCACAAGCGAGTATCGGCATGCCGCACGCCATGTACGATTGCAGCTTTGCCGGGATGGTGTTGGCAAAAAGCGGATTATTCATGAACGACACGAACGCCGCGTCGCACGCAGCGAGAAGCCCCGGTATGCTCTCGGCGCTCTGCCGCGGGATCATCACGAACATATCCTCAACGCCGCGCTGGCGTATCTGCTCCTCGAGTGCCGCCTTGCTCCGCCCGTCGCCGACGATTACGAACGCCGCAGGTACGCCGTCCGCTTTCAGCCTAGAGGCGGTCTCGGGCAGGATGTCCAGCCCCTGCGCCTGTCCGACGTTGCCGGTGAAGGCGATCTTGAACCGGCCGTCCGCCGGGATGAGCACGCTCTTCTCCGCGCCGGGGCGGTAAAACTCCTCCGCGTACTGCGGCCAGTAGCTCACCTTTTCCCGTCCCTCCGCCATGCGCGCGCGTATCATCTCCACAAAGCTGGGCGACGCGGCGAATATCCGGTCGCAGCGGCGGTAGATGGACCTGACCATGCGCTCTATCGGGCGCAGGACAAGGGGTGAATGTATGCCGGTGACGATCTCGATATTCTCCGGCCAGAGATCCTGCACATAGAGCCAGCACGGGATGTGCTTACGCTCGGCGTACCACACGCCGACGAGCACCTGCGTCATCGGGGAGACCTCAAAGTTGAACACCATGTCGGCGTCCAGCCGCGTAAAGCACTTCCAAAACCAGCCCGACACCACAAACGACAGGTAGTTGAGGCACATGCCCACGGCGCTCTTCCCGCGCGCGATAAGCGGGATGCGGATAATGTCCATGCCCTCGTATTCCTCGCGCCGGTTTTTGAACAGTCCATACCCCTTGAAATACTTCCCATAGGGGTAGTTGGGTATGCCGGTGAGCACCGTTATTTTATACCCGCGCTTGACCCACTCGGCGCACATATCGTTTATGCGGAACGCCTCCGGGTAAAAATACTGGCTGACGACGAGTATATGCTTTTTTCTATGCGCCGCGTCGGTCATTTCACGCCCTCTGTTATCTCAATACTCTCCTGCAGGGTGTACTCTCTGTACTCCCCTCTGGAGTAGTCGCTGAGCGCCATGTCATAGCTCAGGCTGCCGAACGCCTTGTTCACAAGCCCTGTGAACGCGCCCATGAGCTTCAAAAGCCCTGTCAGCCCGCCAACGAGCTTTATCCTCCGCCCGTGAGCCGCCGCGATCATGCGCACAAGCTCAGACGTGTTGGAGTATTCGGCGTTCTGAGGGAAAAACGTCCCCTCTTCGTCATTATCTATCATAAGCTTCACGAACGCCATAAGGTTGCCCACGAAGAGCATGGAGCGCTCGTTATCCACACGTGGGAAGAAGTGCAGGTGCTGCGCGAAGAGCGAGAGCACCGGGTAATTCCCCTTGCAGCCGGGTCCGTATATCATCGGCGGGCGCAATATGA
This sequence comes from uncultured Oscillospiraceae bacterium, assembly GCA_934572335.1. Lineage (GTDB taxonomy): Bacteria > Bacillota > Clostridia > Oscillospirales > Oscillospiraceae > Limivicinus. The sequence continues at coordinate 168,991 of CAKTKU010000002.1, forward strand.
CGACCCTGAAGCTCTCATCCGCGAGCTTTTTCAGCCGGTACTCGGCCTGAAGCTTACTGTCGCCGTAGGCGTTCGCGGGGGAGCACATCGTCCCGCGCTCTATCCGCCGCCGCTCGCCGACGGGCGCACTGTCGCCGTAGACGATGGCGGAGCTCATGAATATGAACTGGTGCACGCCCTCCGCCTTTGCCTTTCTGGCAAGCTCCTCGGTCATGTCGGTATTGATGCTGTAATAGGTCTGCGCTTTTTCGGCGCTGATGTGACCGTTGTCGGAGTGCGCCAGCCCCGCCACGTGGTAGACCGTGTCTATCCCCGTGAAGTCCTCATCGCGCCACGAGCCGTCGCGCATGCTGATGGACACCGTCGCGTAGCCGGGAAAGCCCTCTATGTAGCGCTTGAAGCACTTGCCGAGATAGCTGTTGATGCCGGTTATGAGAATGCGTTTCATATCTTCTTCTCCCGCTCAAGCTCGCCCGTGCCGCCCTCGACCACGCCGTCATGCCGCAGCACGCTCGTTATCGTGCCGAAAAAGCACTTGCAGTCAAAAAGGAAGCCGAGGCGCTGCACATACTCCCCGTCCAGCTTGGCCTTCACCGGGATGGGCAGCTCGTCCCGCCCGTTTATCTGCGCCCAGCCGGTGAGACCGGGCTTCACGTCGTTCGCGCCGTACTTGTCGCGCTCGGCGATAAGGTCATCCTGATTCCACAGCGCGGGGCGCGGACCGATGACGGACATATCCCCCGCGAGGATGTTGAAAAGCTGGGGCAGCTCATCAAGGCTCGTTTTTCGCAGAAATGCGCCTGTGCGCGTTATCCACTTCGTGGGGTCGGCGAGCATATGCGTCGGCACATCCTTGGGCGTGTCGGTGCGCATGGTGCGGAATTTGAGGATGTTGAAAAAGCTCTTATGAATGCCGAAGCGCTTCTGCCGGAAGAACACCGGCCCCGGCGAGCCGAGCTTTATCGCAAGCGAGATGATGAGCATGGGAATTCCGAGCACAATTATGCCCGCCAGCGACAGCAAAACATCCAGTATTCTTTTCAAAAACCGCTCGTACATAGCGCCACCTGCCCCGATTTATTTACTGTATTTTTGTATTCAGCGGCTTTTCCGCCGCACCTTTACATTATAAGCCACAAATCATGTTATTATATCATCGCTCAGGTACAGTGTCAACGCAAAAGCGTCCATGCGCAAAAAGCACATGAACGCTTTCAGATTTTATGCAGGTCATCCGCTCAGTCCGGCGCTGTCGGTTCAGCGCCGTGGGATGAGCAGGGACTGACCGGCCTTGATGCGGTACGGATAGGCAATGTCGTTGAGCTTGATAAGGATAGTAGCCGATGTGAGAAATCGCAGTGCAACACTGTCGATGGTGTCGCCATCGGCGACGGTGTACACATGGTAAGGGCCGTCAGGACCGTAGGCGCCGCCGCCGGAGATCTCGTCAAGCACTGCATCGTTGAGTCTGTTTTCGTTTTCCTTCATGCTGTCCCCTTTTATCACTTAAACCATCGATTGGGAATCGGGAGATATATAATATCCCCGGGTCTGATGTTATTGATGTCAATGTACATATTGTCCCTATTGAGCCGGATGATGTCCTCAACAGTGACCCAATACCAGCTTGCAATGCTCTCCAGCGTGTCGCCAAAATAAACATGGCTTTCCATATACGCTTCGCCGGTGCCGCCGGCGACCTTGCCGAGTTCCGCGTCATTGAGTATCTTTTCGTTTTCTGCCATGATGCTTCCTCCATTCTAAAAAACATTTTCTCTGTGCCGTTCCGCGGGCTTTGTCTTCCGCTTTCATCTCTTAGTACGCACCCGCGCGTGATTTGTTACAGATACTTTGTTTTTTATTTTGAAGTCACGTCATGGTGAACATTTCCTCGAATTTTTTCCTCTCCGCCTCCGGGTCCGGCTGCTGCGCGGCGCGCCCCGACGCATCTATGCGCTGGCGCTCGACAAGCTCGGCAAAGTAGCCGTTCTCGGCGATAAGCTCCTCATACGTGCCGTCCTCGACTATTCTGCCGTGGTCGAGCACGATGATGCGGTCGCACTGGCGGATGGTGGACAGGCGGTGGGCAATGACGATGCGCGTGCATTTCAGCCCGTCCAGCGCCTCGGACACCTTTTTCTGCGTGATATTGTCGAGCGCGGAGGTCGCCTCGTCAAGGATGAGTATCTTCGGCTTCGGCGCAACGGCGCGGGCGATCATCAGCCGCTGCTTCTGCCCGCCGGATATGCCGCCCTGCCCCTCGGCGATCACCGTGTGCATGCCCATGGGCATGGCGCGTATATCGTCGGCAATGCCCGCGATCTCCGCCGCCTCCCACGCGTCGTCCAGCGTCAGCCACGGCGCGGCAACGGTGATATTCGAGAATATATCCCCGAAGAAGAGCTTGCCGTTCTGCATGACGCAGCCGATCCTGCTTCTCAGTGACTTGAGGTCGAGCGTGGCGAGATCCCTGCGGTCGTAGTATATCGCGCCCTTCTGCGGCTTTTCAAACCCCAGCAGCAGCCGCACGAGCGTCGACTTGCCGCAGCCCGTCGCGCCAACGAGCGCGACATACTGCCCCGGACGGATGTTGAGCGAGAGGTCATCTATCACAAGGGGCATGGATTCGCTGTATCTGAACGATACGTTCGTCAGCTCTATGCCGCCGCTGACGCGCGTGACCATCTTCCTGCCCTCGCTCACTTCCGGCTCCGCGTCCATGATGGGCTTGACCTCGTCGAGGATGGGGCGTATCTGCGCCACGGTGGACGCGATGCCCGCCAGCCCCATGAACGCGCCGGAGATCATGCCGTAGGCGGCGCTGAACGCCGTATACTCCGCCACGCTCACGCCGCTTCTGACCGCGGCGAAGTACAGCACTATCGTGCCGGTAAGGCTTATTGCCGTGGAAATAACGCCGCTGAGGCGCAGGAACATCGGCGGATTGTAGGCAAGGCGCGCCTCCTCGGCGTAAAGCCCCAGCCAGCGGGAGAACATCCGCTTTTCCGCCCCGGCAAGCTTTATTTTCTGCACACCGCTGATAAGCGAATACGTCATGCCGCTCTCGCGCCCGGCAAGCGCCATGCGCTGCTTTGTTATCCCCATCTGGCGGAACGTCGTCAGCATAGAGAAGGCAAATGTCACCGCCGTGATGGTGAGCGCCGGGGCGACGAGTGCGGGTGCGTAGCGGAACACCTGCGCCACGTACACCAGCGACAGCAGGGACGTCAGCGATGTGGAATACACCGCGGAAAAGAGCATTGAGCACAGAGAGTTCATATACTGCATTTTATATGACAGCTGCCCTGCGCTGTATTTTGTGAAAAACGACGCCGGAAGGCTCATCATGCGCGACATTGTCGCCGCCTCGACCTCAAGGTCGAGCTGCGCGGACACGCGCGAGGACACAAGCGCCTTCACCGCGCCCATCAGCACCGTGCTTATCCCCACGCACAGGTAGAACGCCAGCACGCTCAAAAGCAGCTGCACACTGCCCGACGCGATAACGTCGGAAAAGATCATATAGTTTATCTTCGGCAGCAAAAGCCCCAGCCCCGTCACGGCGAGCGCCGCGAGCACGACCATCACGATCGACCCCGCGGGGATCGCCTGCGCCATGTACGCGAAGATGTCCTTCAGCCCTAGCTTTCTCAGTGGGAACGGCTTATAGAAGCACAGCGCCTCCGGCGCGATGAGCTTTTCCGTCTCGCGGTCGAGCTGCACGCGCTTGCCCGATGCGGCGTCGAAAAACGAATAGCCGAAAAATCTGTTGGGGATGAGCGCGACGGTGCTGCCGTCGTCCGCGCGCGTGCCCAGAAGCGCGCCCACGGCGTTTTTATACCATCCCTCCGTCAGCTCCACGCGACGGCGCATTACGCCCCACGGGCGCAGGAGGTATTCCAGCTGTCCGTCCCTGTCGCGTATGTCCTCCGGCACATCGGCGGACGGGATATGATAGTATTTGAGCACCTCGTCAATGGCGCTTTTGATGATGAAGCGCTCGTCGCGCGCCGCAGTGGCGGCTCTGTCGCCCAGCACCGCGGACACGACGTCCACGAAGGCGTTTTCAAGCGCCTCGTTGTCGTTCTTCCGGCGCTCAAGTATCTGATCGTTGAACCAGCCCATTCATACGCCTCCCTTCACTCGCTCGTGACGAGGCGCGTGTACGCCCCGCCCAGCGCCATCAGCTCATCATGCGTGCCGCGCTCGGCGACCCTGCCGTGGTCGAGCACGATTATCTCGTCGCAGTCGCGTATCGTGGAGAGCCGGTGGGCAATGACGATGCAGGTGATGCCCCGGTCACGTATGGCGTTGACGACCTCAAACTCCGTGCGCGCGTCGAGCGCGGAGGTCGCCTCGTCCATGATTATAATAGTCGGGTCCTGCGCGAGGACACGGGCGATCTCCATCCGCTGGCGCTGTCCGCCGGAGAAGTCCTTGCCTCCCTCCGTGATGCGGTACTGATAGCCGCCGTCGCGCTGCATGATGTCCTCGTGCAGCCGCGCGTCTCGTGCCGCCATTATCATCTCGAAGTCCTCTATCGTGCTGTCCCACATTTTTATGTTGTTTGCAATGGTGTCTTCAAAGAGGATGATGTCCTGATCCACCACCGCGAGGGAGCCGGTGAACACACTGCGCGGTATATCACTCTGCGGCACGCCGCCGAAAAGTATCTCCCCGCTCCACGGCTTATACAGCCCGGAGATGAGCTTGGAGAGCGTGGACTTGCCGCAGCCGGATTCGCCCACGAACGCCACGGTGCTGCCGGGCTTGACGTGCATGCTGAAATCCTCAATGAGCGGCGGGGCGAGCCGAGAGTACCCGAATGTCACGTTTTTGAGCTCCACCTCGCCCGTGAGCTTGGCGTACCCGCTCTCCCCCGCGTCGTCGTCCTGCTCCTCGCGCACATCCACGGGGTACTGCATCACGTCCTCGACGCGCTCCATCCGCGTGCGCATCTCCTGCATGGTCTGCCCCGCGTACACGAGCGCCGTCGCCGGCGCGGTGAACGCCGCGAGGAACGCCTGAAACGCCGTTATCATACCGACGGTGAAGCTGCCCTCCATCGCGTACCACACGCCCATCGCCAGCACCGCCGTGTTCGTCAGCGTGGTGACGAGCGTCGGGATCATGCCGAGGTAGGCGTTGAGGCGTTCATATCTCACCTTTTGGGTGTTCACGCTCGCCTGAAAGCCCGACCAGCGCGCAAAGTACCCGTTCTCCGTGCCGCTGGCCTTTATCGTCTCTATCATCTCTATCCCGGCGACAGCCGTGCTGGACAGCTTGCCCTGATCGCGCATCTGCACGCGCGTGATGTTCACGCGCTTTGCCGAGATAACGCGGGACATCGCCGCGTCGATCACGATGCTCGCCACGCCCACGAGCGTGAGCTGCCAGCTGTAGCGTATCATCACCACGAGGTAGAACACCATCATCACTGTTTGCAGGGCGAGCGGCGCGAGCGTGGAGACGAGGCTGTTGGCAATGCTGGCGTTATCGCCCTGCCGCTGCTGAATGTCGCCCGCCATGCGCTGGGAGAAAAACTCCATCGGCATGCGCAGCACCTGCCACAAAAACGTGGTGCTGCCGATAACGGCGAGCTTGCCGTTTATGCGCAGCGAGCATATCGCCTCCGCCGACGCCACGATGATCTGCACCGCCGCGAGCGCGGACATTGCCGCGATCGTCGGGATGAACCACTCCGGGTTCTGCCCCGTGAGCAGCCGGTCATAAAAAATGCGCGTAAACGCCGGGTTTATCACGCCGATGAGCGCGGTTATAAGACTCGTCAGCACGACGAACGCGACAGCGCCGCCCGCGCCGCGCAGACGCTCGCGCGCGAACGCCATAACGCTCTTGGGCTTGCCGCCCGGCTCGAAGCCCTCGTCCGGCGCAAACATGAGGCACACGCCCGTGAACACCTCGTCAAACACATCCATCGGCACCTTCACCGTGCCGCGCGCGGGGTCGTTTATAACGGCGCAGTTGCCCCTGAAGCCGCACAAAACCACGAAGTGGTTGAAGTTCCAGTGGATGATGCACGGGAACTCTCCCCCGGTTTTCAGATCCTCCGGCTCGAAGCGGTAGCCCTGCGCTTTCAGCCCGTAGCTGCGCGCCGCCATCAAAAGGTTGCGCGCGTTTGACCCGTCGCGGGACACGCCGCAGTCCTGCCGCACCTTCTCCAGCGGTATCCACTTGCCGTAGTATGCCAGCACCATTGTCAGCGATGCCGCGCCGCACTCCAGCGCCTCCATCTGCATCACGACCGGCACGCGGGCAGCGCCCTTCGTCACCGGCTTTTTTATCCTTGTCTCCGCCATGCCGCGCCTCCTCAGTTAAAGACGAACGACATGGGTCTTATGCTCTCTATGAGTATGCGGGCGGTATACGTCCCGTCGGGGAGGCTCACGCTGAGCCGCACGGAGTAGACCCACTCCCCGGACTTTATGCCGCCGACGTGCATATCGTATTCATCCAGCACCGTCTCCGCCTTCACGGCCTTTCCGTCAAGCGCGGCGAGCGCACAGCTTTCCCCCTCCACGGACACCGGCATATCCGCCGTGACTCTGGCCGCGTCGTCCTCCTTTATGTAGCAGGTCGTCACGCCGTTCTCGCTCACGGCGCACACGTCGAGATAGCTGTTCATCGTGCCGAACACGCCCCATATAATAACGCCCGCGAGCAGCACCGCGACCGACAGCAGTATCAGCCACACGCTGGGGCTGGACACGCATATGTAGTCGTTGAGCTGTTCCGGCGATGAGATGCGCGCAATGCTCTTCTTTCTGAAAACGCTTCTTTTTTCGTCCATGTGTCTTTTCCTCCGTGTCCCGGCGCGTCATGACCGCGCCGCGCGGTCTTTGCCACTATGTTATCATAGTTTGCATATATTGTATAGCGTCATTTTGGCGTTTTAGGGGCTGTTTTTGCGCAGAAAAGCCCGGCAGCCATTCAAGGCCGCCGGGCTTGTGGGGTATCATATTATTGCCGCCGTGTCACGCGTTGCCGTTGATGATCTTAGCGTATGTTCCCTCCGGGATCATGGGCGTGCCGATCTCATTGAGCAGCGCCGCGTCGACCGTTCCGCCCTCGGCGTACTGCCGTCCGGCCTTCTTCACAAGCTCCAGCCGCGGCGCGGTCACGACCGCCGCCTCCGGCGCGTTGAACATCGGGCTCTCCGGCACGGTCATTATCGTGTGACCGTGAGGGAACAAAAGCTCAAACTGGCGCACCGCGGGTTCAAAGTTGCGCTTGCTGTTGGGGAAGCCGCAGCCGCATATCATCATGAATCTGAGGTGCGAGTAATCCCTCTGCCCGACATGGACATACCGCCCGTTTAGCTGCGCCATTGCCATTGACGACAGCGGCAGCATGCGGTCTATCAGGTTTTTCAGCATCGCGGGCATGCCGTAGCTGTAAAGCGGGAAGCTGAACAGCAGCTGGTCGGACGCGAGCATCCCGTCGAGCAGCGCGCGCATATCGTCGTCGATGGCGCAGTGCCCGCCGTTATATTTGCAGGCAAAGCATCCCCGGCAGAACTCAATCTGTCTGTCGATGACATCGACGGTCTCCACCTCCTGCGGCGCGGTCTCGGTCATGCCATCCAAGAACGCGCGCGTGATGTGCATGGTGTCGCTCTTCTCTTTTTTCGGGCTGCCGTTGAAAACGAGTATTTTCATGTGTCTGGCCTAGCTTGTCCTGATGTCGCTATGTTTCGGGATTGTACGCTGCAAAAGCGAAATTGTACGTTGCGTATCATATATTACGCAACGTACATTATATTAGCGAAGTATGGTTTTGTCAATAGCGGAGGCCCCGGCGCGCGGCGAACATAATAATAAAGCGCCGTTATTTCTCTAAAGTGAAAAAATAAGGGGAAACTTATTGTTATATCCTTGCATTTTGGTAAGCGCTGTGTTATCCTGTCGATGGTGCTTCGGCACCGGGAGCGCTGCACAACGGCAGGCGGTTAGCTACACCACCCGAAAGGGGGTGACGCGTATGCCTATTACGATTACTTTTCATGTATTTACATACACGATTACGATAACCGTAAAGCAAAACCGCCGACACTCTGCCAAGTGACGACGGTTTGAGCTTATGCAATTACCTATCACGATGAAGAATTAACCGCTTGTCGCAGCGCTCTTTCTATGTTCATTATAGCGCTGGCCACGCAACATGTCAAGTGCATTTGCATCCCATACAACGGGACTTCTGTACTCATCCCAACAAAAAGGAGCGTCCATACGGACACTCCTTTTTGTTGGCGCAGAAGGAGGGATTTGAACCCTCGCGTGCTTTTTAGACACCTACTCCCTTAGCAGGGGAGCCCCTTCGGCCTCTTGGGTACTTCTGCATCAAGCTTAGATATGTTATCATACCTAAAGCCCAATGTCAAGTGTTTTTATCGTCTGTTCCGCTCTCTACTTTCCGACGCAGAAGCGGCTGAATATCCGATTGGTCACGTCCTCGCGTATGCTGCGCCCCGTGAGCTCGCCGAGCGCCGCCATCGCGCCCTCCGTCTCCGTGAGCACAATGTCCGGCGTTTCGCCCGCGCGCATCGCGCCAAGCGCCGCGTCGATATACTCCGCCGCGCGCATCACGGCGTCCGCCTGACGGGCATTGGTGAGTATCTCCCCGGCGGGGACGCACGGCAGCGGGAACATCGCAACGATGGCGGCCTCAAGCGCGTCTATCCCCTCCCCGGTGACTGCGCTGACCTCGACGCGCGGCAGAGCTGTGTCGAGCGCAATGTCCGCCTGCGCGAGATCCTTCTTCGACACGACGAGCACCGCGTGCGCCGCCCGCTCCGCCCGGCGGACAATGTCGATATCCTCCGCCGTCACTTCGCCGCTCCCGTCGACCACGGCGATGACGAGCATCGCCTCGTCCATCGCGCGGTGGCTGCGCTCCACGCCTAGGCGCTCGACCGCGTCGTCGGTCGCGCGTATACCGGCCGTGTCCGTGAGCCGCAGTGTCAGCGAGCCGAGGTGCAGCTTCTCCTCTATCGTGTCGCGCGTCGTGCCAGGTATCTCGGTGACGATGGCGCGGTCATAGCCCAAAAGCGCGTTCAGAAGCGAGCTTTTGCCCGCGTTCGGTCTGCCGACTATCGCAGCTGGAATGCCGGCGGTCATGAGCCGCCCGCGCTCAAACGTCCCCAGCAGGGCACGCAGATCGCGCGCCGCCGCGTCGAGCCGCTGCTTATAGTTCTCCATGCGGAAGTCCTCAATGTCCTCATCCGGGTAGTCGAGCACGGCATGAAAGTGCGAGGATATGTCCGTCAGGAGTGAATACACGCCCTCCGTGCGGCGGCTGACCGCGCCGGAGAGCTGTCCCGCGGCATTGCGCGCGGCCTCAATGCTCTCCGCGTCGATGATGTCCGCCACGGCCTCCGCGCTCGACAGCTCCATCCGCCCTGACAGGAAAGCGCGCTTTGTGAACTCCCCCGGTCCCGCCTGACGCGCGCCGAGGGCAAATATCTCCTCCAGCGCCGCGCGCAAAACCACGGGCGAGCCATGGCACTGGAGCTCCGCCGTGTCCTCGCCGGTGTAGCTGTGTCCCGCGCGGCTGACGGTGCACAGACACACGTCCAGCAGTGCCCCATCGAGCGCGCACAGCCGCCCGTAAATGAGCTTTCTATCCTCATTATCAGACATTTTGGAGCCGTTTGCCGGGAAGAAGAGCCTGTCCACAATGGCAAAGGTCCCCTCGCCGGATATGCGGATGATGCCTATGGCGGAGACCTGCGCGCCGGTGGCTATCGCGGCAATGGTGTCCCCCATCACGCTTCCGCCTCCAATGCGTCAAGCAGTGCGGGCAGCTCCATCGGAGCGCCGATGCGCCCGACAGGGGCTTCCGCCGTGCCGAAGCCGTAGGCAGCGTGGATGAAATCACACCCTGCGGCAACAGCGCTGTGCTCGTCAAGCGCGGTGTCGCCGACATATACGCCGCGGTGCAGACCGTTGCGCTGCATGACAAGGCGGATATTGTCCACCTTTTTCAGTCCGGTGCGCCCCTCGGTCTCATAGTCCGTGAAAAACCGGCCGAAGCCCGTCTGGTCAAAAAACGCCTCGATATACCCCGCCTGGCAGTTGCTCACGGCGAAGAGCCTGCGCGTCGCGGCGAGCGCCGAGAGCATGTCCCCCACACCGTCGTAAATGACCGCGCCGTGGCGGCGCAGATAGTCGTTCTCCCCGTCGATGCACACGCGGCACACGTCGTAGCGTGCGTCGCCGTAGTCCGCGAGGAGCCTGTCGGCAATGTCGTTCACGGTCAGCCCCATGATGCCGGTGATGTCGTCAAACGACGGGACCTTGTCCGCGCCGTAGCGCGTGCGCAGGGTCTCGCCCCAGCTGGCGGCAATGCCCTCGCGGCTGTCCCACAGCGTTCCGTCCAAATCAAAAATAACAGCGTCGTATTTCATATCCTATACCAAAAGAAGCTTCCGGTCGGAAGCTTCTTTATCCTTTTTAATTAGTATGGTCTTCTTTCAGGCCTTGTCTGCCTTCTCCGCACGCGCGGCGCGGGCGGCCTTTTCGTCGTTGCGCTCAGAGACATAATAGCTCAGCGAGAGGAGACTGTCGGAGAAGTGGACGTTCTCGACGATGATGCTGCTGTTGGGCGCGGTGAGGTCGACATTGGTGAAGTTCCATATCGCCTCAACGCCGTTGGAGGTGAGCAGATTCGTCACGGGGATGGCCGCTTCCTGCGGGACGGTCAGCACGACGACGTCGACGCTGTTGTTCTGGAGATACTCCTCCAGCGTGTCCATCGCGTAGATAGGCACATCGTTGAACACCGTGCCGGTCAGCTCCGGGTCGATATCGAACGCGGCGACGAGCTTGAAGCCCCAAGCGCTGAAGCAGAAATTATCCATCAAAGCATGACCGATGTTGCCCGCACCGATGAGGATGGCGCGATAGCCGCGGTCCGTGCCGAGTATGCTGGCGATCTGCCCGTGCAGCGCGGAGACATTGTAGCCGTAGCCCTGCTGGCCGAATTCACCGAAGCAGCTGAAATCCTGCCTGATCTGGGACGGCGTAAGCCCGAGCTGCTGACCGAGCTCAAAGGACGATATACGGCTGACACCGTTGCCCATCAGCTCGTCCAGCTTGCGCAGGTAGCGCGGCAGACGGCGGATAACATTGTTGGAAACCTTAATATTTTTCAAGAAAAACCTCTCCTTACGTGTGTCTGGACTATTTCTATACGCAGAAAAAGGCGCATAAAGAATCTATTATAACAATAGTATAGCACAGCAAAGGAGAGGTTTCAAGCAGATTTACAATGAATTGTCAAAACTGCTATAAAATTTTTAATTTTTTCACTGTTTTATCAGGAATTTATCAACTGCTCCGCTTCCTTGGCAAGCGTGATGAACGGCTCGATAAGCACAGAGTAATCGTCGGCGGTCAGCGCGGGGGTGTAGCGGACAAGCTTGCCGTCCTCGCCGCGTGTGAACACGGCAATGTCGCCATCAGTGATGCACACGATGAGCTTGTGCTCCTTATTCTCCACGGAGTACTCTATGATATCCACGCCGTCGGGATCGACATCCTCCGGCAGCAGTGCGCGCAGGTGCTCATCCATGGGTTCGGGAACGCTCACAACAGGCGGCTTTGTCTCATCCTCGGGCTTCTCCTCGGAAGCCTTCTCCACGGCGGGAGGCGCGGACGGCGCGGCGCTCTCCACAGCGGGAGTTTCCGCCGCGTCCTCGGGCGTATCCTCGCGGTTCGTGAGCAGCTTTTCAACAAACTCCGTCACGTCAACACTGCCCATGTGGATATGACGGACGATATTCTCGCCGTCGGCATCGGGCGCGTCGGGCTGTGCCGCGGCGGCATCATTGCCGGGTGCGGCGGAGCCAAGCGGCGGCTCCGTGGGCGCTGCGGTCTCCTCCGCCGGGGTCTGCGTCATGCCGGAGCTTTCGAGTATACCGTTCTCCTGCACAGCGTCCTGCTCCGCGAAGCTCTCAGGCTCGCTCGCGGGAGCCTCGGTCGGCACGGGAGTGGGCGCGACAGTAGGCACAGGCGTGGGCTCCGCGGTCGGCACGGGTGTCGGTGTCGGAGTGGGTGCTACGGTGGGCACAGGCGTCGGTGCCGGGGTGGGCGCGACCGTCGGGGCGACCGTCGTGTTCGGGTAGAAGTCCGGGAACTGCGCGGGCGCGGCGGCGGAATTGACCTCCGGGGTCGGTGTCACCTTTGCGGGGACATAGCCGTAGTTCTCGCTGTCTGGGATTGCGGCGCTGCTTCCTGCGTCGGACTGCACCGAGGGGGCGCTCGCCGTTTCGGGTGCGGGCGTGGGCGAAGGAGTGGGAGCCGCGACGGAGGCGGTCTCATTCCCGGTGGAATAAATGTCGCCGGAGGTTTTCAGGCTCGTGCGGCTTTCATAGACGGCATTATCCGTCCTGCGGCTGTTGACGATGGCGACGCCGCCGACCGCCGCGAGCACGAGCGCGGCGCATGCCGCTGCCGCGATGAGGTTCTTCACCTGCCGCGAAAGCCCAGTCCTGCGGTTGCGGCGGATGATCTCGCTGCGGCGCAGCTCCGCCATGATATTATCACATAACTCTTCCGGCGGCTCTGCCAAGTCGGAAGAAATGGTGTCTGACAATGCGGAAAACGCTTGATACATCGCCGCGCACTCGCGGCAAGTGCCAAGGTGTTCCGCCAGGGCGGCGCGCTCGTCTCTGGACAAGTCCTCATCCAGCATACGGCTTATCAGCTCCTGATAGTATTCGCATCCGCTCATGACAGATCACCTCCTCTCTCTTTGCTTGACGAGACAAACTCCGGAATGTTCCCGTCCTTGATCAAAAACGAGCATAATTTTTTCCTCGCGCGGAATATGCGCGACTTCACCGTCCCGGCCTCAAGGCCGAGCGCCGCGGCGATCTCCTCATAGCTCAGTCCCTGGATCTCGCGCAGCAGCAGTATCTCCCGGTGGTCGGGAGGAAGCGCTGCAAGCCCGCGGCGCACCGCGTCGCGCGTGAGACTCCTGTCGAGCAGAAGCTCCGGCGACTGCGACTCGTCGGCAATGTCAAGCTCTACCTCTTCCCCGTCGTCGTTCTCTGTTGAGAGCGAGACCGTGGGCTTTCGCGTCCTGCTGCGCAGATAGTCGAGGCAGACGTTCGACACGATCCTGTACAGCCACACGGAGAACTTGCTGTCGCCGCGGAAGGACGAGAGCGAGTTATACGCCTTTATGAACGCCTCCTGCGACATGTCCGCCGCGTCCTCGCTGTTGCCGGTCATGCGCAGGGCGAGGTTGTATACGTTTTTCTCATATTCCTTTACAAGGGTCTCGAAAGCGTTGACGTCGCCGTCAAGGACGGACTGGATAACCGCCGCCTCCTGCTCTCGCGTCATCTGATAACCCCCTTTGCCGAAGGTATTCTATCTAATAGTAATGTATTATTATATCTCTTCTCTTCGCTTTTTTCAAATTAAGCTTTTGTTACTATTTCAAATCGCGCTTTATGTCCGCCGCGATGCGCCGTATATCATCCAGCGTCTCCACGTGCACAAGCTCGTTGCGGTAATACGCGGCGTATGGCACGCCGTGCAGATACCACGGCAGATGGTGCCGCGCCTCCAAACAGGCGGCGCGCTCCCCTGCGTGCTCCGCCAGCGTCTCTATCTGCCGCACGCCGGTGTCGATGCGCACATCAAGCGGCGGCAGAGGCGGGATCTCGCGCCCCTCTATCGCGGCATTGCCCTGCTCAAAGAGCCACGGGCAGCCAAAGCTCCCGCGCCCTATCATCGCAAGGTCGCACCCAGTGTAGCGCAGTATATGCGCCGCGTCCTCGCCGGAAAAAATGTCGCCGTTGGCGGTGACGGGGATGCTCACGGCTTTTTTTACCTCGCGTATTATGTCCCAATCGGCGCGGCCGGAATACATCTGCACGCGCGTGCGCCCGTGCACAGCGATCGCCGCCGCGCCGGAGCCCTCGCACATGCGCGCAAATTCCACGGCGTTCACACTGCCGCTGTCCCAGCCCTTGCGGAACTTGACCGTCACGGGCTTATCCACTGCGCGGCACACGCGCTCTATTATCTCCGCCGCGAGCGTCGGCGTCTTCATCAGCGCCGAGCCGTCGCCGGACTTGACCACCTTGCCAACGGGGCAGCCCATGTTTATGTCCAGTATATCCGCGCCGGACAGCTCCAGCGCCATGGGCGCGGCCTCCGCCATCACATCCGGCTCATGCCCGAATATCTGCACGGCGCAGGGGTGCTCGTCCTTTGGGATATAGAGCAGCGTTCTGGTCTTTGCGTCGTTGTATACGAGCGCCTTCGCGCTCACCATCTCCGTCGTCGTCAGCGCCGCGCCGTGCTCGCGGCATATACCGCGGAAGGCAAAGTCCGTCACGCCCGCCATGGGCGCGAGCACCAGCCGCCCGTCCAGCGCGGCGTTTCCTATGTTCACCATGTCATGTCAAGCCCGACCGGGCAGTGGTCCGAGCCCATTACCTCCGGGAAAATGTATGCGTCCTTTATGTCGCCGCGCAGGCGCTCGGACACAACAAAGTAGTCGATACGCCAGCCGACGTTCCGCTCCCGCGCCGCCATGCGGTAGCTCCACCACGAGTAGGCGTCGCGCTTGTCGGGGTAGAGGGTGCGGAAGGTGTCGATGAACCCGGCATCCAGAAGCTCGGTGAATTTGCCGCGCTCCTCATCGGAAAAGCCGGGCTTGCCGACGTTGGGCTTGGGGTTCTTCAGGTCGATCTCCTCGTGCGCCACGTTCATGTCGCCGCAGACGATCACGGGCTTTTTCGCGTCGAGCGCGACGAGATGCGCGCGGAAGTCATCCTCCCACGTCATGCGGTAGTCGATGCGCTTCAGCTCATCCTGCGCGTTCGGGGTGTAGACGCACACAAGGTAAAAGCTCTCGTATTCCAGCGTAATGACGCGCCCCTCCGTGCAGTGCTCGCTCTGTTCAAGATTATAGCCGACGGAGAGCGGGGTATGCCGGGTGAACACCGCGGTGCCGGAGTAGCCCTTTTTGTCGGCGTAGCACCAGTAGCTTTCGTACCCCGGAAAGTCAAGCTCTATCTGCCCCGCCTGCAGCTTTGTCTCCTGTAGGCAGACAAAATCGGCGTTGAAGCTCCAGAATATATCCTCGAAGCCTTTTTTCATGACGGCGCGCAGGCCGTTAACGTTCCACGAAATAAACCTCATTCCGCATTTTCCTCTGTTTTGTTTGCCTCCCGGCTCTCCTCCGCGCCGCGCGCGTCGTTCAGCGAGGCGTTGCGCAGCCTCGGCACGACGCCCGCCGCGGTGCCGAGCGTGGCGGCGGTCTTTCTCGCCACGACGCGGTTGATCTTCAACCCCTCGGCGTAGAATTTCGCCTCATAGTCGGTCATCACACCGACAGCTCCGTCCTTGTGCAGGTCGTGCGTCAGCTCAATGAGCTCCCACCCCTCGGCGGTGAACTGCTCCACCGACCAGTCGAAGAGCGGGGTGTTGTCAGTTTTGAAATGTATCTCCCCGCCAAGCGGCAGCGCGTCCGCGTACATGCGCAGGAAAGCTGGCGCGGTCAGGCGGAGCTTTGCGTCGCGGCTCTTCGGCCACGGGTCGCAGAAGTTTATGTAGATGCGCGCCGCCTCGCCGGGGGCGAGCATCTGCGGCAGCGCGGCGGCGTCCCCGTCAATGAAACGGACGTTGGCAAGCCCGCGCTCGCGTATGCGCTCCATCGCGATTATCATCGCGTCCGGGACCTTTTCCACGGCGAGCAGCAGCGTGCCTGGCATTTCGGCAGCGGTGTCCGCCGTGAAGCGCCCCTTGCCGCAGCCAAGCTCGACATAGAGCCTTTCAAAGCCGGGGATATCCTCCAGCCAGCGTCCGCGGTACGCGGTGCAGTCGGGTATCATCAGATCCGCGCATTTTTCCATGCGCGGCGCAAGGTTGTGCCGTTTTCTCATTCTCATATGTTCACGGGCTCCTGTCCGATAATTTCACAATTATATATACTACCACACACGATGCGAAACATCAATCACGAAATTGTCCGCCGCCGCGAGGTTTTTCTCTTGCAGTCTCCGCGCGTTTGGTGTATAATAATTGAGATTTAGCTTTGACCGCGTGGCTGATTGCCGCTGCGGATAAGCTTCAACTTCATATCCGGGTGTAGCGCAGTTGGTAGCGCGGGTGGTTTGGGAGTGCCGTGCCTGTATCCGAGACGGGACAGACCGAAACGCCGGAAAGCCTTGCAGCGCCTGCACTTGCTGGATTCGAGCAGCCGGTCAAAACAGGCGGAAAATCAGCAATGACCACATGACTGACCACAGTCGCAGCAAAACTTCAACTTCATAGCCGGGTGTAGCGCAGTTGGTAGCGCGGGTGGTTTGGGACCATCAGGTCGGGGGTTCGAGCCCCTCCACTCGGACCAAAAGCTCTCTGAAATCGCTGATTTCAGAGAGCTTTTCTTATTCCTTGTCTATTGCGGCGCAAGGGGTGAGGGGGCTGTTTCGAGAATATTTTATGGAAAATACTAGAGTTTAATGCTATAATAAATCTATCCGATGGTGAGTTTTAGAAAATAGAGGGCGGCTGGATATGTCAAACTACAAAGAGCAAATAGCCGAATTCGAGAATAATTTCTCTAATGTAATAGATAAATCTGTTAGAGAGTTGTCTGCGAGCTTTGATACTTTATACTCCGAGAAGAAGAATAAGGAAATTCCATCCACTATCAAATTAGCGGAAGCCTTGCTATCGGATAAGCAGAATATAGCAACTAAAATGCAGATTCATTATGACATTGCAAATGGATATCATGATCTCCGCACGATCGAAGGTGTGTATAGCGAGCATTATCTTGAGAAAGAATTATATCATTTGCGCTGTGCCTTAGATATGTACGAAAGTAATTTTTATGATACTGATAGTAACAGCGGAGAAGTAAAAGTTGCTCAGTATATTGCCATGCGTTCATACACAAATCTCGGAAACACCTATCAAGTAATAGGCCGGTATATTGCAGCAATAGATTGTTTTCAAAACGCTTTAGTTATTAGCAATGACTTTGCGATGGCGAGTCTCAACCTATCATTTTTGTTGTTTAGGTACGCGCCGATGCAAATTGAATGTTATGAGCAGAACTACTATCATCATGCTTGCTATTACTACTATAAGCAAACAGTACGTTGCAAGATAAACCTAGAAAATCAAAAATATCTGAAAGAATTGAAACACTGTATTTCTTTGTTTGATTCTGCATATGTTAAGAACTATTTGAACAAACCGCTAGAGCTTCCACCATTTCAAGTAGACAATCAAGATGAAGCGGATTATCGAAACTATTTGCTTTTACACCGTCTTTTCTTAGATCCGTGTTTGGAAATATTATCCGCTCATTGCTTCGCGGTTGATAGCATCAATCTTCCCTTTGAATCGCCATATAGTGATAGAGAAAAAGAGTTCATTGGTCTGTTTAACCAAATTAAACAAGAATATAATTGGGCGAGGCTTTTATGGTATAAGACATCAACGGAAGAGGCATACGAACATTATTCGGATCAGGAATTGGATTTAATTGATACAGGGGATTCTTCAGATTATTCTTTAAAAGAGAGTATGTTAAGAACTGCTTTTAAAGCAGCGTATTCCATATTTGATAGGATCGGGTTTTTCATCAATCAGTATTTTAAAGTTGGGCTTTCAGGCGCAAAAGTAAGTTTCAAAAACATATGGAAGGAACAATTGATTGATGAAAATGGACAAGTGTATTTCACAATTCCGAAACCTATCATGAGCGCCAATTTGGATAATCCCCTGATTAGAGCAATGTATTGGCTTCAAAAAGATTTTTATGAAAGAAAGGCGATCAATGTCACAACTCCTAACGCAGAACGAATCTTCCAGATGAGAAACGATATAGAGCATAATTGCTTGCGCACAGGAACGCAATCGTATAGCACATCTTTTACAAAATATACTGCCGAGGGAAAAATTGAAAACAACACATTTCGCCTCTTAAAGTTAGCAAGGGAATTGATAATATACCTTTGCCTTGCAGTAAATTTTGATAGGAAAAAAGATGAAAGAGCATTCAAGGAGGAGATATAATGGGGACACTCAATCCTTATCGAGAATTAGTTGCAGAGATTTCTCCAACGGAATTTGAAAAACTTTGTTTGGAAATATTGAAGGGCTATGCAGAAGCTGAGAACTTGTCAGACTTTTCAATTCAACATAATGTGTCTATTCCGGCTGATGATGGTACATACCAAATAGATGTCTACGCAAAATTTGTTGCCATGGGTGTTGAGTTTACGGTTATAACTGAGTGTAAGAGATATTCTTATCCTGTTTTACGCGAGAAAGTTGCCGTATTAGCCGATAAGGTAAAAAGCCTTGGTGCCCACAAAGGAATTATGATCTCCACCTGTGGCTTTCAGAGTGGAGCGTATGAATATGCTAAGAAGCATGGAATAGCGCTATTGCAAGTCATTGATGGAAATGTGCGGCACATTCTGAATGCCGCTAATACAGAAACAGAAGAGCAGAAATATAAAATTCACCTCATGGAAGATTGGCGTAATCGATTGCCCCAATATTATGCCCAAGAGTACGCCACTATGGATTTTCCGGACAGGACAATTTATCCCACTCCACAAATGATAGAAGCGATAAGGCAAGAGTTTGTTTCGGCACACAAAGAGATCCAGCCGTGATAAAAATTTAATCTCAATCATATACGTAGTAAATAGAGTCAGTCGAAATGGTGTGCTGCTGACCCGCTAGCATACACATAAAACTAACGACAAGCATCGTTGTAACGCGACAAGGCTCCCACTGCCTAAAAAGATTTAGGCAGTGGGAGCCTTTATTTAGAATAGATACTTCTTGCTGACTGTCAGGAAACCATTGATATATCTGCATTTTCCAGGCGCCGTCAAGGATTATGCGCAAAAATGTTTGCAGACGCCGGCTGAATGAAGTCAGCCGGCGATAGAGACATCCTTCAAAGCCGTCTCCGATTATATACTCTTGTTGCTCAACTGGGGTTACCACGTAGCGCAGCCACGTACATGCCAGCATAAGAGCAGAGGTACCATCTGGGAACGTCCCCACCACTTCTTCGATGGAGTTCACGGTTCAACTGTTCAATCACGTTGTTGGTATGGATACGTGTCTAATGCTCAAACTGTAGTAAGCCTGCGCGTTCTCATTCATTGCCTATTGCGGCGCAAGAGATGGAGGGGTAAATAACAAAGCGCATTTGCTATATTTAACCAGTCATTATGATTGAGCAAGAACAAACATTGGCATGAGTTTGTGACTACAAGAGACGCACAAAGCGGATACAATTCCACGAACAAGACTTGAGACACAATCCTTAACACTACATAGTGCGTTTGTTAATAGAATATTAACAATACATAGTTGACGGCGAACAACTCTATCTATATAATATATATCAGCAGCACAACTTTGCCGCCCTTTTACAACTTGCTTTGTTGTGCGTCTACGCTCTGTGTATAGTCGCGATATAATTAGCGTGGGAGGCGGTCCTTATGAACAGCTTTGACTTTGACTTCTCTTTTGTTAGATGTGGCCCGCCCGTTGTTACTCTGAGCGCAATTGGCATCGCTTTCAACGCTGGGGCACGCAGTCTCCTTGGTTTTCCCTCGCAGGTGGATATAGGGTATGATGCAAAGGCCAAGGCTATTGGTATTCGCGCCCATACATCAGATAGTCCGGCAGAGCCGTACGAGTTTGAATCCCGTGAGAAGGACGGTTGGGTACGTATTAATGCAAAAGACTTTTCGCGTTATCTTGAGCAACAAACGGGCATGAAATTTCGTGAAAAAGCCATACAGTTTTTACCCGAACAAGATGAGGAAACCGGTATGCTTATTGTAATCATAGACGAAGAACATCGGAAATGAAGCAGACCAGAAAAAGAATAGAGCGACACCTTGCGAGTACCAGTCGCAAGGCATCACTCTCTTGTGTTTGACGTTCAGACCAGCCTAAACTGATACAGTCGTCACTTGCTACACGACCTGATTGTATCATGTTTTTGGTGGCCTGGCAAGAACAAAAAATTTCGGACACAAGCCAGACTTTTTCTGTTTGTAAATACATGCCGTTACGATAGAAAGGAACTCACGTAATGATGTACGCCACCAAAATTAAAATGCAGCAAGGTTGTTACTACTCTCAGGACCTTCTTGAAATTGATGAAATTTTTATTGAAGGTTGTGGCAATCATGGCTTTTTTAAGAAAGCCGATATTCATGATTATCTGAAGAAGAATCCCGGCACAATCGAAGTCGCAATTGCCCCATATCCGAAAGTCATTCCGGCAGTCAGTGTCAATGGAGAAAAGTATGTTCGGTCGAGTCCTAATGGAAATGCCCGCGATAACTTACTTGAGCTTCCTCGCGCATAAGGATGCGCAGTATGGCAACTTTCAAATACGGCAGTACAACAACTGACTTTATCGACAATGGCCACGTGAGATGTATTAGTTGTGGAACAGAATCTTCTCCCAAGACAAGTATAAATTGGAGGTAAGAGACATGGGAAAAAATCAGCATGTCACAAAGCGTCCTGACGGTAAATGGCAAGTTATTGGTGAAGGCAATTCACGGGCAACCTCTATTGCCGACACGCAAGAAGCGGCTCGCCTGAGAGCAAGAGAAATTGCTATCAATCAAAAATCTGAAGTAATAATTCACGGAGTTGACGGCAGAATTCGAGCTAAGGACTCTTACGGCAACGATCCATTTCCGCCAAGAGGCTAAACACGGAAGCGCAGCACCACGGCTGGTACACATGGTGCTGTGCTTCTTTGTAATATGCAACCATTACAAGAAATTGCCATAGATGCATAATGGTCGATACCATAGAAACTTATTAATTTAAATTCCCAAATTTCCACACGTTGCTTGCACTGCAATCTGCTGTTCGTCTAAGGCTCTCAGTACAAATCCCTTAATACGGGTATAATAGTAAGGGAATTATCGCGCAGCTTGTTGACTATTCCTTTATTTAGCACTACAATTTAAGGGAAACTGGACGGAGGTGAGGGAATGAGGCAATTTAATTATTCCGCAATCAAGGAGCAGAAGTGGGATTCGGACATTCTGGGATTGATTGCTGCCATATACAAGGAAGCGGGTAAGCAGGAACTGTATTTGAAACAGTGCCCGGAAGAACTCGAAAAGCTCGTTGAAATTGCCAAGGTACAGAGCACCGAAGCATCAAACGCCATTGAGGGAATCGTTACCACAAATGCAAGGATTCGGCAGCTTGTTGAGGAGAAGACTGCGCCAAGGAACAGTGATGAACAGGAGATCGCGGGGTATCGCGATGTCCTGAGTATTATTCACGAAAACTTCGATGCGATTCCAATTACGCAGAACTACATCCTGCAGCTCCACAAAATACTGTACAGCCACATGAACAACCCGCTTGCGGGCAGCACCAAGAATGTACAGAACTATATTAGTGCCACCTACCCGGACGGGCATGTTGAGGTCCTATTTACGCCGCTTGCACCTTATGAAACGCCGGAGGCTTTAGACAGAATCTGCGAGGAATATAACCGTGTAATCGGAAATATGGAGCTCGAACCGCTGATTGTAATCCCCGTTTTCATTCACGATTTCCTGTGTATCCATCCTTTCAATGACGGAAACGGAAGAATGAGTCGATTACTCACAACGCTGCTTTTGTATCGGAGCGGATTTTTTGTAGGCAAGTATATTTCCCTTGAATCTAAAATAGCAAAGAACAAAGATTTGTATTACAATGCGCTTGCGCAGTCACAGACTGGCTGGCATGAAGGCACGGAGGATATAGTTCCGTTCATCAAGTATTTGCTTGGGACAATTCTTGCCGCTTATAAAGACTTTGAGGATCGTATGGCACTTGTGGAAAACAAGCTGCCTGCACTTGAAATGGTACGCCGAGCAAGCAAGAATAAAATCGGCCGGTTCAATAAACAGAATATTCGAGAGCTATGCCCGACGCTCAGCGACAGTTCTATCGAAGGAGCCTTACGCAAGCTGGTTGCTGCCGGGGAATTGAAAAAAGAAGGGAACGGAAAAAACACCTGTTACTTCAGGTTAAATTAGTTTCCGTTCCACAGCAAATACTTCTCATTCATTGTCTATTGCGGCGTAATAGAAGGTGTATCGGATTTTACTCAAAGAGATCGTAAAACCTCTCTTATTGCGCTATAGTGTCTACGAGACAAAGAATTATCCATAGCCAAAGAGCAAGTCGGGGCGATGCCGCGGCTTGCTTTTCTAAACCCGTTGTTTACTTTCTTGCTAATTTTAGATATGATATTAGCAAGGAAGTAGTTGCCGCATGACGGCCTGTTCGCTTTGCGGATTGACACGATTCAAATACTTGTAACTTCAAATCAGATTCCCTTAACAGCACGTACTTTCCATTAATTTGCACCTACATTTAAGGGAAAGCTGCTCGCGATACGGGAAAGCATCTGTTCGCAAGCGGTCGCGCTCAAAATATGGAGGAACCCATGAAAAAGATACTGGTGATACTGGGCGGCGGACGCCCAAAGGGAAATACACGGCAACTGGTGGACGCTTTCGCACGCGGGGCAACAGATGCCGGGCATGAGGTGGAGATCATTTCCCTGAATAAAGTTCAGGTGAATGGCTGCCTTGGCTGCAACGCCTGCCGATACGGCAAACCGTGCATCCAGAGGGACGGCTTCAACGAGCTTGTGCCTAAAATCAAGGCGGCGGACTGCGTCGTTTTTGCCTCGCCGCTGCTGTTCTGGACGATCTCGTCCAAGCTGAAAGCGTTCGTGGAGCAGTTCTACTGCATTGCGGAGGAGGACTCAAACCCGCCGCTGGGACGGTATGAGAAATACCCGGTCAAGGACTCCGCGCTGCTGATGACCTCGGCGGACAATTTCTTCTGGACCTTTGAGCAGGCGGCGTCCTACTATCAGTTCGCCATTGTGAACTATATCGGCTTCCATGACCGCGGAATGATTCTGGCTGGCGGCTGCGGAGATACCAACGGCAAGCCGCAGATCGATAAAACCAACCATTTGGCGGAAGCATACGAGTTCGGCAAGCGAATCTATGAGTGAGGCAAAGCGAAATTTGCAATGGGGAGCATAGAATATGGTCGATAAAAGATATTATGAAAAACTCGGTGGGTTCTCTTATCTCTTGGGTGAACTGAAAAAGAAGCTCGGCAAGGAGCAGACTGATGTTTTGGTCAACGACGCGGTGGATCTTTGCAACGAATTGTGTGACCAATATAAAAATCTGCCCAAGAAAGAAAAGATACATACCGAACAGATGATCTTCCCGCGGGCGGCTATCTATCTGCAAATGATCAAATACATCCCCCACGAAGAGGCCATAGGCCTGATAGAAGAATCCGTAAGAATAGGCGTAGAGCCTGATAGGAACCGTCTGCACATTGCAACGAAGCTCCCGCTTATCCGACCGCTGTTCTTTAAGATTTTCCACAAGATGATCGGCACTATGTTCAACGGAGACGCGGGTTTCAAATTTGAAGAAATTGAAGCCGACAGCAGGCATTACAGGGTCGATGTTCTGCAATGCCCCTATATGAAGTATTGCGAGTTGCTGGGCTGCAAAGAGCTGACGAGCACTTTCTGCCTGAGCGATGACCGCGTCTACGGAAATATGTGCGGCATCGTCTTTGAGCGGCACGGCACAATAGGACGAGGCAGCGATAAATGTGATTTCTATTTTTACATGGGTTAACTGCGGGTGAACGCTGTGGATCACTCTATTTTTTTCAAACGGTCTCATTGCATAAGAGCTATAAATAGGTTACTCTTACGGCGGAGGTGAGCAAAGATGGCCAACGAAGATAAAAAAGATTTTAATGCGATGCTGCATGCAGAATGATGAAGGCTGGCTGACACATTTGTTTGCGGGCGTGGAGTCCCAATCGGAAATTCCGTCAGCCAATCA
>CAKTKU010000003.1 GCA_934572335.1 uncultured Oscillospiraceae bacterium
CAGTTGACGACGGCGAGGGCGGTGGTGCTCTCGGCATAGAAAAGATTCGAGGCGTAGTCGGCATTGCCGCAGTCATAAACGCGGCAACCCGTCACGCGCACATCGCGGCACAAATGGGCAATGACGGCGTTCTGCGTGCATTCATAAATATCGCTGTCGTTGATAAAAACGTGCTGTGAGTTCATGGCGAACACGCCGACAACGCCGCAGCCATATAGTCCGCAGGAGTTGACGGAGACGTCCGTGCTGCTGTCAACACGCACGACGTTGCCCGCGCAGTAGCCCGGCGCTTCCTCATGCCCGAGCGTCAGCCCGCTGAGCGTCACGCCGGTGCAGGAGGAGAGTCTGATGACATTGGCATAGCGCGGCAGGGTGGTGATCTCCACATCGCCGTCGGCTTTTATCGTGAGGTTGCTGACGCCGGATATTTCAAGCTCATACCCGTCGTAGGCTTCGCTCCATGTATAACCACCCGTGTCCGCGCCCGCAGTGCCGTAATCCGCCGCCGAGGTCAAATCGTACCTCCCCGCGCGCACGGTGATAACGGTGTTGGAGCCTATCGCTCCCAGAAGCTCATCCACGGAGGAGACCGTGACCAAGCGGAGCGCGCCGGGGGCTGGCGTTTCACCGGCGGGCGCAGACTGCGCAGTGTCAGTGCTCCCCGTTCCCCTGCCGGTGCTCGGCGCGAGCGCCGCGCCGCACCCGGCGAGCAGCAGCACCGCCGCCAGCGCAAGAGCAAGGGAGGCTCTGCTTTTGGTCTTGAATGTCATTATCTGTTCCAGCCGCTCGCGCAGGTCGCGCTTCTGCGTGGCAAAGCTCGTGGCGAGGACGCTCGTCCGCGCGGTTCGTCTCGACGCGAGGGCAAGCAGCGTTTCGCCGTAGCTCTGCTTCTCATCGTCGCTCATGGCGCGGATAACGCGCTCGTCACAGCTCAGCTCGCACACGCGGTCAAGCTCACACCGGAAGAACGGCACGGCGGGATCAAACCAGTACACCGAGAACACGAACGCCGAAAACCACTTGTACGCCACGTCGCCGCGGCGGTAGTGCGTCAGCTCATGGCGGAAGATGTTCGCGAGCATGTTGGGCGTATACTCCCGGCAGGGCAGAACGAGCGTCGGGCGGAAAACACCCATCAGCATCGGCGAGGACACGCAGCGCGAGCGGACGAGCCCCGGCTTATTTTTGCCGGGCATGGCGAAATAGAGCGCCAGATCCTCATCCGTCGGCTCACGCTCCGTGCGGCGTATGGCGCGGACAAAGCGGTAATACCCCGCGATATACCGCGCCGCGCTGACCGCCGCGCCGATGAGCCACACCGCGCACCAAAGCCGCGGCGACATGAGCACGCGCTTTACGCCGTTCCATGAAAACCCGGCACTCCCCGCGCCCGCTGCTGTCGTTCCGGTGGACCTATCCCCCATAGTCTCCTCATCCGCGGCCGCCGGTGTGCGGTTATATGTGCGCATATAATTGTCGTAATCATCCCCTGACGCGCCGGTGCTCCGCGTAGTGCCGTAGGGGCGCGCGGTCTGCTCCGATACCACCTCGGACGTGGTTCCCGCCGCACCGCCGACCGGGATAAGACCCGGCAGCGGCACGACAAAGCGCAGCAGCACCACGAGCCACGCGAGGTAATAGAACACTCCCGGCAGGCGCTTGCCGAAAACGCGGCGCACGAGCATGAGGAAAAGCCCCATGAGCGTGGCGCTCGCGCCGAGGAATAGGAGCGTCAGCAATGCCTCAGTCATGTCTCCCCGCCCTTTCTGAACATCGCGCGAAGCTCATCAATGTCGTCCTCGCTCAGCTCGTCCGACTGCACCAGCGCCGCGACAAGCTCCTTCGCGCTGCCGCGATAGAGGCGGTGGATCAGCCGCTCCGTCGCCCAGTCATTGTATTCCTTTTCCGACACGAGCGGCGTATAGTAGAACGCGCCCCGCTTCTCCTGCGCCACAGCGCCCTTGGCGACGAGGCGCTGCACCAGCGTCTTGATGGTCGTTGCCTCCCAGCCGCGCCGCTCCTGAAGCGCGCGGCGTATCTCCCCGACAGGCAGCGCCGTCCGCGCGTCCCACAGCACGCGCATGACCTCCAGTTCGCTGTCGCTTATCTTTTCCGCAAGATTCTCCATATCTCCCGCTCCCACATATATTTAATGCATATCGGGGTAAACATACTCGACGAGCTTGCCGCCCTCGAAGGTATAATCAAGGCTCTTGAGCGCCTCGCCGTCATAGAGCACATTGCTGTCCGTGATGACGAGCTCCGGCGTGCCGCAGTGGTGGATGCTGCAGTTTGAGAACACCACGTCACTGCAGGTGTAAAAATTCGCGGCGGAGTAGGTGCAGTCGTATATCTCCGTGTCATCGATTGCGATGCCGCGGCTGTTGTACGCGGTGATGCCGACCGTACCGCAGCCGAAGAGGCGGCTCCTGTCAATGACAACATCGCCGCACTGGGAGAAGTTCAGCACCCCGCCGGAGCACTCGCCCGGCTCCTCGGTGTGTCCCAGCGTCACGTTGTTGATCCCTATATCCGTGCAGCCGGAGAAGGTCAGCACATCGGCATAGCGCGGCACGGCGGAGATCGTCGCGCCCACGCCCTCGGCGCTCATTATCACAAGGTGCTCCACACCGTATATCACAAGCCCCGGACCGTCGAAGTTCTCCACCCAGCCGTACCATTCTCCGCCCGCGCCGCCGTAGACTGAGGCGGTGGAGAGGTCATACAGCTCCGCGTCGAGAAAAATGATCGTGTTGGGCGCGATGGCGGCGAGGAATTCATCCACGGTGGAGACATGGACCTCGCGTATGCCGTCGGCGTTGACCGTCACGTCAAGGTCGACCTCCGGCGCGGACGCGGTCTCGGGCAGGGTATAATCGACCTCGGCGCGCTCCATTGCAAAGAGCGTATCCTGCGTTATCTCCTCGCCCGCGGCGTTGACGGCCGTGCCGTCGGCAAACTCGCTGTACAAAAGCGGGAAGTAGAGGCTTCTGTCAAAGCGGCACTTATCAACCGTGACGCTCTCGCCCGTTATCTCGAAGAGCGCACGGTCAAACGCGGTGCTGCCGCTCACGGCGCAGCCGAGCAGCGCTGCGCCGTGGACGGACGACGCGCTGAAGAGCGCCGCGCCGGTGCAGTTGCGTATATCCGTGTTCACCACGGCAAAGCCGGTGGTCGTGTCGGCGGCGAAGAGCGCGGAAAAGCCGCTCAAGCCGCAGTCAAACACATCGCAGCGCTCCACGCGCACATCCGTGCAGCGGCTGGAGACGACCGCGCTGTCGGAGCAGTCGAAGATGGACGAGTCGGAGATATACACATTGCGGCAGGTGTACGTCTGCACGCCGACCGTGCCGCAGCCGTAGAGCGAGCACGCGCTTATCCGCGCGCCGTTCACGTTCTCCAGCAGCACCACGCCGCCCGCGCACACGCCCGACTCCTCCGTATGCCCGACGGTCATTCCGTGCAGCAGCAGGTCGGAGCTGGCTTCAAACCGCAAGACGTTCGCGTATCTCGGCACGGCGGAGATCGTCACCTTCGCGCCGTCCGCCGCGGCGAGGGCGAGGTTATTCACCCCGGCGACTATAAGCTCAAACGCCGTGCCGGTGTAGCCCTCGGTCTCCAGATCGAATACCTCTTCCCAGCGGTAGCGCGCGCCGGTCGCCGCCGCACCGTAGTCGGACGCAGACGAGAGGTCGTAATTCCCCTCGGCGAGGATGATCTTCGTATCGTCGCTGATGGCGGCGAGCAGCTCATCCACGGTGGAGACCTCCACGACGTTCGCCCACGAGCCCTCAACGGTCGTCTCCGCCGCGGTCGGCATCGGCGTGGGCGGAACGTCGGAGACCGGCGTATCTGCTGTCTCCCCCGCCGCGCCGCACCCGGCGAGCGCAAAAAGCATGACCGTGGCAAGGATAAAACACAGGGTTTTCTTCATTATTTATTCCTCCATTTCTTTTTTTCGCAGTCAGTACGATAATAATGACGTATTTTCCCGGACTTCTGTTTCCAAAATAGCAAAATTTTCTTCTTGATCTTTGCAAGGACTACATCCGTCGTCTGTTCGCAATATATCATACCAGACTACACTTGTCAACCGCGTTCACGCCGAAAATGTGAATATTCTGAAATATTGCGCCGGGGCGGTCAAGAAATGTTGAAATTATGCAGGAATGTGTTATAATACTCAATTATGAAAACAATTATCTTGGAGGCGTATACTTAATGGCAAAGAAACAGTTCAAAGCGGAGTCGAAGCGTCTTTTGGACCTGATGATCAACTCCATCTACACGAATAAGGAGATATTCCTCCGCGAGATCATATCCAACGCATCCGACGCGATAGACAAGCTCTGCTATCTGTCGCTGACGGACAGCTCCGTCGGGCTCAACCGCGACGATTTCAAGATCGACATCATTGTCGACAAGGAAGCGCGCACCATCACCGTGCGCGACAACGGCATCGGCATGACCGCCCAGGAGGCGGAGAACAACCTCGGCGTCATCGCGAAGAGCGGCTCTCTGCAATTCAAGGGCGAGATGGACGCGGAGAAGGGCGAGGATGAAAACCTCTCCATCATCGGTCAGTTCGGCGTCGGGTTTTACTCGGCGTTCATGGTCGCGGACGAGGTGACGGTGCTCACGCGCAAGTTCGGCGAGGAAAAGGGCGTGAAGTGGGTCAGCCGCGGCGCGGACGGGTACACCGTCACAGAGTGCGATAAAGACACCGTTGGCACAGACGTCATCATGCACATCAAGCCCGACACGGACGAGGAGATCTACGGCTCGTACATGGAGGTGTGGAAGCTCAAAGCGCTGGTGAAGAAATACTCCGACTATGTCCGCTGGCCGATAAAGATGGACATCGACCATCAGGAGCGCGTCGAGACCGGCGAGAAGAACGACGACGGCACGCCCAAATACGAATACAAGATGGTCACAGAGAATGAGACCATCAACAGCATGATCCCCATCTGGCAGCGCGCGAAGAGCGAGGTCACGGATGACGACTGCATCGCTTTCTATAAAGAAAAGAACCGCGAGCGCAAGGACCCCTGCGCGCTCGTGCGGATAAACGCCGAGGGCGCGGTGAGCTACAAGGCGCTGCTGTTCATCCCGGGCGAGGAGAACGAGAACGCCTTCACCGGCGACAACAAGGGCGGCATCACGCTCTACTCCAACGGCGTGATGATCATGGAGAAGTGCGACAAGCTCGTGCACGATTACTTTGAGTTCGTCAAGGGCGTGGTGGACTCCCCCGACCTCTCGCTCAACATCTCGCGCGAAATTTTGCAGCATGACAGACAGCTGCGCATAATCGGGCAGAATCTTGAAAAGCGCATCAAGGGCGAGCTTGAAAAGCTCATGCGCGACGACAAGCCCAAGTATGAGGAGTTCTTCAAGAACTTCGGCGTGCACCTCAAGTGCGGCGTGTGCGACGAGTACGGACGCTATAAGGACTTCCTGCGCGATCTTCTGATCTTCTACACGTCTGAGGACAGGCAGATCACGCTCAAGGAATATGTTGAGAACATGCCCGAGAGCCAGAAGGCGATATACTTTGCCTCCGCCGACTCCGTCAAACACGCGATGAGCCTGCCGCAGTGCAAGGAGGTCAAAAACCGCGGGTACGAGCTGATATACCTCACAAGCCCGCTGGACGAGATGGTGCTGGAGGCTCTGCGCGATCAGGACGGCAAGCCCTTCTGCAACGTCGTGACGGACGACCTCGGCTTTGACACCGAGGAGGACAAGAAGGCCGCGGAGGAGCGCGACGTTGAGAACAAGGACTTTCTTGAGTTCGTGAAGACCGCCGTCGGCAATGACGTGACGAAGGTGCGCCTTTCCAACAAGCTTGCGGACATGCCGTGCGCGCTGACGACCGAGGGCGGCATCACGCTGGAAATGGAGAAATACTTCCGCCGCGGGCCGAGCGAGGAGATGCGCAAGGTGCGCGCCAACCGCGTGCTGGAGCTCAATCCCTCCCATCCCGCCGTCGCCGCGCTCAAGAGCGCGTATGAAAACGACACCGAGAAGGCCACGCATCTGGCAAAGGTGCTGGAGACCCTCGCGGAGATGATGGCGGGTGTCGAGGTCGAGGACCCAGCGGACTTCGTCAAGCTCGTGAGCGAGCTGTTCTGACAGTATAGTTAAAACCGATTCGGAGAAACTACTTTTATGAAAAAGCGGCTTGGGATCTACATTCACATACCGTTCTGCGCCAGTAAATGCTCGTACTGCGATTTCTATTCCCTGCAAAGCTGCGAGCATCTCATGCCCGACTATCAGGATGCGCTCATTGAGCATATCAATGAGTCCTCCGCCGCGATAAAGAACTATGAGGTCGACACCGTGTATTTCGGCGGCGGCACGCCCAGCTTCTACGGGGCGGAGCGCATAGCCGAGATAT
Source organism: uncultured Oscillospiraceae bacterium (assembly GCA_934572335.1). Classification (GTDB taxonomy): domain Bacteria; phylum Bacillota; class Clostridia; order Oscillospirales; family Oscillospiraceae; genus Limivicinus. Next base: position 6,407 of record CAKTKU010000003.1, read on the forward strand.
TCAACGCCCTCAAGCTCAACGGCAACGTGCGCATGGACGCGGAGGTCACGGTCGAGTGCAATCCCGACAGCATGAGCCTCGGCGAGCTGAAAACCCTCCGGCAGGAGGGTGTGAACCGCCTGTCCATCGGCATACAGGCGACCGACAACGACCTTTTGAAGCTCATCGGCCGCCGCCACAACTTCCAGCAGGCGGTCAACGCCGTGCGCGACGCGCGGCGCGCCGGGTTTGACAACATCAGCGTCGACCTTATGTACGGTCTGCCCAGCCAGCGCAAGAGCGACTGGGCGGACACGCTCGCGCGCATTATCGAGCTGCACCCGGAGCATATATCCTGCTACGGGCTCAAGCTTGAGCCGGGGACGCGGATGTACCGGGAGTATAACGGCTCCGCCATCATGCCCGATGACGACGAGCAGGCGGATATGTACTCCTACGCCGCCGAAATGCTCCAGCGCTACGGGTACATGCACTATGAGGTCTCCAACTTCTGTGCGCCGGGCTTTCCCTCGCGCCACAATATAAAGTATTGGAACCTTGACGATTACATGGGCTTCGGTCCGGGGGCGCACTCGTGCATCGGCAACCTGCGCTACAGCTACGTGCGCGATCTCAAGCAGTATATTGCCGGGGTGTTCCGCAATCTCAGCATTGTCGATGAGTATAAGAACATCGACCCGCTCGAGCGCGCGGTGGAATACGTGATGCTCGCCATGCGCACGGCGCGCGGCATATCCGAGCATGACTACCGCGTGCGCTGCCAGTGCGACTGGAAGCCGATAGAGCGCACGCTCCTTGCCTTTGAGCGCAAGGGCTGGGTGGAGCGCAACGGCGAGCGCTGGCACTTCACCGTGCCGGGCTTTCTCATCTCAAACCAGCTCATCGGCATTCTTCTTGAGGTGCAGGCGACCGGACGGCTGGAGGGCACGCCGTGGCTGACGGAGGACGAACCGCCAAAGCCGAAAGAGCCCGATCTTCCCCTTGGTGAGGATGAGCTTTTCACCCAGATGTACGAGGAGCACACCGGCAAATAAACAAAACCACGCGATAACCGCGCAGTCAATGAGGGTATGCAGTGAGAGAAAACAAAAAGAAACGATCCGGCGGATACGTGAGCAAGCACGCCGCCCCCGAAAAGCAGGGCAAAAAGCCCCGCCGCACGGATGAGGAGTATCAGCCGAGCATGATAGAATCCGTTGAGCTGCCGCGCATGCGCAAGCGCCGCGAGCAGGAGGAGGCAGAGCGCGCCGAGCGCGAGGCCATGCTCGCCGCGGGCGAAGACCCCGACGGCTATGAAGAGCCGGAGGACGAGGAAGCCGGGCAGGACGACGGCTGGGACGACGAAGAGGACGCCGCGGAGGAGGCGGAGCGCCGTCAGGCAAAGCGCGACAGCCGCCGCCACATAAAGATCGCGCTGACGATCGCGGCGTGCATCGTGCTGCTGCTCGCGGGCGCGGTGACAGCCGCGGGGTATATGGTCACATCAAGCACCACAATCCTCCCCAATCTCTACGTCGGCGGAGTGTTCGTCGGCGGGATGGACAAGGAGAGCGCAAAAAGCGCCATAGAGGCGAGCGGCTGGGACGAGAAGGCAAAAACGCCGCTGACGGTCACGCTCATGGGCCGGACGGAGATAGAGATCGCCCAGTACGCCTCCGGCGCGATGCACACCGTCGACGAGGCGGCGGACGCCGCCTATGCCTACGGGCATACCGGCAGCTGGTACGCCAACCTTTTTGACTACGTCAAGAGCTATCTGCGCCCCACCGAGGTCAACAGCGCGAGCATAGTGTATAATGAGGAATATATCCGCACCCAGTGCGAAAAGGGCATTAAATCCCTCGAAGAGGAGCTGGGCGACGGGAGCTATGAGATAGACAAGGAAAATTCGCTTCTGTGCATGGTCAAGGGCGCGGGCGAGCTGAAGTTCGACCTTGCGGACATGACCGCCGTCATCATTGACGCCCTCGGCGATGGCAAGACGGAGATGGATTACGACTATATAACCTCCACGCCGAAAATGCCCGACTTTCAGAAGATACATGACGATCTCGCGGCAGAGCCCGCGGACGCCTACTTCTCCGACGACGGGAAGTTCACCGTCATTGACGATGTGGAGGGCTGCGATTTCGACGTGACGGAGGCGGAGACGATATGGAAGGCCGCCGAACCCGCGGCGGACGTGGAGATACCCATCAAGCTGACGTTCCCGGAGGTCACGGGGGATTACCTCCGCTCGCTCCTATATCGGGACGTGCTCGGCACAATGACGACGTACTTCCCCAAGAGCAATGAAAACCGCATCAGCAACATCCAGCTCGCGTGCAGCAAGATAGAGGGCACGATCCTCTACCCCGGCGATGTGTTCTCGTATAACGAGGCGCTTGGCGAGCGCACGGAGGAAGCGGGCTTCAAGATGGCGGGCGCATACTCCAACGGCGAGGTCGTGGAGGAGCTGGGCGGCGGCATATGCCAGGTCTCGTCCACGCTGTACAGCGCCATGCTCTACGCCTACCGCGTCAACACCGTCCAGCGTGTCCCGCACTACTTCCCTGTGGACTACCTTGAAAAGGGCTACGACGCGACGGTCAGCTGGCCGAAGCCGGACTTCAAGTTCAGAAACGACACCGATTACCCCATCAAGATCGTCACGCACTGCAACGCCGAGGAAAAGAGCCTCACCGTTGAGATCATGGGCACGAACCTTGACGGCACGTATATCCAGCTCACCAAGGACACTTATTCGTATAATAACGAGAAGTACCCGTGGATCATGGAGGGCTACGGCGTGCAGATGCACCGGCTCGTGTTCGACGCGAACGGAATGCAGATAGACCAGATCGACGAGATATACGACGTTTACCACACCCACGAGGCGACCGAGCAGATAAAGGCACTCGACGCGCAGGCCGCGGCGGAGGCGGCGGCCAACGGCACGGCTGCCCCCGGCTGAGGCGCGCAAGAGAAAAGAGAAATATTTTTGGCGGCGCCGCATAATGCGGCACAATGCGCGGCGCTGTCTTTGAGAAAGGGAGACTGCAATGGAAAAGAAGACCTTTTATATCACCACCCCGATATACTACCCCTCTGACAAGCTGCACATCGGGCATACCTACTGCACCGTCGCCACGGACGCCATCGCCCGCTACAAGCGCCTGTGCGGCTATGACGTGATGTTCCTCACTGGCACGGACGAGCACGGTCAGAAGATAGAGGAGAAGGCAAATGCGGCGGGCGTCACGCCGCAGGAGTTCGTGGACAGGATAGTCACCGGCGAGAACGGCATTCTCGATCTGTGGAAGCTCATGAACATCTCCAACGACCGCTTCATCCGCACCACGGACGATTATCATGTCGAGTCTGTGCAGCGCATTTTCAAGAAGATGTACGAAAACGGCGACATCTACAAGGGCGCGTATAAGGGCAAATACTGCACCCCGTGCGAGAGCTTCTGGACGGAGAGCCAGCTTGTCGACGGCAAGTGTCCCGACTGCGGGCGCGAAGTGCACGACGCGGAGGAGGAGGCGTATTTCTTCCGCCTCTCCAAGTATGCCAAGCCCGTGCAGGAGCTGCTGGAGACCGGCACGTTCCTCACGCCGCCCAGCCGCGTCAACGAGATGATCAACAACTTCATCAAGCCCGGTCTTGAGGACCTGTGCGTGTCGCGCACTAGCTTCAGCTGGGGCATCCCCGTGGACTTTGACCCCGGTCACGTCGTGTACGTCTGGGTCGACGCCCTCTCCAACTACATCACCGCCCTCGGCTACGGCAACGAGAAGTACCACGATTACGACAAGTACTGGCCGGCAGATGTGCACATCGTCGGCAAGGAGATCGTCCGCTTCCACTCCATCATCTGGCCGGCAATGCTCATGAGCATTGAGCAGCCCCTGCCCAAGCGCGTTTACGGCCACGGCTGGCTCGTCATCGACGGCGGCAAGATGAGCAAGTCCAAGGGCAACGTTGTTGACCCGTACCTGCTGGCGGACAAGTTCGGCGTGGACGCGCTGCGCTTCTTCCTGCTGCGCACGTTCCCGTTCGGCTCGGATGGCAACTTCTCCAACGAGCTTCTTATAAGCACCATCAACACCGACCTCGCCAATGACCTCGGCAACCTCGTCTCCCGCACGACCGCCATGGTCGAAAAATACTTCGGCGGCACACTCATCCCCGAGCGCGAGAGCGACCCGATGGATGAAGAGCTCATCTCCCTCATCCGCTCCACCAAGGCGCTCTACGCCGCGCAGATGGACGAGTTCCAGCTGCATCTCGCGCTTGAAGAGGTGTTCAAGCTCATCCAGCGCGCGAACAAGTACATCGACGAGACCGCCCCTTGGGTGCTCGCGCGCGACGAGGCAAAGAAGCCGCGCCTTGCAAGCGTGATGTATAACCTCCTTGAGGCGCTGCGCGCTGCGCTGACGATGCTCACGCCGTTCATGCCCGAAAGCTGCGGCAAGGCCTTCGCCCAGATCGGCGCGGAGAAAGAACATACCACCTGGGATCACGCCGGGGAATACGGCGTGCTGCCCGCGACGGTGAGCGTCCACAAGGGTGAAACGCTCTTCCCGCGCATCGACGCGGCGAAGATGCTCGCCGAGCTTGAGGAGCTTGAAAAGGCGGCAAAGGGTCCGCAGGTCAAGGTTAACCCCGTGCTTCCCGATGTGACGATCGACGAGTTTGCAAAGTGCGATATGCGCGTATGCAAGGTGCTCACCTGCGAGGCGGTCAAGAAGTCCGAGAAGCTTCTGAAATTCACGCTCGACGACGGCAGCGGCACCGAGCGCACCATTCTCTCCGGCATCCACAAGTTCTATGAGCCGGAGCAGCTCGTCGGCAAGACCGTCGTCGCCATCCTCAACCTCCCCCCGCGCAAGATGATGGGGCAGATGTCCAACGGCATGCTGCTCTCCGCCGTGCGCGAGGTGGACGGCAAGGAGGAGCTGCACCTCGTCATGCTCGACGACAGCGTCCCCGCCGGCGCGCAGCTGTGCTGATATACGAATAAAAACGACCATACCTCCCGGCAGCCGCCGGGAGGTATTTGCAAATCAGGAGGATAAACCTATGGACATGGGCGAAAAATGGCTGGACTGGGCGATAGAGCTGCAGGCGCTCGCACAGGCGGGGCTGTATTACAGCCGCGACCGCTTTGATATTGAGCGCTTCACGCGCATACGCGAGATTTCCGCGGAAATGCTCAGTCTCAAAAGCGCGATACCCGTCGGCACGGTGAAGGACCTCTTCTGCGGCGAGACCGGGTATCAGACCCCGAAGATCGACACCCGCGCCGCCATATTCTCCGACGACGGGCGCATTCTCCTCGTGCGCGAGACGGACAGGCGCTGGGCACTGCCCGGCGGGTGGTGCGACGTGAATATGTCCGTGGGCGAGAACACGCTTAAGGAGGTCAAGGAGGAGGCCGGTCTGGACGCGGAGCTTGTGCGCGTCATCGCCGTGCAGGACAGAGAGCGCCACAACCGCCCGCGCTACGCCTACCGCATATGCAAGATCTTCTCCCTCTGCCGCGCCACCGGCGGGGAATTCCATGAAAACTCCGAGACGACCGAGAGCGCGTACTTCCCCCTCGACGCGCTTCCCCCGCTCGCCGAAGAGAAGAACACCCCAGAGCAGCTCGCCCTGTGCTTCGCCGCGTACAAGGACGATAATTGGCAGACCGTGGTGGAATAGGGGGGGTATGGCAAAAGCAAAAGTGTAGTATTTGCCTCCTATCGTTTCTACATACTATTTATTCGTTTTCTCTGTAATTTATGTATTCGTTCTTGCTCATTCCCCGAATTGTGAGCAAGCTTCCGTATCTGTAGTAAGAGGCAGTCCCGTCCGCATAATTTATTGTACATTTCATGGGATAACAAGCAGGATCTTTCTCATTTTTATATTCAATATCAAACAAAATATATCCCAGTACGACAGACTTTTTCTCACATTTAATTGGCTTTCCAGTTATCACAGATACATTACCCGAAAGCAGTTTTGGGTACTTTTCCTGTATGGTTTCTTTTATCTCCTCAGATACCATATCAAGTCCCTCAGTGTAGATATACTCTTCTCCTTCGGATAAAGTATTTAATCTTTCCATTTCTAGATCCTGATTCGAGCTTTTGACCCAAGCAAACGGAGTTACGCCGCCATTATATACAAACAATTCTTTGACCTTGTCTGAATTTTCATCCATTAGGGACAGAATTTGGCTATTTCTTGTGTGCTTCCCACATTCAGCAACTTTGCTATTTGTATATGTATACGTCCCGTTGTAATTGAATCTATACTCCACTCCATCACTTTTGCAAACAGCACGGAACCGTTTTTTGCCTGGAATATTCCCTTCGCATATGTCAGCCAGATTAAATATATAGTTTCTCCATACAGTATAATCTGTACCTTCGTAAGCTGGTGCTTCTTCCCCGAGCGCTTCCATAGCTTTCTGTATTTCACGCATGGAATCACTGACTATATTCACATATTCCCCGTCAAACGTCCATGCCCCAGTCTCAATAAAGCTACCTCCGTCCTCTACTTCAACTGAAAAATCTGTCAACTGCATATATAACCCAAAATCCTTGTTGTATGGGGCAGGCTCAAAATAGAGCGTTTTATGCCAATTTCCATTCAAGCCAACATATAGCCCTGCTATTTCAGTAGGCATTGAAGGTTCATCCATTCGTACTATGTTTCTTGTATATAAGACTATTGAGGTAATCAGCAACGCTGCTACTATTAATGCAACAAATATGACCACATATAATTTTTGCTTAGTTGTGCATAGCGAACCCGCAAAAATACGTTTCATTTTAGGTCTCCTCTATTCTTATCACCCGTATTTTTCTCAATATCCGTTTTGCTCGGCTCCATATACTGCTTGCTCGTAAGTAAATCCTTCATACTCAAGCTGATCTATCAGGCCTGACTTTGAAAACGCCATAACAGAAAGATAGTTTTCAGCAACTCTTACTGCTTGTTCCATCCAATCTGCCCCACAGCAATCCGCCGCAAGCCTAGACGCCTCACTTGAGTACCCTTCATATTCAAGTTGTTCCACTAACCCTTTGTAAGAAAAACCCATAACGTTCAAATAATTCTGAGCAGTTTTTAGCGCATTTTGTTCCTCCATCGTAAGGGTAAAAGATTCTTTTTCTACCGCACTCCCACAAACTATGCACTTTTTCACTTTCACACCGGCTTTGCTGCCAGAGGGCATAGATGTTATAGTCCATACGTTATCTGTTTTATGTGCTGTTAACGGTATTACCTCAGTAACCTTTTCTTTGCACACTGAGCATGTTCCAGACCTGAACCCGGATGAGCTGCATGTTGCCTCTAAATCTGTGCTCCATGAATTAACCGTATGTTTGAGCGGCTTACCTAGCTTTTTGCCGCACACGGCGCAGTGCTTTGCTTCAGAGCAGGTTGCGTCTACCCACTCATGCTCCAGCGCCTTTCCTTCGGTCTTTCCACACAATTCGCATTTCTTAGGGCTGGCGCATGTCGCTTCAGCCCATTTATGTGCTAATGGTTTACCCTTTGTCTCACCACACACTGTGCAGGTCTGCGGATCATCGCAGGTTGCCGCTTTCCACTGATGCGCTGCTTTTTCCCCCTCCGTTGTTCCGCACACTATACACGTACGCGGGGACGTGCAGGTTGCCTCCTGCCAAGTATGTCCAAGCGCTGTTCCTTCTACACTACCACATTTCACGCACGTTGCTGCCGTAGTACACGTTGCCGGTGTATACTCATGCTTTATGCAGCAACCACAAAGCATAAGCGCAATTACCAACACAAGAATAAGCAAAACCGTTTTTTTCATTTTCTTTCTCCTGTACACATTTCCTTTTTATTGCCGATAGCATATTTCCCTCGCTTCGGCAATCATCCTTAATCTTTCAATTAGTTGTTTTCCACGTTACATCACCCTTTCTAAGTTTATTTGCGGAACACAGCCTAATAATAGTATACATTTATTAAACTAATATTTCAAGTTAAATTGTAATTTTATTATAATTTCCGTTTAGCCTTGATAAACTAAGTTATGGTGATACTGTATGATAGATTACAAGGTTATCGGATTTAGAATCAAGCAGCAACGGACAAAGCTCAATATGACGCAAGATACATTGGCCGAGCTTGCCGATATAACAACTGTCTATTTATCAAAAATTGAAAATGGTCATGTGCACCCCACATTAGACCTTCTGAGTTCTATATGCTCCATTCTGAACTGCGACTTGGGAACGATACTTCTAGACATTTCGCCCGCCTCAAATAACTACCAAAATGAACGGGTAATACAACTGTTCAATTCCTGTTCTCCTCAAGTTAAACCTATCGCTCTTGAGCTATTGGAGAAGCTATCCAAAATATAGGTTCTCCGTTCTCAAAAAGTTTTCTTGGCACAGGCAGAAGTTGGGTAGCTATTTTAATCAATCTGTTGACAATATATGAAAAGCAGTTTTACTATTGACAAATGTGGTATACTAGATTTATTAAACATATAGCTGGGATAGTATATGGGAAACATATTTAAAACTATTGCGTATCATAAGTCGGCCCAATCAGCTGCATCAGAATCAGTTCGCAAACAGATGTATAACATATGCAAAAGAGACGATGCTTGGCTCGGAGACGGTATTTACTTTTGGGAAAGAAAAGTTGATGCCGAGAAATGGGATGGCAGATATATTGATCCAGTTATCACCTCTGCTCAACTTAGCTGCGACTATAATCTTTTTTTGAATCTTGATACAGCTGATGGAATCTCAGAATTCAAAGAGTTTGTTCATTTCTGCCAGAAGGAGTTCAGCTCATCAAATTATGATATTGTGTTTTCTAGAAAGAATGATTATTATGTGTCCACAGTTTTTTGTCAGTACTATAAGATGATATATCACACAATGCTTATGAAGTATTCGTTTCCTAAATGTAGTTCAAAACCTCAATACTGCGCTTCGAATAATACTATAGTAAGTAATATTCGGTTAGCATCAATTAATGATTGCGGGAAATGGAAGTGGTTATGAAATGAAAGACTTTAAATTTGATATTAATGCTTTTCTCTCTTGCTGTGAACAATACGGAATAGAGGTTCGTGAAGGTTCCGGAAAAATTCTTATCGACGATGCCGAAGTAAATGTCTCCGACATAATTGAAGAAAAACTTGCAGCAGCAAGATCTATGATGGATTCATCACCGCGGATTACGATCAATGGGGCTACCTGTTTCAGTTTTTATACTGAACGCCCTGATTCTACTGTGACATTTGCAGCCTAAAGGAGGATTATAATGGAGAGCAATGCTAGGTCCGTCTTATCATTAGAGAAGCTCTTTTTTGAAAACATCACGTATTCTCGAAAAAGTGAACCAGCGCTCATTTCATCCAATTATGAAATGAATTTTCAGCGTGAAGTATCTGAGTACGAGACTAACAATCATTATAGAATCAAGTTAACAGCTAATATTTGCTCCGAAGAGAAGAATATAGAGCTTTCTGTCTCTTTAGTAGGTTTCTTTACTTGTGAGTGTGATGACATACAACAAAAAGAGGCGCTAGTTAAAGACAATACAGTAGCAATAATGTTTCCATATCTACGCAGTCAAATAACCCTTGTTTCTACTCAGCCAGATATCGCACCAATTGTATTACCTACTATTAACGTTGTCTCTTTATTCAAAGACTCTGATACAAATAAATAAACATGTGCTATATCGTTTCTATGCAACAGCAGCAAACCGGCTCACCCCGCGTTGGGGTGAGCCGGTTTGTAAACTGTTTGATGTTTCTTTACTTGTCGAGGTAGGTCTTCACCAGCTCGCTCATCAGCTCGTCGCGGTCGATGCGCGTGATAAGCGTGCGGGCGTTGTTGTAATTTGTGATGTAGGTCGGGTCCTCAGAGAGTATATAACCCACTATCTGGTTTATCGGGTTGTAGCCCTTGACCATGAGGGAGTTATACACAGACGAAAGAACTTCCTTCATCGCGGTCTTGCTGTCCAGCGCCTCGAACTTGCGTGTTTCATCTGCCATGATGTCCCCTCCAATTCTCATCTTTTTCTGGCACTATTATACCAGATTCAAGCTGCAAGTAAAGTCGAAAAAGGGCGAAAATTGATTAAATTTTCATTAAAACTGCCGTTTGCCCGAAAAACGCCGTCCTCAGCGTATCACCGCGCCGTACTTCTCGCGCAGGGCGGAGAGCACATTGCGCACGGTCTCGTCGGCGTGGTCGTCGGTGAGTGTCTGGTCGTCGGCGCGCATCGTCAGCGAGAATGCCACGGACTTCATGCCCTCGGCGATGTGATGCCCGGTGTAGACGTCGAAGAGCGTGCAGTCCTTGAGATACTGCCCGCCGGAGGCAAGGATGCAGTCTGTCAGCTCGCCGACGGTAATGTCGGACGAGCACACCACGGCGATGTCGCGCGTGACGGACGGGAACTTCGGCAGCGGCTTATACACAGGTATGCCGCCCTTGACTCTGCACAGCGCGTCAAAGCTCAGCTCCGCGCAGTAAAGCTCGGCATCCACGCCGTAGTTCCTGGCGACCTCGGGGTGTATCTGCCCGAACACGCCGATATACTCCTCGCCAACATACACCTTCGCGCAGCGTCCGGGGTGATAGGAGGCATTGCCGCGCTCCGCGACGAACTTTGCCTTCGGCGTGTTGAGCGCGTGCAGCAGCTGCTCCACCCAGCCCTTGACCGTGAAGAAGTTCACACCTGCGCCGTATGCGCCCATGGAGACCATCTTCGGCTCGTCCGCAAGCCCGTCCTCACGCTTGAGGTATATCTTGCCGATCTCATAGAGCGCCGCGGACTTGTTGCGGAAGTTATAGTTGCGGGTGAGTATTTCGAGCATGGACGGGAGGACGGTGGTGCGCATGATGGAGGTATCCTCGCCGAGGGGGTTGAGTATGCGCAGGGAATCGCGCAGGGGCGAATCGGCGGGCATACGGATCTTGTCATAGTAGCTGGGGCTGATGAACGAATATGTGATTATCTCGTCCAGACCCAGCGAGCGCAGCGCCTGACCGACCGCGCGCTCTGCCAGCTGCGTGGGATTGAAGCCGCCGCAGGTGCTGATCGCGCCGGTGAAGCGCGTGGGTATCTCGTTGTAGCCGTAGAAGCGCGCGACCTCTTCGGCAATGTCGGAGTAGTGCTCCACATCGCCGCGCCACGACGGGACGAATATCGTGTCGCCCTCCAGCGTGAAGCCGAGGTCGACGAGTATCTTGCGCATGGTGGATTCGTTTATATCCGTGCCGAGCAGGGCGTTTATCTTCTCCGGCTCAAGCTTGACGGTGGTGGAGGTCAACGGGCGCGGCACAACATCGATCACGCCCTCGACGACCTCGCCCGCGCCGAGCATTTCCACCAGCTCGCACGCGCGCTCAACGGCGGCGTAGGTGTTCTTTATATCCAGTCCCTTCTCAAAGCGGGAGGACGCATCCGTGCGCATACCTAGCGCGGTGGCGGTGCGGCGGACGGAGGGGCCGTTGAAGTTCGCGCTCTCGAAGAGCACCATGGCCGTATCGCCCACGATCTCGCTGTTCTCGCCGCCCATGACGCCCGCCACGCCGACGGGCTTGTCGGTGTCGCAGATGCACAGCATGCTCGGCGTGAGCTTGCGCTCCGTGCCGTCGAGCGTGCGGATGGTCTCGCCCTCGCGGGCGCAGCGCACGTGTATCTCGTTGTTGCCCACACAGGCAAAGTCAAATGCGTGCATCGGCTGGCCGTATTCGAGCATGACGTAGTTCGTTATATCGACGATGTTGTTTATCGGGCGCATGCCGGCGTTGCGGATACGCTCGCGCATCCACTCCGGGCTGGGAGCGATCTTTACGTTTTTGACCATGCGCGCGGTGTAGCGCGGGCAGAGGTCGGGCTCGTCGATGAACACCTTAGCCAGTTCGTTTATGTCGCCGCCCGCCTTCGCCTCGACGACCGGCTCATGCAGCTGGAGCTTCTTGCCGAACGTCACCGCCGCCTCGCGCGCGAGACCGATCACGCACAGGCAGTCCGGGCGGTTGGGGGTGATCTCAAACTCGACGACATGGTCGTCCATGCCGATGAGCGCGCCGACGTCGTCGCCGGGCTTGCAGTCCTCATGCAGCACGAAGATGCCGTCGGGGATGCAGTGGGGGAACTCCTCCTGCTTCGCGTGCAGGTCAGCAAGGGTGCATATCCTGCCCGTGGAGCCGTCATAGGCGACCATGTCCCCTATGTGGACGTTCTGGCAGTCGCAGATGGTCTGCCCGATACGGCTGCCGCCGTCGATCTCGACCTTCCACAGATTCACGCCGTACTCCTCAACGTTCGTCACCTCCGCCGCGACGACCGTACCGAATATCTTGTCACCGGCGGCGATGTCGGGTGCGATGGAGGGCTTCTCCGGGTCGATGGGGTGGTAGTCGCCAAGGATGGCGGCGGCCTTTATCTCGCCGTAGGGGTAATCGTGCGTCGTCAGCCCCAGCTCCTTGAGCGAGCAGAGCATACCGTCCGACTCCACGCCGCGCAGCTTGCCGCGCGTAATCTTCGCCCCGTTGGGGAGGAGGGAGTTATGGAGCGCCGCGGGCACAAGGTCGCCCACGTGGACGTTCCATGCGCCGGTGCATATCTGCACGGGCTCTTCCCCGCCCGCGTCTATCTTTGTCACGAGCATATGGTCAGAGTTGGGGTGCTTTTCTATCGAGAGGATGCGCCCGACTTTGACGTTTTTGATCTTGCTGCTCAGATCATCCGTGACCTCTACCTTCGAGCCGGAGACGGTCATCGCCTCGCCGAAGGTGCGATCGTCATACTTATCTATGGGAAGCTCAACAAACTCGTTGAGCCATTTTCTTGAAAGCTGCATTTATCTATTCCCTCCTACATCAAAACTGCTCAAGGAAGCGGGTGTCGTTCTCGAATATGAGGCGCATATCGTTTATCTTATATTCGCCCAGTGCGAGGCGCTCCAGCCCCATGCCGAACGCCCAGCCGGAGTACACGTCCGGGTCGATGCCGCAACCTGCGAGCACCTTCGGGTGCACCATGCCCGCGCCGAGCACCTCTATCCAGCCCTCACCCTTGCACGTGGGGCAGCCCTTGCCGCCGCACTTGTGGCACTGGATGTCCAGCTCGCAGCTGGGCTCGGTGAACGGGAAGTGGTGCGGGCGGAAGCGCGTGACCGTTCCCTTGCCGTATATCTTCTCCACAACGAGGTTGAGCGTCGCCTTCAGATCCGCCATCGTCACGCCCTTGTCGACGACCAGCCCCTCTATCTGGTGGAACATCGGGGAGTGCGTCGCGTCGACCTCATCCTTGCGGTAGACGCGCCCCGGCGCGAGCACGCGGATGGGCAGCGGGCGGGTCTCCATCGCGTGCACCTGCATGTTCGAGGTCTGCGTGCGCAGAAGAACGCGGCTGTCCGGCGTGAAATAAAACGTGTCCGTCCACTCGCGGGAGGGATGCCCCTCGTCGATGTTGAGCTTGGTGAAGTTATAGTCCGCCAGCTCGACCTCGGGACCGTCGAGTATCTCAAAGCCCATGCCGATGAAAATGTCCTTTATCTGGTCAAGGACGTTGTACATAGGGTGCTTGTGACCCATTCGGTGCGCCTCGCCCGGAAGCGTCACGTCCACGGTCTCGCTCTCGAGCTTGAGCTCCATGAGCTTTTCCGTGAGGTCTGCCTTGCGCTCGTCAATGGCGCTCTCTATATCCGCGCGCAGCTGGTTGGCGAGCTGCCCCATCGCGGGGCGCTCCTCGGCGGAGAGCTTGCCCATCTGGCGCAGTATCGTTGTCAGCTCACCCTTCTTGCCGAGATATTTAACGCGCAGCGATTCCAAAACCTCAACATTGTCGCAGTCGCGAATGGATTTGATAGAGGCGTCTCTCAGCCCCTGCATCAGTTCTCTCATTGCTTCACACTCCTAGATATAAAAATAAGCTCCCGTCCTCTGGCAAAGCTCAGGGACGAAAGCATGACTTCCGCGGTACCACCCGGATTCGGCACACCGTGCCGCACTTGACAGGTCTCTAACGCGACCCACACGCCGGTAATTGACCGGATGCTCCCGGGCGAACCAAGCGAAAACTGTCCAAGAGGCTTCCAGCCGACGGCCCCTGTTCTCTGGCGGGCGTTGAAACGCTATTTTCCCGTTCAATGCATAGTTAACAATATCACACTTTTTCCCGCTTGGCAAGGGGTATTTTGCGCTTTTCACGCGAAATACAGAAAAGAACTGTCCAAAAGAGGTTTGACTATTCATTGCGGAGTGATTATAATGAGACCATGTGCATATGGTGTGGTACAAACTATATGAAACGGAGACCGCACCATGAAAAAACTGTATCTGGCAATTCTGCTGTGCCTGTGCATTCCCCTCACCGCCTGCGGCGGCACTGCCGCGCGTACGGGCTTTGACGCGCTGTCGGCAAAAATGCAGGACGCGTCCGCGCTCAGCTTTGAGGCGCGCATCCGCGCCGAGTATGACGACAGCACGGCGGAGTTCACCCTCGCCTACGCCGAAAAGGACGGCGAGAGCACCGTCACCGTTATTTCCCCGGACATAATCCGCGGCGTGAGCGCGCACGTGAAAAGCGGGGAGACCGCGCTGGAATACGACGGTGTGATGCTCGACACCGGGTCACTCGACGCATTCGGGCTGTCGCCGATGTCGGCGCTGCCGCTGCTGACAGAGACGCTGCGCACGGGGTATCTCGACAGCGCATGGGACGAGGGCGAGGAGCGCTGCGCCGTGCTCGTGCCGTCGGACGGCGTGAGCGTGGAGGTGCACATGGATAAATACACCCAGACCCCGCTCACCGCGGAAATATCCTCCGACGGGCGCGTGCGTGTGTTCGCGGAGATCACGGGCTGGACGCTGTCTGACAGCGCCGCGGGGACGGAAGAGCCAACCGAGGAATAACACTTATGAACGACCTGCAAAAGAGAACATGGGCGGAGATAAGCCTTGAGAACCTCCGCCATAACTATGAGGCGATACGCGCCGCCCTGCCCGACAGCTGCCGCTTTCTCGGCGTTGTGAAGGCAGACGCTTACGGCCACGGCGCGCTCGCCGTGGCGCGTCTGCTGGAGAGCGCCGGGGCGGACTATCTGGCGGTGTCCTGTCTGGACGAGGCGCTGGAGCTCCGCCGCGGCGGAATCGCCATGCCCATACTCATCCTCGGCCACACGCCGCATGAGTATGTCGGCACGCTCATCGACAACAACATCACACAGACCGTCACCTGCCTTGCCAAGGCGCTGGAATACTCCGAGGAGGCGGCGGCGTGCGGCGGGCAGCTGAAAATACACATAAAGCTCGACACCGGCATGTCCCGCCTCGGCTTTCTCGTCAACGGGGAGCATTTCGACGAGGGCGTGGACAACATCATCCGCTCCTGTTCGCTCCCCGGGCTTGTGAGCGAGGGGATATACACGCACTTTGCCGTGTCGGACGAGCCGGGCGAGGACGCCGAGGCGTATACGCGCGCGCAGTTCGCGCTCTTCACGCGCGTTGTGGAGGCGCTGAAGGCGCGCGGCGGCATCGAGTTTGCGATACGCCACTGCGCCAACTCCGGCGCTGTGGCGAGCTACCCGGAGATGGCGCTGGACATGGTGCGTCCAGGACTGCTTTTGTACGGCTACGGCGATGCGTCGGGGCGGCTGGGGCTTTTGCCGTGTATGCGCCTTGTCACCACCGTCAGCACCATCAAGTTCTACGAGCCCGGCACGTCTGTCAGCTACGGTCGGCGCTATGTCACGACGCGGCGCACGCGCATGGGCGTGCTCGGCATCGGGTATGCCGACGGGCTGCCGCGGCTCATCTCGAATAAATGTGCGTTCTGCGCCGGAGGCGGCTTCGCCCCCCAGCGCGGCAGCATCTGCATGGACATGTGCATGGTCGATCTGACGGAGCTGCCGCAGGTCGACGTCGGCAGCGAGGTCGAGATATTCGGGCGCATGAACGACATATATAAGCTCTCCGACGCGGCGCAGACCATCCCGTATGAGCTTTTGTGCGCCGTGTCCAAGCGCGTCCCGAGGGTATATAAGGAGTTTTGAAAATGGGCGGAGGCAAATGCCTCCGCCCATTTTCCCTACCCTATCGCGTGATTTGTTCCTGCGGTGAAGTACACGCCGCCGGGGTGGCCGTAGGACGAAAGCTCGATATACATCGGCACGCCCTGCTGGTCGCCGTCGAAGAACACCGTGAGATAGGGTCCGTTCGCGGTGTCGATGAGGCGGGTATCTCCGGCTGGCGGGTCGGTGTCGTAATGATAAAACTCATCCTTCGTGCCCGCGACAGTGTAGCCGGAAAAGCCCCAGTACTCCTGCAAGCGCGCACAGAACTCATCCACCGTCACGTCCGCGGGGACAATGTCGTCAAAGTTCACATCCGCCTCGTAGCTTGTCGGCTCGCCTGTGAAGAATGATGTCCCCTCAAGTGTGACCGGTTCTTCCCCAGCGTCCGGTCTTGCATCTATGCTGAGCTTTGTTATCTTACCCGTGGCAATATTGACGTCAAGATGGAAATCATACTTGTCACTGACCGCCGTGACCGAGTAGCGGAGCGGGAATATCCGTCCATACCAGTAGTCCTGCATATCATCGCCCATATGTCCGTCGCTCTCCGGGCTTTCCATGACGAGCGCCGCCTCCTGCGGTATCTTGACCTTCTGGGAGAGTATGCCCATGTCGCGCATACGCCCAAGCTCCTGCCGCGCGACAGACCACGCCTGCTCGGGGCTGTTGACGATCCGCCCGACAGTATATCCGCACGCCGTCAGAAGTGCCGTTATCGCCGCCGCGATAAGCACGATGCGCAGCGTTTTCCGTGCGCCGCGCTTTTTCTTCTCCCCGGAGATGTAGCCCATCAGCTCAAGCGCGTGCTGCACCTTCTCCGGGGCGATACCGTTCATCGCGTCCATAACATCGTATGCGTTCATATGTACCCCTCCTCTTCAAGATAGGCGCGCAGCTTCTTGCGGCTGCGCATGAGCGAACTTTTCACCCGGCTCTCCGTCGCGCCCATGCGTCTGGCGATCTCCGCAACCGGCGCGCACAGCCAGTACCGGCACACGAACATATCCCGGTCGGCAGGTTTAAGCGTGTCGAGGAACTTATCTATCGCGGCGGCGAGCTCACGCGCGGCGACGGCCGCCTGCACATCCTCGCCGGAGGCAAGGCACTCCGAAAGCTCATCCAGCGCACACTCGCCCTCTCCCCCGCCGCGCTTTGCCGCGCGCCGTGCGCGCAGCATGTCTATCCCGTGCGAGCGCGTTATCGCCGCGAGAAACGCCGGGAAGCGCGCCGGACGCTGGGTGGGTATGCTCTGCCAGACGGTCATATACGTGTCGCTGACGCACTCCTCCCCGTCGCGCTCGTCGCCGAGGATGCCGTTGGCGAGGCGATGGCACATCTGCCCGTACTTTTTGTCCGTCTCATCGATGGCCGTGCCGTTTCGCTGCCAATACAGCTCTATTATCCTTGTGTCCTCCATACTCATGCCTCCTTTGTATTTGCGCCGGGTTTTTGTCTCTCTGCCCTATAAGACGTATTTTGTCCCCCGCGCGTCGCATTTTTGCGGTATGTTCCGCAAATACATACCCCCATGTAATATATACACTTGGCTTTTGACGCAAAGTCTGATATATTTGTGTCAAGAAAGTGTTAAGGATTTGACTTTCGAAATACGTTTTATATGGGGTGCAGTTATGAGCAGTGTTTCCGCAGTTATCATGGCAGTTTACGGCGCGCTGGTGTTCGTGTGTGTATGCCTCGGCATAAAGGATTCCGCCAAGGCAAAGTAAAGCGGCAAAATACAATTACATTTCCTGTGCATAAAAGCCTGCGGCTCGCGCCGCAGGCTTTGTTTTTTGCTTTTACTTTTCGGGTTTGGGCGGAATATCGCCCACACCATTGAGGACGAGACGGGGACGGTAGGGGAATTTCTTGATGTCGGCGCGGTCAGTCACGCCGGAGAGGACGAGCACCGTGTCAAGGCCGGTCTCTATCCCGGCGACCATGTCCGTGTCCATTCTGTCGCCTATCATCACGGCATCCTCGGAGTGCACGCCGAGGATGCGCAGACCCGTGCGCATCATGAGGGGGTTGGGCTTGCCGACAAAGTAGGCGTTCTGCCCGGTCGCCATCTCGATCGGTGCAATCATCGCGCGGCAGGCGGGGATCAGCCCCTCCTCCGAGGGTCCCGTGAGGTCGCTGTTCGTGCCGATGAGCTTCGCGCCCTTGAGCACGAGGCGCACCGCCTTGAGGATATTCTCGTAATTATAGGTGTTGCCCTCGCCGATGATGACATAGTCGGGGTCAACGTCGTTCATGGTTATGCCCGCGTCGTGCAGCGCCATGATGAGCCCCGCGCCGCCGATGACGTAGGCGGAGCTGCCGGGCGCCTGCTTGCTGATAAATTTCGCGGTCGCGAGGGCGCTGGTGTAAAAATGGCTCTCGTCCACATCCAGCCCCATGCGCCCCAGCTTCTGCTGGAGCTCCTTGGGCGAGCGCTCAGAGGAGTTCGTGAGGAAGAGGAAATTCTTATTCTCCTTGTACAGCCACTCCACAAATTCCTTCACCCCCGGCAGCAGCTTGTTGCCGTGGTATATAACGCCGTCCATATCGCATATAAAGCCTTTTTTGCTCCTGAGTTCTTCCATATTCTTTTTCCTCACTTTTTCATCTTGTTTACTGCTCTTTTGGTTTCATTATACATAAGCATTGTATATAAATCAAGGGCGGTATTGTAAATTTCAACACCGCCCCAAATTTTATAACGGAAAGATAACACGTATCGTCGTGCCCTCGTCCTCGGCGCTCTCCAGCTCTATCTTCGCGTGGTGGTACGCCGCCGCGTGCTTGACGATGGACAGCCCCAGCCCCGTGCCGCCGGACGCCTTGGAATGGCTCTTGTCCACGCGGTAGAAGCGCTCGAATATGCGGCTCTGGTGCTCGGGCGCGATGCCGATGCCTGTGTCCGCTACCGTGAGCACCGCGTCGCCGCCGCACTTTTCCACCGTCACGCGGACGCTGCCGCCGTCCTTATTGTACTTTATCGCGTTGTCCGCGAGGTTATAGATTATCTCATACACGAGCCGCCGCACGCCGTTTATCTCCGCGCTCTCGCCCTCGGCGCTGAGCGTGATGTTCCTCGCCGCCGCGGCGGGGGCTAGGCTGTCAACAGCGGACTTCGCCTCGGTGAGAATGTCAAAGCGCTCCTTTGGCATCTCGTCGCCCTCGTCAAGCTGGGAGAGGCGGATAATATCGCCGATGAGCGTGACAAGGCGCGCCGCCTCGGTGTGGATGTGCCCGACGAAGCGGGGAACGTCCTCGGGCTTGACCATGCCGTTTTCGATAAGCTCCGCACTGCCGATTATTCCCTGCAAGGGTGTTTTCAGCTCGTGCGAGACGTTCGCCGTGAACTCGCGCCGGTTGCGCTCGGCATACTCCTGCTCGGTTATGTCAAAGGCGAGGATGACCGTGCCGACGGTCTCTCCGCCGGACTCGATGCGGCTTATGTCGAACTGATACTCGCGCCCGCCGCGCGGCATGCGCAGCTCGCTGTGACTGCTTTCGCGCGCCTTTTCCACGGCGGCGGACATATCATGGCTGCGCTCAACGTTGAGAAAGTCCGCGCCGACGCAGTCCTCCGCCGCGCCGAAAAGCTCCCGCGCGGCGGCGTTGATGCTCAGCACAGTGCCGCGCTCGTCGAGGAGGACAAGTCCCTCCTTCATGCTGCCCGTCACCTGCGTGAACTCATCCGTGCGGCGGCGCAGCTCGCGCATCTGCGCCTCTATCTCCTGATGCTGGGCGTTTATGCGCTTCAAAAGCGGGGTCAGCTCCTCATACACATCGTTTTTCAGCGGATGGTCGAGGTCAAGGGTGTTGAGCGGCTCGACGATACGGCGCGACACGCGCCGCGCCAGCACGCCCGAGAGTATCAGCGCCGCCAGCAGCACCACGAGTATCGGCTGGATCATCCCCAGCGCGAGCACCGCCGCCGTCTGGCGGCTGACGGATATTCTCAGCACGCTGCCGTCCGAAAGGCGGCGCGCGGAATATATCGTCTTCTGCAAAAGCGTGGCGGAATAGCGCGTGCTGTCGCCGTACCCTGTCGTGAGCGCCTCGGCGACCTCCTCGCGCGAGGCGTGGTTTTCAAGGCTCTCCGCGTCGCGGCGCGTGTCGTATATGACCGTGCCGTCCAGCGCGATCCACGTCAGGCGGCAGCTCTCCGCCGTGAGCTTTTCAAGATAGCCCGTCCCGTCCGCCTCCACGGCGACCGCGGCGAGCCCCAGCTCATCGCGCAGCTCGTTCGTCTGCACACCGCCGAAGTATTCATACAGCACGCCGATGATGATGACCGCCGCCGCGAGCAGCACTATACCCGCGACGAGCATCGTGGAGGAGAATATCTTTCGTGTCATCGCTCCACCTCCAGCCGGTAGCCGACGCCGCGCACGGTCTGGATCATGCCGCCGCACTCGCCCAGCTTCTGGCGCAGGGTGCGGATGTGCATATCCACGGTGCGCGATTCGCCGCAGTAGTCCATGCCCCATATATCGTTGAAGAGCTGATCGCGGGTGAAGGCCGTGCCGGGGTGCGACATGAAGAGCTTCAAAAGCTCATACTCCTTGTAGGTCAGCTCCACGCGCGTGCCGTTCGCCTCCACGGTGTGCCCGGCGAGATCAATGCTCACCCCGCCCGCGCGGAGCATTCTGCTCTCCTCCGGGCGGCAGCGGCGCAGCACCGCCTTCACGCAGGAGACAAGCTCCATCACGCCGAAGGGCTTCGCCAGATAATAGTCCGCGCCGAGGTCGAGCCCGAGCACCTTGTCGTACTCCGCCCCGCGCGCCGTCGCCATAATGACGGGGATGTCGCGGTATTCCGTTGATGCGCGCATGCGCCGCAGCAGCTCTATCCCGTCCACGCCCGGCAGCATCACATCCAGCACGACAAGCTCCGGCCGCTCATGCACGAGCGCATCCCAGAACTCCGCCCCGTCGGCAAAGCCGCGCGCTTCAAACCCTGTCGTCTGAAGCGTGTAGACCTCTATGTCGCGTATGCTCGCGTCGTCCTCAACGCACCATATCATCCTGTTCACTCCTTTTTTATTCGCCGTTGTGCACGCCCGTTATCGAGAAGATCACCCACTCGGCGATGTTCGTGGCGTGGTCGCCTATGCGCTCGAAATACTTCGCTATCATCAGCACGTCCAGCGCGTACTCCCCGCCGTCCGGGTCGCGGGCGATGCTGCCGATGAGGCGGTGCTTTATATCGTCAAAATACCTGTCGACAGTGTCGTCGTCGGCAATGACCTTTTCCGCGAGCGCCGTGTCGCGCCGGACGTAGGCGTCCACGCTCTCCGTCACCATTTTTATCACGGCCTTCGCCATCTCGCGCAGAAGGTCGTCGTTCTCGGCGGTGTGCCCGTCAAGGAAGGTGACGATCTCGGCAATATCCTCCGCCTGATCGCCTATGCGCTCCATATCCGTTATCATTTTCAGCGCCGCCGATATCTGGCGCAGGTCGCGCGCCACGGGCTGCTGCTGCAAAAGGAGCTTGAGGCACATGCTCTCTATCGTGCGCTCCTTCTGGTCTATCTCCGTGTCGAGCGGGGCGACGCGGCGGGCGAGCGCCGTGTCCTGCTCCGTCAGCGCCTTCGACGCGAGGGCGATGCCCTCCTCGCACAGCGCGCCCATCTCTATCAGCTCTCTGTTGAGCAGCGCCAGCTGCTCGTCAAAACGGCTTCTCATGTGTATCCTCCCTCCGTTCTCAGCCGAAGCGACCGGTTATATAATCCTCGGTGCGCTTGTCCTCCGGCTGGGCGAACAGTCTTTCCGTCTCGCCGCACTCTATAAGCTCGCCGAGGAGGAAAAATGCCGTGTAGTCAGATATGCGCGCCGCCTGCTGCATATTGTGCGTGACGATGACGATGGTGTAGCGCTCCTTGAGCGTCATGGCCAGCTCCTCTATCTTCGAGGTGGAGATGGGGTCGAGCGCGCTGGTCGGCTCGTCCATGAGCAGGACCTCCGGCTCGACGGCGAGCGCGCGGGCGATGCACAGCCTCTGCTGCTGCCCGCCGGAGAGGCCGAGCGCGTTTTTCTTCAGTCTGTCCTTTACCTCGTCCCATATCGCGGCATCGCGCAGCGCCCGCTCGACAATATCGTCGAGCATCGCGCGGCTTTTCACGCCGTGCGTGCGCGGGCCGTAGGCGATGTTGTCATAAATGCTCATGGGGAACGGGTTCGGCTTCTGGAACACCATGCCGATCTCGCGGCGCAGGGAGTTGACGTCCGTCGCGCTGTCGAATATATCGCCGCCCTTATAGCGTACCTCGCCCGTGATCTTCACGCCGGGCACAAGGTCGTTCATGCGGTTGAGCGTTTTCAGGAACGTCGACTTGCCGCAGCCGGACGGACCTATAAGCGCGGTTATGCTCTTTTCCGGTATGTCGATATTTATGCTTTTGAGCGCCTGATGCGCCCCGTACCACAGGCACAAGTCCTGCACGGTAATTATATCACTCATTTTATACTCACAGTGTGCCACTGCGCACTGTCACAGTGACATTCTCCGTCTCAATATTTCCTCAAACGCCAGCCCGTACCAGTGTCCCGGCTGGCGGCGCACAGTTTCCTGTATGCACTCGTCGCAGAATTCCGCCGCCGCGGTGAACGCCGCCTCCGGCGCTCTGCCGCGCATCAGCTCCCCACACAGCGCCGAGGTGAAAACATCCCCCGTCCCGTGCATCACGGTGCTCTGCCACGGGCGGTAAAACTCCGCGCGCTCGTGGCCGAGCCGCGCTTCATAGCCGACCTCGCCGCCCCGGCGCATCCCGGTTATAATAATGTTCCTCACGCCGAGCGTATCGCCCAGCGCGCCAATGAGCGCGTCCGCGTCCGCGTCCATCGGAAGCCCCGCGAGCAGCGCCGCCTCCGTGTGATTGGGGGTGATGACGTCCGCCCCCGCGGCGAGCGCGCGCATCGCGGCGATGTATTCCGCCGTGAAGCAGTCATAAAGCGCGCCGTTGTCGCCGAGCACGGGGTCGACGATAACAAGGCAGTCCTCCCCGCCGAAGTCGCGGACAAACTCCCGCGCGATGTCTATCTGCTCAACGGAGCTGAAAAAGCCCGTGTATACGCAGTCAAATTTCGCGTTCATGCGCTTCCAGTGCGCGGCAAACGCGTGCATCTGGGGCGTCATATCGTGAATGACGTAGTTTTCAAACCCACCCGTGTGGGTGGACAGCACCGCGGTCGGAAGCGCGACCCCCTCCACGCCGAACGCGGAGACGATCGGCAGCGCAACGCTCAGCGAGCATTTGCCGATGCAGGATAGGTCGTTTATAAGCGCCGCGCGCTTCATTCCGGTCGCGTTGATGTCCGTCATATGCTGTTTTTCCTTTTGAACCGTTTCTCAACGAGCATGGCGGCGGCGTTGACGGCGAGCGCGAGGAGCATGAGTATCGCGGCGATGGCAAACGCCACCTCAAACTCGCCCTGCTCCTTGGCGTAAACGTACAGCGCCACGGTCAGCGTCGCCCCGGCGCTCGCAAGCCCGTCAAAGAACCCGTTGAGCGCGTGGGCAAACCCCGCCGTGAACAGCAGCGCCGCAGACTCGCCCAGCACGCGCCCCACGGCGAGGATGCACCCCGTGACTATCCCGTCCACGCAGCCGGGCAGCACCACCGTGCTGATAACGCGCCATTTGCCCGCGCCCAGCCCGAACGCCCCCTCGCGGTAGCTCTGCGGCACGGTTTTCAGGCTCTCCTGCGTCGTGCGCATGATCGTTGGCAGGTTCATTATAACAAGCGTCAGCGCCCCTGCCAAGAGGGAAGTTTGCATACCGAGGAATTGGCAGAAAAAAAGCATGCCCACAAGCCCGTATATGATCGACGGTATGCCGGAGAGCGTCTCCGCAGCGTACTCTATCGCCGCGACAAGGCGGCGGTTGGAGGCGTACTCCGTGAGGTATATCGCCGCGCCCACGCCGATCGGCAGCACGATCAGCAGCGTCTCAATGACGATATAGACCGTGTTGAGTATATCCGGCAGTATGCCGATGCTGCCGGAGAGGTAGCTCGGCTTTGTGGAGAGGAGCTTCCACGTCACGTTCGGCAGTCCCTTTCCCAGCACGTACACGATCAGAAAGATCACCAGCGCCGCCGTCAGCGTGACCGCGATGCCCATCAGCACGCGCATCACGGCGATGTACGCACGGCGGCGGGCGGATATATTGCCTTTCTCCATGTCAGCCCTCCTTGTTGTGCTTCAAAAGCGCATTGAGCAGCGCGTTTATAAGCATGATGAACAAAAACAGCACCAGCGCAATGGAAAAGAGCGCCTGCCGCTGTAAGCCGGAGGAGTAGGACATTTCGCTGGCCACGGCGGTCGTGAGAAAGCGCACGCTCTCAAAGAGCTTCGGCATGTTCGGCACGTTGCCCGACACCATCATGACCGCCATCGCCTCGCCGATCGCGCGCCCCACGCCAAGCACCACCGACGCCGCGATGCCGCTGCGCGCGGCGGGGACGGACACACGGAAGTACGTCTCTATCGGCGTCGCGCCCAGCGCGAGCGATGCGTCCTCATACTCGCGCGGCACGGCCTCCAGCGCCGTGACCGACACCTTCACGATGCTCGGCAGTATCATCACCGCCAGCACGATGATCGCGGCAAGAAGGCTCGCCCCGTCGGGGACGTGGAATATCTTCCTTATCCCCGGCACGAGTATCAGCATGCCCACAAGCCCGTACACCACCGACGGGATGCCCGCCAGAAGGCTGATTGCCGAGCCGAGCACGCTCTTTACCCGCGCGGGGGCGAGCTTGGCGAGGTACACCGCCGTCAGGAAGCCCACAGGCACGCCGATGACTATCGCGCCCGCCGTGCCGTAAATGCTGGTGAGTATAAACGGCAGTATGCCGTAGCTCGGCTCGGCGGCGGTAGATGCCCACGTTTTGCCGAACAAAAACGGCACAAGCCCGATCTCGCGTATCGCGGGGATGCCGGAGATGACGAGATACACCGTTATCAGCAGCACGCACCCCACCGTCACAAGACCCAGCGCGGCGAACAGCGCGTGTATTAAATTTTCCATGACCCGCGCTTTGTTTTTCATGCGTTTCACCCTATTCACGCAGTGTAGGACGGCTTGCGCCGCCCTATACCGCTCATTATGAACTCTTTAGCCGTTGACTGCCACAGCGCCGGCCGCGCCGATGATGGACGCCGCGTCAGCGGAGAGGGCGTAGTCGAAGAACGCCTGTGCCGCAGCGGAGAGCTCCGTGCCGGTCTTCGTCACGAGGACGAACGGGCGCTGCACGACGTAGCTGCCATCCTTGACGGTCTCCTCGGTCGGGGCGATGCCGCCGACGGTAAGCGCCTTGACGCTGTCCTTGAGAGAGGCGAGGGAGGCGTAGCCGATCGCGTCGGGGTTATTGGCAACAGTGGTGATGACGTCACCGGTGGAGGTCAGCTCCTGACGGTACTGGCAGGCGTCCTTGGTGTCGGTGATGGTCTCAAAGCCGTCTCTCGTGCCGCTGCCGGCCTCGCGGCCGATGAGGACGATCTCGGCGTCGTTGCCGCCGACTTCGCTCCAGTTGGTTATCTCGCCGGTGTAGATCTTCGCGATGGTCTCAAGGTCGAGATCGGCGACGGGGTTCGCGGGGTTGACGATGATGGCGATGCCGTCGAGGGCGAGCACGGTCTCCTCAAGGCCGCCGGCCTTCTCGTCATCCTTGAGCGCGCGGCTGGAAAGCCCGATGTCGCAGCGTCCCTCGCTGACGGCGGTGATGCCCGAACCGGAGCCGGTGGGGTTATACGTGAATGTCACGCCCTTGTTCGCCTCCATGAAGGCTTCGCCCAGCGCGCCGATGACCTTCTCCATCGAGGTGGAGCCGTCGGTGGCGACAGTGCCGCTCAGCTCTGCGGGGGCGGCGTCAGCCGCGGGGGCTTCCGTGGCGGCGGCGTCTGCTGCCGGGGCTTCGGTCGCGGCGGGAGCGGCGGAGCTGCCGCACGCGGTGAACAGCGCCAGCGCAAGAACAAGCGCCAATACTATGCTGATGGTCTTTTTCATTTTCGTTTCTCCTTTTTTGTTCTGACTTTCGTTTCCGGGTTTCTCTGACCCATAGCCAGCCTGTTTTCTGACTACGCCCTTAGTGTAACCGCCGGATGTAAAATGAAAAATCCGTGCTGTGTAAAATCAGCGTAAAAAATATTTTCTTTAGCGCCTAAAATCGCTAATACGTTGCGGTAAATTTTATCGACGTGAGATTCATCGGCATTTTCGCTTAATATTGTTATATAGTAGAATTTTTTGTGCAAATTTATCGCATCAGGGCTATTGACAAATGTATTTTACTGTGGTATATTCTCGCCATACTTGGAAAGGAGATCGACGATAACGATGAAGCTTGTCCGCCGCATAGCAAATCGATTTTATTACTATTACTTTTATTATCGTAAAGTAATGGCGATTTGTGATGCACACAATCGGAATTTTGCTTGATCGGTGTTGTCAGTTCTCTTTGCCGGGCTGAAGGACCGTGATGGGTATTCGCCGTGTGGACCACAAGTCCATGCGGTTTTTCTTTTTTGAGTCAACGCCGCACAACACGGCTGCGGCATCTGCCGGATAATTCGCGCCCTGATCTAGTCGCTTTTTCTTGAAATACACAAAGTATTCCTGCGAAAAAGCACCATCATCAGGACACAAATTCTCTCGCCAGCTGCTCTTGCCGTATTATGCGTTGTTGACTTGAGCAACCACTTTCCACATCACGGATTTAGGAAACCGAAAAATGTATGAAAAGGAACTTTTGGAGGAAACACAAATGAAAAAGAAAAATCTGCTCTCCGCTGTTTTGACCGTTGTTCTGGCGCTCGCGATGTGCCTGAGCCTTGCCGCCTGCGGCAGCACCGCTGCTCCCGCCGCGACCGAGGCGCCCGCCGCTGACGCCGCCCCTGCCGCAGAGGACGCCGCTCCCGCGGAGGATACCGCCGCCGGCTCCGACAAGGTGTTCACCGTCGGCATCTGCCAGCTCGTGCAGCATGACGCGCTCGACGCGGCAACGCAGGGCTTCATGGACACGCTGAAGGAAAAGCTCGGCGACAATGTCGTGTTTGACGTGCAGAACGCCGCCGGCGACAGCGCCGCGTGCAGCACCATCGTCAACTCCTTCGTCTCCAAGAACGTTGACCTCATCCTCGCCAACGCCACCCCGGCGCTCGCCGCCGCTTACAACGCGACCTCTGACATCCCCATCCTCGGCACCGCCGTCACTGAGTACGGCGTCGCCCTCGGCATCGACGACTTCTCCGGCACCGTCGGCGGCAATGTCTCCGGCACGTCCGACCTCGCCCCGCTCGATGAGCAGGCAAACATGATCGTTGAGCTCTTCCCCGAGGCGCAGACCGTCGGTCTTCTCTACTGCTCTGCCGAGCCCAACTCCGAGTACCAGGTCCAGGTCGTTGAGAAAGCCCTGACCGCAAAGGGCATCACCTGCACCCGCTACTCCTTCGCAGACTCCAACGATGTCGCTTCCGTGACCACCAAGGCCGCTGCCGACTCCGACGTCATCTACATCCCCACCGATAACACTGCCGCCTCCTGCACCGAGACCATCGGCAACATCGTCCTCAACGCAAAGACCCCCGTCATCGCCGGTGAAGCCGGTATCTGCAAGGGCTGCGGCGTGGCGACCCTCTCCATCAGCTACTACAACCTCGGCGCCACCACCGGCGAGATGGCCGCAAAAATCCTCACCGGCGAGGCGGACATCTCCACCATGCCCATTGAGTACGACGCCAGCCCCGTCAAGCAGTACAACCCCACCGTGTGCGAGGAGCTTGGCATTGCCGCTCCCGAGGGCTACGAGGCTCTGAGCTGAGGCTCTTACTATTATAAAAACAGAACGAATAATTAAAGGTCAGGTGTGAAATATGCTTATTGATTTGCTCGGCGCATTGCCCGGCGCAGTCGCGCAAGGTCTCATATGGGGCGTTATGGCCGTCGGCGTGTACATTACCTATAAAATACTCGACATTGCGGACCTCACCGTTGACGGGACGATCTGCACGGGCGCGGCAGTGTGCACGATGCTCATGCTCGCGGGCGTGAACCCTTGGGTCGCCGTTCTGGTCGCGCTGCTGGCCGGTATGCTCGCCGGTGCGGTCACGGGCATGCTTCACATCCTGCTCGGTATACCGGCGATCCTCGCCGGTATACTCACCCAGATGATACTGTGGTCGGCAAATCTCAAGATACTGGGCAAGGCGAATCAGGCGCTCTCCGCGCGCTCCAACCCCGTCATCCTCTCGCAGATGGACATTCCCTCCGCGCTGATCGTGCTTGTGATCGTGGCGGTGGTGCTCGTGGCGCTGCTCTACGTCTTCTTCGGCACTGAGCTTGGCTGCGCCATCCGCGCCACGGGCTGCAACCCCATCATGAGCCGCGCGCAGGGCATCAACACCAACACCGCCAAGCTCCTCGGTCTCGCCATCTCCAACGGCATCGTCGCACTCTCCGGCGCGCTGCTGTGCCAGTATCAGGGGTACACGGACATCAACATGGGGCGCGGCGCGGTCGTCATCGGTCTTGCCGCCGTCGTTATCGGCGAGGCGCTTGTCTCGCGCCTGTCGCAGAACTTTGCCGTGCGCCTCGCGGGCGTCGTCGTCGGCGCTATCGTCTACTACCTCGTGTATCAGACCATCATCTTCGTCGGCTTCGACACCGACCTGCTGAAGATGTTCTCCGCCATCGTCGTTGCGGCATTCCTCGGCATTCCGTATCTGAAAAAGAAGCACACCAAGGGGGTAAAGAGCCATGCTTGAGCTCAGACATATAACCAAAGTCTTCAACCGCGGAACGGTCGACGAGAAGGTCGCGCTCAACGACCTCTCGCTCACGCTCAACGACGGCGATTTTGTCACTGTTATCGGCGGCAACGGTGCGGGCAAAAGCACCATGCAGAACGCCATCTGCGGCACGTGGCAGCCCGACGAGGGTCAGGTCATCCTCGACGGGATCGACGTGACCGCCCTGCCGGAGCATAAGCGCGCCAAGTACCTCGGCCGCGTATATCAGGACCCCATGATGGGCACGGCAGCCGGGATGCAGATAGAGGAAAACCTCGCCCTCGCGGCGCGCCGCGGCAAGCCGCGCACCCTGCGCCCGATGATAACCAAGGACGAGCGCGAGAGCTACCGCCGCCTTCTTGAGGAGCTGGGGCTGGGGCTGGAATCGCGCCTGTCGACCAAGGTGGGCACGCTCTCCGGCGGACAGCGCCAGGCGCTGACGCTGCTGATGGCGACGCTGCAAAGCCCGAAGCTGCTGCTCCTTGACGAGCACACCGCCGCGCTCGACCCCAAGACCGCCGCGCGCGTGATGGAGCTGACGGACAAAATCGTCAGCGAGACGAAGCTCACCACCCTCATGATAACCCACAACATGCGCGACGCCATCCACTACGGCAACCGCCTCATCATGCTGCACGACGGGCGCGTCATCCTCGACATTTCCGGCGAGGACAAGGAAAAGCTCACCGTGCCGGAGCTGCTGGAGATGTTCTCCAAGGCGAGCGGCGACGAATTCTCCGACGACCGCGCGATACTGTCGTAAAAGCTTGCAGGACATAAAAAAAGAACCCCGGTCGGGGTTCTTTTTTTATGCTCATATTCACGCCTCGTGGCTGCCTTTGCCGTGCTTTTTCTCCCAGCGGCGGCGACCCTGCACGCGGATCGCCTCCTCGGCGCTGTCGCGCCAGCGGGGCAGCACGTCCTCTTCAAGCCTGCGCTTGCCGACGATGGCATATTTCACGATGTACACAAGCGCCGTCACGCACGGCAGCACCAGCGCCGCGATACCGCCGAGCAGCAGCAGCGTCGCCCTGTCCTCCACGCCGCGCGCGGCGTTCTCCCAATAGGGATAAATGACGCCCCGCGTCTGCATGGAGCGCGTGCCGAAGCCGCGGATAAGCTGCCAGAGGTTTGCCGTGCCGAAGCGCTCCGTGTTGTTGACGATCTCGCCGCGGCCGATGGGGAACTTCTCCCTCACGACGCCGACGGCGAAGTTTTTGACCGGGTTCGGCAGCACGACCTCATAGCACTGTATGCCGGTGGATGCGGTCGACGCAGCCGCGGTCGTGCCTGTTGACGCGCTGTCCCCCGCGGCGCTGTCCGCACCGGAGGAGGAATTGAGCGTCACCCATGCGTCATAGGAGATGAATATCCCCATGCCGTCTGTGTACGCGCTCTTCGTGGCAAAGTCCTGCTCGCGCTCGATAACGCCCGCGACGACGAACGGCACGCCGTTGATCTTGAACGTCATGCCCTGTATGTCCGTGCCGCCGAAGAGGAGCCATGCGGTCTCCTCGTCGAGCAGCGCCCTGTCCTGCATGAGGTCGGCGGCGGTGATGTAGCTGCCGCTGATGAGCGTTATGGGGTGGAAGGAGAAAAACTCCCCGCCCACCGCCGTGGCGTACACGTCGCCCTTGCCCAGCGCGCTCGACACGCTCACCTTGCCGGCGCAGCTCCAAGCGTCGGCAGTGAGTATATCCTCGGTGTCAATGTCCAGCGCCGCCTCGTGCAGCTTTTTGGCCATCTCCTCGCGAAACGTGCCAATCTGGTTGAGCGTGACGGTCTCATCCACGGGGATGAAGCAGCTTATCTGGGCGTACTCAATATCGCTTACGCCCTGCCAGCGCTCTGCCTCAAGCTGGCTCGGCAGCAGGCGCGAGAGGCGCTGTATGCCCAGAAAGCACCCCAGCGCCGCGAGCAGCAGCACAAGGCACACGGCGAAGAATATTAACTTTTTCACGCCGAGCTTTCGGGCAAATTCTTTCATACGCATTTTTCAGGGTCAATTCTCCGCGTCGGCGAGGCGCACCATGTCGCCGCTTGCGACCGGGGCGGAGGATGTGGTTATCACATAGTCGCCGTTGTTGAGGTCGGCGGTGACGGCGGAATTCGTGTCGTCCGCGGCGAGCACCTCAATGGCGACGCGCTTGGCAATATAGCGGTTGCCGAGTGGGGAGTTCTTCGCCGTGACGGCGAGCACGAAGCTGCCGTTCGAGTCGGTGCGGATGGCGCTGTTGGGGATGATGGTGTCGTAATTCGCGCTCTTCTGCCCGACGGAGACCGTGATCTCCGAGCCGGAGGTCACATCGCCCTCAAGGTCAAAGGTGAGGGTCTTGTTTGTCATGGGGTTTTTCTTGTCGGTCTGGATGGTGGCGAGCGTCGCGACGATCTTGTTGCCCCAGTAGTAGTTGCTTATCGTCGCCGTGTCGCCGACGTGCAGGCGCTTGGCCTGATCGTTCGTGACGGAAAAGCTGACGGTATAGCCCTGATTGGGCACCTCGATGGAGGCGAGTATATCGTCCTTGACGACGCTGTCGCCCGCGGTGCAGTTGACCTCCGTCACCGTGCCGGAGACATTGGCGGTGATGGTGTTCTCATCGCCCTCGCCGCTGAGCTTCTTTATCTTCTCCTGCTGGCGTTTTATCTTGTTGGAGATAGCGCCGAGACCGGCTCCAGCAGATGCAACAGAACGATTCTGTGTTTCCGCCATGTAATTCAGATTTGCCAGCGCAGCATTTACTGCGTCAACAGAGTATTCGTAGTTTTTATATGCTTCAAGGTATGCTTTAGCCGCCCTTAATTTATAATCTCCATCTATGTCTGTTACATTCAGCGTCATAAGCTCGTTTTCTATTTGTAGCCTTTCACCGTCTAGACTACTTATTTGTCCCTCTATAGTAGGCTTATCTGTATATCTTAAGGCACTTTGTTTCGCAAGTATTTCACTTTCAAGTCTCGCTTTTTCTTCATTGAGAATGTTCAGTAAATCTTGGCTGCGTTCTGTCTCGGGCTTTGCCATTTCTGTTGAGATTTTGCTTAATGTTTCATCCAGTTGGCTGTCAAGCTGAGCAAGCTCCTCAACAGTATAGAGATCGTTCTTATATGAATTTATCTGTGAGATAACTTCACTTCTGCGTGAGTATAAATCCAATATTCTCTGAGCAGCAATATATGTGTCACCTATATTGCTACCTATAGCGACGTTATTCAGGCTCATCGCCAGCTCGTCTAACGTCCGCTTGTAGTCAGCTACTGCATCACGTTTTTTCTTTAACTCATTCTGCTCATCCACGAACTGATCCAGCACAGGCACACTGAGAGCCGCCTGATTGTACTGCACTTGGAGGTCTTCCAGCGCTATCATCGCTTCCTCAAGCTCTGTCGAGTCCGCAGCGCCGAGGACGAACAGCACGTCCCCCGCGTTGACCTCCTGTCCCGCCTTCACGACGACCCTGCCGATGGTCATGTTGGACTTCGCCTTGACCTTGTGGTTGCCGTTGGCGGTGACTGTGCCCGTGCCGCGCACCTTGGCGGTGATCGTGCCGTTGGAGACCATGTTGGTGGCGACCTCGGGCAGGGAGTGGTTCATGATCGTATTGGAAAAGAAGGTGAGCAAAAGCAGCACCACAAGGAACACGATCGCCGCGTCCTTGACCCATGCTCTGTTTTTCGGTTTTGTTTCCATTTCTATACCTCGCTAATTGCTGCGTATCTCTGTCCTCAGCCCTTGACGCTGCCGGAGTTGGCGATACCCTCGACAAGGTACTCCTCCCCGTGCAGGAACAAAAGCAGCGTCGGGATCATATACACCGTTGCCATTGCGAACGCCAGCCCTATCTCGCCGGAGTTTATCGACGAGAGGAACACGCTCAGCGGCTGCTTGTCCGCGTCGTCGAGCAGTATGAGCGGCTGCTCGACCATGTTCCAGTAGTCAATGAACACCAGTATCGCGATAGAGTACAGCGCCGAACGGCACTGCGGCAGACATATCTTCGTGAATATCTCCCACTCGCCCGCGCCGTCCACCTTTGCCGCCTCGATGAGCGCATACGGGATGCGGCGCATGAACTTTGTCAGCAAAAACACCGAAAACGGCGCGAACATGCCCGGCAGGATGATCGACCAGCGCGTGTTCAGAAGCCCCAGCCAATCGCTGACGAGATAGTTGGGGACGAGCGTCACCTGATACGGCATGAGCATCAGAATGACGTAAAAGAAGAATATACCGCTCCTCACCCTGCCGCGCCAGCGCGTGAACGAATACGCCGCGACGGAGGCGATGCCCACCTGCAAAAGGACGATGGGTACGACGAGGATGATACTGTTCCAGAATTTCAGCAGATACTCCGGGGATTTTATAAGCCCCGTGACGTACTGCGAGAGCGTCACCTTATCCGGGATGAACTTGAGGTTGACGGTCTTGGATACGTAGCCGCCGGTCGTCGTAGAAAAGACCATGCCGTAATTTGCCTTTATCTCCGACTCGGACATGAAGGAGTTGGTAATGGTCAGCACCGTCGGCAGGAGGAACAGCACCGCGAAGACAAGGCACAGCAGAAACATCACGCCGCGCCCGAAATAGCGCTTTTTCTTCATCCCTCCACGTCCTTTCCGAACCAGTCCTCCGCCTTGAACAAAAGCGCGATCAGCAGCACCATAACGAGCGCCATCACGACCGCCGCGGCGGAGAGCTTCTGATAATCCAGCGACTTGAAGGTGTTGTTCATAAAGTGCTGAAGCATGTAAAGCGTCTCATACGGGTAGTCCCCGGTCAGCAAATACACCTCGCGGAACACCTTGAAGGAGTTGATGAGTGAGAGGATGGTGACGAAAAGCACCGTCGGCGAGAGGTAGCGCAGCTTTATGGCGAAGAACTTGTACGCCTCGCTCGCGCCCTCGACGTCCGCGACCTCCAGAAGCTCCTTCGGGATGTTCGCCAGCCCCGCCATGAAAAGGATCATGAAGTAGCCGAGGTTTTTCCACAAGAAGAGGATGATGACGACCGCCTGACTATGCTCGGACTGGAGCCAGTCTATCTTATCCGCGCCGAAGAGCATCAAAAACTCATTCACCGTGCCGTTGAAGTTGAAAAGCACCTGCCAGATGAGCACGACCGACGCCACCGGCACCATCATCGGGCTGAGGAAGAACGTGCGGAACTGCGACTTCAGGGGTATCCTGCATTCCAGCATCAGCGCCAGCCCCATCGACAGCACCACCGCCAGCGGCACCGCCCACGCGGAAAATGTCAGCGTGTTCTTCGCGGCGAGGAGAAAGGCGGAGTTATCAAAAAGCTTGATAAAGTTATCGAGAAACACAAAATTGCGCGAGCCGACCCCGTCAATGACCGAGTAGTACACCACCACGCCGAACGGCACAATGAAAAACACCGCCACGCCCAGAAGGCTCGGCGAGAGGAAGCACATACTCTGCAAAAAGTCCTTGCTCTTTTCATTCAGTTGTATTTTGCGACTTTTCATACGGAATCATCCAAGCGTCTGACTGGCAGATATTGAGTGAAATTTACGCTGTACTCTGCGTGAAATTTACGCTATATATTGTACAGCATGAGGCAGGATATTTCAATATGTATAATCCCTGCCAAAGTTTAATCTTCGTTTAAAATGGGGCGCGTTCGGAAACGCGCCCCATATGCTTTTTGTTTTGGCAGCGCTTGCTTACCGCTGCTCGTTGACGTAGATATTCGCCTTGCTCTGCACGAGCTTTGCCACGTCCTCCGCGGTCTTCTGACCGGAGAAGTACGCCTGCGACTGCTCCTTGACTATATCAAAGATGGAGTCGGAGCTGAAATCGTAGAGCGCGCTGGTGGAGGTTATGACGGCGTACAGCTTGTCAGCCTGCTCCTGCGTGAGGGCGTAGACATCGACCACGCCGTCCGGGGTGCCGTAGCTCATGCGCGGCACGGGGATCTTGTTGCCGTCCTCGTCGAGCTTGTAGTTGCCGTTGCCGTCCTTCTCATACTCGGGCGTCATGGCCTCCTTTATGCGCGCGTTATAGGCGTTGATGTTGACAGGGATGCTGTAAACATAGCTCTCGTCGCTCTGGTACTCCTCGGTGAAGAACTGGCGCAGGAACTCCCACGCGACGTCCTTATGCTCGCTCTTGGCGGAGATGGCATAACCGGCGTCAATGCTGATGAGATTGCCGGGTGTGCCGTCGGCGGTCGGGTAGCCGATATACGTGGCGTCGCCGCCGAAGTAGGAATCGTTATAGGCGATACTGTCGAAGGAGTAGATGCTGCCCTGGAGGAGCATCTGCCGTCCCTCGGAAATGCGGGTCTTGGTGTCGTCCCCGGCGGAGAACTCGTAATTATCATAGTCGAAGCTCTCAGGGAACTGCGCGGCGAACGCCAGGAGATCGGTGAACTCCTTGCTGTTGAAATTGCACTCGCCCGTGCTCCAGTTGACGAAGTTATTCATATCAAGGCTGAGGCACACGCGCAGCATATCGTCGCGCGTGGTGTACACGTCGAACGCCTCGCAGCCCTCGGGCATGGAAGCGAGCGCGGCGTTGAACTCATCATACGTCCAGCCCGGCTCGTCGCCGACGACGGACGCCGCGCCGATAACGGTGCTCAGCCCGAAGGAGGACACTGTGGAGTACAGCCCGCCGTTCACCTCAAGCGCCGCGAGGACGTTGGGGAAGAAGTCGGCGCGGTCAAACGCGCTGTCCGCGTCTATCATCGGGTAGAGGTCGGCCAGCAGCCCCTTGGAGGCAAGCTGGGTGTACGGCACGCCGGTGAGGTCGATGATGTCAGGGACGTTTCCGGCGAGCAGCTCGGTGGTGAGCTTGGTCTGTCCGGCGGAGTAGTCGTCCTCAGTGTTGAACTCGGAGTAGTCATTGACAACGATGCGGTAGTTGTCGTTCTTGCGGTTGAAGGCGACGATCTTGTCGCGCACATCCCAGTTGAGGTACTGCGTGGCGAGGGTCAGCTCCTCCTTGTGCGGCACGCTGTCGTACGGCACGAGGCTGACCGTGGCGAGGGTGATGGTGTAGCTCTCGTCGGTGGAGCTGTAGTCATTTATGACGGTGATGATGCTGCCGTCGTCGCGCACCTGAACGCTGGAGGCGTTGTCGCCGTTGATGTCACAGTTGATCCAGTTGAAGAGCTTGACGTTCTCCTCGGTGTCGAACTTATAGCCGTAGAAATACACGCCGTTGGTGTAGTATACGTCATAATCCCCGCCGCCGGAGACAAGATTATAAGCGCCGTTGGGAAGGGGCAGAGCATCGCCGAGGGTCTTGTTCTCCACATCTATGCGGCGCAGCTCCATGCCGTTTTCGCCCCACATCGTGGCGGCGATGCTGCCGTCGCCGAGACGGACGAGCGAGTCGACAAACCCGCCGTCGTCAATGGGAATGTTGGCGGTGATGCTACCGTCGAGCGCGATGACGTAAATGCCCGCGTCGCCGGGAGCGATGACGTTGTCGTTATCGTCAACGAGGAAATTATAGGCGTAGATGCTGTTGCCGTAATCGTCGTCCCCAACAGTTTCGACCTTCGCGCTGCTGAGCACGTTGCCATCCTTGTCGAGCGAGCGGATGTAGTACGCGCTCTCATACTGGCGGTAGTTATAATACTCATCGTCCGCCTCAGTGAGGTCGTCCGGGCCGTCGTACCACGAGGCGTAGGTGCTCTCCATGACGATGAGCTTGCCCTCCGAGCCCGCGCCTATACCGGCGAGATCGGAGCCGGAGTAATAATCCTTGAGGTCAGCGGTATCGACAGCTGCGGTGTCGGCTGCCTCTGCCTGTGCGGCTGCCGCCGCGGCAGTGTCGGTCATTTCCACCGCGCCCGCGGGCACGGCCTCGGCAGTGTCCCCATCGGGCACAGCGCCGACAGTGTCTCCGACGGGCTTATAGTTGACAAGCTCGCTCACCGTGCCGGAAAAGTCGACAAAATAGAGCCTGTTCTCGTAAATGTCGTACTCGCCCTCGTAGCTGGCGGGCTCATCCTCCGGGTGCTCCCGCTCGCCGACCTTTACATAGGCCGTGGCGTAAAAACCGTTGTCCGTGAAAAGGCGGGGGTTCATATAGCTCTCGCTGTCAGAGAGTATCTCGTTGAACTCGGCGTTGTAGACATACGCCGGGGTCTCCTCATCGGCCTTGGATGTGCCGGTGCCTCCGTTCGAGCTGCTGCTGCCGCAGGCGCCGAGCGACAGCGCCATCACGAGCGCGAGCAGCGACGCCGTGAGCCTTTTGACATTGTTCATCATTCTGTCCTCCTTAGTGTTTGTTCACTTTTATCCATATGTCCATGCATGATAATGTTCCGCGCACAGGGGTAATTATTCATCAGTCTCTATTCTAGACGCACGCGCCGGGAAAAAGTTCTCTTTTTCTGCGGATCCGTGTGAGAAATTTTTCCGTGCTGTACTAATCAGTGTAGTACAGCCGCAGTATACCGCCCCGCGCCGCGCTTGTCAACCAAAATCGCCGCGGTCTGAGACCGCGGCGAGAAGTTTTACACATTATCTATATTTGCACACCAGCGCGCCGTCGAGGCTCGCCAGCCACGTTTTGCCGCTGCGGCGGACGGTGTCGGCAAGGGAGTTGACCGTGACGGAATTGACGGCGTAGTCCGTTTTCCCCGGCTCCGCGAACGACCCGACCGCACTTATGACATACGCCCGATCTCCCACGCGCCCGAGGTAGAGCATGATATGCCCCGGAAACGCCAGCAGCGACCCCGCCGGGATGTCCGCCAGCACCTTGAGCTTATCGTCATCGCTCCCGGCGGCGAGGTCGAGGTACTCCCAGCCATCCACATGCATGATCGCCTCCGCCGTGCGCGGCAGCGTGAAGCCGAAGCACGCGAATATCTCATGCACGATGCCGGAGCAGTCGTTCGCGCCGTACATCCCCGCCCAGCCGTAGCGGTCGCCGAGGAGCCTGAACGCGAGGCGCAGCTCATTTTCCGCCGTGAACGGCAGACAGCCCACCGTGACATCCTCCGTCACCGGCACAAGGGCGTACTCGTCGCGGATATATCCGTCGTCGCCGCGCACCGGGAGCTTCACCACATAGCAGCCGTAGTTCCGCCGGGCGTTCACCGTTGTGGGCGCGTCGGACTCGCGGACAAGGGGCAGCTTTGTCCCCATCGGCAGGCTGAGCGCGGAGATCTGCGGGGCATACGGCTCCTCCGCGAGGCGCAGCTCCCGCCCCGTGACGGTCAGGAATTCCTCCGGCGACATGCGCGCCTCCCAGTCGGCGCGGTCACGGCAGAGGGCGACATTTTTCTTCTCCACCCAGCCGCCGAAGCCGTACAGCAGCACGTAATACCACTCGCCGTCCGCGCTCTCGTGCAGCACCGCCAGCGGCAGATACGGCATGAACTCCGACATGACGAGCTTGTCATAGAGCTTATCCGTCGGCGTGCTTCCGGCAAAGTCGTTCGTGGGGAAGCTCCTGAGGCTCGCGCGGCGGACGGAATAGCCAAAGCGCACCGTGACGCTCTCCCCTATCGCGTCCTCCGCCCTGTTCGCTGCAAGCGCGTCCCAATACGCGCTGTCCGTCGCCTGTCCGTTCACATAGCGCGACGCGGGGTCGTCAGGCAGGGCGTGGTTTTCGATGAGCGCGCGCACGACGCTGCCGGGGACAGCGTCGGGGATGTCCGTGAGGGCATAGCTCTCCCCGCCGATGCTTATCTGCTTTGCGTTCGCGCGGTTGAAGTCCGCGATCTCCGCCTCCGTCATGATGAGCTTATCCGCGCGCACCGCCCGTTTGTTCTTCCGCGACAGCCAGTAGTCCGCGCTCATCTGCTCCGCCGTCACGCCGGGGGCGAGGCGGACATATTCCTCCGCCGCCTCCCCTGCCGCGTATGCCGCGTCCGGCGCGATGAGCGCCGCGGAGAGCGCCGCCGCAATGATAACGGCGAGCGCGATGATGCGCCGCGTCATATGAGCTTTTCGATCTCGCGCTCGGAGTACACGGGTATGCCGAGCGCACGCAGACGCTCCGTCGCCGTGCCGTCGCCGGGGACGAGCACGTCGGAAAACGTCCCGTCGTATATCTCGCCGCTGCCGCAGGAGGGGGATTTTGCCTTCATCAGCGCAGCGGCGCAGCCGAACCGGCGGGCAAGCGCCTCCGTCGTGTCCGCGCCCTTTGTGTACTCCGCCGTCACGTCCCGCCCCGATTTTGACAGCACCCGCGCGCCCACGCGCTCGCTCGGCTCGCGCGGGATGGGCAGCCCTCCGGCGGTCTCCGGGCAGACGGGGACAATGTCATACTTTGCCCGCAGCGCCGTGAGCGTGGCATCGTCAAGGCGGTTGTTGCCGCCGCTGTACTTGCAGTCGTTCCCCAGAAGGCACGAGCTGATAAGGAGCTTTTTCATGTAAAATTTTCCTCCATTGATTGTAAAAAATGATGCGCCATGGCGCATCATTTTCTCATTGCGATGCCGAGAACGGCGCCGCAGATGCCGCCCACGATGTGTGTGAGCTGTGATATGTTGTCCTTGAGCGTCACACCGTCGATTATCTCCCCGCCGATGTAGAGCACCAGCACAAGGATGAGCGTGAGCGGTATGCACCCGTTCTTCATCCCGGCGAGTGAGCTCATCACGATCATCATGAACACGATGCCCGACGCGCCCAGCAGCGCCGTGCTGGGGAAGAACAGCCACTGCACCATGCCCGACACCAGCGCCGTGATGAATATCGCCCAGAAAAGCGGCTTGCTGCCGTAGCGCTCCTCGAGCGCGGGGCCGATGACGAGGATCATCATGATGTTGCCGATGTAGTGGGAATAGCTGCTGTGCCCCAGCACGTGCAGCACAAAGCGCGGGTATGTCAGAAGATCCGTCGGCGATGAGCGGTACACGGAGAAGAGCTTCACCGTCGTCCACCCGCCCGTGAGCTTGCCGAGGATGAGCGCGGCAAGGCTCAAAAGCGCGAACGTCAGCACCACCGGGGAATTATACTGTATTTTTACAACGCGCTTATTCATGCCCGCTCCCCGCGCGCATTGAGCGCGCTTTCATACGCCTGACGTGTGCGCTCGTCAAAGCACACCATGCGCACGCGCTCTATCTCACTGTGCGCAGCAAGATAGTCCGATATGGTGTCCACGGCGATCCTCGCCGCCTTGTCCAGCGGGAAGTGATACACCCCCGTGCTGATGGACGGAAAGTCCACGCTGCGGCAGTTATTCTCACTAGCCAGCTCCAGACAAGAGCGGTAGCACGAGGCGAGCTTTTCTGCCTCGCCGTTCGCGCCGCCGTGCCACACGGGGCCGGGGGTATGGATAACGTGCCTTGCCGGCAGACGGTAGCCCTTGGTTATCTTCGCCTTTCCCGTCTCGCAGCCGTGCAGCGTGCGGCACTCGGCCAGAAGCTCCGGCCCTGCGGCGCGGTGTATCGCGCCGTCGACCCCGCCGCCGCCGAGAAGCGAGCAGTTGGCGGCGTTGACTATTGCGTCCACCGCCTGTTCGGTTATATCGCCTTTTATGATCTCAAGTCTGCCCATATGTCAGTTCCCCTCGGTGAATGCCAGCGTGACCTTGCCGTCCGTGGCGGAGAGCGCGATGGTCTTCACGTCCTCGCCGTGCTTTTCTATTATCTTCTCCGCCAGAACGTCCTCTATCTCCTTCTGGATCAGGCGGCGGAGGTTGCGCGCGCCGTAGGTGACGGAGTAGCCCTTCTCGACGAGGTAGTCGATGAGCGCCGTGTCCCAGGTGAGCGTCTGCCCGCGCTCGGCGAGCACGTCGCGCACCTCTCCCAGCATGAGCGAGGCGATGCCGCGGAAGTTCTCCTCCGTGAGCTGGTTGAAGCATATGACCTCATCCACGCGGTTGATGAACTCCGGGCGGAGGAATTCGTTGAGCGCCTTCATGGTGCGCTCGCGCGTCATGTCGCTGAGGCTGCCGCCGAAGCCGACCGAGCCGGTCTTTGTGCTGCTGCCGGCGTTCGTGGTCATGACGATGACGGTGTTTTCAAAGTTGACCGTTCTGCCCTGTGCGTCGGTTATGCGCCCGTCGTCGAGTATCTGCAAAAGGATATTCATCACGTCCGGGTGCGCTTTTTCTATCTCGTCAAAGAGCACCACGCTGTACGGCTTGCGGCGTATCTTCTCGGTGAGCTGCCCCGCCTCATCGTACCCAACGTATCCAGGGGGCGAGCCGATGATGCGCGAGACGGAGAATTTCTCCATAAACTCCGACATGTCAAGGCGGATGAGCGATTCGGGCGAATCGAACATATCCGCGGCAAGGCGCTTGACAAGCTCCGTCTTGCCCACGCCCGTGCCGCCGACGAAGATGAAGCTCACGGGCTTGCGCTTGACCTTTAAGCCCACACGGCTGCGCTTTATCGCGGCGCACACGGCGTTTATCGCCTCGTCCTGCCCCACGATGTGCGCTTTCAAACGCTCGTCGAGCTTTGCAAGGCGCTCATATTCATCCTCGCGGATGCTGGAGGCAGGTATCTTCGTCCACAGCTCTATGATGTGCGCGAGGTTATCCACCGTCAGTGCCGGGCGGTCGCCGCGCTTGAGGTCGTCTATCTCCTGCTGGAGCTTGAGCTCCTTGCTTCTCAGCTCCGCAATGCAGGCGTAGCGCTTATCCATCAGCTCGTCGTTCATGTCGACGCCCGCAGGCGCGTCGGCGGATTCCAGCCCCTCGCGCTCGTAGCGGATGTTTGCAAGCTCGCGCTCGTCGAGCATGAGCTTATTTATGCTCTCGTCCTTGAGGTTGACGTCGGAGCACGCCTCGTCGATGAGGTCGATCGCCTTGTCGGGGAGGAAACGGTCGGTGATGTACCGCTCGCTGAGCACGACCGCCTGACGGCACATCTCGTCCGAAATGCGCACGCCGTGGTAATCCTCATAATAGTGCGCGATGCCGCGCAGTATCTTCACGCTGTCCTCCAGCGACGGCTCGTTGACTGTGACGGGCTGGAAGCGGCGCTCAAGGGCGGAGTCCTTTTCTATATGCTTGCGGTACTCGGCGAACGTCGTTGCGCCGATGACCTGTATCTCGCCGCGCGAGAGGGCGGGCTTCAGTATGTTCGCTGCGTTCATGCTGCCCTCGGCGTCGCCCGCGCCGACGATATTGTGTACCTCGTCAATGACGAGAATGATGTTGCCCTGCTTGCGTATCTCCTCGATGAGCCCCTTCATGCGGCTCTCGAACTGTCCGCGGAACTGCGTCCCCGCGACGAGCGCCGTCAGGTCGAGCAGAAAGACCTGCTTATCCTGAAGCTTATACGGCACATTGCCCATCGCGATGCGCTGCGCCAGTCCCTCGGCGATCGCCGTCTTGCCGACGCCCGGCTCACCGATGAGACAGGGGTTATTCTTCTGGCGGCGGTTGAGGATCTGGATAACGCGCTCAAGCTCCTCCTCGCGCCCGATCATCGCGTCGAGCTTTCCGTCGCGGGCGCGCTGGGTCAGGTCGATGCAGTAATTATCGAGGAACTTCCGCTTGCCCTTGGGGGGCGCGGGGTTGGGCGCGTCCTGCCGCGGCTTATCCTGCGGCGCGGAGGCATTGCCGTCCTGCGCGCTGTTCTGCCCGCCGGGACCGCCGAACAGACGGCTGAGGAACGGGAAGGTGGCGGTCTTGCCGTCGTCGTCCTCGCCGTTCTCGTTCTCCCCGTCCATCGCCAGCAGATCCTCCACGCCGTTCATGGCGTTGAGCATATCGCCGGAGATGTTGTCAAGATCGTCATCGGAAATGCCCATCTTGTTTATCACGTCGTCCACGGGCTTTATGTGCAGCTCGCGCGCGCACTTGAGGCAGAGTCCTTCATTCTTGGTCTGCCCGTTTTCTATCTTTGTGATGAATATGATCGCCACGTTTTTTCCGCAGCGGGAACACAGTGTAGGCTGCATATCGTTAATACTCCATTCTGCCGTTCACGGCATTAAACTTCATGCATGAGCACCGCAGCACGAAAATGCGCAAATGCCGGTGCATGAAGTTTTTGTGCATCATTTCCGGTTGCCCCGCAGGGGCGAGGAAATGGCACATCTAATTTTTTTGCTATGCTTTTGCATAGCAAAAACCGGGAATAGGCGCTCAGAGGAGCGCCTTTGTGAGAAAATCGAACGCGAGGAAAAAGCGGGCAAGCGTGGTCTCGGCAAGCGTCGTCTTGCCGATGACGATCCCCAGAAAGCTCAAAAGCCAGCACAGAAGCACACAGTATATGAACCCTTTTATAAACCCGACCACCGCGCCGCCTATCTCGTCGAGATTTTCCATGTTCGGCAGCCGCAGCGAGAGGTTGCCGACATTGGCGATCGCGATGAGGAAGATCAAAATCAGCAGAAAGCCCAGCGCCGCGCCGCCGACATATGTCGCCGTGTCGCCCACGACTGCGACGACCGCCGCCGTCATATCCGTGCCGTCGGTATCTGCAATGTCCACCGCCTTGTTGGCGAGCTTTTCCGCCGTGCGCGAGTAAAACCCGACGCTCAGCAGGCATTCATACGCATAGTCGTACTTGAGGGAGCTGTCCTGCGCGAGTATATCCTCCACGGAATAATCGCTGTCGCCGTAGCCCATGCTCTCAAGCACTGCGTCGCGGTTGGCCTGCGAGTCGACATACCCGTCGATAAACGGCTCAAGCGCGGGGACGACCTCCTGCGAGTACGCGGAGGAGAGGATGCTGCCCCCGAAGAGCGCCACGACGATCGCAAGTATGCCCGCGATGCCGCCGACAAGACCGCGCTTATACCCGTTCCATGTGCACAGCGCGATTATTATCAGCAATATGATGTCAATTACAGCTTTCATATGTGATCT
This sequence comes from uncultured Oscillospiraceae bacterium, assembly GCA_934572335.1. Taxonomy (GTDB): domain Bacteria; phylum Bacillota; class Clostridia; order Oscillospirales; family Oscillospiraceae; genus Limivicinus. Next base: position 50,027 of record CAKTKU010000003.1, read on the forward strand.
CACCTTTTATATGTATTCGCCGGTATCCCGGCGCACGCATCTATTGTTCGATACATTCCTGCAAGCTATATGTTAACACTAATTTGTGAACAAATATATATAGCCTGCCTATCAAATTTTTCAATCTCTGGCAAAGAGTTCGCCCACCGCGCCGTCATACCACACGCGGTTGAGATAAAGCCCCTGCGGCGGCATCGTCGGCCCTGTGAGGCGGCGGTCGCCGAGGGCGAGGAGCTGCGGTATCTCCTCCGGCTCAAGCTTGCCGTAGGAGGCGTAAACCATCGTGCCGACCATCGCACGGCACATATTATATAAAAACCCGTCGGCGCAGACGGACACGGTTATCATGTCCCCCTCCCGCTCCGCGCGGCACCAGTGCACCGTGCGCACGGTGGTCTTGGTCTCTGTGCCGAGCGAGCGCACCGCGCGGAAATCGTGCGTCCCCTCGAACGCCGACGCTGCCGCGCTCATGCGCGCCATGTCCAGCCTCTGCGGGTAGAAGCACACGCGCTTTTCCAAAAACGGATCTCTTATATTACTATTTAGTATTTTGTAGATATATTCTTTTTTTATGCACGAGGATATGGCGTTGAAGCCCTCCTCCGCCTCCACCGCGGCGCACACGGCAATGTCGCCGGGGAGGCGCGAGTTGACGGCGAGCGGGAAGCGGTCAATGGGTATGGCGCAGTCGGTTTTGAAATTCGCGCAGTAGCGCAGCGCGTGGACGCCCGCGTCCGTGCGCCCGCAGCCGACCGTGCGCACCGCGTGCCCGCATATCTTCGTCAGCGCCTCGTCGAGCGTCTGGGCGACGGTGATGTCGTTTTTCTGCACCTGCCAGCCGTGGTAGCGGCTGCCATCGTATTTCAGGCGCAGGGCAATGTTCCTCGTCATATGCCGTACTTTTTCATCACGAACATCGCCGCGAGGAACGCCGCGCCCACCGCCAGCGCGATGAAATCGCGCGCGGCAAGGCGGAGCTGCTTCATGCGCGTTCTGCCCTCGCCGCCGTGGTAGCAGCGGCTCTCCATCGCCACGGCCAGCTCGTCCGCCCGGCGGAACGCCGACACGAACAGCGGCACCATCACCGGCAGCAGCGCCTTCGCCCGGTCGATGAGACTGCCCGTCTCAAAGTCCGCGCCGCGCGCCTTCTGGGCGGACATTATCTTGTCCGTCTCCTCGATGAGCGTCGGGATGAATCTGAGCGCCATGCTCATCATCATCGTCATCTCATGCACCGGCACCTTTATCTTTTTCAGCGGGTTCATCAGCTTTTCCAGCCCGTCCGTCAGCGCGATGGGGCTGGTGGTGTAGGTCAGCAGGAATGTGCCCGTTATCAGCAGCACTATGCGCAGTATCATCTGCACGGCGCGGGCAATGCCCTCCCACGTGATCACCCAGCCGGGGATGATCGGCGTGCCGTCGGTGTAGAAGATATTCAGCAGCGCCGTGAGCACGATGATGAAGAGCATGGGCTTGAGCCCTTTGAAGATGTTCTTCGCCGAGATGTGCGACAGCCACATGCACACCGCCGTAGCGAGCGTCACCGCGCCGTAGGACACCCAGCCCACCGCCTGAAAAAGCCCCACGATGTACACGATGACAAGTATAAGCTTTGTGCGCGCGTCGAGCCGGTGCACGATAGTGTCGCCGGGGAAAAACTGACCGAGAGTGACGTCCTTCAGCATGCGCCCGCCCCCTTTGCCGCGAGAATGGCAGCCTTGAGCTGGCTGTGGGTATATATCGCGTCCGGCAGCGCCACGCCGCGGGAGCGCAGCTCCATGGCGATCTCCGTCGCGTGCGGCACGCTCAGCCCGATGCCGATGAGCCGCGCGGGATCGGCGAACACCGTGTCCGGCGCGCCGTCCATGACTATTCTGCCGTGGTTGAAGACAAGTATGCGCTCGGCAAGGCGCGCCACATCATCCATATTGTGGCTTATCACAATGACCGTCGCGCCGGTCTTCTCCCGGTAGGAGAGGATGTTTGAAAGTATCTGGCGGCAGCCGACGGGGTCAAGCCCCGCGGTCGGCTCGTCAAGGATGAGCACGCCCGGGCGCATGGCGATCACGCCCGCGATGGCGACACGGCGCTTCTGCCCGCCCGAAAGCTCCAGCGGCGAGCGCTCAAAAAGCGCCTCGTCCACGCTGACAAAGCCCGCCGCCTCGCGCACGCGCGTGTCGATCTCCTCCTCCGCGAGCTTGAGGTTGCGCGGTCCGAAGGCGATGTCCTTATATACGGTCTCCTCAAAGAGCTGATACTCCGGGTACTGGAACACAAGGCCGACCTCGCCCTTGACAGCCTTGCGGGCGTACTTGTCGGCATTTATGTCCTTCCCTCCGACATATATCTTGCCCTCCGTCGGCGGCAGGAGCGCGTTCAGGTGCTGTATAAAGGTCGATTTGCCGGAGCCGGTGTGCCCGATAATGCCGATGAGCTGCCCCTGCGGTATCTCGAGGTCTATCCCGTCCAGCGCGACCTTTTCAAACGGAGTCCCCGCGCTGTAAACGTGGCGAAGCCCCTCCACTTTGATCTCTGCCATTATTTATCCTCTGTTATTCAAACTCTGCGCTATCTTCTCCGCGCAGTCCGCGGCGGTGAGCGCGTCCAGCGGCAGGTCAAACCCCGCCTCGTTGTCAAGCTCGTACAGCAGCCGTGTCGTCTCCGGCACGCTCAGCCCCTCGCGCTCCATCAGTGCCACGTCCGAGAACACCTCTCCCGGCGTCCCGTCGGCGACGATATATCCGTTTGACATGACGACGAGCCTGTCGGCATTGATGCATTCATCCATGTGGTGCGTGATGAGCACCACGGTCATGCCCTCCTCGCGGCACAGGCGCGTCACCGTGGAGATGACCTCCTGCCGTCCCTGCGGGTCGAGCATCGCCGTCGGCTCGTCAAGGGCGATTATCTCCGGCTGCATGGCGAGTATGCCCGCGATTGCGACGCGCTGCTTCTGCCCGCCGGAGAGCAGGTGCGGCGCATGCTCGCGCAGTTCGTACATCCCGACCTGCCTGAGCGCCGTATCCACGCGCTCGCGTATCTCCTCCGGCGGCACGCCGAGGTTTTCCGGCGCGAACGCCACGTCGTCCTCCACAACGTTTGCGACGATCTGGTTATCGGGGTTCTGGAACACCATGCCCACGCGGCGGCGCACATCCAGCAGCCGCGCCTCATCGGCGGTGTCCACCCCGTCGATGAGCACCTGCCCCTCATCGGGGACGATAATGGCATTCATATGCTTTGCCAGCGTCGACTTGCCGGAGCCGTTATGCCCCAGCACCGCCACGAACTGGCCGCGCTCGATATCCAGATCTATCCCGCACAGGCTCTCCTGCTCGTCGCCGGGATAGGTATAATGCACGTTTTTGAAACTGATTACAGGCATCTGAAACCTCCATGCGGCATACCGCGCGATCAGCGGCGCTGCCAGCGGCACGTCGCCCCGCAGGGCAGGGCGAGTCCCGTGTCCGTCACCGGCAGCCCCAGCTCCTGCGCTTCGGAGCTTCCGCCGAATTTCTTGGTGAAAATGCTCTCCGTGACGTAGCTGAGCACCGAGGCGGACAGCCCCGTGGTGTAAGAATTGATTATCACAAACAGGGGATCATCCGACAGCACGCCCGCGCACAGCGACACGAACCCCCACAGGTTCGTCTCCAGCTTCCACACCTCGCCGCCCGGACCGCGCCCGTAGGACGGGGGGTCCATGATGATGGCGTCGTAGCGGTGTCCGCGGCGTATCTCGCGCTCGACGAATTTGGCGCAGTCGTCCACGATCCAGCGTATGGGCGCGTCCGACAGTCCGGACGCCGCGGCGTTATCCTTGCCCCACGCGACCATGCCCTTCGCCGCGTCCACGTGGCACACGCTCGCCCCCGCCTTCGCGCAGGCGACGGTCGCCGCGCCGGTGTAGCCGAATAGGTTGAGCACACTGATGGGGCGGTCGGCGGCGCGTATCTGCGCCATCGCCCAGTCCCAGTTTGTTGCCTGCTCCGGGAAGAGCCCCGTGTGCTTGAAGTTCATAGGCTTGACGTTGAACGTCAGCTCGCCGTAGCGTATTTTCCAGTTCTCCGGCAGGCAGCCCTTGTCCCAGCTTCCGCCGCCGCTCTCGCTGCGGCGGTAGCGTGCGTCGCGGTCGTTCCAGTGCATGTTGCGGCGCGGGGTGTCCCATATCGCCTGCGGATCCGGGCGCACGAGGTAGTACTTTCCCCAGCGCTCCAGCTTTTCGCCCTTGGAACAGTCTATAAGCTCAAAATCCTGCCATTTATCAGAGATCCACATATGCTTCTCCATGTTATCATAGTAAGACATGATATTTTATCATTAAAGTCTCTGCCGGTCAACTGAAAATGTGGATAAAAGCGCCCCGCGGACAAACCGCGGGGCGTGTTGGCGTGTCTATGTATCAATGACAATTGAAGTAGTAGAGTGCGGTGCTGTCGGTCAGCACGGTGTCACACTTGCCTGAATAGAGATATTCAAAGCACTCCGTCGTGCCTCCGGCGAGGCGCGTTATCTGCCCCAGCCGCTTTTTCAGCCGCTGATCCGTTTCGAGCGCCGCCATGGCCTCCGGCGTGGAGCACATCGCCATGTTCCGCCCGCCGAGGCGCAGCTTGTTCCACACGCTCGATCCGCTGCGCGTGGCAATGACGATGTCGTTGTGGACATAGGGACCGTACTGCGTGAATTTGCGCGCGTCAACGTCCGCCTGATCAAGCGCGATGCCGCCCCACGCGCAGTCGATATTGCCGGAGGAGAGCTCTATATACACGTTCTCCTTCTCTATCGGTTGCATTTTGAGCGTCCAGCCCAGCCGCTCGCACACCGCCATCGCCAGCTCCACGTCAAAGCCCCAATAGCTGTCGTTGGAGATATACGCCATGGGGAAGGAGTTGACGTCGATGCCGATGGTGAAATCCTGCACCGCGGGGGCGGCAAGCTCACTGAGGGCTTCGGCGCGCTTGTCGAAGTTGATTATCCTGTCGCCGAACCACTTCGTCGCCAGCTCGTCCACCTTGCCCTCCGCCGCGAGCGTCTCTATCGCCGCGGTGACGTAGAAGTATATCGGGTCGTCATTGCGGAACGCGAGCGAGTAATCCTGCGAGACGAGCGTCTGCACGGACTTCACGCCGTAGCCGACGCTGTCGCTGCCGCAGGCGGCGGCAGTGCCGCCGAGCGCGAGGACGAGCAGTATGCATATAATTCGTTTTTTCATAGTGTTCATAGCTTTCATGTCTGCTTTATGGGGGTCAGTGCCGGGGCGTATAGCCGCCGCCCCCGCGGTCTCCGCGTCCGCCTCTTCCGCCGCGCGAGGCGGTCTTGGCGGCGTTTATCTTCTTTATGCTCACAACGCCGGACACGGCCAGCACCGCGACTATCACGACCGCAACAACGGTCTTTGTCAGCAGCTCACGCCGCGCCGCGGCGCGCTGGGCGTTCTCCTGCGCGATGCGCGCTTCCTCCGCGCGGGCGGCCTCCTCGGCGGCTTTCCTGTCCGCCTCCTCCTGCGCAAGGCGCGCCTCTTCCGCGCGCGCCGCTTCCTCCTGCGCGGCCTTTTCCTCCGCCGCGCGCACGGCCTCCGCTTTCTCCGCCGTGTACTCTGTGAGCTTGCTGTCCAGCGTGAGCGTGTAGTCGACAAACATCTTCGCGGCGTTCGCGATGACCTCCTCCGCGCCCTCGACGTTCTTCATCATGACCGTGAGGATGACAGGATTCGGCGTATAGATTATCCCGGTCGTGCCGTTCCACTCGTTGTAGCTGCCGTATTTCTGGGCGATGACAAGCTCGGGATCGGTGCAGAGGTGGAAATAATCCACTGGCTGGGCGCGCTTGAGACAGTCGATGATATTGGGGAAGCGCTCGGGGTCATTATAGAGCGTCGTCATGACGTCGTTCATGAAGCGCACGGTGAAATAGCTGTAATCAATGAAATCCGGGTCGTAGTAATCATCCGGGAGGGAGGAAAACTGCTTGTACATCTCGCGCGCTTCCTGATCCGTGCCGAGATAGTTGAGCATGAGATGGGCGTAGTCGTTGTTGGAGTAGACCAGTATGCTCTCCTCCGCCTTGGCAAGCGTGATGCCCTTTATGTCCGTCTCCTGCGTCAGCTCGCCGTTATACTCCTGCTGGGCGAGGATCATCATCAGCGGGACCTTGTACATGCTGGCGCTGTAATACCACGTGTCCGGGTTGTAAAACCACGTCTCCCCCGTGGTGAGATATGTATACGCAAAGCTTATGCGCTCCGCGCGCACATTGTGGGACGACCACTCGCTGATAAAGTCCGCCGTCATCTGCTCCAGCGCAGCGGGATCAAATATCGTCATGTCCACGTCCGCGGCGGCGCCCGTTGTCTCCGCGTTGTCGGCATAGCAGGGCGCGGCGAGCGCGACGGCAAGCGCCAGCGCCGTCAGCGCCGAGACGGTCGTTTTCAATAGCTTTCTCATCGGTCTGTCTCCCTCGGTGATCTTCAACTGAATCATCAGAAATGTTATTATATCATATACTTCGCGTTTTGGGAACAGTTTTTGACATTACCCGGCAGGGCATGAAAAAGCCGCCTGAATTGGCGGCTTTTTCACGTGTTATAGACTTTATCCGCCGTATTCGCAGATGTACGCCATCATTCCGCCGTACCACTGCGGGAACTCCGCGCAGGGGTCGTTGCGGCTGTCGTTATAGTACCAGCCGCGGTTGTTCCACAGCAGCACATAGTCCTCTGCCGCGCCGTCGGAGGAGTCGACATACGAGGGCTCGCCCTTCGCCCACTGCTCATACGGGGCAGTGGAGCCGTCGTCCCAGATCATCTTGCCGTTCTCGCGGTGACCGCCGATCCACAGCATGGTCACGCCCTCGCTCTCGGCAAGGTCGACAAGCTTGTTGAACTCGTCCGCGTCGTTCGGCACGGCGAGATGCCCGCCCTTGGCGGCACACTTCTTCTGCGCGTCCGTCCAGCTTATATCCTCGATGATGAGCTCATAGCGGTGCTCGCCCGACGCGGGGGCTGCCGTTGTCTCCGCCGCGGCGGTACCGTCGCCCTCAGTCGTGGCCGCGCCCGGCACATACGGCGTGACGCCGGCGTCCGGCGTGATGGGCAACAGCTCATCCTCCGGTACAACGTGCTCCGTCGGCAGCACGGTCTCCACGGGCGCTTCCGCGTCCTGCGCGTCGGCTGCGTCCACCTGCGCGGTGGAAGCGGGGCTGTCCGTCGCCTGCGCGCCGTTGAGCGCCGCCATGCTGCGGTTGAGATCCTTTATCACGGCGTTGAAAATTATCGCCACTATCACCAGCACCGCGCACAGCACCAGTATGACCGCAACGGGTCTTCTTCTGCGTTTCTTTACCTCTTCCTCCATACGACGCTGCTCCTTTTCCATATTCCTTGTGTATTGTACGACCGGGGTTATCTCCGGCTGTTTGCTCAGTACCACGGGCTCAAGCTCCGGGTTTTTCTCCACATAGAGCTTCGCGACACGGTGTCCGCTGTCCGCCCTCGGTGTCGGGCGGCGAAGCTCCGCGCTGTTGTTCTCCGCCTCGCGCGCGACCTCCGCCGCGAGGGCGAAATCGTCCGCTGGGGCATCGTCAGCCTCCGTCTCAGCGGCGGAATCCGCGTCCTCCTCGGGCACTGGGGTCTCTTCAGGCTCCGCTGCGGGCGGCTCCTCCTGCGGGGCGGACGGTTCAGGCTCCGGCAGGGGTTGATCCTCGTCGCGCTCGATGATGCCGACCATCATCCGCTCAATATCGCTCAGCTCGTCGTCATTTTTGTTGAATATCGTCTCCGCGCTCGGCTCGCCGTTGAGGTAGAGGTTTTTCAGACAACTCTTCGCCATCACGCGCAGCTCGTCCATGCTCTGATAGCGCTCCGCGGCCTTGAAGCGCGTCGCCTTCTTTATGATCGCGCCGAGCCGCCGCCCCGCCGCGGCAGGGATGGCAAAATCGTCCCCTCCCATGCGCCGCAGCTGCGCGTCGCGGCACTCCCCGTCAAACGGGAGCTTGCCGCCGCTGACGGCGTAGTAGAGCAGCATACCGATGGCGTACACGTCCGACGCGCTCGTCGGGCGGTGGTTCCAATACAGCTCCGGCGGGAGGAACTCAAGCTCCTGCCCTGCCCAGTCCGCTCTCGACGCGCCGCCTATGGCGACGTTGCCGTCGTCATCAATGCTGATATTCTCGGGATATATGCCCCCGTGATATGCGCCCGCGCCGACATTGCTCTTGACACGCTCGCACAGCTTTATTATAAATTCACACAGCTGCTGGCGGTCAAAGCCTATTAAGCTCTCGCCGACAGCCTTCTCTGGGTCAAACACGGTTTTCTTCACGGTGAGCCTCCTCTCGCCAAGGGTCAGTGGGTAACAACAGCAGTTATATAATATATAATATTATGTTAACATATCGTTTTTGATTCGTCAATGAAAACTCTTTTTTTATATTATTTTTTACAAATAAAATTTCCCGCGGGTTCCCGACATTATCGCTGCATTTTCTCCGCAAGCTTTTCCATCTGGTCGGCGTAGCGGGCGAGCTCCTTGTTCGCCCGGCCCTCGAGCGTGCGGCTGACGCGCAGCAGCTTCTCCGCCGCGGCGATAAGGCGCTCGAACACGGGGCTGACGCGGCGCGCCTTCGTTTTCTCTATCGGCTTGCCCTCCGTCATGCGCACGAACTCGCCACGCAGCAGGTCGTAGCAGGTGCCGCTGTACGGGGCGTAGGCGTTGTAGCCCAGCTCGTCATTGAGACACCTGACGAAGCTGTCCGCCGCGTCCGGGTCGCCGTGGTTTATAAACACGAGCTTGGGCTTTTGCTCAAAGCCCTTGAGCCACGCGATGAGTCCGCCCTTGTCCGCGTGCCCGCTCACGCCGGGCAGCACGTCGATCTGCGCATTCACGGCGATCTCCTCGCCGAGGAGCTTGAGCTTCTTCGCCCCGTCGATGAGGATGCGTCCGGGCGTGCCGACCGCCTGATACCCCACGAAGAGCACCATGGTCTCGCTCTTCCAGAGGTTGTGCTTGAGATGGTGGCGGATGCGCCCCGCGTCGCACATGCCGCTCGCGGAGATTATCACCTTGGGTGTCGGGTCGTCGTTTATCGCCTTGGATTCCTCCAGCGACACTGTCAGCTTCAACCCGGGGAACACCAGCGGGTTCACGCCGGAGCGTATCACGGCGCGCATCTCATCGTCGACAAACTGCGTGTCGCACTGGAGGAACACGCGCGTCGCCTCCACGGCGAGCGGACTGTCGACATACACGGGGAAGTCCCCGTGCCCGCGGACGAGGCCGCGCTCCTTTATCTCGCGTATGAAATACAGCATCTCCTGCGTGCGCCCGACGGCGAACGACGGGATGATGAGGTTTCCGCCCCGGTCGAGCACGGTCTGGATGCGCTGGGCGAGCTCCGAGACATAGTCGGCGCGCTCCGCCGCGTGGTATCTGTCGCCGTAGGTCGACTCCATGACGAGATACTCCGTGTCCTTCACGTGCTGCGGGTCGCGCAGTATGGGCTGATCGGTGTTGCCGATGTCGCCGGAGAAGGTGATCTTGCGCGTCTCGCCGTTCTCGGTCAGCCATGTCTCTATCGCCGCCGAGCCGAGGAGATGCCCCACATCCGTGAGGCGGATGGTGACGCTCTCGTTTATCTGCACGCGCTCGCCGTAGGAGCACGGGCGCATGAGCCTGAGCGCGCCCTCGGCGTCCTCCATGTCGTAAAGCGGCTCGACCGGCGGCTCTCCACGGCGCTCGCCCTTGCGGCTTTTCCACTCCGCGTCGGACATCTGGATGTTCGCACAGTCGCGCAGCATTATCTCGCACAGCGAGCACGTGGCGGCGCTGGCGTATATCGGGCCGCGGTAGCCCTGCTTATACAAAAGCGGCAGCTTGCCGGAGTGGTCGATGTGCGCGTGCGTCAGCAGCACAAAGTCCAGCTCCCCCGCCGCGACGGGCAGCGGCTCGTTGACGAAGAGGTCCTTCCCCTGCTCCATGCCGCAGTCGACGATGCCCTTTTTGTAGCCGACCTCTATGTAGGTCATGCTGCCGGTGACCTCGTGCGCCGCGCCGAGAAATGTTATTTTCATACGCTTTCCTCATTTCTTTATGGTTATATGACGAAAGCCCGGCGTGTTGTGTTCCGGGTTTCGTCCAAGTTCTTCTTATATATCAAAGAGGTTTATCTGGTTCGACTCCGGCATATCGCCGAGCGCGCCGAGCTCCCTGAGCGTGTCAAGGTGGGTCTGGCTGACCTTGGGGCAGGCGGCGCCCAGCTCCTGAATGGAGATGAACTGCTTGCCGAGCGTCTTGACACGGGCAAGGTCGATGGCGGCCGTCTCGCCGAGACCGGAGATGGACACGAACGGCGGGCGGAGCTTGCCGTCGGAGGTGATGGCAAACTTCGTCGCCTCCGATTCATACAGGTCTATCGGCGCGAACTCAAACCCGCGCATATTGAACTCATACACGGCCTCCAGCGTCACGAGCAGATCCTCCTCGTTCGCGGAGAGCTGGCGCTTTTTCATCTCGCCGATGTTGCGCCGCACCTCGTCCGTGCCGCCGCACATGAGCTTCGCGTCGAAGCCGCCCTTCTGGCTGCGGCGGTAGAAATACGCCGAGTAGAACGCGAGGGGCTTGTGCACCTTGAACCACGCGATGCGGAAAGCCATCATGACGTACGCCACAGCGTGCGCCTTCGGGAAGAGGTAGGCGATCTTGCGGCAGGACTCGATATACCAGTCCGGCACGCCGCGGTCACGCATCTGCTGCTCCGCGTCGCCGGGGAACTCCCCGCTCTTTTTCACCTTGCCCTTTCGCACGGCCTCCATCGTCTTGAACGCGAGCGCCGGGGCGATGCCGACGGAGATGAGGTATATCATGATATCGTCGCGGCAGCCCACCGCCTCGTTGACCGTCGCGGTGCCGGAGGTGACAAGGTCGCGGATGTTGCCCGCCCACACGTCCGTGCCGTGGCTGAAGCCGGAAAGGCGGATGAGCGTGTCAAACTGCCTGGGCTGGGTATCGACGAGCATCTGGCGGGTGAAGGGCGTGCCGAACTCCGGCACGCCGATGGAGCCAGTTTTGCCGATGATCTCGTCATCGTCCGGCAGACCGAGCGCCGCGGGCGAGGTGAAGATGGACATGGTCTCGGGGTCGGAGAGGGATATTTCCTTCGCGTCCACCCTTTCGCCCAGCTGCTCGGAGAGGTCCTCCATCATGCGGATCATCGTCGGGTCATCATGCCCCAGCTCGTCGAGCTTGAGGAGGTTCGCCTCCATGCAGTGGTATTCAAAATGCGTTGTGATAATATCGCTGTTGGGGTCGTCTGCCGGGTGCTGCACGGGGCAGAAGTCCGTGATGTCCTTGTCCTGCGGCACGACGACGAGCCCGCCGGGGTGCTGCCCCGTTGTGCGCTTTATGCCCACAAGCCCCTGCGCGAGGCGGTTCTCCTCCGCCTTGCTGGCCTTTATACCGCGCTCCTCAAGGTACTTTTTCACGTAGCCGTAGGCGGTCTTCTCCGCGAGCGTGCCGATCGTCCCGGCACGGAAAACATGGTCGGAGCCGAAAAGCGTCTCGGTGTACTTGTGCGCCTTCGCCTGGTACTCGCCGGAGAAGTTGAGGTCTATATCAGGGGTCTTTTCGTTGCCGGGGAAGCCGAGGAACGTCTCAAACGGGATGTTGAACCCGTCGCGGCGCATACGCGCGCCGCACTCGGGGCAGTCCTTTTCCGGCATATCCGCGCCGCAGCCGTAGCTGCCGTCGAGGATGAACTCGCTGTGGCAGCACTTGGGGCAGACATAGTGCGGCGGGAGGGAGTTGACCTCAGTGATGCCGGACATGTACGCCACGATCGACGAGCCGACAGACCCACGCGAGCCGACGAGGTAGCCGTTTTCGAGCGAGTTTTCAACGAGCTTCTGCGCGGACATATATATAACGTCGTAGTTATGGTCGAGTATGGTGTTGAGCTCAACGTCCACGCGCTCCTGCACGAGCGCGGGCGGATTCTCGCCGTAGATGCGGTGCATCTTGTCGTACACCAGCGTTTTCAGCTGCTCGGCGGAGTTCTCGATCTTCGGGGGGAAGAGGTCCTTTGGCAGAAGCTCTATCTCCTCCACCTGATCGGCGATGGCGCGGGTGTTGGTTATGACGACCTCCTTCGCCGTCTCCTCGCCGAGGTACATGAACTCCTGCACCATCTCGTCCGTTGTGCGGAAGAAGATGGGGCAGCTGCGGTCCGCGTCGGAGAATTTCTTTGCCGCTTGAAGTATCTTGCGGTACTGCTCGTCCTCCGCGTCCATGAAGTGCACGTCGGACGCGGCAATGACGGGCTTATTGAGCTTTCTGCCGAGGTTTAGGATCGTGCGGTTATAATCCTCCAGCACGTGCCTGTCGCGCACCGTGCCGTTATCTATGAGAAAGGCGTTATTGCATATGGGCTGTATCTCAAGATAGTCGTAGAACGACGCGATCTTTTCCAGTTCCTTCGCGCTCGCGCCCTTCATCACCGCGCCGTAAAGCTCGCCCATGCCGCAGGCGGAGCCAACAAGTATGCCCTCGCGGTGCTGCACCAGAAGGCTCTTTGGTATGTTCGGCGTGCGGTGGAAGTGCTTGAGGTAGGACTGCGAGATCATCTCGTAGAGGTTTTTCAGCCCCGTGCGGTTTTTCACCAGAAGTATCATGTGATAGGTCTTGGCGATGTCCGTGCGGCGGAGGGAGTGGTAGATGCGCTCAATATCGTCCACGGTCTTCGCGCCCTGCGCGCGAAGCATCGGTATGAACTTGTCCATCATCCGCGCCACGACCATCGCGTCGTCCGAGGCGCGGTGGTGGTTGAACTGCGGCAGACCGAGGTGATTAGAGACAATATCCAGCTTGAAGCGCTTGAGCTCCGGCAAGAGCGCTTGCGAGAGGGCGAGCGTGTCCATAAACACCGGCGCGAAGCGCAGACCCTGCCGGTTCGCCGCCGCCGTCATGAACCCCACGTCAAAATGCGCGTTGTGCGCGATTATCGGGCGGTCGCCCACGAAGTCCATGAACATCTCCATGGCGGTCTTCTCGTCGGGCGCGCCGGCGACGTCGCTGTCGCGTATGCCGGTGAGCTTTGTGATGTCCGGCGGGATGTGCATCTTCGGGTCGACAAAGGTGTTGAACTCCTTTATCACATTGCCGCCGGAGAAGAGCACCGCGCCGATCTCCGTCATGCGGTCGTTCATCGCGTTGAGACCCGTGGTCTCTATGTCGAACGCCACGAACTCCGCGTCTATCGGGAGGCTGGATTTGCCTATGACGGCGCTGTTGCCGTCCATGTCGTTGAAATAGTACGCTTCGAGACCGTAAATTATCTTCACGCCCTCTTTTTTGCCCGCCTTCCACATATCCGGGAACGCCTGCGCCACGCCGTGATCCGTCACGGCTACGGCGGGCATGCCCCAGTACGCCGCGCGCTTGACAACGGCGGCGGGGTCGGTGAGCGCGTCCATCGCGGAAAAGCGGGTGTGCAGATGCAGCTCCACGCGCTTTTCGGGCGCGTTGTCGGGGCGGATGATCTTCTTTGTGCGCACGATATTGCGCGGATCCATGACAAGGTCGTCGTCATACTTGGAGTATATGATCTCGCCCTGCACGGTCAGATGATCGCCCACGCCGATGGCGGCAATGACGCTTTTGTCGTCGTCCGCGCGGAAATAGCGCGACACGCGCACGGAGTTTGTGCGGTCGGTCATGTCAAAGCACAGCACGCCGCCGCCTTTCTGCAGGCTGCGGCTCGTCACGGCGACAACATCGCCCTCTATCACTATCCGCCCGGATTCCAGCGTGACCGTGCTCATGGGGACGCTCTTCTGCTTTATCATCCTGCCGTAGAGCACGTTCCCTGTGATGGTGCTGCCCGCGGGCTTGGCCGCGGTCTGCACCGGGCGCGGCGCGGCCTTCGGCGCGGGGTACGAGGGCTCTATCACGGCGTCGTCCAGCGCGAACACGCGGCGGATAAGCTCGCCCAGCTGTGCTTTCTCCGTCAGCGACGGCATCGCGGCAAACCACGCGCACACGGTCATGCGGCGGCTTGCCGCCTCGATCTTCACGTCCGTCACGTATGCCTTGTCAAGCCCCCCAGCACAGCCGGAGAGCGCCGCGCACTCGGGGAATATCGTCAGAAACGGGGTATGCTGTTCGCTCATTTCGTCTCTCCGCCGTCGCTCTCGATGAGCGCGATGAGCGCATCGCACAGCTCATCATACGGGTATGTACCGAGCACCTGTCCCTTTTTGAACAGTATGCCCTTGTTCTTTCCGCCAGCGATGCCGTAATCCGCCTCGCGCGCTTCGCCCGGACCGTTGACGACACAGCCCATCACCGCGACGGTTATGTCCCTGTCCATATCGCGCACAAGGCTCTCCACGCGGCTGGCGAGCGAGATGAGGTCTATCTCCGTCCTGCCGCAGGTCGGGCAGGACACAAAGCGCACACCGCCCCGGCGCACGCCCGCGGCCTTCAGTATCGCGATCCCGGCGCTGACCTCGCGCACGGGGTCGGCAGTGAGGGAGACGCGCACCGTGTTGCCGATGCCCTCGCACAAAAGCGTGCCTATGCCGACGGCGGACTGTATCGTGCCGTTCCACTCCGTGCCCGTCTCGGTCACGCCGAGGTGCAGCGGGTAGGGGAAGCGCTCCGCCGCCATGCGGTAGGACGCGACGGTCAGCGGCACGGACGACGCCTTCATCGAAAGGCAGATGTCATAAAAATCGAACTTTTCCAGCAGCGCCGCGTGTCCCGCCGCGCTCTCCACCATCGCCTCCGGGCAGGGATGCCCGTATTTTTCGAGGAGCCGCGGCTCAAGACTGCCCGCGTTCACGCCGATGCGGATGGGTATATTTCTCGCGCGGCAGGCGTCGGCAACGGCCCTGACATTGTCCTCGCCGCCGATGTTGCCGGGGTTTATGCGTATTTTGTCTATGCCGCGCACGGCGGCCTCCAGCGCGAGGCGGTAGTCAAAGTGTATATCCGCGACGAGCGGCATATCCACCTGCTCCTTTATCGCGGACACGGCGCGCGCCGCCGCCATATCGGGTATCGCGATGCGCACGATGTCGCACCCGGCGGCGCGCAGCGCCTTTATCTGCGCCACGGTCGCCTCCACGTCCCACGTCTTCGTGTTGCACATGGACTGCACCGACACGCTCGCGCCGCCGCCCACGGCGACACCGCCCACGTTTATTTTCCTTGTTGTGTCTCTTTTGTCGCTCATTTCGTCACTATCCTGACTATATCATTGAACATTACATACGCCATCAGCGCCAGCAGCAGCACCATGCCCGCGGCGTGTATATAGCCCTCATACTTCGGGTCGAGGCGTTTTTTCGTTATCCGCTCTATCACCCACGTCACAAGCAGCAGGAAGACCCTGCCGCCGTCAAGCGCGGGGATGGGCAGCATATTCATTATCGCGAGGTTGACCGCGATGAACGCGCCGAGATAGAGGATATCCAGTATCGCGTCCGTCGTGCTTGGGGCACTCTCGCCGGTCTGCGCCATGAGGTCGACAATGCCGACGGGTCCCGCCATGTCGTTGACCGTCACCTGCCCCTGGAAGAGCTGCTCCAGCCCCATCCAGACCCAGCGGCCAAACTCCATGGTCGTGTTCCACGAGTAGCGCAGCTTGTTTGCCAGCGTCCCCTCGTCATAGCCGAAGTAAAACCCGTACATCTTCCTCTCCTGTCCCTCGTACTCCACGGGGACGAGCTTGAAATCGCGCAGCTCCACGCGCTTCCCGTCGCGGCGCACGACGATGTCATACGTCCCGTCGCCGCGCGAGAGGAAGTCGGCAATGTCGCTGTACTGATATATGCGCCGCCCGTCGATGCTGAGTATACGGTCGCCCGCCTGAAAGCCGTCTACGCCCTCATACGGGCAGCCGTCCATAAAGCTCTCTATGACCGGGGCGCGAAAGCCCGTGGCGGAGGCGTATATGCAAAGCACGATCACAAGCCCCAGCACATAGTTCATGAACGACCCCGCCGCGAGGATTATCAGCCGCTTCCAGACGCTCTGGCTCGTGAAGGCGCGCGGATCGTCCAGCGCCTCGTCCTCCCCCGCCATGGCGCAGAAGCCCCCGATGGGCACCGCGCGCAGGGAGTAGAGCGTCTCCCCCTTCTGCTTTTTTATAAGCGCGGGACCCATGCCGATGGCGAATTCATCCACCCGCACGCCGCAGAGCTTCGCGGCGGTGAAGTGCCCGAATTCGTGCACGGCGATGAGCACGCCGAACAGCAGTATCGCAAGAAGAATGTAGATAATGGTCATAGATTCAAGGTCTCCATCAGTTGAGAAGCATCAGACGCTGCCGTACTTCTCCTTTACAAAGCGCCGCGCCGCGGCGTCCGCCTCGATTATCGCGTCGAGATCCGCGCCGTGGACAACGCCGACGGTCGCTATCGCCTCCGCCGCGCAGTCATAGATGCGGTTGTAGCCGAGCTTATGGTTGAGGAACAGCCGCACCGCCTCCTCGTTCGCCGCGCTCATCACGCAGCCCGCCGTGCCGCCCGTGCGCGCCGCGTCCATCGCGAGCGCGAGGCACGGTGTGTTGACAAGGTCGGGTGCGTAAAAGCTCAGATCGGCGAGGTTATAGAAATCCAGCCGGTCGTTCACCGCGTCCACACGCTCCGGGTAGCTGAGCGCGAGCTGGATCGGCAGGCGCATATCCTGCGCGCCGAGCTGTGCTATCACCGTGCCGTCGACGAGCTCTACCATAGAGTGTATGACGCTCTGCGGGTGGATTACCACCTGTATGTCATCCGGGCTCACGGCAAAAAGGTGCATCGCCTCTATAAACTCAAGGCCCTTATTCATCATCGTCGCGCTGTCGACGGATATTTTCGCGCCCATGTTCCAGTTGGGGTGCTTGACGGCCTGCTCGGGCGTGACGTCTTCAAGCTCCACGCGCGCCCTGCCGCGGAACGGTCCGCCGCTGCCGGTGAGAAGGAGCTTTTTCATCTCGCCCTTCCCGCGCCCCATGAGGCACTGGAAGATGGCGGAATGCTCAGAGTCGACGGGGACGATCTCCGCCCCGCGCTCTGCCGCCCGCTTCATCACGATCTCGCCCGCGCAGACGAGCGTTTCCTTGTTCGCCAGCGCTATGCGCTTTTTCGCGTCTATCGCGGCGAGCGTCGGGCGCAGCCCGATAGCGCCGGACACCGCGGTGACGACGCAGTCTATCTCATCGAGCGTCGCCGCCTCTATAAGCCCCTCTATGCCGGAGCCGACGCGGATATCCGTGTCCGCCACGGCGATTCTGAACTCCTTCGCCGCGCTCTCATCGTATACGGCGACGAACTTCGGCTTCAGTCGGCGCGCCTGCTCTTCCAGCAGCTTCACGCTCCTCGACGCCGCGAGCGCCGCCACGGGCATACCCATATGCTCCGCCACGTCGACGCTCTGCCGCCCGATGGAGCCTGTGCTGCCCAGTATTGAAACGGATCTTACCATCTTGATTATCTCCTTTTAGATGCTCAGGGATTCTTCACGCCGCCGTAGCGCCGGTCGCGGCGCTGAAACTCGGCAATGGCGCGCTCAAGCTCATCGGTGGTGAAGTCCGGCCAGAGCACGTCTGTGAAATAAAACTCGGAATAGGCACACTGCCACAAAAGGAAGTTTGATATGCGCACCTCCCCGCCCGGACGGATCAGAAGATCGGGGTCGGGCATACCGGCGGAGTAGAGGTAAGCGCCGAAGCGCTCCTCCGTCAGCTCGCCATCGGCGCGCCCCGCGGCGTAATCCTCGGCATAGCGCTGCGCCGCATGGACGATCTCGTCCCGTCCGCCGTAGTTGAGGCAGATGTTCGCCTGAAAGCCGTCGTAATGCGTGCTTATCTCGTTTGTGCGCGCGATCTCCGCCTGAAGCTCCGGCGAGAGCGCCGACACGTCGCCGAGCACGCGCATTCTTATTTTGTCCCGTTCCATCGTGGCTATCGCCTCTTTGAGGTACTTGTCAAGAAGCTTCATGATGGTCCTGACTTCCTCGGGCGGGCGTTTCCAGTTCTCTGTCGAAAAGGCGTAGACCGTCAGATAGTCCACGCCGATATTCTTGCAGTAGGTCGCGATGCGCCGGAACGTCTCCGCCCCGGCGGCGTGACCCGCCGTGCGCGGCAGCCCGCGCTTCTTCGCCCAGCGGCCGTTGCCGTCGAGTATTATCGCAATATGACGGGGGAGACCGGATCTCTCCCGCTCCCCCGTTTTAATGGTTTCTGCCATTCTATCCTCCATTCGGAATCAGATCTCGGTCAGCTCTTTTTCCTTCTTGTCGGTTATCTTGTCTATCTCCTTGGTGTAGTCGTCGGTCAGCTTCTGAATGTCCTTCTCCGCGACCTTGTAGTCATCCTCGGTTATCGCGGACGCCTTCTGCTGCTTTTTGAACTTGTCTATCGCGTCGCGGCGGATGTTGCGGATGGCGACCTTCGCCTCCTCTCCGTACTTCTTCGTCTGCTTGACGAGATCGCGGCGGCGCTCCTCGGTCAGTGGAGGAAACACCAGACGCAGCATGCGCCCGTCGTTCTGCGGGTTGATGCCGAGGTCGGAGGCGAGGATTGCCTTTTCAATGCCCTTGAGCACGGAAGCGTCCCACGGCTGGATGAGCAGGGAGCGCGGGTCGGGAGAGGAGATGGACGCGACCTGCTGGATGGGCGTGGGAGAGCCGTAGTATTCGACCTCGATCTGGTCGAGCACGGAAGCGTTGGCGCGTCCGGCGCGGATGGTGGCGAGCTGCGCGTTGAGCGAGTCGCAGGTTTTCTTCATTTTGTTTTCAAATTCCTGATAGTCAGACATGGTTTTTACCTCCGTTATTATTTCATATGTTTATTAACTTAATAAATACACGCTGTGAACTTTTATTTCACCGTGGTGCCGAGCTTTTCGCCTGCGAGCACGCGCCCGATATTCTCCGGCTCTGCCAGCGCAAAGACGATGAGGGGGATGTTGTTGTCCATGGCGAGGCTCGTGGCGGTGGAATCCATCACCGCGAGATGGCGCGAGAGGACCTCGTCATAGCTTATCTCGTCAAACTTCACGGCGGTGGGATCGCGCCTGGGGTCGGCGGAGTATACGCCGTCTATGTTCTTGGCAAGGAGGATGGCGTCGGCGCGTATCTCCGCCGCGCGCAGTGCCGCCGCGGTGTCCGTGGAGAAAAACGGCATGCCCGTGCCGCAGCCGAATAGCACTATTTTCCCGCTCTCAAGGTATTCTATCGCCTTTTTCGTGTCGTAGCGCTCGCCCACGCCCTGGATGTCCACGGCGGTCATAACGCGCGCCTCCGCGCCGAACTGCTTGAACACGTCCGCCACGGCAAGGCAGTTCATCGCGGTGGCGAGCATGCCCATTCTGTCCGCGCTCACGCGCTCCACATGCCCCGCGCCGTCCTTCACGCCGCGCCAGAAGTTCCCGCCGCCGATGACGATGCCGACCTGCACGCCGTGCTCCATGCAGTCCTTGACGGCGGCGCACACGCGCGAGACAAAGTCAAAGTCAAACCCGGTCTTCTTTTCCGCGGCGAGGGCTTCCCCGCTGATCTTGATAAGTACGCGCTTATAGATACTGTTCATTTCTCCGCTCCTTTATATATCCAGTATGCCCATTATAACTATGCCCGCAACCACAAGGGCGATGGAGAGATAATGCTTCACCGAGAGCTTTTCCTTCAGGAATATCCGCCCCCACAGTACCGACGCCACGCAGTATGACGAGATGATTGGCGCAGCGAAGGCGACGTGCTTTGTGTCCGCGAGCGCGTAGATATAAAAGAACTGACCGACGGTCTCAAACACGGCGCCGGTGTACTTCGGCGCTTCCTGCCGGAGGATGAGCCTCTGCTTTTTCACGCCCAGCACGTATACGGCGCTCACGATGCCCGCGACAAGGAACGTCAGCTCATACGCGACGTTCGCCGAATCCTCGTCCAGTACCTCCAGCACGCGGCTGTCGGCAAAGGTCCCCAGCGCGTCGAGCAGGCAGTAGATCACGGGGATTGCAATGGCAAGCCAGCTCTTCGCGTAGTGCCGGTTGGATTCATCCTGCCGCGCGCGGCGCAGCTCCTCGTCCTCGTTCGCCTCGGTTATGCCCAGCGCCACAACGCCGACGCACACCAGCGCCACCGCCACCAGCGCGAGCGCCGGAAGCTCCTCGCTTATCCCCACAGTCGCAAATGTCAGCACCGCGACGACCGCGCCGGAGCTGTTGCATATCGGCGAGGAGATCGACAGCTCTATATACCTCAGCCCCAGATACCCTATCGCCATCGAGCCTATGTACAGAAGCGACACCGGCAGATAGGTCAGTATAACCGTGCCGTTTATCTCCACCCCGCCGACGAATATCTCATACGCGGCGTGAAGCCCCATCACGACGCCAACCGCCGTGACCATTTTCAGCGGACCGTATTTGTCCGAGGCGTCCTGACAGCCGATCTTCGAGAAGAGATCGGAGCCGCTCCAGCACAAAAGCGCAATTATCGCAAACCAAAACCACATAGCTTATTAGTCCTCTTTTTCAATCCAAAATTCCATATGCCGGTATTCCGCCAGTATCGCATATTTTGCCTAACGATTTTACCACAGTATGTCTCTTTTGACAATTCCCAAATGACAAAATATACGACCGCCGCCGTGCTATGATTCTTGCATGGAAGTTATCTACATAGACAGTCTCTTTCTCCTCAACCTTGTCATTGACTATGTGCTGACGGTGATGTGCGCGCAGGTGTGCGGCGTGAGGCTGCGGCGCTTGCGGTACGCGCTCGCCGCGCTGGCGGGCGCGGCCTATGCCGCTGCGGTATACCTGCCGGGGCTCGGCTGGCTCAAAAGCGCGCCGTTCAAGCTTGCCGCCGGGGCGCTGATGGCGCTCATCGCCTTCGCCGGGGAGGAGCGCCCCGTGCGCTGCGCCGTGGTGTTCTTTGCTGTGGCGGCGGCGTTCGGCGGCTTCATCTGGGCAATAGCCCTCGCGGGCGGCTATCCCGCGTTCGACATGCGCACGCTCGTCGCGGCGTTCGCGCTGTGCTACGCGCTGCTGCGTATCGTGTTCTCCCGGCGCGTGAAGCTCGTCGATCAGGCGCGGGTGCAGGTTTCGCTGACGCTGGGCGCGCGCCGGGCGGAGTTCGTCGTCCTTGTCGACACCGGCAACAGCCTCACCGACCCGATAAGCGCCATGCCCGTGATGGTGATATGTCCCCACGCCGCCGCGCCGCTTCTCGGCGCGAACGCCGCCCTGCTGGAGCTGGACGCCGTGGCGTTCGTGGAGACCGCCGCGGATATCCCGGAGCTGCGCGGGCGGCTGCGCCTCATCCCGTATTCCGCCGTCGGCGGGGGCGGCGTGCTGGCGGCGTTCCGCCCGGACAGCGCCGTTGTCGACGGCGAGGAGCGGATGCTCCTCGCCGCGGTATCGCCCCATGTGTCCGGCGACGGGTATGAAGGCGTTATATGATATGATAGTATTATGAAAGGAGTCGTACATGCTCTGTAAACCGCAAATACTGTTTCTGCGCGAACACATACTGTCCATTCTCGGCATCGCTCCCCCGCCGGTTTTTTACATCGGCGGCAGCGACACACTGCCGCCGCCCCTTGCCCGCGCCGACGAGGAGCGCGCGATACGCCGCGCGGAGGAAGGCGATGAGGAGGCGAAAAAGCTCCTCATCGAGCATAATCTCCGCCTCGTGGTGTACATCTCCAAGCGCTTTGAAAACACCGGCATCAACATTGAGGACCTCATCTCCATCGGCACGATAGGGCTTATAAAGGCAGTGAACACCTTCAACTCCTCCAAGAACATCAAGCTCGCCACCTATGCCTCGCGCTGCATTGAAAACGAGATACTCATGTATCTGCGCAAGATAAGCTCACAGCGCACGGAGATCAGCTTTGACGAGCCGCTCAACACCGACTGGGACGGGAACGAGCTGCTGCTGTCCGACATTCTCGGCACGGACGAGGACGAGGTCGCCCGCCCGCTTGAGGACGATGCCGACCGGCAGATGCTCATGGAGGCGATCGCCACGCTCGGCGAGCGCGAGCGGAACATCATCCTCATGCGCTTCGGTCTCCCCTCCGGGCGCGAGTACACGCAAAAGGAGGTTGCCGACATCATGGGCATCTCGCAAAGCTACATCAGCCGCCTCGAAAAGCGCATAATCGAGCAGCTCCGCCGCGAAATACTGAAGCTCCTACAGGTATGAAAAAGCAGGATCGTCACCATAAACCCCGATGACGATCCTGCTCTGTTTATTCTTTTATACTTTTCACCCGTTCCCGGTGCAGATGTCGGCAAGCATACTGAGAAAGGCGTTGACGTCGCTCACTTCCCACGCGAGCGCGCCCGAGCCGTCAAAGCCGGCAGGGCAGATGAGCTGCGTTCCCGCGCGGCGCGCGTCATAGGAATCCTTGAGTATGGCGACGGGCGCGGCAGCGTCCCAGTCGTTGAGCGGGACAATGTCCGCCGTGCCGATGTCGAGTATCGCCTGACACTGCTCATAGTTATACGCGCGGCGTCCGTCCGCGTCCGTGACCGCGCCCTCGACGAAATAGGCAATATCGTCATAGTGCGAGCTGTCGCTGCCGTAATACTCCTCGATGAGATAGCCGTCGCGGCGCTGGTTGGCGGCGTTCGCCACAACGAACATCGACGACACATCCTCGCTGACCGCAAGCTCGCCGTCCGCGAAGGCGTAATTCGCCACGCACTGGTGGATATACCCGTTTTCGTCCGTATAGCTGTACCACGAGACGAGCCTGTCCGCGCCCGATGCGTCGCTCACGAGCCAGCGCGACGTGCCCGTGCCGTCCTCGACGCTGCCGCCGGTGCAGTGCTCCTGCGCGAAGCAGCGGCGCAGCTCGCCGTCATAGTCCCACAACTCCTCATGCAGACACCACAGCGCCTCGCCGTTCCCGCCGACGCTGTACGGCTGGTTTTCCTCTGAAAAGCTTTTGTCGATATAATATAAATACAGCTCGTACTGCCCGTCAAGGTCAAAGTCGATGAGCTTTGCATACGCCAGCCCCTGCGCGCCCGTGGACGCGGTGCACACGCCGAAGCGCCCGGTATAGTCCGTTATCACGCCGATGTACGCCTGCGCCTGTTCGCTTGTGAGCGGTTCGGTCTCGACCGCGGCGCTCTCCGCCGCGGCGGGATCATCGCGCGCAGCCGCGCCCTCGTCAACATAGAACGAGGAGATGTTGTCCGGCGTGCCGTCATTCGCGCGGCGCACATCCATTATCCCGCGCACGGCGAGCGCGCCCACCACAACGCCGATGACCACAAGCCCCGCGGCGAGCACCCGCGTCCCCATTTTCGCGCCGCGCGCCGCGCGCTCATGCGGCGTCGGGCGGGGCGGGCGCTTTCTTTCGTCCTCGCGCGGCTCGTCGCTGCGCTCTTCTCCGCGCCGCGCCGACGGCGCGCTCCCGGTATCGCCATCACGCGCAGGGCGGTCATGCCGGTAAGCCTCACTGCGGCTTGACTCCGCGGCGGCGGTCACGCGCAGGGCAGAGGTATAGCCGCACTTCTGCGCGACGGTCATGCCGATGCTGAGCGTTATAGACGGGGAAAGCACCGTCTCTTCCTGCATCGCGGCGAGCGCGGACTTGAGCTGAGTGGGCGTGATCCCGCGCTCCGCCCCGGCGCTGTCGCGGTAGATGCACAGGCTTTTTTCCGCCACGTCGAGACAGGTCTTCACCGTGCTCTCCCCGCAGCGCATCACGGAGCCGATCTGCGCGAGGGACATATCGTCGACATAGCGGAAGAGCACCGCGATGCGCTGCATATCCGAAAGACGGCTGAGCGCGTCCGCGCAGAAGCGGCGCACCGTCACCTCGTCGGCATCGACCGCCGGGGCCGCTGCCGCGGAGGAGGGCGCGGCGTCCGCGGGCGGCTTCTGCCGCTTGAGCCGCGCGTAGCAGAGATTGCCCGCGATGGCGCACAGCCATGTCTCCGCCGTCGCCGGAGTTCTGAGTTTTTCAAGGCTGCGGAACGCCGCCACGAATGTGTCCTGCACCGCGTCCCACGCGCTTTCGTCACTTTTCAGCACGGTTTTTGCGTGAAAATATATATTATCCTTCGTTTCAAGGTATATCGTCTCATATGCGCGCGTATCGCCGCCGAGCACCCGCTCCACCAGCGCCGCCAGCTCTGTTTTGTCCACCATGTGCCACTCCCGCTCTGTCGCTTTATGAACATAAAATAGGTGACATAATTATAGCATAGCTTCCCCGCAACATACAAGCACCCCGCGCGAAAAAAAAGCGAAAAAATTGAGCGCACCGAAAAACGGTGCGCTCAAACAGTGTTTTAAGCTTATTCGTCCAGCAGGTTGGTCATGCTCTTCAGGCTGATCATAAGCGTGGAGATATTATGCAGCAGCGCCGAGGTCGCCGGGGGCAGTATGCCCGCGTCCGCCTCGGACAGCGCCGGGGAATCGTTCACCCCGTCGCCGAGCATGATGACCTTGCGCCCGGCAGCGCGTCAAAGCGCGGCTGCTCCCCCTCGGGGATGACGCAGTGCTCGTCCTCAAAGACGAAGTGCTGGCTGCCGATGACGACCTTCTCGCCGTCAACGCTGCTCGACACGCCGTGCGCAACGATATAGTCCACGCGGGAGTGCCGCTCCTCATGGCGCAGGTTGCGCCGCTCCGCCTCCGCGACAACGGCCTTCGCCATGGAGTGGGGATAGTGCTCCTCCAGACACGCCGCGAGGCGCAGCATGTCCTCCTCATTCCTGCCGCCGAACGTGACCACGTCGACCACGCGGGGCGCAGCATGCGTGAGCGTGCCGGTCTTGTCGAAGACGACCGTCTCCGCCTCGGAGACCGCCTCCAGAAACCGCCCGCCCTTGACGGAGAGCTTATAGGAGCTCGCCTCCTTCATCGCGGAGAGCACCGCGATGGGCATGGAGAGCTTGAGCGCGCAGGAGAAGTCCACCATCAGCACGGCGAGCGCACGGGTGGGGTTGCGCGTGATGAGCCAGATGAGCGCCGTCGCGCCGAGGCTGTACGGCACAAGGCTGTCCGCCAGATGCGCCGCCTTGCTCTCCGCCCCGGACTTGAGCTTTTCCGACTCCTCTATCATTTTCACAATGCGGTCGTACCGCCCCGCGCCGCTGCACTTTTCCACACGGACGGAGCAGCTGCCCTCCTCCACGACGGTGCCGGCATAGACGTAGCCGCCCTCGCACCTGCGCACGGGCAGCGGCTCGCCGGTGATGGAGGCCTGATTGATCATGGCCTCGCCGTCGACGACCTTGCCGTCGAGCGGGATCATGTTGCCGGTGTTGACGGTTATCACGTCGCCGACCTTCACGTCGCTCACGGAGACGAGCACGTCGCCCGCCTCGGTCTGCATCCAGACCTTGTCGACATTGAGCGCCATACTGCGCGCAAGGTCGGCCACGGACTTCTTATGCGTCCACTCGTCGAGCGTCTCGCCCACGCCGAGCAGGAACATTATCGAGCCCGCCGTGGCAAAGTCGCCGCGCAGCATCGACACGGCGATAGCCGTCGCGTCGAGCACGGGCACCTGTATCTTCCCGCGCAGCAGGCACGCAAGCCCCGCCTTTATGTAGTGCGCCGAACGCCACAGTGTCATCACCGTGCGCACAGGCACGGGCAGGATGAGCTTATTGATGCACCGGCGCAGCACCGCGTTGACGAGCCTGTCCTGATACTCTCTGTCCAGCGCACGCGAGCTGTGCTCCGGCGCGAGTGCCGCCGACGCCTCATACGAAAAGCGCGACAGCGCCGCGGTTATCTCGCCGCGCCGCGCGGAGTAGACGATGACCGCGTCACAGGTGCGGTCATATACCTTCACATCATCCACGCCCGCGACGGCGCGCAGGTACGCCTCCAATATGTCCGCCTGCAAAAGCGTCATGCGCGGCTGCGCCATGCGCACGCGCATACGCCCCGGCGTTTCATGCAGGATCGTGCATTTCATGGTTACTCTGCCTTCTCTGCGCTGTCCTCAATGACTTCCTTCTCGGCCTCGGCGGCGTACTTCTCGTTGAGGACCTTCGCCTCGGCAAGAATATCGTCCGCGCCCTCCTTGATGTTGGTGGCGGTCGCCATGACGCAGTCTCTCGCGCGCAGAGCGGCGGCGGTGGTGTGCACGTACACCTTCTTCGCGTCGCGGCTGGCAAGGACCTTCAGCCCGGCAGTGCCGAACAGCACTCCACCGGCAAATGCAGCAAACTTATTCATGTTCATATCCTCCCTTTATAATAAAGATATTGGTATAATTTACAGAACGTCTCTCAGCGCTCTGTAATTTCTCTATACATCACAGCCGTGCCGCTTTTTCAATAGTCGTTTGTAAACTTTTCTTCACATACATTGCGTCAGCGCCAGCATATGTAAAATCTAAGCTGGGATTTTTATTAAATTAGCCCACTGCGATAAAAACGCCCTGCCCTTTTTGTGAATATGCGACAAAATTGCCCCGCCCCTATTGACACATCTCACAAGCGATGCTAATATACGACCAAATTGAATCGCTGATTTGAATGTAGATAGAGGCGCGGTATCCATCAGTAGCTTTTCCGTATTGTCAGGCAGCTTTGGAAAGTGAAAGGGGCCACCGCCGAAGCCCGCGGAGAATGCCTGTTCTCCCACGGCTGGGTCGGCAGAGAATATCTGACGGACTGTCACATAGTTTTGTGAAGCGCTATCACTGGCTTATACGGCTTTCGGCAGCATTGTATTTTCCCCATCTTCACTGTTCACCGCAGTGCCGCCCATCGACCGATTTCCCATGAACCGCTTGACAAGCGGTTCATTTTTTATTCTATCTCACCGGCGGATAGCTTGAAAGGCCGGAACGGCGCGCATAGCGCCGAAGAAAGGAAAACGAAATGAGAAGAAGAGTTATCACATGCATGCTTGCTCTCGTGATGGCGCTGGCGCTGTGCGCCTGCGGCAGCACCGCCGCGACCACCGACACCGCAGCCCCCTCGGCCGATACCTCCGCCGCGAACGTCAGCGGCGTTGAGGACGGCGTGCTCACCGTGGCGATGGAATGCGCCTACGCCCCCTACAACTGGACGCAGAGCGACGATTCCAACGGTGCCGTGCCCATCTCCAATGTCCCCGGCTCCTACGCCAACGGCTACGACGTGATGATCGCAAAGAAGATCTGCGAGGCGAACGGCTGGGAGCTGGAGCTTGTGCAGTCCGACTGGGACTCTCTCGTCCCCGGCGTGCAGACCGGCACGTTTGACGCGGTCATCGCCGGTCAGTCCATGACCGCGGAGCGCTCCGAGCAGGTCGATTTCGCAGGTCCCTACTTCTATGCAACGATCGTCTGCCTCACGAAGGCGGGCAGCCCCTTTGCAAATGCCACCGGCATCGCCGATCTTGCGGGCGGCAGCTGCACCGCGCAGATAGCCACCATCTGGTACGACCAGTGCCTGCCGCAGATCACCGGCGCTGACATCCAGCCCGCCGCCGAGACCGCGCCCGCCATGCTCATGGCGCTTGAGACCGACACCGTCGACTTCGTCTGCACCGATATGCCCACCGCGCAGGGCGCAGTCGCGGCATACCCCGACATGGTCATCCTCGACTTCTCCGGCACGGACGGCGACTTCCAGTTCTCCGATGAGGTCCGCGCGGAAAACGTCAACATCGGCGTGTCCCTGCGCAAGGGCAACACCGAGCTCAAGAGCGCCATCGACAGCGTTCTCTCCACCATGACCGCGGACGACTTCAACTCCCTTATGGCTCAGGCGATCTCCGTCCAGCCCCTCAGCGAGTAATTTTCCCGATATACCGGCGCGCGGCGGGTCTCCCCGCCGCGCAATCAAAATGTGAAGGGTGATTCCCCATGAATAAATTCGTGCAGCTCGGCAGCGACATCGCCAAGCTCTGGTCAAAATACAGCGGACTATATCTCAGCGGCATAGGCAACACGCTCCTGCTCGCGCTCACCGCGACGCTCATCGGCTGCGTCATCGGCTTTGTGTGCGGCGTGCTGAACACCATCCCCTGCTCAAAGAACGACTCCGGCGTGAAGAAGTTCTTCGTCGGGCTCGTGCGCGTGATCGTGCGCATCTATGTGGAGGTCTTTCGCGGCACGCCTATGGTGCTGCAGGCGGTGTTTATTTACTACGGTCTGCCGTATTTCACCGACAACGCCGTGAAGTTCTCCGGCATATGGCCGGCGGCGCTGCTGGTCGTGTCCATCAACACGGGCGCGTACATGGCGGAATCCGTGCGCGGCGGCATCATCTCCATCCCTCCCGGGCAGACCGAGGGCGCAAAGGCCATCGGCATGACCCATGTTCAGACGATGGTGAACGTCATATTGCCGCAGGCACTGCGCAACATCATGCCGCAGATCGGCAACAACTTCATTATAAATGTGAAGGACACCTCCGTCATGTTCATCATCGGCTTCCCCGATTTCTTCTCGGCGCACCGCGCCGCCGTCGGCGCGAGCTACCTGTACTTCCCCTCTGCCACGGTAGAGATGGTCGGGTATCTGACGATGACGCTCATCGCGTCGGTACTGCTCCGCTGGCTGGAGCGCCGGCTTGACGGCGACAGCAGCTATGAGCTGGCAAG
This sequence comes from uncultured Oscillospiraceae bacterium, assembly GCA_934572335.1. Lineage (GTDB taxonomy): Bacteria > Bacillota > Clostridia > Oscillospirales > Oscillospiraceae > Limivicinus. Next base: position 78,589 of record CAKTKU010000003.1, read on the forward strand.
CGGTGATCAGCTCGTCATGGCCGCCGGGACGTACAGCCATCCCGACCGCGGCACACCATTTGACGAGCGCAGCACCGAGTTTGACGAACACGCGCTCAGCCGCACGAGGAATTCTTCCACGAGAGGAGACAGATGACCATGGGCGAGAAAATATTGCAGATAAACCACCTCTCCAAGTCCTTCGGCACGCATGAGGTCCTGCGCGACATTGACTTTGCCGTGGAAAAGGGCGACGTTATCAGCATCATCGGCGCGTCCGGCTCCGGCAAGTCTACGCTTCTGCGCTGTGTCAACCTCCTCGAAACGCCGTCCTCCGGCGAGATACTCTATCACGGGAAAAACGTCGTCGGTCGCGGTGTGAACGCGCCGGAATACCGCTCGCACGTGGGCATGGTGTTCCAGAGCTTCAACCTTTTTGAGAACATGACGGTGCTGGAAAACTGCATCGTCGGGCAGGTCAAGGTGCTCAAGCGCAGCCGCAGCGAGGCGCGCGAGCACGCAATGCTGTATCTCGACCATGTGGGCATGGCGCCGTACATCAACGCCCGCCCGCGTCAGATCTCCGGCGGGCAGAAGCAGCGCGTGGCGATCGCACGCGCGATGGCGATGGACCCGGAGGTCCTGCTCTTCGACGAGCCGACCAGCGCGCTCGACCCCGAAATGGTGGGCGAGGTGCTCAACGTCATGAAAACCCTCGCCGACGAGGGCATGACGATGCTTGTTGTGACGCACGAGATGGCGTTCGCCCGCGACGTCAGCACGCACGTTATCTACATGAACAGCGGCGTCATCTGTGAGCAGGGCGCGCCCGACATACTCTTCACCGATCCTCAGCAGCCGGAGACGCGCGACTTCCTCGCCCGCTTCCGCAAGGGTTAAAACTGCATATCCGCATTGAAAAAGCCGCCCGGTGGGCGGCTTTTTTGACCCTTTTCAGCTCAGCTTTATGACGAGCCGGTTCTCATCCGGCAGATATTTTATCGACCCCTCGTCGGGATAGCACGGCATCTCGTTGTACCACCGGCAGTTGAGTATAGTGTCCTCGCGGTACATATAGAGGTCAAGCCCGAGGTAATACTTTATAAAATCAACGCGGGTGTAGGTGTTGACAAGATCCTCATTCGCGCCTGTGAAGTCGCCGGTGTCCATCTCCTCCGTGAAGTGGGTCAGCCCGCTCTGCACATCGCCCACGATGTCCACCACCGTGAAGCGGCTGAAATTGGGGTTATCCATGACCTCCGCCATGAGGGCATTATAGAACGAGAAGGCGTTTTCATACTCAAGATACATCTTGAGATACACCTTGTTCGCGAAGAACACGTTCGACACGATTATCGCGGCCACCGCGAGCGCCGTTACCGCGCGGGCGGCACGCGAAGCGGGCTTTTTCTCCCCTGCCGACGCCTCGACTGCCACCGCGGTCAGCACATAAAACGACACGAACGAGAACATCACGAGCGTGTGGATAATATCCGCGGAGGCGATGAGATACATGCAGTTGACGCTCAGCGGGTAGAGCGCCAGCAGCACCAGCAGCAGCGCAGTACGGCGCGCGTCCTTTGCGCGCACGATGCAGGTGACGGCTGCATACACCACCGCGAGCGCGCAGATTATGTGCGCCGCCATGGAGATGCCGGAGTTGACAAAACCGAAGTTGCCGGAGATGAATATCCCGACGAACGATGAGTACGCCGCGAGGAGGCTGCGCCCTATGCCGATGCTCGCCGTGACCTCGTATTCCTGATACCCGGAGGCGGAAAGGCTCTCGACAATGAGCGTGACGAGATAATATATCCCCAGCGCCGCCGCCAGAAGCACCAGCAGCGTTATCCCCCGGCGCAGCACCTTCTTCGCGTCTCCGCCGCAGAGCAGTGCCTTTATCAGCCATACCACGCACAGGCTCGCCGCGAGGGCGATGTAAGCCTGATATATCCCCAGCGCGAACGCCAGCAGCACAACGCCCTGCACGCACCGCCGCCATCCGCCGCGCGCGAACAGGCGCACGGAAATAACGGCGAGGAGGATCGCCAGCGCGTAGGGCGCACTTGTGAACATATAGCAGAAGTTGCCCGTGAGTGCGGGGAACGCCGCCACAGCGCCGCCGAGCAGCACCTGCGCCATGCGTCCTCTTATCTCAAAGCAGTCGACTATCACGCACACCGCCGCCGCGATGAGCAGCAGCCCTATAACGCCGTATATCCACGGCATGGACACGTCCGGAAACAGAAGCTTCGTCGCCTCTAGCCCCCAGCGCCCGGAGGTCAGCGTCGCGCCCTTGGAAAAGAGCGCGGTGGTCTCGTCCGCGTTGAGGAGCTTGTTTGTGAAGGCGTACATGTGCGCGAGAAAGCCCGCGATGAGCGTCGCCGCGAGAGGCACGGCATACCTCCGCGCGGCACCGGCGAGGGCGAGCGCGCCGCGCTCGCATATGGAGAGGTTTTTATTCTTCATCTTCTTCCCATCCTCAGCCCAGCTTCACGACGACATAGCCGTCAATCATTTTTATCGACCCGTAGTACGGGTACTCCGCCATATCCGCGAACTCCGCCGTTGCGGCGAGCGCATCGCACTCCTCCGCCGTCGCGAGCGGGACATTGCTGCCGAGATAGCGGCGGATGAAGTTCTCGCGCGAGTAGGCATTAATGAGGCCGCGGCTCGGCCCCGTGATGTAGCCGAGGTCGATCTTGTCGTCAAAGGTCGTGACGGCGTTATCCTGTCGCCCGATGAGGGCGAGCTTCGTCCCGCTTTCAAAGCCCTCGGTGTTCTCTGCGCGTGAGAGAAGGATGGAGTAGAACGAATATGCGTTCTCGTATTCGAGGTACATTTCAAGGTATACCTCGTTTGCAAAGTACACATTCCCCAGCAGCACTACCGCGAGGATGACATATACCGCGTCCCGCGCCGCGCGCTGCCACAGCGACGAGCCTCCCGCCAGATGCTCGGCGAGCATCGCCGCGAGGATGTACACCGCGATGAAGCTGTATATGACAAGCGTGTGGATCGAGTCCTTGCTCATGGCGAGGAACATGCAGTTCACCGCCAGCGGCAGCAGCGCCGTCAGCACAAGCAGCAGCGCCCCCTCCGCCGCCGCGCCGCTGCGCAGCATTTTCACGGCGGCATACACCGTTCCCGCGGCGATAAGCGCCATGAGCACGATGTGCGCCCAGCGCGAAAGCTCACTCGTGATGAGGGCATACTCGCGGTAGGTGAAGTAATAGACAAAGAAATCATACGCCGTGCGCACCCGGCCGAGTATCCCGGCGGAGTTTGCGTTCGTGCGGACATAGTCGTTGAACTCCGCCCCGGTGAGGGCGAACACCACAAGCGTCACCGCCGCGTACACCGCAAGCGCGGCGACGAGCAGCGCGAGCGCGCGCAGAAGATAACGTACAATTGACTTGAAGCGCTGCTCCCCGTCGAGGCATAGCCGCACCGCGTACAGCAGCATAAGGCTCGCCGTGAGGGCGATATACGCCTGATATATCCCCAGCGACAGCGTGAGCAGCACCGCCGCGGCGATGAAGCCCCATCTGCCGCCGCGGCAGGTGAGATACGCCGCCAGCACGGCAAAGAGGAACGCCAGCGCGTAGGGCGCGCTTGTGAACATGAAGCAGAATGTCCCCGTCTGGGAGGGAAACGCCGCGATCATCCCCGCCAGCAGCACGCGCATCAGCGGGCTTTTTATCTCAAAAAGCCGCACGATCAGACACACGGACACCGCCAGCAGCACAAGGCTCACTAGGCCATAGAGCCACGGCATGGAGTAATCCGGGAAGATGAGCTTCACCGCCTCAAGCCCCCAGCGTCCGGAGGTCACGGTCGCTCCCTTGCCGAAGAGGGATTCAATCTCGTCGGCATTGACGAGCTTATTTGCAAAGGCGAACATATGCGCCGCCAGCCCGAACGCAAGCGCCGCGAAAAACGGCAGCCGGTCGCGCGCCGTGCACTGCCAAGCGCGCTTCAACGCGCGCTCCAGCGGGGTCAGGTCACTTTTTCCCACGGCTCTCGCTCCTTTCCGCCGCAAAATCCGACAGGCGTATGAACCCATACGCCGCCACGGGTATCATCATAATTATATAGCTCAAGGCATACTGCGACTTTGCCTCGAACAGCAGGTGGTACAGCAGCCCGCCGAGGATAATGAGCGGAAAGAGCGCCGCCTTGATGTCTTTTTTGCGCCATAGCAGCACCAGCCCCAGCGTAAAGCCGAGGAAAACAAGCTGCTGGAAGTAGTTCATCAGCTGGGTCAGGCGGCGGGCAAAGCGCTGGCATATAAGCTCATAGAGCTTACCTGGCTCACTGTAATTCTTGCGCACCTGATTTGTCCACAGCCCCTGATACGTCGGTTCGTTCCACTGGCTGAGAAGCTTGCGGGAGAAAAAGCGCTCGCACTCGCGCGGATTCTGCCTGAAATACTCCACGCGCGCGGCAATGGTCTCGCGCGCGGCTTCCGCCGTCGCGGCGGGGTCGTACCCCGTGGCGGCATACACATCGGTGGTGTAAGCGCGCTCGTACCAGCCGGAGCAGCTCTTCCCCTCGCTCACGCCCATCGCCATCCAGCAAAGGCGCGGCACGCCGCCGCCGTAGTCATTTCCGCTGCGCCGCTCGTAAACGCGCTGCGGCATATCTTTCGCCGCGAGCACCGCCGCCACAGTCAGCGCGAGGCACAGTGCCGACTTCCACCCCGGCTTTTTCACCAGCAGCACGAGCCACACTATGACGAGCGCGATGAAGAAGATAAGGCAGTTGAGCTTGAGGCACACCGCGAGCGCCGTCAGCACGGCGCAGAGCGCGCCCTCCGCAATGCGCCCATTCTCATGAAAGCGCAGGAACGCCAGCACGGCGCACACGGCGCACGCGAAGCCCGGTATCGTGCCGTACATATACGTGGTGAACAGCACCCCCGGCAAAAAGAACAGCAGCAGCACCGCCGTTATCTTCTGCACGGCGGCGTTTTTTGTTATATGCCCTGTGCAGGCGATCACCGCGGCGTAGCTCACCGCGAGATACACAACGTTCAGCCCCTGCAGCACAAGCGCGGAGAACCCCTCCGGCGCATTCGGCAGCACAAGGTTGAACGCGCGGAATACAAGCTCCTCATACAGCACAAAGCCGAACTGATACGGGAAGAATGTGAAGTATTCCTTGTAGTAGCTGAAATCCCCCTGCGCCGCCTGCCGGGCAAAGAACGTCACCACATATGAGTCCTCCGACGGCTGGAGCTTTGCCGAGCACACGAACGCCAGCCCGAACACCAGCACCCACGCCGTCAGCACCGCCGTCACGCGCCGGACGCTGATATGCTCCAGCATGCGGCGGAGGATGTACACCGCCGCCGTGCATATGGCGAGCACAATGGCGTTGAGGAAGAAGTTATCGTAGTTGAAGCTGACGATCTCACCGCCGACACCGCCGGTACTCATCCCGGTCGTGCGGATGAGCGACATCGGCAGCAAAAACGCCATGAATGCCAGCGTCAGCGCAAGCACTATCCCGGCGCATATTCTGCTGAATCTATTCTGTTTTCCGTCCGCTCTCCCGCTCACTCTTGCTCCCCCGGATGGTTATCTTTTTATGTATCTCTATCAATCAAACTTTAATATAGTGTTTTTATTCGAGCTTTACAATAATGCTTTCGCCGCGCTTTATAATGGAGCCCTCCGCCGGGAATGCCGACATAGTGCTGTACAACTCCATAAATGTCTCATCGGGATCAAAGCCGAAATCCACATTCCGAACGTTCACATCCTCCACGTACTCATCAAGTCCAAGGTAATCGTGCAGGAGGCGATCCCGGCTGTATATACTGATGACCTCATCGCGCACAGCAGGAATATTCCACATACTTATTTCCGGCACACAGTATATCGCGCCGGATGCTCTCCCTGCAAGCACTATCTGCTCTCCGCCCGTATACTCCGGAAGCGCCTTGATGCGCGAGACAAGCTGCTGACACAGCCCGTAGCTCTCCTCGTATACAAGCCTCTGCTTGAGAAACACCATGTTGGAAAACACCGTGTTCACGCAAACTAGAAGCGCGAGCAGCACAGCCGAGGCGTCGCGTACCGCGCCGCCGTATTTCGGCAATCTGACACTGTCCGCAAGCGAGGCGAAAATCACATACAACACATAAAAGCTGAAATACTCCACCGTGTGCTGTCCCGGCGTCACAGCGGCAAGGCAGTTGACACTCAGCGGATATATCATCACGAGCAGCGCCAACAGTATGCGCTTGCCCCAGTCTATTTTCCTGACGAACGCATACAGGCATGTCAGCGCCGTTATCCCTGCCAGCAGAAGGTGCAGCAGACGGGAAAAACGCGATGGCACGAAAAGCAGATACCGGTACATGATGCCCTTGAAAAAGAGATCATACGCATTGCGCAGCCCTCCGAGTCCCTCAAAGGTGATAGATGCGGCAGCATATGCGTTGTACTCTGTCGCCGTTAGCGTCATAACGAGCTTGTTGACCACAAAATACAACGCAAGTCCACCCGCCAGCACAGCGAGACACCATATGCCGCCCCGGAGCATACGCTGCCAGCTCCACTCGCGATCCATTGCTCTTCTTATGAGATACGCCACAAACAGCCCGCTCGCAAGCGAGACATACGCCTGATAGATCCCCAGCGCCAACGCCAGCAGCACGATACCCGCCCAGCGTATGCGACTGCCATCGCGTAACGAGACACATACCGCAGACGTGACAAGCAGTACCGCGAGCGCATACGACGCACTTGTAAACATATATGTAAATGTCATCGCCTGCACCGGGAAGCTCACGATCAGTCCGGCGAGGACGCACTGCAATATACGCCCTTTTATCTCGAACGTGCAGATAATGACACAGGCGGACAGCGTCAGTATCATGACGGCGATGACGCCGTATATCCACGGCATGGACACATCCGGGAATATGCAGCTCGTCAGCGCGAGCGCCCAGCGCCCGGAGGAGAGTGTCGCACCCTTGCTGAAAAGATACTCCAGCTCATCCGCGTTGACAAACTTATTGGTGAAAGCATAGAGGTTTGCCGCAAGCCCGAACACGAAGCCTGTGATAAGCGGCAGCTTATATTCCGCCGCGAGCGCCAATATCCGCGCGCCGCCGCGCTCAAATAATGCCGACTTATTCTGCAATGCTCTCACTCCCCTTCTTTTATCTTTCTCCCTACCCCAGCTTCACGACGACAAAATCGCCGATGCATTTCACCGACCCGTCGTAGGGGTATATGGGCATATCCTCGATCTCCGCCGCCGCGCCGGACGCATCCCACTGCGCCCAGTCAAATGTCGGCGGGTCGAAGCCCGCGTAATACGTCAGAAAATCACTGCGGCTGTACACATTGATCAGCCCCTCCATTATTCCCACGAGGTCGGAGGTGTCGATCTCATCCGCCGCGTGCAGCAGCTCGTGCGCGTCGCCCGTGAGCAGTACCATCGTCCCCTCGCCGTAGCCGGGCGCCGCCTTGACGCGCGCGGTCAGCTCGGAATAAAACGCATAGGCGTTTTCATATTCAAGCTTCATCTTGAGGTAGAGCCGGTTCGCGTACAGCACGTTGCACCCCACGATCACAGCGAGCGCCAGCGCCAGCACGTCCCGCGCGGGAGCGTGGCGGCGCGACATCAGGCTCTCCGCCGCGACAGCGGCGAGGATATACACCGCCGTGAAGCTGTAGAGCATGAGCGTGTGCCGCTGGGCAGAGATGACATAGAGGCAGTTCACCCCAAGCGGCAGCAGCGCCAGCAGCACCGCCGCCAGCACCGCGCGCGCCCTCTGCGGTCTGTCCTTGATAAACCACAGCACGAGTTCCGCACCGACGACCGCGAGGCACAGATAGTGCATGAGCTTTGACGCACCCGGCGCGACGAGGTGATAATACCCCCGGTAAAAGTACCCCAGGAACGCCGTATACGCCACGCGCAGCCCAAAAAGCATTGATTTTATATCCGTCTGGAAGCTCGCGTCGGCATAGGAGTTATACTGCGTATGCGCCGCGAGCATTACGATCTTATTAATTGCAAAATACGCCGCAAGAGACAGCGCGAGGTACGCCGCGCATGTCACGCCGCAGCGGACGATGCGCCGCACGTCCCACTCCCCGTCGAGCGTGCGCTTGAGAAGATACACCACGCACCAGCTCGCCGCGACGGAGAGATACGCCTGATATATCCCCAGCGACAGTGCCAGCATCGCGCATGACGCGGCATAGCGCCAGCGCCCCTCGCGGCACACGAGCACGTACACTGACCCCACCGCGAGCAGCACCGCCAGCGCATACGGGGCGCAAGTGAACATATAGCTGAACGTGACTATCTGCGACGGGAAGACGACGAGCAGCGCTCCCAGCAGCACCTGCCACAGCGTGCTTTTTATCTCAAAAATGCGCACCGTGAGGCATGCCGCCGCCGTCAGCAGCAAAAGCGAGAGCATGCCGTTTATCCACGGCATGGAGACGTCCGGGAATACATAGCTCGTCAAAGCGAGCGCCCAGCGCCCGGAGGAGATGGATTCGCCCTTGCCGAAAAGCCCGGCGATCTCATCAAGATTCAAAAGCTTATTCGTGAACACGAAGAGATATGCGGCAAGCCCCGCGGCAAACGCCGACACGGCGCAGGGCACATATCCCGCCGCGCGCTTCGTCGTTATATTCACGGCTCCCGCCTCCTCTCATGCAAAGTTCTATTTGACTGCAAACAACTGTCCGCTGTGCGCGGCGACCGTGCCGGTATACACGCCGCACCCCGCCGCGGAGCAGTCCGCCGCGAAATCGCACACAGTGTCCCCGCGGTTGATGACCGCGAGATACGCGCCGTTTCGTGCGTCCGCGCCGAAAGCGTCTTTGCCGCCCACAATATAGCGCAGTATCATCAGCATGTCGGCATTTTCCGCCATGAACACAGCCTCGCCCGTGCTCATCGCGTCCGCCGCGCGGCGCTCGCGGGCGAGATAGGCATAGTAATCGTGCAGCTCGCGCTCGCCCTCCCTGAACGGCTGGCGGTTGAACGGATCGCACACGCCGCACATTCCCTGCTCGTCGCCGTAGTACACGCTCGGCACGCCGGGGACGGCGAACTGGATGAGCGCGCACAGGCGCTCCAGCTCCACGGCGCGGCGGAGCGCCGCGTCGGAAAACCACAGCTTCAGCTGTTCCTCACGGCTGAGGTCACGGATGTTAAAATCAACGCACAGCGCCGTGCGCAGACGGTCCACATCGTGCGTGCCCAGCAGGTTCATGAGCGAATAATACATTGGCTTGGGGTAATTCATCTGCTGCGCGATGAGGAAATCGCGCAGGGCGTAGGCGTCCATATGCCCGCGCGCGAAGGCGAGCACCGCGTTTCTGAACGGGTAGTTCATCACGCTGTCGAGCGAGCAGCCCAGCGCGTAGTTGCGCCGCTTGCCGTAGCTCTCTTTTATCACTGCATCCTCCCATACCTCGCCCAGTATGAGCGCGTCGGGCTTCTCCGCCTTGGCGGAAGCGCGGATGAGCGAAAGCGTCTCATCCGGCAGCTCATCCGCGACGTCGAGCCGCCAGCCGGACGCGCCTCGGCGCAACCAGGTCTTCACAACGCTGTCGCGCCCGAGGATGACATAGTTCTCCCAGTCCTCGTTCAGCTCGTTGACCTCTGGCAGGTCCCTGAAGCCCCACCAGCAGCGGTATTCATCCGGGAAGTGCTTGAAATCGTACCAGTTATAAAACTCCGACTGCTCCCCCTGGCACGCGCCGACGGAGGGATAGTTGCCGTAGCGGTTGAAGTATATGCTGTCCGCCCCGGTGTGGGAGAACACGCCGTCTAGGATGATGCGTATGCCGCGCTCCGCCGCGGCGGCGCACAGGCGCTCGAAGTCCTCCTCCGTGCCGAGGATGGGGTCGGGGCGCATATAGTCGGATGCGTCGTAGCGGTGGTTCGAGCGCGCCTCAACGATGGGGTTGAGGTATATCACGCTTATGCCCAGCTCCTCAAGATAGCCGAGCTTCTGCTCTATGCCGCGCAGTGTGCCGCCGTAAAAATCATCCGGGCTGTAATCGCGCTCAAAGGCGCGCGGCTGCCAGCGCACGGGCTCGTCGATGCTCGCGTGCAGCTCTGCCGTCTGCCCCAGCGCCTTGTGATACTCCACGCCGCGCTCCGCCGTGCCGTCATCGGAGAAGGCGAAGCGGTCGGGGAAGATCTGATACATGATGCCGCGGCGAAACCACGCGGGCGTGTCGAAATCCGCCGCCGCGACTGTCAGGCGGAAGCCGCCGCACTCGCGCCCGGAGATGCGCCCGATGAAGCCCGTCGCGTCCGGGCAGAGCCAGTGCGTGCCGTCGTCGGTCTCGATGCGGAAGAAGAACCACAGCGCCTGCGGCGCGTCGGGCGCGGTAAAGTACGCCGCGTAGTCCCGCCCCTCGCGCGCCATGGGGTATTCCGCGCGTCCCGCGTCGCCGTACACCGTGAGCGCCGCCGTGCGCACGCTGCCGCCGAGCACACGGAACGCGAGACGCACCGTCTCCCCGCAGCGCAGCGCGCCGCCGGGACGGCGGCAGGTATCCAGCCTGCTGTCAAACAGCACGGCAAGGCGGCACATCGCCGCCGAGCGCAGCAGACTGATTATGTGCGCGGTGCGCGGCTGGAGGGAATACATCTCATCCGTGCTCACCCCGTCCGCGCGTATATCCGCGCAGCAGTGCGCCGTGACGTTATACGCCACGTTCATCGCAAAGCCGCAGTCGTCCATCAGCAGACGCATAAGCTCCGGCGCGACGAGCGGGTTCGCGTCCGCGTAAAAGCACTCGCGCAGACGGTCGAGCGTGAGTCCGCGCCGCAGGCAGTCCTGCGCCGCGTGGTACGCCGTCGCCGCCGCGTCAAAATACTGCCGCGTGAGCGCGGGGCAGTCGGCGCTCTCCAAGAGCGCCGCAAGCTCCTCATCCCCGCCGGCGGCGCGCCAGCGCCCGTTTTCGAGGCGGGCGGTGACGGCGCGGCGGTTCTTATATTCTATTGAAAGGGCATAGTTCTCCGACCAGTGCTCGGCATAGCTCCCGCCGAAGTATATGGTGTATTGAACGTCATTCAAAGCATGCATATGTACAGTCTTGCGTACTCCTGTGCTGAAATTTCAAAGCCGAAGTCGGCGCGCATGGCGTTGGAGATGAGCGCGCGCATCGTCTCGCCGCTCTGCCAGCAGCCGAGGGCGCGGCGCACGGCATCGCGCAGCTCCCAGGCGTCGTAATTGGCGAACGAGAAGCCGTTCCCCTCGCCGGTATACTGGTTGTACGGCGTGACCGTGTCGCGCAGTCCGCCGGTCTCGCGCACAATCGGCAGCGAGCCGTAGCGCATGGCGATCATCTGGCTCAGTCCGCACGGCTCAAAGCGCGAGGGCATGAGGAAGAAATCGCTGCCCGCGTAGACGAGGTGCGCCAGATCCTCGTTATAGCCGAGGTATGAGCACAGCCGCCCCTTGTAGCGCTCCTCCGCACCGCGCATGAAGTTTTCAAACCGGTCCTCGCCCGAGCCGAGCAGCGCGAACTGCATATCCTCATGGCTCATCAGCTCGTCCAGCGCGCAGGTTACAAGGTCGAAGCCCTTCTGCTCCGTCATGCGCGTGACCATGGCGAAAAGCGGCACGTCTGCGCGCTGCTCCAGCCCCAGCCGCTCCTGAAGCGCGGCCTTGCACTGCGCCTTGCCCTTGAGATGTCCCCGGTCGTAGTGCGCGGGAATGCGCGGGTCGGACTTGGGGTTGAACACCTGCTTGTCTATCCCGTTTATTATGCCGGAGAGGTCGTCCGCGCGGGCGTTGAGTATCCCGTCCAACCCCTCGGAGAAGTACGGCGTGCGTATCTCCCACGCATAGCTGGGCGAGACGGTGTTTATCTTGTCAGCAAACACGCACCCCGCCTTGAGGAAGTTGGCGCAGCCGTAAAGCTCCATATATTCGGCGGTGTAATACTTCGCGTCGATGCCGAGAAGATCCTGCACAAAGTCAAACCCGCACTTGCCCTGAAAGGCAATGTTGTGGATGGTCAGCAGGAATTTCAGCTTCTCCTGCGCCGCACCGGGGTACTGTGTGCGCGCGAGCATGGGGATCATGGCGGTGTGCCAGTCGTTGCAGTGGACAACGTCGGGCGCGAAGTCCAGACTCGGTATCGCGTCGAGCACCGCGCGGCAGAAGAAGGCATACTGCTCTATCTCGTCATACCCGCCGCGGTATATCCAGTCGCCGAAATAGCGCTCGCTGTCGACAAGATAGATGATCACCCCGTTGAGGTCGAGCTTTTCAATGCCGACATACTCGTGCCGCCAGCCGAGGTCGACATAGAAATAGAACATATGCTCCACCCGGTCGGCGTATTTTTCTTTTATTATTCTGTGGTATGGTGTGATAACGCGCGCGTCTATGCCGAGCGCCGCGAGCGACTTTGGCAGCGTGCCCACAACGTCGGCAAGCCCGCCCGTTTTGGAAAGCGGCGCGCACTCCGCCGCCGCGAGGAGCACGTTTGGCAGCGCGTTTCTGCCGCGCTGGTTGAGCATTTCACGAAATTCCCTTTTCATGTTTTTTCCTCCGTTCGTTTCTCAGCTATCCGGCCCGCACTTTCCCATTGATATCTATTCTATAACCAGTTTATTATACATCGTTTTCATGTCAATTCCAAGCACAAAATAAAGAAGAGCGGAAGATGCACCCTCCGCTCCTCGAAAACACGCATTATATAATATGTATGACGCCGAAGGTTATCGCGGTGATTATCCCCGCCGCCATCAGCACGCCAAGGAATATGCACGGCGCGGCCTCTCTAAGCTTCATGTCCAGCAGCGCCGCGATGAGCGCGCCCGTCCACGCCCCCGTGCCGGGAAGCGGGATGCCAACGAACAGCAGCAGCGCGATCGGCCCGTACTTCCTGACCTTTTCGCCCTTCAGGTGCGCCTTTTTCTCCATTTTCGTGATAAATGCGTCCATCTTCGGCATGCGCTGGCGCATCCAGTGGAAAATGCGGTTTATGTACACGATGATGAACGGCACCGGCACCATGTTGCCCAGCACCGCCGCCAGCAGCGCCAGCGGATAGTCCAGCCCGAAGCCTATGCCGTAGGGCAGGCCGCCGCGCAGCTCGATGACGGGAACCATCGAGATAAAGAACGTCGCGATAAATTTTCCGAGGGTCGTGCCTGTGAGCCAAGAAATCATAAGCCACTCCGAGTTCGTATAGTTTCTATCGACACTCAGTATAACACAGCACACAGTAAATAACAATCTAAGGTTTCGTTAATTTTCATTAATTTTTCATTGTCTTTTTCGCTGTTGTGCTTTTCGGCGCTATCATATATAATGTTTTCTGCATTCCGGTCATACAAGGAGATAACGACGCATGAAAAAACGCATGGATTCCATGCAGGCACTGCGCTTTCTCGCGTGCCTGTGCATATTCGCGCACCACTGCTATATCACGGAGATGGTGTACTGGGGCGTGTCGGTCTTCTTTGTCATGTCCGGGTTTTTGATGTGCTGTGGGTACTATGACCGATACTTCGCCTCGCTCAGCCCGGCGGTCTCCCTGCGCTTTTCGCTGAAAAAGCTGTGGAAGCTCTACCCGCTGCACGTGCTGACCATGCTGCCCATCCTCGCGCTGGACATATATATGCGCCCGTCCACCGGCATGACCAACGGCTTCATCATCGCCGAGACCGCGGCGAATCTTCTCCTGGTGCAGGCGTGGCTGCCGGAATATGCCTTCTCGCTCAACGGCGTGGCGTGGTATCTCTCTGTGTCGGTGCTGCTGTATTTTCTCTTTCCGTACATACTTGCCTGTATACGCTCCTACCGCTCGCGCGGGACGGCGTTCGCCGCGTGCGCCGCGCTCTTCGCTGTGCAGATCGGGCTGTGCGCGCTCGCCGCGCCGCTTGGCCGCGCGCTGTACGGAAAGGACTACTCCAGCTTCGCGTTCTGGTTCGGGTACATTTTTCCGCCCGTGCGCGCGGTCGACTTTGCCGTGGGCTGCAACCTCGGGTATATCTTCATCACCCGGCGTCCCGGCGCGTGCGAGAGCCGCCGCGCGTCCGCCGCGCTGGAGCTTGCCTGTGCCGTCCTTCTCGCGCTCGCGGTGTGGATATTCAAGTCCGGGCACAGCTTCCTCGCGCTGCGGGAGTTTCGCTCGGCGGTGCTGTTCCTGCCGTTCGCGGCGGCGGCGGTGTATCTCTTCGCCGTGGGCAAGGGGCTCATCCCCCGGCTGCTCACCAACCGCGTCACGGTGTTTCTCGGCGATATGAGCGCGTGGTTTTATCTCATCCATCAGGACATTGTCCGTCCGGGGTATATGCTGCTCGACCGCATGGGGCTCACGCTCAGCCAGTGCAAGCCCATACTGTTCTTCGTCTGCGGCGCTTTGGCTCTGGCCGCCTCCGCGCTGTGGGCAAGGATAGACGCAGGTGTGAGGAAGGGGTAATAGGTATAAGGCATACAAAAGGGGCACAGCGAAAATGAGAATCGCCGCGGTTCGTTCGCGTACATACGTTCGTGGTTTATACCCCGTTTTTTATTTGTCTACCATGCCTATGCCGAACTCCGCGGAGGCGACGGTCTGGCTGCCGTCTGCCGCGACAAGGGGGATAACGATGCGGTAGCGCCCCTCGGTGAGCTTATCATAGTGCGCAGAGAAGTTGAACGTCACATCGTCCGTTCCGCCGCCGGGCAGCGTATAGAGCATCATGATGACCGCCTCCTGCTTGTCCGGCACAACAAGCCACTTCGACCCGTCGTATATCTCCAGCCTCTGCACGGGATCATAGGTGTAATCCGTGTCGGTGAGGTTTTCCAGCGTCATGGAGATCTCCTCCGTCTCGTCAGTGACGGTGCGCTGCTTGATGAAAAGCTGCACCTTGTCGTTGACGGTGCTGTCGTTGTACTCGCTCTCTTTCATATCCACATCGCTCGGCGAAAGCTTCGCCACTCCGCAGGCGCACAGCAGCACCGCGAGAACAGTGCAGATAAACGCGATAACTATCTTCTTCATGTTTTTCTTTCGGTGCGGGATACCTCGCCGCACACTCTCCTTCCCTAATATAACCGAGCATCCGAAACGCCGTATTTATGATGCGTTTGTTTGCTGCGTGTTATTAGACTGCGCCCAAGGAAAAATGTTCCCGCGAATTTTTTTCGCGGGATGTGCAACATAAACGATTCGTCAGATATATTATTCAAAAACCGACAGCTCGATGAGCCGTCGGTTTTTTATTACCATCATCTCTCCTTATACGCCACGACGTAGTTGCCGCAGTATTCAAACGTGAAGCCGGATTCCTCTAGGATGCCGAGAATGTCCCACTTCGGGATAATATACGCGGCGTTATCCTCTGGCTTGTACGGGTCGTCCCAGAAGCGGAAGCGGTCAAAGCTAAGCGCGTGGAGATACGGCGCGGGATAATAGAGATATTCCACCGTGTCGCGGAACGTCGTGACCGGGGTCTTTGTATAAAAGAGCACCTTCGGATAATACTCGTTCTCGTCGAGATAGACGATGTCCCCCTTTTCACAGGCGAGCTCCAGCGCGTCCTCAAGCCCGTAGGAAAAGTGCGCCAGCAGCGTCTCATCGTGTCCGTACTCCGTGAAATAATAGCACTCGAACCCCACGAACAGCACAAGATACACCGCCGCCAGCGCGCTGAGCACCGGGCGCCAGCTCAGCTTGGCCAGATAGTACACCCCCAGCGCCGCCATAATGACAAGCGGGATGAAGAGCATGTTGAACCTGTTCACATTGCCTTTTATGAGGATGAGCTGCGGCAGGCACACGATGAGCTGCACCGGCAGCAGCGCCTCGGGGCAGAACTCCCGCCGCCGTGAGGCCGTGGCAAAGCGCACGATGCACCCGACCAGCCCCGCGAGCGCGAACGGCATGGTGATGCGGTAGAAAAGCCCGTACTTTTTCGGGCTGCTCCATATCCAGCCGTCGTCCTGTGCGAGGAAGATGGACTTGAATATCTCCAGCTTGCGCGCTTTCTCGTCGAACGATATTTCCCCCGTGCGCATATAGAGCAGCTTCGGCACGGAGAAGAGCGGCGTGCGTATCTCGTCAATATACCCGTAGTTCACGAGCAAAAACAGCAGCAGCGGCACCGCCATCACAAAGAGCACAAGCACAAAAAACGCAAGGTGCCGCGTGAACCGTATCTTCTTATACGCCATGCAGTACACGAGCTGCACCGCGAGCATCACCGGCACGTATATCCACACCGTCGCGTATGTATAGAGACTCAGCCCATACATCAGTGCCGACACAGGCAGCAGACGCGGATCGTCCAGCGTCGCAACGAAAAAGTACAGCCCGAAGAGCAGGAAGCCCGGCGCAAGGTTGGATTCAAGCCCCCAGCGGGACATCATGATGTGCCACGGGCAGATGGCGAGCATGAACATCGCGAAAAGCCCCGCCCGCTCGCTCACTGTCCGGCGCACGAGAAGGTACAGCACCCATATGCTCAGGCACGCGACGATGAGCTGCGGCAGGCGGATCACCCACGGCTTGAGCCCCAGCACAGCGATGAACGGCATCATCAGATACGTCTCCAGCGCGTTCATGCCGCTGCCCCACGCCGTGAGGTACACGGGGTTATGGTACCCCGCCGTGTCGATGCCGTAGTTCATCAGCGACCACGCCTCGTACCCCGCGAACGCCTCATCCTGGTTCAAGCCTATCGGGACAAGCCCGTAGAAGTACACGCGCGCGAACACGCCCATCGCGAGTATGAGCCAGAAAAGTGCGCGGCGCACACTGCGGCGCGCGAGAAAGGCATTATATTTTTCCGCAAAATTTTCGAGCATAGATTACTCCGGTCAATTGAAGTTATATCGGGATTATACTCCATGCGCCGCGCCAATGCAATATTTACAGGTTTGAATTGAAGTTTCCGGGCATATATGATATGGTTATAATATGCAATGGTATTGATTATTCTAAGTTCGGAGGCAGGCTTATGGGCAGACAGGAAGCGCTCGACCAGTACAACCACGCGCTGCGCGCAGGGCAGAAGTATTATAAGGCTGCGGTGAGCCGCGGCGGCTATCCGTACCCGCTCGTGCTGGACGATATTCTGGACGAAACGGCGGTGGTGGGACGGGCGAGCATCGGGCTTGTGAACATCCCGTCGGAGCTTATCGTCGGGACAAAGACCGCGGGGCGCGTGTCCGCGCTGGCTGGCAACTTCATGCCGCTTCTGGACGAAGGGACGGAGTTTGCCGCGAAGTGGATAAGCCTGTGTGAGGCGCACCTGAGCGAGGAGGGCATACGCGACCCCGTCAAGTGCTTTGAGTACATGGGCAAATTCTACGTACAGGAGGGCAACAAGCGCGTCAGCGTTCTCAAGAGCTATGACGCGCCCACCATCCCCGGCAGCGTCACGCGCATCGTGCCGGAATACTCCGCAGATCACGAGGTGCAGGTATACTATGAATTCATGCACTTTTATCAGCTCTCCCGGTTGTACACCGTCTCCTTCCGCCACCGCGGACAGTACGCGCGGCTGCAGGCGCTGCTCGGCTTTGACGACGACCATGTCTGGACAGACAGCGAGCGGCTGAGCTTTTCGGCGGGGTTTTCGCACTTCCGGCAGGCGTTTGACAAGCTCAACACCGAGCGGCTGGACGTGACAGCGGCGGAAGCGCTGCTGGTCTGGCTTCAGGTGTACCCGTTCGCGGAGATAAAGGAGCACACCCAGCCGGAGCTTGGCAAGACGATCACCGCCATATGGTCCGACATAAAGGCGCTCACCGCGGCACAGCCCATTGAGGTCAGCACGGAGCCGGAGGAGCACAACAAAAGCCTCCTTTCAAAGCTGATAAGCGCGGCGCACCCGGAGCATCTGAACGTCGCGTTCATCTACGCCTTCGACCCGCAGCACAGCGCATGGACGCGCGCGCACGAGCACGGGCGCGAGTATCTTGAGGCGCGGCTGCCGGGCAAGGTGAGCGTGAAGGTGTTCCCCGCCTACAACGGCGATTTTTACGGCGCGATGACCGAGGCAGTCAACGAGGGGGCACAGGTCATATTCGCCACGACCCCGCACATGATCGACGCATGCCGCCGCGTCGCGGCAGAGCACAGCGGCGTAAAGGTGCTCAACTGCGCGCTGTCCCTGCCGTACACCGGCGTGCGGATGTACTACGCACGCATATACGAGGGCAAATTCATCACCGGCGCAATCGCCGGGGCGATGGCGGAGAGCGACACCGTCGGCTATATCTCCAACTACCCCATATTCGGCGTCCCAGCGAGTGTGAACGCCTTCGCCCTCGGCGTGCGTCTGACGAATCCCCGCGCGCGGGTGAAGCTGCGCTGGACGTGCACCCCCGGCGACCCGCTGGCGGACTTTCTGTCCGAGGGGATAACCGTCATCTCCAACCGCGACGCGACCAACCCCGTCAAGGCGCACTGGGCGCTGGAATGGGGCACATATAAGCTCGAACAGGACGGGTCTCTGCTGCCGCTGGCCGTGCCGTGCTGGCACTGGGGGCGGTTTTATGAGCGCGTCATAAAAAGCATATTCTCCGGCGGCTGGGGCGACACGCCTGACAGCCGCGCCATCAACTACTGGTGGGGCATGGACAGCGGCGTCATCGACGTGCAGCTCAGCCCCTCGCTGCCCGACGGGGTGCACTCGCTGGCGGACATACTGAAAAAGGGTCTATCCAGCGGCGCGATCTCCCCGTTTTCCACGCGCATCGTCGACCAGAACGGCGTTGTCCGCTGCGACGGAGAGCACGAGCTGAGCGCGGAGGAGATAATGAAAATGGACTGGCTGTGCGACAATGTCGACGGTGAGCTGCCGCCCTTCGATTCGCTCCTCCCGCGTTCGCAGGGGCTTGTGCGGCTGCTGGGCATATACAGAAACAATCTTCCCCCGGAAAAGGAGGCGAAGCAGCTTTGAAGATCCTCACAGTATCTGACGAAGAGAGCCCGTATCTCTGGGACTACTACAAGCCCGGCAGGCTCGCGGGGCTTGACCTCATTCTCTCCGCGGGCGACCTCAAGGCGAGCTATCTGAGCTTTCTTGTCACAATGGCGAACCGCCCGCTGCTGTATGTGCACGGCAACCACGACGGCTCCTACGCGACGCACCCGCCGGAGGGCTGCGACTCGATAGAGGACACGCTCGTCACAGTCAACGGCATGCGCATTCTCGGTCTCGGCGGCAGCCAGATGTACTCGCGCGGACCGCACCAGTACACCGAACGCCAGATGCAGCGGCGCATACAGCGCCTGACGCTGAAAATACGGCGCGCGGGCGGCGTGGACATCGTGCTGGCGCACGCGCCGGTGCGCGGCTACGGCGACGAGGACAACATCACGCACCGCGGCTTTGAAGCGTTCATCCCGCTCTTGGACAAATACCGCCCGCGCTATTTCATTCACGGGCATGTCCACAAGAGCTACAGCGCCGGCACGTTTGAGCGCATCCGCCGCTACGGCGACACGCTTCTAATCAATGCCTCCGAGCGCTACATACTCGACACGGACGAGCTTTGAAATTTAAAACGCACACATCCCCCGGAGAACCGGGGGATGTGCTTTTTTATGAAGTCAATTCAACTTCTGTCAACTCAGTCAACGCGGCCGAACTGGCAGTCATTGTTGCCGGAGGTGGGGATCCACATCTCGAGCATGTTGATGGGGTCGTTGTAGTCGGCGAGCCAGCCTTCGCGCGCGAAGTCAAAGTTGCCGGCCTTGCGCTCTTCGAGGAAGACGTTCCAGTCAACGGACTGGATGGTCATCTGGATGCCGAGAGCGGCGAAGTCCTGCTGCATGGACTCAGCGACTGCGACGTGGCCGGTGCCGTTGTTGGTGAGGTACTCAACAACAATGGGGGTCTCGTCGGAGAGCATGCCGTCCTCGCCGAACTTGTAGCCGGCAGCCTTGAGCAGAGTGCGGGCTTCCTCAAGGGTGCCCTCGTAGTCATCGTTGATGGCGTAGGGATCGAAGTAGCCCTGATCGACGACCTCGGTCTTGAAGATACCGCCGTTGCCGTCAGCCATGCCGTAGGGAATAAATGCGTTTGCGGGGAGCTGACCGCACTGTGCGACGTTCTCCACGATGTAGTCACGGTCAACAAGGATGTTGAATGCCTTGCGCATGCAGGCGGCCTGCTCGGGGGTCTTGTCGGCAAACAGCTCACTCTTGCAGTTGAACGCGGCATAGTAAGTGCCGAGGTTGTCAATGATGTGGAACTCGGGCGTGTCGATAAGAGAGGCGATCTCGTCGGTGGGGACGGTGTCGATCATGTCAACGTCGCCGGCGTTGTACGCGGCGAAGATAGCGGTGTCGTCAGCGGAGAGCATGAACTCAAGCTTCTCGACGGTGACGTTGTCAGCGCCGTACCAGTACGGGTTCTTCTCGTAGGTCATGGAGACGTCGTGGTCCCATGCGGTGCAGACGAACGGGCCATTGCTGACAAAGCCGGCATCCTGGCACCATGCGCCGGGAGAGGTCTCCCAGTCAGCAGCGCCCTCGACGGCTGCCTGCTTCACGGGGAAGAAGGTGGGGAACGCCATGAGGTCTTCAATGTAAGCGCAGGGGGCGCTGAGGGTGAAGGTGAGGGTGGTGGCGTCAGTCGCGGTGACGGCGAGATCATCGGGATAGCCCTCAAAGCCAGCGAAGAAGTACGCATAGTCGGCAGCGGTCTTGGTGGAGGCCGCGCGCTTCCATGAGTACTCAAAGTCCGCGGCGGTCAGGTCGCTGCCGTCGCTCCACTTCAGACCGTCGCGCAGGGTGACGGTGAAGGTGAGGCCGTCGTCAGAGACGGTGTAGCCGGTCGCGCAGGCGGGCTCGGTCACGCCGTCGGCGTTGTAGGTGTAAAGCCCGGAGAAGCTGGCGGCCGCGAGGCACGCGCCGTCAACGGAGCTGTTGAGCGCGGGGTCGAGGAACGCAGGTTCGGATGCGAGGTTGAGGCGGAACGTGTCAGAACCGTTGTTCATGGTGACGTTCTGGAAGAACTTCGTGCCGAACACGTTGGAGTACATGCCGTCAACATAGTCCTTGAGCATGTACAGGTCGTTGTAGTAGTAGAACGGCAGGATGCAGTAGTTGGACATGAGGATGTCCTCTGCCTGGTGCATCAGCTCGGTACGTTTTGCAAAGTCGGTTTCGGCCTTGATTTCATCGATGAGCTGAGTGTACTGATCCCAGTCGTTCAGCGGGTCGATGAACGCATCGCTGACGAGCTCGGACGCATCGGGAATCTCCTCGGCAGCATCCGTCTGGGCTGCGGGAGCCTCGGTAGCTGCAGGGGCGGCGCTCTGTCCGCAGGCGCACAGTGCGAACACCATGACCAGCGCAAGAAGCAGTGCTAGTAGTTTTTTCATGTTTTTCCTCCTTTTTATACTTTATACCGATCCTCTTTCTTCGGGTATCGGTATCAAATCCCTCTCGCCCTTGCCCCTTGGCGCTCTCGCGCCGGGGACGCGGGTTTGAAAGAGATTTTACATATTGACGTGCCGCGCCTTATTTATTCAGGCACGCGACGAAGTGACCGCCGCCGCGGTCGGTGAGCGTGGGGCATTCCACCGCGCAGTGCTCGGTAGCATAGCGGCAGCGGGTGCGGAACGGGCAGCCGGTGGGCATATTCAGCGGACTGGGCACGTCGCCCGTCAGCACGATGCGCTGGCGCGAGCGCGCAATCTCCGGGTCGGGGATCGGCACGGCGGAGAGCAGCGACTGCGTGTACGGGTGGACGGGGTGGTCGTTGAGCTCATCCGCGTCCGCGATCTCCACGATGCGCCCCAGGTACATGACCGCGATGCGCTTGGAGATGTGGTGCACGACCAGCAGGTCGTGCGCGATGAAGAGATACGCCACGCCAAGCTTCTCCTGAAGCTCCTCAAACATATTGATGACCTGCGCCTGTATGGAGACATCCAGCGCCGAGACCGGCTCGTCACAGACGATGAACTTCGGGTCGACCGCGAGCGCGCGGGCAATGCCTATACGCTGGCGCTGACCGCCGGAAAACTCATGTGCATAGCGCGTGGCGTGCTCGGAGTTGAGCCCGACAAGCTCCATCAGGTCAAGTATCTTCTCGCGCCGCTCCTTACGGTTGGAGTAGAGCTTATGCACATCGAGCGGCTCGCCGATAATGTCCTCGACCGTCATGCGCGGGTCGAGCGAGGAGTACGGGTCCTGAAAGACCATCTGCATTTTGCGCCGGTAGGGCAGCATGTTGACATGTATCTTCTTGCCCATAACGGGCTTGCCGTTCTCGTCGAGCATGGGGCGGCCGTTCTGGTCGTACTTCTCGCCGCTGTCGAAGATCACGTCGCCGTCAAAGGTGATGCGCCCGGCAGTCGGGGTATAAAGCTGCAAAAGCGTGCGCCCGACGGTCGTCTTGCCGCAGCCGGACTCGCCCACAAGGCCGAGCGTCTCGCCCTGGCCGATGGTGAAGGAGACATCGTCAACCGCCTTGAGCGGCAGAGTCCTGCCGAAGCCGGCGTTTATGGGGAAATACTGTTTGAGATGCTCAACGCGGAGCAGTTCATTGCTCATGCCTGTGCTCCCCCTTTCTCCAGCTCTTTTTTCACGTTCATCCAGCAGGATGCGTAGTGGTTGTCGTTTATGACCATCTCCTCGGGCTGCTGCTCAAGGCAGATCTTCATCGCCTCGTCGCAGCGCGAGCAGAACGCGCAGCCCGCGGGGAGGTTGAGTATATTGATGGGCGTGCCCGCGATGGGGATGAGCTTCTGCTTCATGTTGTTGACGTTCGGGATGGAGCGCAGAAGCCCCTTTGTATACTCGTGCCTCGAGTTGTAGAATATCTCGTCCGCCGTGCCGCGCTCACAGATGTGACCGCCGTACATGACGATGATGTTGTCGCACATATCGGCGATAACGCCGAGATCGTGCGTCACGAGGATGACCGCCATGCCCATCTTCTTCTGAAGGTCGGCGATAAGCTCAAGTATCTGCGCCTGAATGGTCACGTCGAGCGCGGTGGTCGGCTCGTCGGCGATGAGTATATCCGGCTCACAGGCGAGAGCCATCGCGATCATGACGCGCTGGCGCATGCCGCCGGACAGCTCAAAGGGGTACTGCTTGATGCGCTTTGCCGGTTCGTTTATGCCGACAAGCTCCAGCATCTCGATGGCGCGCGCCTTGGCGGCGGCGCCGCGCTTGTCGGTGTGCAGCTCTATCGCCTCGCGCAGCTGACTGCCGACGGTGAAAACGGGGTTGAGGCTCGTCATGGGGTCCTGGAACACGATGGAGCAGCACTTGCCGCGGAACGCGCTCATCTGGCGCTCTGTCCACTTTGTGATGTCGTCACCCTTATAGCGGATGCTGCCCTGCGTTATCCTGCCGGTGTCGGCAAGGATCTGCATAATGGAGTACGCCGTGACGCTCTTGCCGGAGCCGGACTCGCCCACTATGCCGAGCACTTCGCCGGGGTCGAGGTTGAACGACACGCCGTTGACGGCGTGTACCTCGCCGGAGTCCGTGAAAAATGAGGTGTGCAGATCCTGCACGCTTAAAAGATGTTCACTCATACCTATCACCTCTTCAGCTTCGGGTCAAAAGCGTCGCGCAGACCGTCGCCGAGCAGATTGAGGCTCAGCACGATCAGGCAGATCATCAGCGCCGGGAACACCAGCTTGTAGGGGTAGCTCTGCAGGCCCACGCGCGCGGCGTTGGCGAGCGAGCCCAGAGACGGCATGGGGGCGCGCACCCCGAGGCCGACAAAGCTCAGATAGCTCTCCGTAAAGATGGCGGAGGGCACCTGCAGCGCCGTGGAAATGATGATCACGGACAGGCAGTTGGGCAGGATGTGCTTGCGGATGATGCGCGACGGGCTCGCGCCGATGGAGCGCGCGGCAAGGATATATTCATTCTCCTTGATGGAGAGTATCTGCCCGCGGATAAGGCGCGCCATGCCCACCCAGTAGAGCGCGCCGAACACGATGAATATGGAGATCATGTTCGTGCCGAGCGAGGCGAGTATCCCGCTCGTGAGCTTGAGCCGCTGGTCGAGCACGACCGACAGCAATATAACGATGAGCATATCCGGCAGAGAATATATAACGTCGACTATGCGCATCATTATCAGGTCCGTCCTGCCGCCGACATAGCCGGAGATACTGCCGTACAAAAGCCCGATTATGAGAACGATCACGCTTGCGAAGATGCCGACGAACAGCGACACGCGCGTGCCGTACACAACGCGGATGAAATAGTCGCGGCACTGCTCGTCCGTGCCGAAGATGTGCGGGAAGCGCTCCCCTCCGGCGTCGATGTATTTCTGCTCCGCCTCGCTGTATGTGAACGGGGCGAGGTTTTTCGCCCCCTTGTCGCGCTTGCCGTTGACGGAGAGTATCTCCTCATAGCCGTAGGGGACAACCAGCGGGGCGACGATGATGGTGATAAGAATGCACAGCAGTATTATCATGCTCATCACCGCGAGGGGGTTTTTCATGAGCTTTCGCATACCGTCCCTGAAGAAGGAACGGCTCTCGCTCATGACGTCCTGCTGGCGCTTTTCCTCGTCGCTGGCCTTCTCGAATTTTTTGAGGTCGATCTGTGCGCTGAGGATCTGCTTTTTGGGCATGCTGCCGGAATCGTAAGTGTTTATGTTGTCCATTCGCTTCCGACCTCCTCAGTCAAATTTTATGCGCGGGTCAACGACCTTGTAGAGCAGGTCGCATATGAGATTCGCCACGACCATGAGCGTCGCGAGGAAGATGGTCGTCGCCATGATGAGCGTATAGTCGCGGTTGGTGATGGCGGCGACGAACTTGCTGCCGATGCCGCCGACGGTGAAAATGGTCTCGACGACCATGGAGCCGGTGATGATATAGGCGATCTGCGGACCGGCGTAGGTGATGATGGGGATGAGGGAGTTGCGCAGCGCGTGCTTGAAGATGACCTTCCCGCGCGAAACACCCTTTGCTCTCGCCGTGCGTATGTAATCCTGGCTCAGCGCGTCGAGCATGCTTGTCTTTGCAAGGCGCGTTGTGTACGCCATCGGGTAGGCGGCAAGCGAGATGACGGGCAGCGTATAGTGTACCTCCGTCGCGCTCCACACAGGCACCCAGCCCAGCTTGATCGCGAACACCAGCAGCAGAAGCGTTGCCAGCACGAAGCTCGGCACGGCGGTGAAGAGCGTCGAGAAAAAGACGATGAGCCTGTCGGGCAGCTTGTTGCGCATGAGCGCCGCCATGGAGCCGAAGACCGTGCCGCAGATGAGCGCGATCGTTATCGCCATGAGACCGAGCTTGGCGGAGATTGGGAAGGACTCACCGATAATGGCGGTGATGTCACGCCCGTTTTTCAGCGACACGCCGAAATCCCCGTGCAGGAGATTGTTCATATAGAGCAGGTACTGCTCAAAAAGCGGCTTATTGAGGTTATATCTCTCCTCCAAAGCCTTGATGGTCGCCGCGTCCAGCGCCTTTTCACGGTTGAACGGTCCGCCGGGGACCATATGCATCACGAAGAACGTGATGGCGCTGATGATGATGATCGTCAGCACCGCCAGCAGTATTCGCTTGATGATGTACGACAGCGTTTTTGAATTCATTTTTCCACATCCGCTCCCTTTCTGCCCTGACCGGTGTGAGCGCGCATCACCTTTCCTTTCGGAAAGGTGGCAAAGGGCGCCCTTTGCCAGTCAGTTATTCGGGCGGCGAGGTATAAACCACCCAATTTTATATTCGTTATAATAATTAATTATATAATATGCGCGAGCATTTTTCAACTGTATTTTGCCCGCCGCCTGATAATATTCTCAAAATCAGCGAAAACGGCAGCAGGCCGCCCGATCCTCGGGTCTCCTGCTGCCGTATCATTGTATACGTCTATATGCTTATTTTTTCAGTCCGAAGCGCTCATACGCCCACGGCATCTCCGCGTCGGTCAGCTCCTTGACGCGCACCTCGCCGGAGTCAAACTCCTTATATATGTTCCCGTCGAGCGTTATGCGCCCGGAGGCGGTCTTGAGGGAGAACATCTCGGCGTTGATGAACGGGGACTTCGGGCTCTTCTCGCAGTAGATGCACAGCGCCTCGTAGTCCTGCGGCAGCTGCGGCTCGGTCGTGAATGAGTAGAACCTGCGCCACTCGCCGTGGTGCCTGTCCATCAGCACCCAGCCGAGATCGCCGTCCGTGTCGAAGCGGTAGCACTCGTCAAACTGCGCCTGCTCCACGCCCTCGATGAGCCGCACGGGATAGCGCGGGCAGACCTCGCCTATGCCGACGTCACAGCACCACACCCCGTCCAGCGCAACGACCTTCATCACGCGGTGGCGGCGCATGGGTATCTCCTTCTCTCCGCGCAGGTAGCGCGCGGCGTACTCCGTCACACCGTAGCCCAGCTCGCGCAGAAGCCACGCGAAAAGACCGTTCAGCTCAAAGCAGAAGCCGCCCTTGCCCTCCTCCACGATCTTTTTATAAAGGTCGTCCACATCCAGCGACAGAGGTATGCCGCGGATAATGTCGAGGTTTTCGTAGGGGATATGCGTGCAGTGCGCAAATTGCAGCTCGCGCAGAAGCGCGGAGTCGGGGACGATCTGCTCCGGCAGCTCCAGCCCCATGCGTTCAAAATATTTCTTTACTTTTTCTCTTTCCACTTTGCGCTTATCTCCTCCAGAATTTCCATAACGGTCAAAAGCTGCCCGCGCGTGACATAGGGCGAGGGTATGTTATGCCGAGCACAGTCAAGGAAGTGCGTCAGCTCGTTATAATACCAGCCGCACGGCGGCACGTTCACGCCCGTGGAGATCATCACGGCGTCCGACGTGTCGTATACACGCGGCTCATGACCGAACTGGTACGCCGTGAGGCGCTCGCCGTCGTTGATCATCATGCCGTTTTCAAAATACACGCGCCAGCGCGCCGTCCACGGGATGGGCGCGTTGAACCACGCCGCCTCGCCCGCGACGCTGAGCCCGCCGAAGTCGTAGCATATTCTGAACTGCTCCGGATAGCTCTTCCCCTCGCCGCGGCAGGACGAAAAAGTGAACCCGTCGGGCTTGCCGAAGAGGGAGACGATGATGTCAAGGTCGTGTATGTGCAGGTCGTAGGGCAGCAGCCCGGACTTTGCCTCGTCAAAAAGCCAGCCGCCGACCGCCCAGCTCGGGCAGGCGGAAAGGCGCTCAAAGCAGGCGTCCAGCGGCTTGCCGAACTCCCCGCTCTTTATCGCCTCGCGCAGGAAGCCGACCTCCTTCGTGAATTGCAACACCTGCGCAATGTAAAGCTGCACGCCGCGGCGCTCCGCCTCGTCGAGCATTTCCTTCGCGTCCTTCACCGAGAGCGCGATGGGCTTTTCGCAGATGGTGTTCTTGCCGAGGGCAAGGCTCTCCATAACGTTGTCATGGTGCATATACGTGGGGGTGCATATGTCGACGACGTCAATGTCACAGGCGTTGACCATGTCGGTTATCGTCGGATAGCACGGCACGCCCCATTCCTTTGCCGCCGCCTCGGAGCGCGGGGAATGCCCCACGACGGCGGCGACGGTGCAGCCGTCGATCTGCTGCAGGTTCGCGTAGTGCACCTTGCCCATTCCGCCCGTTCCGACGAGACCTATGTTGAGATTTTTCATATTATCTTTTCCTTTTTACAGCTCGAAGCCCTGTGCGCGCAGATATGCCGCGGAATCGGCGACAGCCTCGTTGACCTCCGCGAGATCCTTCGCGCCCGCCTGAGTGAACTCTATCTCGATTGAGTACGGGCTCATATTGTGCGCGTCGTCCATAAGCTTGAAGAGCTTGGGGAACTCAACATAGCCCTTGCCGAGCGCGGGGAAGTTCCACTCCTTGTGCCCGCCCGCCTTGTCCTTGAGATGGACATAGCCGATCTTGTCGATGCAGGCGGCAAAGTCCTCCGGCACGTCCACATCGCCGTAGAAGATGGCGTTCGCGGTGTCGTAGTTGACGAGCACGCGCGGCGAGCCGACAAGCTCCACGATCTCTTTAAGAATGCGCCCGGTGCCGTGGTCGCCGTGCACCTCGAGCACGAGCTTCATGTCGTAGCGCTCAAGATACTCGGCAAAGCCCTTTATATGCTCCGCCACGACGGAGTTGGGGGCGACTGCCTTGTCCTCAAGGTGCGCCTCGCCTATGGACGAGACGATATACTCACTGCCGAAAAAGTGCGCAAGGCGGATATTGTCCACAAAGTCGCGGATACGCGCGGTGTCCATGAGGTTTGTGTGCCCGCTCATGGCAAAGGGGATGAGCCCGTATTTATCCAGCATATCCTGCGCGCGCAGGAGACTGCGGAAGCTCTGGTCGGGGAAAACATGCTCCGTCCAGCCCTTCGTCGCGGTCAGCTCGATATACTTGAAGCCCGCCGCCTTTATCCCCGCGGCCGCCTCTTCGAGCGTATAGCCGTGGTAGCAGTTGGAGTTGACGGCAATAATGCGTTTTTCCATTGTCCCCACCTCACACGGTTATGAAGTTGTCGAGATAGTGCTTGGACTGGCGGATGGATTTGAGAATATCCTCGCGGCAGCTCTCGAACGCCTTGTCCTCCACCTCTATAACGGCGCAGCCGTTGAAGCGGATGTCATTGAGCGCAGAGATGAACGCCGCCCAGTTCACATCGCCCAGCCCCGGGATCTTCGGGGACATATAGTCCAGCGGGTATGCCAGCACGCCGCACTCGGCGAGCTTTTCGGGATAGAGCTTGATGTCCTTGAAGTGGACGTGTAAAATGCGGTCCTTGAATTCGTATATCGTCTTGATGTAGTCAAGCTGCTGCCAGACATAGTGGCTCGGGTCGAAGTTCAAGCCGAAGTTAGGGGACGGGATGATCTCAAAGAGGCGGCGGAATATCTCAGGCGTGCACATGAGGTTCTGCCCGCCCGGCCACTGGTCAGCGTCGAAAAGCATCGGGCAGTTCTCTATCGCGACCTTGACGTTATTCTCCTCCGCGAGCTTTATAAGCCCCGGCCATATCTCCCTGAAGAGCTCTATGTTCTCCTCGACCGTCTTGTGCTGGTCGCGTCCGATGAACGTCGTCACCATGCCCACGCCGAGCTTGTTCGACGCCTTGATGAGCGCCTTGAGGTGCTCTATCGCGGCGGTGCGCTTGGTGAGGTCGGGGTCCATGGTGTTGGGGTAGAACGCGAGGGAGGATATGGTCATGCCCTTTTTCTCGACGTAGTCCTTCACGTACTTTGCGTACTCATCATCTGCGAGGACGCGCTCCGCGTCTATATGGCTGACGCCGGCATAGCGGCGCTCTGCCTTGCCCGCCGGCCAGCACGCGACCTCAAGGCACTCAAAGCCCATCTCCGCCGCGGTGTCAACGGCTTCCTCAAAGCTCCACCCGTCCAGTATGGCGGTGAGCAGACCGAATTTCATCATAGCTCAGATTCTCCTTTTCGTCGTAATATGATAAATGTTTACTTGTTCTCGGGTATCTCGACCGCCGCGCCCAGCCCAGACGAGCGGAGGGAGGCGAACACCGCGCGCATGGCGTAAAGCGCGTCCTTGCCGGTGACGGCGGGCGCGGTGTGGTTCTTGAGACAGTCTATCCATGCGTCTATAACGCCGGACTTTGTCTGGTTGTCGTTCGTCTGTATCTGCTCAACGTCGTACAGCTCGCGCGTGCCGTCAGCAAGCGTGACGACGATGGAGTGCGCGGGGTCATCGTATATCTTCATGATGCCCTTTGTCCCGTAGAGAACGGTGGAGTTATCCTCCGCGCCGTAGAATGTCCAGCTCGCGGTCATCGTGCCGACGATGCCGCCGGTCATCTCATAGATGCACATGGCGTTGTCGTCCACGCCGATAAGCTCACCATTCTCGCCGCGCTTATCCAGCGTTGCTACCTTTGCCGTCGTGCGCACGACGCGCTCACCGGTGAGGTAGTGGATGAGGTCGGTCTTGTGCACGCCGAGGTCTGCCATCGCCCCCATCGCCGCCTTGCTCTTGTCGAAGAACCAGGTGTTCTTGCCGGGGTTGATGCTCCATGTCTCGGGTCCACCGTGACCGAAGGTCGTGCGGAAGGTGACGATGCGGCCTATCGTGCCCGCGTCGATGAGCGCCTTTGCCTTGACGTGCGCCTTGGCAAAGCGCTGGTTGTGCGCGATCATGAGCGTTCTGCCCGTCTCCTTGGCGACCTTGACCATCGCCTCGCAGTCCTCCGGCGTGACTGCCATGGGCTTTTCACACAGCACATCCTTGCCCGCGCGCATCGCCTTTATGGCAAGCTCCGCATGGGCGTAGTTCGCCGCGCACACGCTCACAGCGTCGATCTCGGGATCGGCCAGCAGCGCCTCCGGCGTATCGTACACCTTGCCGCCGTATTTCGCCGCCATGTCCTCCGCGCGCTTTCTCGTCGGGTTATAGAATGCCGCAAGCTCACAGTCCGGGTTTGCCGCGTACTCCGGGATATGCCGCACCTGCGCGATCTTCCCGCACCCCAGTATGCCTATTTTTATCATGATCCGTCTCCTTTCAAAAAACTGAAAATCTGTTTATAGTCATAGTGCGAGGGAGGTTTTCTTCTCCCCCGCACCTACGGTCTTATTATATCACACGTTGTCCTTCTTCTGCAGGAGCACCGCAAAGATAATTATCGCGCCCTTGATGGCGTCGCACAGGAAGGTCGGCACGCCGACAGAGTTGAGGATATTGTTCATCACGCCCATGATGAGCATACCAACAAACGCGCCCACAAGGCTGCCTCTGCCGCCCGCCATGGATGTGCCGCCGACGATGACTGCGGCGATCGCGTCCATCTCATAGCCGGAGCCCGCGTTCGCATAGTCCATGGAGCCGATACGCGACACGTAGATGATCGCGGCAATGGCGCACATAACGCCGCCGAGGGCGTAGATGCGGCGCTTGACAGAGTTGACATTGATGCCGGAGAGCTTCGCCGCGCGCTCGTTGGAGCCGATGGCGATGGTCTGGCGGCCGAAGGCGGTCTTCTTGAAGATGATGTGCATTATAATGACTATCGCCAGCCAGTAGATTATCGGGAGGATGACCTGCCCGCCGATCTTGGCGGAGGCGATGAGCTTGAACCCGTCGGGAACCTTGGGGTTGAAGTTTTTGGTGAGCTGCTGCGTGACGGAACGGAAGATCTTCATCGTGCCGAGAGTGGCGATGAACGGGGGCAGCTTGCCGTAGGCGACGAGAGAGCCGTTGAGCGTGCCGAGGACGTAGCCCGCCGCAATTATCACGACGCACGCGATGGCGTAGGCCGGCGCGCCGGTGATGCCCATGCCGACGAGAAGTCCGTTCGTCGGCTCGATGAGGTACATCAGTATCGCGCCCAGCGCGCACAGCATGGAGCCGACCGAAAGGTCGATGCCGCCGGAGATGATGATGAAGCACATACCCAGCGCGATAACACCGGCGTAGGTGTTGTTTCTGAGGATGTTCAGCCACGCCATGCCAAGCTTGCCGAACATTGCGCCAAACGAGCCGCCGTTGATGAACATGACGACCGCCTGAATAAGCACCATGACCAGCAGCGCAAACAGCGTGGACACCATATGGTTGCGCGCCCACAGCTCCTTCACATTCGCCGCGAAGCCCTTGTTTTCCAGCTTTTTATTCTCCATCTCATTCACTCTCGCTTTCGTTTTGTTTGCCGCCCGTGGCAAGATACATGATGTTATGCTCGTTCATATCCGCGCCGCTGACCTCGCCGACCTGACGGCCGTGGAACATGACGATGCTCCTGTCGCACACGCGGATTATCTCCTGCGCCTCGGACGAGAGCACGATTATCGCCACGCCCTCCGCCGCGAGGCGGTGGATAATGCCGTATATCTCTTCCTTCGCGCCGACGTCCACGCCCTGTGTGGGGTTGTCGAGGATCAGCACCCTCGGCCCGCACATGAGCCACTTTGCCAGCACCACCTTCTGCTGGTTGCCGCCGGAAAGGCTCGTTATCGGGTCGGACTTCGCGCCCATTTTTATTCTCAGCTCCTCCATCTGCTTGGAGAAGAGCTTGTCCTGCTTGTCAAAGTCAATGAAGAAGCGGTGCTTTTTTATCTTCGGCAGCTCAACGATGGAGCCATTGTCGATGATGCTCATGTCCTTGAGTATCGCGTTTTCCTTGCGGTTGCGCGGAAGATAGGCGATCCCCTCCTCCAGCGCCTGATATGTATTGGTGATGTGCACCTCGCGGCCGCCGAGCGTCACCTTCCCGGTGTACGATTTGCCCATCGCGCCGAACACGCTCTGGAAAAGCTCGCTCCGCCCGTCGCCGAGAAGTCCCGTCACGCCGAGCACCTCGCCCGCGTGCACCGTGAGGGATATATCCTCAAAAAACTTCCCGTCGCTCAGCACCTCCAAGCGCAGCACCTCGTCGCCGAGCTTTATCTCGCGCGTGAGCACATCGGTGTTGACCTCGTGCCCGACCATGTACGCGGCGAGCTTTTTCGTGTCGGTGTCCTTCACCGCGCCCGCGGCAACCATCTTGCCGTCGCGCAGGACGGTGTAGCGGTCACATATCTCCATGACCTCGCCGAGCTTGTGGGAGATGAAGATTATCCCCACGCCCTGCTCGCGCAGGGTGCGCATCATGGCGAAAACGCGCTGTATCTCCGGCTCCGTGAGGGATGTGGTCGGCTCGTCCATGATGATGATGGACGCCTCCTGCATCAAAGCGCGGCATATCTCGACGATCTGCTTATACGATGCGTCAAGATTGCGCACCATCGTGCGCGGGTCAAGGGTGATGTTCATCTTCGCAAAAAGCTCCGCCGTTTTCTCCTGCATCGTCTTTGCGTCGAGAAACGCGCCCTTTCTCTGCAAATGCGTGATGAACATGTTCTCGTAGATGGTGAGGTCGTTGATGAGGTTGAGCTCCTGATGGATGAAGCCTATGCCCGCGTCAAGCGAATCGACCGGGGAGAGGAACGTACGCTCCTCCCCGTCGATGACGATCTTGCCGCTGTCCGCCTGCAAAACGCCGCCGAGGATATTCATCAGCGTGGATTTGCCCGCGCCGTTCTCGCCGAGCAGCGCGCATATCTCGCCCGTGGAGAGGGTGAAGTCCACATTGTCCAGAACGTTGTTCGCGCCGAAGGACTTGTAGATATTCTGCATGGAGAGGTTCAAGTTATCACATCCAGTTATAGTATTAATGCATACTCCGCACAGAGCCGCCGCCGGGAACGTTTCCGGCGGTGCCTCTCTGCGGAAAAGGGGCTATGGCTATAAAGCCATAGCCCCTTAAGGTTTCGCTTGTTTTTGCTGGATCAGTAAACAGTGTTCTCCGGATCGAGGAACTCTGCAACGTTGTCAGCGGACACGATGGTGGTGGGGATGATGGTGGTCTGCTCGGGGTTCTCGCCGTTGAGCAGCTCAATGCCGACCTTGATCGCATCCTGGATCATGGACGGGCTGTACAGAGCGGAGCACAGGCCGAGGTCTGCATACTGCTCGTCCGCGATCATGCCGAAGTACTCCTGGCATCCGCCGCCGCCGGTGATGGCCTTGATGTCGGTGCGGCCAGCCTCAGTGATGGCAGTGATGCAGCCCATGGAGGTCTCATCGTCCATGGAGTAGACAGCGTCGATCTGGGGGTACTTCTCAAGAGTGTCAGCCATAGAGGCAAGACCGTCGTCACGGGAGAAGCTGTTCACAGCGATCTCAAAGATGTTGGTCTTGTCGTAGCCGATCTCGTCAAGATAAGCGTAGAAGCCTTCCTTGCGCAGCTCGCAGACGGAGCCGGAGGAGGGGACGTCCATAACAGCGATGGTAGCAGCGTCGCCGACCTTCTCAGTGATGAACTTCGCGGACTGGTAGCCCATGTCGTAGTTGTCGCCGGTGACCTTGTAGATGCCCTGGCAGTCAACGTCGATATCGAAGTTGACAACGGGGATGCCGGAGTCAATGATCTCCTGCATGGCGGTCTCCATGCCTTCCCACTGCGGGAAGGAGACGATGAGGGTGGCGCCCCACTCGACGAGGTCGCTCAGACCGGCCTGCATCTCGGCAGCGTCGGCAGAGGTGCTGACCTTGTACTCAAGGCCGTTGTCCTTGCAGTACTTCTCTGCGTAGTAAGCAACACCTGCGACCCAGCCGTGGGTGACAGCAGGAGCGGCAATACCGACCTTGATTTCGGGAGCGGCAGCCTCTTCGGCGGCGGGAGCAGCGTCCTCTGCGGCGGGAGCCTCAGCAGCGGGAGCTTCCTCGGTCGTCGTGGGAGCGGCCTGCTGACCGCAAGCGCACAGCGCGAAGACCATGCACAGTGCGAGCATCAGTGCGAGAAACTTTTTCATTCTGGTTTTTCCTCCATAAAAATTTTGTATATTCAAAGGCTTTCGCCTAAGAACCCCTATGTAACCGGCCGTCGTTCATGTGCACATTGCACATGAACGAAACACGGCCGTGTTTCGTTTGCCCCTCCGGGCGGCATATTTTCGGCATAAACTGCCGCTTTATACGTGTTTCTTCGTCTTTTTCAACATTTGCGGACGGTTTTCCATACCGTCCCACGCGAAATTCTGTCTCTTTTGCACAGAATTTATGCCTTCTGAACAAGTGCAATATACCACAATTTAACCCTAGTGTCAACAAAGACGTGTCAAAACTTTCGCACTATCCCGCGGATTTTACGCACATTTCACATTTCATCCCGCCGCTTGCAATGCGCGGGCGGAATGTAGTATACTAATAATAGATACAACGAAAAAATTTTACGGAGAATGCGGCAATGAATGAAAACGTCATAAAATTCTTTGAGCGTTACGACGCGGACGAGGCGCTGCGCGCTCGCGTCGCCGAGGCGGAGGCGAATTACCCCGGCTCTCTGGAGATACGCGAGGCGCTGTGCGAGGCGGTACTGCTGCCCATTGCGCAGGAGATCGGGCTCGCGTTCACGCTGGACGATCTGCGCAAGTATGAGACGCGCGAAAAGATGACGCGCGCCACGCAGGATGTCGACAAATGGCTCGCCGAGCCGGACGACGGCGGGGACAGCTACTGGCTGCTCGACCGCGGCTGGTCGGACGATGAGGCGAAGTTTTGCGGCGACAATTGAAAAGTGAACAGGCGCAAAAAATCAGGGGCAGGCTCATGCCCCTGATTTTTTCGTTTCTATCACCCGCGTCCGGGCTCCAGTATGCTTATGGTCTCGGCAACATCCGAGGGCGGATTTGGCGTGTCGCTCTCGCGCACCTCCAGCTCGCGCGCGATATGCTCCAGCGTCTCCATGTCGCTCGTGCCCTTTACCGTGAGCAGATACCCCCGCTCCGCGTCAAAGAGGAGGATGTAGTTTGCCTTGTCCATCCAAGCGAACATCTCGCTCTCGGAGTAGTCCGAGGTTATTTTCTGCACGTGCCACACGCCCCAGTCCGTCTCCTCCACGATCTCCGCCTTGCCGCTGAGGACGTACTGCGCCTTGTATGTCGTTGGCACGCTGCCGGAAGTTATGATATACGGCAGCTCCGCGCTGGTCATGTCGCCCTCGTCGGCAAGATAGCCTGTCCAGCCGTCCTCGTCCGTCCCGCCGAAGGTCGGCTCGCTCGGCAGCCAGAAGCAGCGGAGCTCCGGCTTGTTATGCGTCTGCGCAGGTCCGGTGAACGTGAACACCATGCTCGCCTCCGGATAGCTCAGCTTCTGCTGCTCGGTGATGTTCCCGTCCTCGTCCACGAACGTCCAGTAGCCGGAGACGGTCTCCCCCGCCTGAACGTCACGCCTGTCCATCGTGAAGCTCGCCACGGCGTAAGCCGTCGCAGTTAATAGTGCCGCGATCGCGGCGGCGAGCAGCAGCGTGCGCGCGGTCTTTCTCGCGCGTCGCGCGCCCTTCTTCTCCGGCGCGGCAGCGCCGATGCTTTCAAACACAGCGGCCTTTATCCGCGCCGTGCGCGCCTCGTCCGCCGCGCCTATCGTCACATTCTCCGGGCAGATGTCGCCGCAGATATCAGTTATATATACTTTCAACGCTGTACCCCCTCTCCGTCAGATATGCCTTCAAGCGTTTCCTGCCGCGGGCGAGCTTTGTGCGCACCGTGGCGGCGTTCATGTCCATGTCGGCGGCAATGTCCTCCGTCTTCTGATAGAGGAAGTAGTGCCGCTGGAATATCTCCCTGTCCGGCTGGGGCAGGCTGTCCACCGCGCGGCGCGCCGCCTCGCCCAGCTCGCTGACGATGTACTGCTCCTCCGGCAGCGTGCAGTCCGCCACGGGGACATCGTCCTGCAAAGGCTCGCTTATGCGCATCGCGCGCAGGCGGGACTTCGCCTTGTTGCGGGCGATGGCGGCGATGTACGCTTTCAGCGCCCCGCTCCCGGCGTTCAGGCGATTGTACCACAGCGCCGTAAACACGTCCGCCGTTATCTCCTCCGCGTCCTCCTCGCCCAGCATCCCACCGAGCACATTGGACACGATGGCGTAGACATACGGCGTATACTGCTCTATTATCTCCGCCAGCGCCGCCGTGTCGCCCCGGTGCAGCCGCGCGACAAGCTTTTTCTCGTTCATCGCGTCACGCTCCCTCCGATGTCCACACGGTCTCGTCAAAGCGCTCCTTTACGCTGTCCCACAGCCGCTCCACGTAATACAGCCCGTCGACCTGCCCGCTCAGCTCCCACAGCCTCGCCGGGGTGACGGTG
Organism: uncultured Oscillospiraceae bacterium; assembly: GCA_934572335.1. Classification (GTDB taxonomy): domain Bacteria; phylum Bacillota; class Clostridia; order Oscillospirales; family Oscillospiraceae; genus Limivicinus. The sequence continues at coordinate 115,114 of CAKTKU010000003.1, forward strand.
ATGATGCAGACGTAGTCCTTCATTTCCTCGCCGTCCTCTATGCTTGACTCGGCGCACACCCGCACCGGGCAGCCGAGCGCGGCAAAGGTCTCCGCCGTCTTCATATCATACTCGTTTCTGAGGCGCGTATACTCGTTCATGTCGGTGATCATGCCATCTTCGCTTATCGCTTCCGTGCGCTTGTCGCCGTCCGCGCCGGGTTCCGGGTGAATGACGAAATCGCGCGGCTCGTCCTGCGCCCACTCGTGGAATTCCTCCATGTCGTCCCTGCGCAGGAAGAAGCTGCCCTCGCGCTTATAGATCTGCTCCAGCACCTCATCCCAGCTTTCGTAGATCTGGTTATCGCTCTGCTCCCGCGCGTTTTGGCTCTCCGCCATCTCCCGCTCCTGTGTCTCGGAAAAATAGCTGTCCGTGCGGATGAACGGCGTCTCGTCCGCGCCGTGGCTGCCCTCTTCGAGCGTCGGCGTGGTCTGCCGCGCCGCGCCCGCGCAGCCCGCCAGCGGCACTGTGAGCACAGCGCACAGCAATAACGCCAAAAGTCTTTTCATCTTTTCGCCCCTTTCTCATCGGCATTGTGTTGTGTTTTGGCCTTTCACCTATATAAACGCGCCGCGGCGGGAAAATGTTTCGTCTTTCGGAAAAATTTTAAAGCAGCGGCACAAAATGCGCCGCTGCTTCGGGTTTAACTCTTTAATTGGTCTTTTCTTTCGGCATCTCCCATGCGAGGTACACGCCGTTGAACTTATCCGCGTAGTCCTTTGAGGTGAATATCACGCTCATCGAATCCGTCAGCACAAGCTCCTTGTTCACCGTGATGAGGCTGCGCCCGTCGCGGTGCGGATCGACGATCGCGGTGGTCTTGGGTATGGTGTAGAGCATGCCGTCGGCTATCGCCTTCGCGTCTTCGCGCACAACGGGATACGCGCAGTCGAGCATCAGCACGCCCTTGAAGCCGCCCTCGCCCGCCCCGGTGTCGGCGGCAGTGATGGCGAAGGTCGTGTCATCCTCGCGGGTGAACTTCTCCGCCGGGATGTACAGGAGGTTATCAAAGCGCGCCGCGTCGCCATTGAGCGGGGCAATGTCCTCCATCTTGCCCGTGTCGGCGGTGACATTCTCGTCGATAATGTCGCGCACGGCCTCAAAATATATCTTCTGCCCCTCGTCGTTGGGGTGCACCCCGTCCGCCAGCGCCGCGAAGAAGCCCTGCTGCCCCAGCGCATAGTACGGGGCGAACGTGTCCGCCACGGGGACGCTGTAATACTCGCACACACTCTGAAGCGTCTGCATACGCGGCGTATATCCGCCCTCGGTCGCTTCCAGCACGTAGATTATCGCGCAGTCCGGGTTTTTCAGGTGTATCGCGCGCACGAGCGTTTCAAAGTATACGCCGAAGTCATCCTTCGGGTCGTCATTCCCGTAGCAGAGCACCGCAAGGTCGCAGTCCGCCGCCGCGTCGCCGTCCTTGACGGTCAGCATATCCGGGAAGAGGCTGTTGCCCGCCCCGGCGAGGTTTTCCACCGTCATGCTGCCCTTATAGTCTGCGCCGGAGAGATATTTATCCTCGACATAGTCCTTCAAAAGGTTCTGCCACATTGTCCCCTCGCCCGACGCGCCGTAGCCGCTGATGACGGAGTCGCCCATTATCAGCATTTTCACGTCGCACCCATGGGCGAGCTTCTGATAAAAGCTGTATTTCTTCGCATCCTCGGCGCGCTTTGCCCGCTCCGCCTCCGCGCGTTCAGCCTCCTCCTTCGCGCGCTGCTCCTCGGCGGCCTGCGCCGCTGCTGCTTCTTCCTCGGCAGCAGCGTCGGCCTGCGGCTCCGTGCTCTGCGCCGGGGCGATCTCCCCGCGCTCAAGCTTCGCCTGCCGCGCCTGCAAAACGATCACGAACACCAGTGCCGCGATCAGCACCGCCAGCACCGCGATCAGCGCGATCTTCACCGCCGGGCTGTAGCTCGGCTTTTCGTATTTCTTTTTCATTCTTCCGTCCCTCTCATCCTCGGTGTATACCCTCGATTGACAAGGACACACACGGTTTTGACGGGCAGAAAAACGCCCATACATCCTCAAAGACCTTGTAAATACACAAAGTATTCCCTGCGGCCTTTTCGTCGTCTGCCCGCTTTTCTGCCACGGCAAAACTGCTTTGCACCTGACAGCGATGTATTTTCGTGTGATTTTTGGTTTTTGAGGTAAAGAACACAAACTGTCTTGGTACTCCGAGCAAAGCCCAGCGAAGCGGGTTTGCGAGGAAAAGGAAGAAGGAGCGAGCATAATGTAGTTTTCACCGTAAGGCGGAAACGAAATGGCGCGAGCTTCTTCTGACGTTGTCAGGCGTGTGTGCTCTTGTCAACCGAGGGTATCTATATAGTATAATATTACCTCACCGAATGACATAAGGCAACAGAATTTTTGTCCTGCTCAATGTGCTTCGCACAAGGTCACAAGTTCGAGCGGTCTATACAAATAAAAAAAGCCCGCAGAACCGAAGTTCTACGGGACTTTGTGGTGGACGATACAAGACTCGAACTTGTGACCTCCCGCACGTCAAGCGGATGCGCTACCAGCTGCGCCAATCGTCCGTAGCAAAAAGTGCATGAAACCGTCGATGTTTAATATTTTTGAGCACTTTTATTATAACATAGAATTGCCGAAATTACAACTGGAAACGCTGATTCGGCTTTGCTGTTGACATTTTTGTTGACACTGCGAAGAGCCTGTTTTACCAGTGTTTATGCGGCTTTCTTGCTCTATGGGCGGCATAAAACCGACAGAATTGGCTCGATTTCCCACTGTTATTATTAGGTGGGAGGTCCAAACACTGACTTGAAGAAAAAACACGCTGAAAAAATGCCTCATGTATTGACTTCCTGATTGCTGCTGCGATAGTATATTATCAGAGAAAGGGAAGTGATTAGGTGGGGAAAAGGCTTTTAGATACCGTGCTTGATTATGAAAAGGACATTGCCCCGTATCGTTTTATTCAGATATATTCTGGAGTTGGAAGCGGGAAAAATTTGTGGGTGCAGAAATTGGCCGAATCGGGCAGCCATGTTCTCCTCATAACGTCCCGTCAGATCACAGCAGACGCACAAGCAAAAAAGCTGGACGCTTCCCGCTGGATAAACCTTGACCAGTTGCTGGATGCCGACGAAAGAGAGTTTGAATGTTTATATTCTGACATCGTTCACAATGTTGTATGCACCAACTCAGGGCTTGAAAAATTCGTGCGTTATCATTTCTCGGTGGACGATACAAGAACGCATCTATGGAACAAGTTTGACTATATCGTACTGGATGAAGCACATTCTCTGTCTACGGACGCAACATTTGCGGATGCTCCATTTTATGTGGAAAAATTTCTCGACTATGCGATTCATCACAGCAGTTCTTCCTGCCGCTATATATTTATGACAGGAACATTAGCGCCTATCAAATGGCTGCTCAATGATTATGCCGATGAAGTTCATCTTGCCGATTACTTTGAAAAGTGCGAACACGTCGTTCCCCAAAAAGTCTACCTTATAAACGGAAGAAAATCCAAGCAAATACTTGTCAACGCACTTCGCGCCGGGCGTCGTGTCGTGTACTTTGCGAACACCATAAAAAGTATGACGCAGTTAATCAGTTACCTTAAGGACAACGGTATATCTGAACACGATATAGGAGTCATGTATGCTAACGACGATGACAACAAATATTTTTCCGATGAGCTTGTAAAACGTAAAGCCGCCATATACCAGTCACTGAAAGATGAGGAGATGTTACCCTCAGACATAAAGCTCTTTATTGCAACGACGAAGTGCAAAGAGGGCATTAATATCATGGATGAGGATATATCAATCATGCTATCTGAAAATCATTATTATATTGACTTAATTCAAATGGCGGGGAGAGTGCGCAAGGGGCTTAATACGCTGTATGTCATTTATGATGCACAACAGAACTATGACAGCTTTTCCCGCTTTGATGCAGAGGTAAACAGAGAATGTGTCGCAGGGGTAAATGAGGCTTACTCAAAGTACATTGCAGAACGCAGAAAACACGGTGACACTGTCGATACAGCACAGCTGATAAAGCGAGTAGAAAATATGTTCCGGTGCATCAGATTCAATCCCATCACGCAGGCTTTCGAGGCATACGAGGGGCGCATTAATGGAATATTGGATTATTGCAGCAGTATAAATGATTTCGCCTGTTATGCTGACAGCTGGGACGAACCTGTAAACGACTACGGTGAGTTCGGCTGTGAGTTGATCAAACGGTGGTTTCCGTATTCCCAAATTTTTATTATCAATAAGAGACCATCACATGGGGAGGTCAAAGATACAATCCTGAGCTATCTAAGGCAGCATGATTACATGAACCGTGCATTGTCAAAGGAAGAGCAATCGAATATAAAGGACTATATAAACAGAGAATTCGGGATATATGGCAACCGCGTTGCAGGTATGTCCATTCCGGTCAAAAGCCTTGCGCCCGCTCTTGGACACCTTAATATTTCATGCAGGAAAACCGGCAGGAACAGTGAGGGAAAGCGGGTTATCGAATATACGCTACCCGATGATGGGATCGATATTGAATTATAATAGTGGCATACTAAATTTACGATTTTGTTCCCCACAGGCTATATTTCATCGCTTATCAGGTCGTCTCCCCCTCTTGTGCCTTTGCTGACGCAAAACCGCCCCCTCTTTCGAGAAGGGGCTGCACGCTTTGCCTTCCTATTGCTTGCGCAATACTCAGCCAAAAATTCATTCTATTCTTATATGAGTATAAATGCGTTTCCTTGTGCGATTCGTTTTGCCAGTGAGCGGGAACATATCAGCAGCATAATGCTAGTAAATCCGATTGTTATCTATCGTTACCAGACCGGTATTTCTGCACCTATTGACATATAGCGGAATTGTGCTATACTATTGCTGTAGCCAAAAGCTGCCCCGTCTGTAAAGACGCAGATGATTATCATATGCACTGCACAGGCTTGCGCCGGTGTGATAATTGAGAAATGTGCATACCCAGATATATCTGTGAGCGTATACGTGCACAGTTTTACGCTCGAAATCAATTGAATACTGACCTATAAGAGATGCGCGAGGGACAAGCCCTATGACCGCACGGCAACCTCCCAGAGAGAAAGGTGCCAAAGCTTGTATGATAGGTATGCCCTGTCCCGCGACAGGATTTTTTGCGCCTATTTTTCGGGAGGAACAGAGAATGGAGGATGCAGAAATGACTGGCGAGACAATATACGAGATCACTACGCAATGGGGCAATGTCCAGCTTGACGAACGGTCATACCGTGATTATCTTGCGGGGCGCTCGTGGCTGAGTTCGACGTTTGACGTTATGAGCGATAGCCGCGAACAAGCACCCGCAACCGCAGAGTGTCCAAGAGACGTTTCAAAAGAGGCGGTAAAGCTGAGGGATGAAGCGGGTAAACACGGTATACAGCATACCTTGCAGGCAAATTTTTCAGGCAAAGCGGTACAAATCCCGTACAGGCAGAGAATGGCTGGCATAGGTATAGAAGAGCTGAATCTATCTGTACGTGCTTGCAATGGGCTTATGAGAGCGGGCGTGAATACGCTCGGCAAGCTCAACGACGCTATGAAAACAGAGCGCGGAATTGCAGGAATAAGAAATCTGGGCGCAAAGAGCGTAAAGGAGATAAACAAGGCTTTTCTCCTGTTTACATACTCGCAGCTGTCACCGGCAGAGAGAGCAGAATACTGGCAGAGAATGATCGATAACGAATCAGGATGCTAATAGGAGGGCACTATATGTCTAATGACTTTGACTTCAATCACGACGGCAAGGTTGATATGCAGGACGTGCATTTGTATGAAGACATATTCAGCGACGAGAGCGAGAGTAACAAGCAGACGTACAGGCGCAGCTCAGGTGGTCATATAAGCGGTGGGGCGGTCATAGGTGCAATATTGGCGGTTTCGTATCTCAGCTCTTTGCTCAACGGCACGATCGGAGCCAATTGGTTTACGCTGATTCTAGGCATTATTAGTATTGTTGTACTGGTAAAGTGTCTGATGTCATTTTAGTGCGCAGGACACGGAATAGCGCCCAAAACTCAATGATTGCAATAGAAAACGCGGCCACGGGGATTAACCTTGTGGCCGCGTAATCATTATAAACTATATTAGGCTGCAATCCAAGTTGTGGAATTAAGGCGGGCAAAGCCTGGACCTTTATCCTTATTTGTTTATTTGTTTATTTCCGCTTCCAGTTCTGCTTCAATTTCTTCGTCCGTAAGATATGGGTCGGCTTCTGCTTCTTTGCCCTGAGTTAAGTTTAACCGTGCAAGCTGCTCCCTAATTATCTGTTTTTTCTTTTCCTCTTCCTTTAACACGTGTTCCCTCTTTTTTTCTGAGTTTGGTTTAGACGAGTTTTCCACTAGTTCACCAAACGCGACCAAAAACAAGGTAGACAAATATGCACAGATTGGGCAGGCAATTAACAGCAATATAAATACTCCGGCTCCTGCATCTACTCCAACTGTAAATGCAAGCACAACATATACCAATATGGAGATCCAAAATGCTATAATGGATACTGTTTTTATTTTTTTACCCGGGTTAGTAAACATGTTAAACGTCCTTTCAAAATGATATGACAAATTTTGTTTGTATGTAACAGAGAAACTGCTTTCTCATTTTCTGTCCTCCGTTATTTCTTTGGGTCAAATTTGTATCCGCATTTCTGGCAAACATTCATCGGCTTGCCGCTCCCGATAAACCCCCACACAAGAGAATAGCCGCGGTTTACAGTTGCAATTGAGGTTGAACCACATTTAGGGCATTTTACGGGTGCTGACGCCTTTTCAGCCTTCTCATTTGCAATTCTTATTTCTTCCGCTTTGCGCGCATCCTCTGCACGAATTACTTTTTGCTGGTATGCACTAAAATCTGTTTGCGATAGATTATAATCAGACACAGCATCTTTGTACACTGAATATGCGGTAGCAGCCATAATGAAGAAAAAAGCTGCAATGCAAAACTTAAAAAAATGAAAACCATCATATAACGACATAACCAACCATAGAACTCCAATTATTCCGCAAACCGCTCCCCCTGCTACATATACACCTTTCCGCGGCTCTTCCGGGACTTTAATATTTGCCAGTCTATGCTTTAGTTCTTCCGCTTCTTTTTCTTTCTGGACTTTCGCTTTTTGGGCAGCTGACACGGCATTTTCCTTTGCCATTCGCTCATTCTGTTGCTTGACAAAGTAATCATGTATTCCAAAGCCACACTCTGGACAGCATTGAGCCGAATCAGATACATTTTCTTTTCCACATTCCGGACATTTAATTAGTGCCATTTATTTTTCCCCTCTGTTATTAACTGTTATTGACCAGCCTTTGATTTTTGCAAACTCGCTTGCTGCCTCAAGATTTAGAGTTTGGATTATATGCAGATCTTTCTCGGTAGGGGGATGATGACTGTGGATAGTTATATAAACTCGTCCACTCGGGTTTTCGACGTGACTGTCAGTATGCACCATTTTAATTGTTCCTTTCTTTAATACTTGTTGCACAATAGTCGCTACAAATATTATAGTCTTTATAGCGACTATAGTCAAGTATGCGGTCACATCCTAAGATAAGAATGAAATCTTAGGAGGGCTATAAATGATAAGCTACGCCGCATTCTGGGAAACGCTGAAAAGGTCGAGTGAGTCCACATATACGCTGATTAAGGACTACCATATATCAAGCTCCACGATAGACAAGTTGCGTAAAAACAAGCCGCTGAACACAACCACTATCAATGACCTATGCCGCATACTGCAATGCCGGGTACAGGACATAATGGAGTATCTGCCATCTGACGACGACCAAGTACTATAAAAAACCCTGCTATCGCACTTTTTCGGTAGCAGGGTAACTCTTTATATGCTTGCGTGAGAGTATGCTTATATAACATTTAGTTGGGCGGAAATTTACTTGGCATTTTTAACAAATTTTCGTCTGCTACTTTGTGCGCTTAGCCATAGCTATTATCACAGGCCGAACACGGCCGCCATTTTACCGGATGCAGCCTGCATTTGATTTATGTCGGCTTTAACATAAAAATTCAGCGTCGTGCTTGCATTGGTGTGCCCTAATATCTCCTGCACGCTCTTCACGTCTGCGCCGCTGCTCAATAGTAATGTAGCACAGCTATGTCTCAAATCATGCGGCGACATATCAGGCAGACCGTTGACCTTCATAAAATGCTTCACCCTATGCGTCACAGCATTGGGGTCTCTCGGCGCAAAAATACCGGCTTCCCCCGGAAAAATAAAGCTGTCATCAAGAATAGTATCCGGGTTTTCCACCTTGCGCTCCTCTTTCAGTGCTTTCAGCAGATTCAGAGTGCTGTTCATAAGCGGTATAGTGCGCAAACTTGCCGCTGTTTTGGGAGTGCTTACTGTTATCCCGCTCTTCGCAGTATATGTCACGCTGCGCTCTACTTTCACAAGTGAGCGGGTTTCGTCAATATCTCCCCATTTCAATCCGATGCACTCGCCGCGTCTTATTCCCGTTGTTATCATCAGGTGCAGCATACATCTGAAATCGAGCGGGCACTCATTCAGCGCGGAGAAAAAGACCTTTGCAGCTTCCGGAGAAAAGGCGTCTATCTGCTTCTTGGCAAGCTTCGGCGGGTCGACTTTGTCCATCGGGTTTTTGAGAATAATTTCCTGTTTCTGCGCATACGCAAAAATCATGTTCAGCGTTCTGTAATGATGATGTACCGTCTGCGGGGCAAAGCTTTTCTCTGTGCGCAGGTAAATAATAAATTTCTGTATGTCTATTGCTGTTATCTGCTGGAGCGGGTTTTGACCAAAATAGGCGGTTATGTTCTTGATAGTATCATTATAGAATGAGATTGTTTTCGGCTTATGCTCCCCGTTGTCAATACAGATGGGAAACCAGTCATTGAGAACAAACGATGAAAACGGAGTTCTTGTGCGTTCTATCTCGCGTGCCTTTACTCGCTCGGGGTCAAGTAAATCGCGTTTATATTCCGCTCTTGCATGTTCTTCCCATTGCGCAGCGGCTTTATGCGCTGCACGTTCAGCTTTTGAGGGGGCGAGCGCCTCGGGAACTGTCCATGTGGTCGTTCTGAATATTTGTTTGTCGTTCTTGTCACGGCCTACACAGGCTCTGAACCTGTAAGAGAAAACCTTCCCGTCTTTCATGTTTGGTGTGACTGCTGCCATCGATAACATCCTTTCTTTGCTATCAACGGTTTTATCCCGGCACAGCAGCAAAGCAGTCCAAATGTTGACACTTTTGTTGACACTGTGCTCGAACGCAATTTCTGCTGTTTTCCAAATATGCTATAAAGTACAAAAAAGCACCGAAAATCGAAATTTCCAGTGCCTTTTTGCTTATAAATGTGGTGGACGATACAAGACTCGAACTTGTGACCTCCCGCACGTCAAGCGGATGCGCTACCAGCTGCGCCAATCGTCCTTTTGTTTCAAGCAAGGGGTATTTTATACTATGTGCGTCCAATTGTCAAGAGTTTTTTTCAGCTTATTTCTTTTGCTCTTCTTTTCCTCCGCACACACAAAAAAGGAAGCGCTCTCGCGCTCCCTTTTTTGCTTTGAAGTCAAACACAGAGTTTTTAATCCACGCAGTAGATCGTGACAGTCTGCTGCACGCCGAAGGCTTCCACCGTGAGCCTCACGCCGCCGGCGATCGTGCCGATAATCGTGACCTGGCAGCTTTGCGTGTCGTCGCTCGGTGTGAGCTGGAGCACCGTATCATCACTGACGGACCATGTGAACTTCACGCCCTCGATCGTCAGCGGGTACGGCACGGCGGTCAGCGGTACGACCTCATTCTGGCTCAGATGCATCGTGAACTCAGTGACCGTGTTCTCATAGTTCTTGATATCTATCTTCTCCAGCGACGGGGTCGGGGTCGGCGGCGCTGTGGGCGCGGCTTCAATGTTGGGGACATTGCTCGTCACCGCGACCGGCGGCGTGACCTTCGTCTCCACCTGATCTGCGCCGTTAAGGCTCGTCGACACCATGACTATGACCGCAAGGATAACTGCTACAACCAATATCAAACCGAAAATCATTTGCCATTTTGTGTTTGTCTCCGCCCGCTCGTAGGAGGCAGTGCCTCTGACTGTCCCAGGAGTCGTGCCGGGCGTTCTGGAGCTCTGCGTAACTCTGCGCGTGCCGCAGTTCGGGCAGCGGCTGCGCATTGACGAAAACGTCTCCCCGCACCGGCGGCATTTAACTTCAGGAATCATGCCCATTTACAAGTTCCTCCTCATTCTATGTAACCACTCCCATCGGTCTTTCAGAGCAGCGCCGAAGCACACATCTCTCCGGCATATTCCGCTCCTCTCATACTGACAGGTTACCCTCGATTGACAAGGACACACACGGTTTTGACGGGCAGAAAAGCGCCCATACATCCTCAAAGACCTTGCAAATACACAAAGTATTCCCAGCGGCCTTTTCGTCGTCTGACCGCTTTTCTGCCACGGCAAAACTGCTTTGCACCTGACAGCGATGGATTTTCGTGTGATTTTTGGTTTTTGAGGCAAAGAACACAACCTGTCTCTGTACTCCGAGCAAAGCCCAGCAAAGCGGGTTTGCGAGGAAAGAGGAAGAAGGAGCGAGCATAATGGAGTTTTCACCGAAGGGCGGAAACGAAATGGCGCGAGCTTCTTCTGACGTTGTCGGGCGTATGTGCTCTTGTCAACCGAGGGTAATAGAATCGCTTATAAATAATACATCTTATTGTGCTTTTCGTCAAGTCTTGCGGTACACTTTTGGGCAAATTGGGGCAATTTTTCGCCTATTATTCCCCACTATGCCCCCAATTTTCGCTTGTTCCGCGTCAACAGGGCGGGTATTATTGTGCATTTTTCCGTATCGCCCGCCACCGCGCCGTGTCCTCCGCACGCGCACAGACGGCGCAGAGCCGCGAAGTGCTTATTGAAAAAAACGGTTCCGGATGGTAAAATAACCGAAAGAACTCATGAACGGAGCTTTGAACATGTCAAAAAACATAGTCCGCATCGTGCTCACAGGCGGTCCCGCCGCCGGCAAAACAACACTCATCAGCCGCATACTCAAGGAGTTCAAGACAGAGGACGGCTGGCGCGTGATAATCGTCCCGGAAACGTCGACGGAGCTTATTTCCGGCTTTGGGATAAAGCCGTTCGGCAACTGCGTGACAATGGAGGATTTTCAGTATTTCGTCATCTCCGATCAGCTGCACAAGGAAAAGCTCGCCCTCGGCGCAGCGGAGATCGTGCCGGAGGAGAACGTGCTCATCATATACGACCGCGCCGTGCTCGACGACAAGGCGTATGTCAGCGACGAGCAGTTCGCCCTCACGCTCTCGCACTTCGGCAAAACCGAGGATGAGATACTGCGCGGCTATGACGCGGTGCTGCATCTTGTGAGCTGTGCCAAGGGGGCGGAGTTCGCCTATAACTTCGGCAACGTGGCGCGCTATGAAGACGTCGACACCGCGCGGCAGATGGATGAGCGCACACTGCGCGCGTGGAGCCGCCACCCGAATCTGCACATCATTGACAACTCCGTTGATTTTGACGACAAGCTCAACCGCGCGATGAGCGCCGTCTTCTCCCTCGTCGGGCAGCCCGCGCCGCAGGCGGAAAAGCGCAAGTACCTCATCTCCATGCCCGACACCGCGATGCTCACGGATAAGCTCGGCGCCGCGGCGGTGGACATGATGCAGACATACCTCACGCCGTCCAAGCCCAACGTTGAGCGCCGCATACGCCAGCAGCGCAGCGGCAGCGAATATCTCTATTTCTACACCGAGAAGCGCATCGGCGAGGACGGGCAGCGCTGGGTGACGGAGCGCCCCATCTCCGAAAAGGAGTACGTCGCCTACCTAATGGAGGGCGACGTGAGTCTGCACAGCGTGCGCAAGACGAAGTACCGCTTCAACCTCAACGGGCAGCGTATGGAGATCGACGTTTACCCCTTCTCCAATGAGAAGGCCGTGATGTTCATCTACGGCTCGCCGTCCGAGCCCGCCGCCATCCCCGACGGCATCAATATACTCCGCGAGGTCACAGGCGCGCCGGAGTATAAAAACCGCCGGCTCGCCAAAACGCAGACGCTGTGATATGATGATAAACTGATACATAAATACCGCCTCCGGCAGTTCTTCGCTGCCGGAGGCGGTATTGGTTTTACTGTTATGCGCCGAATAATTTCTCGCCCACGCGGTGTATGCCCCAGCGGAGATAGGCGAGCTTATCGCGTATCTCGTTGAGTTTTACATTGCAGTAGTTTTGCGAAATCTGGTCAAAGTTGTTGATCAGATTTTGAAACATCGCTTTCTGCGCTGTGAGGTTCCATCTCTGTTCGAGCAAGTACTTATCCGCCCTCATCGCATACGGCAGCTCATCACTGCCGCTGTTGCGGAAAACCGCGGTGTCGGAGTTTACGCCGTCCGTCACAGTGACCTTGCAGCTTTTCCCGACAGGACACTCCACAACGATATTCTCCCCGTCGATGTACGCGCGGCAGCCGTCATCCCCCGTGCAGCTTATTTCATACCCGCCCAGTGCCGGGGAACAGCCGTAGGCATAGAGCGAGAAGCACTCCGTCCCGGATGGGTCGATGTAGTAGTCATACACAAAATCGCTGTCGCGGTTCATGATCTTCACAAAGCTCACCCCGGCGTCGAAAGCGCCGGAATAGGCCTCTATCTCGGTCAGACCCGGCTCATCGCCCTCATACTCGGTGATGCTCACCGTGAAGGAGCGCACATTGTCCTCCTCCGTCTCTATCACCGTCTCAGTGCCAAGTGCGTAGAGCGCGCCGGTATTCACCGTGTCGCCGTTATCAAAGCTGATGACCGCATCGAGGATGTTGCTCTCCGGGCTGGGGTCGTCATAGAGCTTTATGCGCCGTATGGTCTGCGGCTCGTCAAACGTGACCTTTATGGTTTTTTCACTGTCGCCGGGCGCGCTGTGCCATATGCCGGTGACGTTATTGGCCGCGTCGAGCACATTTGAAGTGTCGCCGAGCATGAAATCCGTGAGTACGGCGGCATCGCCGGACGAGGCTGTCACCTGCGCGGCATAGCAAAGAGAAGTCGTCTCCCGCCGCCAGAACACCTTGTCGCCGTTTATTATCTGCCCTGCTCTTTCCGCTTCATCCTGTGACCGATGCTCAAGCGCCGCTGCGAACAGCCGCGACGACATCAACGCGCGCGACAGTGACCCAGCCGACACCGGCATACGCACGCGCTCGCTCCATGCATATATTCCGGACGCGAAAAAACGCAGTCCTCCGCTCGGCGCTAACGTCGATTTTATGTTGAGCTGATAAAAATCCCCCGGCGCATAGTAAGCCGTGCTGTACGCGAAGCCCTTGTACACGAGCGGTTTATAGTTGTCAACGGTGCTCAGTATCTCACCCACGGCTCTGTCGAACATCAGCGCTGTAAGCTGGTGATCCTGATGGAAATCACAGTCCACGCCGTAGATAACGTCGGGGCGGTGCTCCAGAATAACATCACGTATATCCTCAAGCACGTTCTGCCGCGTATACGCCCGCCCCTCGCGGAACAGCGGATGTCCGTCATATGTGTAGGTATACGAATATCCCGCTCTTGAAGTGAGCTGCTTGTCCGTATTATAGAGTGCCGTGCCATTTTTGTCCGTACAGGCATCGCCGTAGCCGAGGAAAATTATATGCTCCTCATCCACGCCGAGCACCGCGAGCGCGTCTATCGCCTCTTTCAGGCGCTGCTCCGCCGGAACGCGGTAGTCCCCGTTCGTGACATAGACGACATATACCTCGCTGCCGTAGCGGATATACTCCTCTATCACGCCCCCGGCGAGGTTGATCTCATCGTCCTGATGCGGCACGACGAGCATCACCTTTTTCCCGGCATACAGCGCTTGCTTGCCGTTATCGGCCTCGCTGTATTTCGCCAGGTGCACAGAGACTGCCGTTATGACCGCGAACGCCGCCAACGCCGCGGCAGACAGCGCCCATATGCCTATGCACACCCTGCGGACAGTCCGCATGGAGCGCCGCGACGCGATCAGCGCGGCGATAAGACCTGCGAGGAACACCCATTTCAGCGCCTGCTGCGGCACGCTGAACTGCGCAAAAGCGCCCACGATCACTGTCAGCAGGCAAACTCCTGCCGCCGCGAGCAGCGACTGTAATATTCCTCTCCTCTTCCTACGGCTCTCCATACCGGACACTCCCATCATCCAGCAGATTTTCGCGGGGCAGCGGTGGTTTACGGATTCGTTTACGGATTCGTTTACGGATTCATCGTGTAGTTGGGTGCTTCCTTGGTGATGTAGATATCGTGCGGGTGGCTCTCCTTGAGGCCGGCTGAGGTTATACGCACAAACTTGCTCCTTGTGCGCAGCTCCTCGATGTTATGCGCGCCGCAGTAGCCCATGCCGGAGCGCAGACCACCCATCATCTGATATATCGTCTCGGACACTGCCCCCTTGTAAGGCACGCGCCCTTCGACGCCCTCCGGGACGAGCTTTTTGTTGTTCTGCTGGAAGTAGCGGTCGCGGCTGCCCTTCTGCATCGCGCCGAGGCTGCCCATGCCGCGGTATACCTTGAACTGCCGTCCCTGATACACTTCGGTCTCACCGGGCGCTTCGTCGCAGCCCGCGAGCATCGAGCCCATCATGACGACCTTGCCGCCCGCGGCGATCGCCTTGACGATGTCGCCGGAGTACTTTATGCCGCCGTCGGCGATAACGGGGATGCCGTACTTGTCCGCGACCTCCGCGCACTGCATGATCGCCGTGACCTGCGGCACGCCTATGCCCGCGACAACGCGCGTGGTGCATATGGAGCCCGGTCCTATGCCGACCTTGACGCAGTCCGCTCCCGCGCGGATGAGCGCCTCCGCCGCCTCGGGCGTTGCGATGTTGCCCGCGATGAGCTGAATGTCGGGGAAGCGCTCCTTGACGCGCGCCACACTGCGCATGATGTTCGCCGAGTGACCGTGCGCGCTGTCGAGCACGAGCACGTCCGCCCCCGCGTCAATGAGCGCGCCGCTGCGGTCAAGCACGTCCGCCGTCACGCCAATGGCCGCCGCGCACAGCAGCCGCCCCGCCGCGTCCTTGGCGGAATTGGGGTACTTGAGCACCTTTTCAATGTCCTTTATCGTGATAAGCCCCTTGAGGCGGTAATTCTTGTCGACTATGGGCAGCTTTTCAATGCGGTTTTTCTGGAGGATGGCCTTCGCCTCGTCAAGCGTCGTGCCTTCAAGCCCGGTGATGAGGTCGTTCTTCGTCATGACCTCATCGATGCGGCGGGACATATCGGTCTCAAACTTCATGTCGCGGTTGGTGATGATGCCGATGAGACGGCCGTCCGTGTCGACTATCGGCACGCCGGAAATGCGGAACTTTGCCATGAGCGCGTCCGCGTCGCCGAGGGTGTTGTCCGCGCCGAGGGAGAACGGGTTGGTGATAACGCCGTTTTCAGAGCGCTTGACCATGTCCACCTGCTCCGCCTGCGTGTCGATGCTCATGTTCTTGTGTATGACGCCGATGCCGCCCTCGCGCGCAATGGCGATCGCCATGCGGTACTCCGTCACAGTGTCCATCGCCGCGCTCATCACCGGCACGTTCAGCCGGATGCGCTTTGTGAGCTGCGTGGAGAGATCGACATCCGCCGGGAGCACATCGCTCTCCGCCGGGACGAGCAGCACGTCGTCAAACGTCAGACCCTCGCCGACAAAACGCTGTGAATAGAGTTCATTGAGACCCATACCGTAACCTCCATATGTATAAATTTTCGCCATTATAACAGATTTCCGGGCAAAGTCAAGTGACAGCTTCTGTCTGCCGCCCGTGCTCGCGCGCGTAGTAGAAAATATACTGCTGGGCAAGCCCCGCGTACTCGCCGAGGGAGGCCGGGTCAAAGTCCGGCGGGAAGTGCTCGCGCAGCGCGCGGCGCATCCACACGTCTATCGGGAACGCCTCTATATGGTTCAGCCCAAACAGCGCCGCGCAGTTGGCGACCTTTTCCCCCACGCCGTTGAGCTTCAGAAGCTCGCGCTTGGTCTCGGCATAGCCGCACTCTTTGAGCGCTTCAAGGTTCAGACTGCCGTCCGTGACGGCGCGGGCAGCGGAGAGTATGTACGCCGCGCGGTAGCCGCAGCGCAGCATGGCGAGATCCTCCTCGCGGAGCGTGCAGAGCGTCTCGGCGTCCGGGAACGTATAAAACCGCTCCCCGTCCAGCTCCGCCGGAGCGCCGTAGGCCGCGCACAGGCGCTCGACAATGCCCTTTATGCGCTTGATATTGTTGCACTGCGAGATGATGAACGAGCACAGCGCCTCCCACGGCTCCTGCCGCAGTATGCGTATTCCCTGCCCGAATCTCACGCATTCGTCGAGGTATTCTCCCCCGGCAAAGCCGCGGCTTATCTCCGCGTAGTCGCGCCCGAGGTCGAAGTAATCCCTCCACAGCGCCTCCGGCGCGGCGGAGCGGATGTACACATCGTCCGCTTCCTCCCACACGCGCGCAGGATACCCGCGCACCACGCCCCGGTATACGCCGTCGGCGTCCGCGTTCCAGCGGAAGCACTGCCCGCACTCAAAGGTTTTGACTATGTCCAGCTCCCCGCACGATGTAAGGCGCAGTGTTCTGGCTTGGCTCATGTACTCACACATCCCTGTTTTTATACTTGTATTATAATAGTCTATCCGCATTCGCTTTTCAAGAGTGAATGCGACTTCCCGCCGTATTGATTTACCCCTCTTGGTATGGTATAATTTTTCGGTATTTTTCTGCATCGCAAACCAATCCAAAGCCGGAGGACATTTCATGTCAGCTATTTTGTGGACTGTTATCCGCGTTCTGGCGCTGGGCAGCGCGCTGGTGCTGCTGCCGCTGGGCGTGGGATATGTTTTCTTTCACCGGGGGGAGTTTGACCGCGGCTTCATCTACCTTTTCGGCGTGTGCGCCGCGCTCGCGCTCTTTGAGGTGGTGTACCTGCCGTTTTTCGTGATAGGGCGGACGCTGTCGGTCATGACGGCGGTATACTTCGTGCTCATCACGGCGGCGGCGCTGCTGGGCTTCTTTCTCAACTCCAAGCACCCAAAGCCCCCTGTGGAGCGCAAGGCGCTCTCCAAGCGGGAGAAGATATTCCTCCTCGCCGCCGTGCTTGTCGCGGCGTGGCAGATCGCGCGCACGACGTTCGGTGCGGGCACATGGAATATTGACGACGCATGGTATCTCGGTCTCGCCAACACCGCGCTCTACACTGACGACATCATGCGCACCGACCCCACAACGGGCTTCCCCTTCAACTACTTTGAGCATATGGGCGAATATCTGACCTATGTGTTCTCGCCGTGGCCGCTCTTCTGGGCGATGTTCGCGCGGTTGTTCTCGCTGACGGTGCTGGTGCTCATGCGCACGGTGCTGCCCGGCTTTCTCATCGTGCTCTTTTACTATGTCGTCTATCGCCTCGCGCTCTTTTTCTTCAAGGGCGAGCGCGAAAGGGCGCTGTTCGCCCTCGCCGGGCTCAGCGTATTTTACGAGCTGTGCGCCGTGGCGATGAACCTGCGCTACACGTGGATGATCTGCTACCCGTGGATGGGCAAGGCCTTCGGGCCGAGCATCATCTGCCCACTCGCGCTCTACTTCTTCCTCCTAACTGAAAATGAGCCCGACGCGCACCGCCGCCGCTGGCTGTGGATCGGGATATTTCTCGCCAACGCCGCGGGGTGCATGGTCGCGTCGAGCAGCGCGGAGGTCTCGCTGATGCTGCTGGGCTGCTGGGGACTGGTGTACGTGATACGCACGCGCGACTGGGGCGCGATATGGAAGCTCGCGCTCAGCGTCACGCCGAGCCTCGCTCTCATGGGCGCGCACTTCATGCTGTGAGAGGGGGAAGAGATCATGCTTGAAAGTCTTAAGGTCATAGTTGAGGAGACCGCCTCGGTCTACCGCCTCGGCACGCTCGACGGGCGGCTGTTCATCCCGTTCGTCATCTGCTGCATATACCTGCTGCTCTCCCCGGCGGAGGAGGACAGGCGCGCGCGCGAATACTTTGTCTACCCTTCGCTCGTGCTGTGCGTTTTCATCTTCAACCCCGTCTTCATACACTACATGATAAAATTCATGCTCGACCCGGAGCGCGTAGTGCGCATATTCTGGCCGCTGCCTATCGGCGGCGTGATAGTGTACTGCGTTATCCGCGCGTTTTACGCGCTGCGCGCCAAGTGGAAGCGCGCGGTGCTGCTCATCGCGGCGGTGCTGACGCTGCTGCTCGTCTCCGACGGCAACCACGCGGGCATCTCGTTTTCGCGCGCGGAGAACCCCGAAAAGCTCATCAAGGGTGCGAAAGAGGTCTGCGACACCATCTATAACATCGCGGGCGAGCGCGAGAAGCGCGTGCTTGTGCCGAAAAACCTCTTCTTCTGGATCCGCGAGTACGACCCGTTCATCCTCACGCCGTACCAGCACAAGGCGGAGTTCATGTATGACGACGACGGCGCGCTCGACTACGACACGACCGGCGAAAAGGCGCGCGAGGAGGAGTGCGAGTTCATCGTCATCCCCAACGTCAACGAGGAGCTGTGCACGCTGGAAAGCTACGGCTACACGCTCGCCGCTGCCGTCCCCGGCGCGGACTGCACATATTATATATATTGGTATAATGGGCAATAAGCGCGAAAACCCGGTACCGTTATGGAGAAGCCTCCATAGCGGTACCGGGTCATTTTTTATTCTGCTGTCTTAGTTTTTCCCCGACGGGGACGGTGAGGGGGACGCGGCGGCGGTGTCTGCCGTCTGCGCGTCCGCGGTATCGGTGCCGGGCAGCTCCAGCGCAAGGTAGCTGTCGACTATGTCGAGCACGGTCTCGTCCTTGAGTATCATGGATATCTCAATACGGCGGTTGGAGGCGCGCCCGGCGTCGGTGGAGTTATCTGCGACGGGGCGCGTCGCGCCGTAGCCCGCGGCGCAGAAATACTGCGCGTATGCGTCAAGCGCGCCGTTCTGCGCGGTGAGCATATAGCTCAGAACGGAGTTTGCCCTGTCGGTGGAGAGCACGCGGTTCTCCGCCGCCGTGCCGGTGCTGTCGGTATGCCCGGAGATGACGATGCTGTCGACATACTTGGCGTTCTCCGGGTCGGAGAGGAACGCCGTGAACACCTGCGACAGCTGGTTGAGCACCGCCTCGCTCCCCGGCTTTATCTGCGAGGAGCCGAGGTCGAAGAACACGCCCTCGCTGAGGATGATGTTGCCGTTGTCGCCGATGGAGACCTTGGACGCATCGCCCATTACGGACACGATGCTGTCGCGTATCTGCTCAAGTATCGAAAGGCGCAGCACCGCGATGGTCTGCATCTGCGAGCGCATGGCGGTCAGCTCCGCGTCGGCGGAGGACATATAATCCTTCTGCTTTGCGATGAGCGCCTGCTGCGCGGTTATCTCGTCCTCCTTCGCGGATATCTCCTGCTCGCGTTCGGTGAGCGTGAGCTTCGCCGCGTCAAGGTCGAGCGTGATGGAGGCAAGCTCCCGCTCCGCATCCTTGACCTGCGTCTGCGTCAGCTCAAGCTGGCTCTGCGTGTCGGCAAGCACCTCCTGCGTGCTTTGCAGGTCGTTGCCGGTGATAAGATTCTGGATATACGCCACGAGCATGAGGAAAAAGAGGATCAGCGCAAGGGAGGACATCATGTCGGCGTATGACGGCCAGAAGCCCTGCTCGCCCTGATTGGAGGCGACAAGGGCATCGGTGCGCGATGCTGAATGTCGTCTCATTGCCTGCCGCCTTTCTCAATGCCGCGGTTGAGCGCGCGCAGAGCCGTGACAAAGTCGCGGATGGCAACGTCCATGCGCTCCACCGTGCCCTGTAGACTGTAATTGAACTCCGAAAAATCGCGCACGCCGTCGTTGAAGCTGCCCACGGTCTTGTTGAACGCGCCGAGATAGGTGCGCCCGGTGTCCATGGTCTTGCTCAGCTCGTCGCTCGCCGATTGAAGCGTGCGGTCCATGCTGTTGGCGGCGGCGTTCATCGCGTCGATCATCTGGTGCACGAGCGCGGCGTCGTCCTTCGCGGCGGCTGTGGTGAGCGTGGGCGAGACTGTGTGGTCGAGCCATAGCTCTATCTGCGTCTCCATGCGCTGGCGCAGCGTCTCCGGGTTGAAAACGGAGCGCAGCAGCGTCAGCAGTATCGAGCACGCCACGCCCACGAGCGACGTATAGAACGCCACGCCCATGCCGGACAGCGCGCTCATCAGCCCGCCGCCGACGCTGTCGAGCACGCTGAGCCACTCGGAGGTATTGCTGTAGCTGATAAGCTCGGTGAGCGAGGCGACGGAATGGCTCAGGCCGAGGAACGTGCCGAAGAGGCCGAGCGTGACGAAAAGCGACACGGCGTTATTCAAAAACCGCTCGCAGAAAAGCGCGCCGGACAGCTTCACGGCGACCGCGTTGGAGATTATCGCAGGGGTGTTCACATCCACGCCGTAGCGCTTGTACGCCGCAGCGTATTCGTTCGTCACCGCGCGCAAAAATTCGTTGCCGGACGTCTGGTTGTCGGACACGAGTCCGATGAGCCGCCGGTAGCGCGCACACACGGTGAAAAGCAGTATCACCGACACGGCGAAAAGCACGGCGATGATGAAAATGACGATCACGCCCGATACGGGCACGGAGCTGAGCTTGCTCATTGGCAGAACCTCCTCTGTTTTTGTCTGTTTTTTGTTGGCATCTGTTCAACAAACTATGTTCAATAAACTATTCCGCTGAAAATATCCTCCACCGGCATGCCGTTGACCTTCTGGCTGCCGGGCTTGCCGCTGACATACAGGCGGCAGTATACCCCGTCGTCCGTGAACATGTCCACCGCGCCCGCGCCGTCGCTCCTGAGAAAGCTCAGGCGCGTGCCGGGGTTGAGGGTCGCAGCGGCAAAGGTGCCGCTGCCCGCGCCGTCGATCGTCGCGGTGACGAGCTGACTGCGTAGCGTGAGCGGCTGCGCGCCGCAGAGCTGATAATAAGCGTCCGTCGATGTGGGCATACCGTCCACGCCGATGGAGTAGGTCTTCAAGCCGGTCAGAGTGCCGAGATACTGGATGCGCGTGCCGAGCATGAAGCATCCGGGATCGGTCAGCAGCGGCACGCCGGGGCAGACGGAGGCGTACCCCGCGGCGTACAGGCTGCTCTCGTACTGCATGCCCACAAGGCTCGCGCCCGTGCGGTCAAGGCGGTACACGCTGACGTACCCATAGCCCGTGAGATTCTGCGCGCTGATGAAAAGAAAGCTCTTCACGCCGCCGCTGATGCACACGGTGTACGCGGCGCAGTCGGTCATCGGGGTGTTGGCGGTGTACTCTCTGCCGTTGACGCTGATGGTGAGCTTTTCGATGCTCGCGCCGTCGTCGGCGTACTCGCGGTCGATATGTATGTCGTCCTCCGCGCCGTCGCCGTTGAGGTCATAGTCCATGCACCGCCACTCTGTGAACGGCACGGCGTAGCTGAGCGGCACGGCGGTATAATACTCGCTGAAAATGCCGGGATATGCGTCAAAGCGGATGGAACAGGACATTTTCCCGTCGCCAAAGTCCGAGAGCTCACCGGGGCTGAAAAAGAAGCTGATCCCCTGATAGTCCAGCGTCCACGTGAGGGAGGCGGGGGCGGCGAAATAGGCGTTGAGCGCGTCCTCCATTACCTCAAACCCGGCGTCGGGGTACTTGTCCCTCAGCGCCGTCTCCAGCAGTGCGCGCAGCTGCGCCATGTTGGTCACAACGTCGCCCACAGAGAGAGCGCGCCCGGTCGCGGTGTCAAGGTTCGTGCTGTAATAATAGTAATTGCCATGTACGCCGCCGGAGAAGCTTGTCATGCTGTAAAGTATGCTGACGGCGCGGCTGTCGGCGCGCGGGAGCGTCAGATCGTCATAGCGGTAGAACATCTCAAACGGGGTCACGCCGCCCTCTTCTGCGCCGTCCGACGCGGCGGCTTGGGCGCTCTCCGCCGCGGCGCGGCGGTCATAGTCGTCCGCGGCGGCAGAGAGAAGCTGCCCATAGGCGGAGGTGCTGTTCGCCGCGCCGTCGCTGTTGAGCGAGGCGAGCGCCGCGGCAAGCGCGGGATATGCCGCCGCGTCCTCGCCGGAGAGGGTCAGCGCGGGGTAGGTCACGGTGCACAGCGTTGTGCCGTCGCGCTCCTCGCTGAGTGTTTCTGTGGATTTGTAGAAGCGGAGCGCGCTGACGCTCGGCGCGGCGGTCTCAACAGGCTCATCCGCGGCGGAGGTTGGCTCCGGCGTAGGCGTGCCCGCGGAATGTGCGCCGCAGGCGCACAGCAGCAGCGCGGCGAGCGCAAGCAGGGCAGAAATGGTCTTTTTCATATTGCACCTCGGTGTATCGGCAGATTTTGCGAGGTCAGTGGTTATAAAAGCGCATAAATTTATTTATATTATACTATTTTTCCGCGCATTTTTCCATAGCGGATTTGTAAATACAATATTAGCACCCAAAGCTTAAGCGGGGATGAAAAAACGTCTGTCCTATCATTAATAGTGCAGACGTTTTTTATCGGATTTTGTTCTCTTTTTCTTTATTTCAGCCTTGAAAACTCAATGCTGTCGGCAAGGCGCTCCATGCGGTACGCCGCCATGCCGTCGGGGACTGAATCTCCGCCTGTTATGCTCGCCGGCACGAAGCCGCTCGCCGAGAGCAGCACATAGGCATTCGCGCTCTCATATATCACGCAGCCATAGCCCCAGCCGCCGAGGACGATGCACACCTCGTCGCCGTTCGCCGTTTTGTAAATCCAGCTTGGCGCGTCGTCAAGAAAGCGGAACGCTGTCGACCATGTGTTGATATAGAGGCTGCCCTTTTTGATGTAGTCAAGCTCAAAGCTTGCGGGAGCGCGCCCCGACGCCGTGAACGCGCCAGTGTCATAGCTCAATCTGATGCTCAAATCCGCGTCCGTGAACTTCTGCTGTCCGATGCGCGCGAGCGTGGTCTCGTCCGCTGAACTGTACTCCTCCGCGCTCTCCGGCGCGGTGAGCGCATACTTCGCGCATATCTCGTCGCGCACAGCAGCGGTCGCCTCGTCCATATTGCCCGGGACCGCCAGCCTTATATCCATCGGGGTGTACCAGTCCTGCACCTGCTCCGACCACTGGCCGCAGTTCTCGCTGTACCTCTGCTTGAACTCTCTCAGCGCCCGCACCTCGTTCGCCGCCATAAACTCCGCGTAGCTCAGCGCCGTGCTGTCTGCAATCTCATGCGCTCTATACTCTCTGTATTGGTCAATGTTCGTCTCGCCGGTGCAGCAGGCTGAGAAGTCCACGCTGTCGGCAAGCGTCTCCAGCGCCGCGCGGTCATCGGCGCCTGCAAGTCCGCCCACGGCGCTCACATACCAGCCGTTCTCCTCGTAGAATATGCCGCCGACATACGCCACCCCGAACCAGTACGCATCATCGTCCGGCATGAACTCTTCCGCCGCGCGCTCTTCCACGCGGCTTATCGCAAGGCACAGCTCCTGCCCGTTTTTGTTGGTGTACATCCACTCGGTGTAGTCGCTGCCGCCGTGCAGCGCGGGCGTCCAGCACATCAGCGTTCCCGCACGGCAGCGCGACAAAAGCACACGTCCCGCCTCCCATTCCGCCGCGGGCGTGCGGAGACTATATGTGAACGACCCGTCCTCGTATATCGTGCCGGAGCTGGCGGTTAGCCCGTCCGCCGTCAAAAAGCCGTCGGTCAGCCCTGCCGCGGCGCGGAAGTCCGCGTCTGTCAGCACGGAGGTCTGCCATTCGTGCAGCTTGAGGTCGTAGTGCGTCGCGATCTCCACGAGCTTCTCCGCCATCTCCCGCTCGAACGCGCCGTAATTTGCCTCCGCCGCGGCAAGCTCCGGGCTCTCCTCCGTCCATGAGGTATCTTCGTCCCCTATAACGCCACCCTCGGCAAAGCGCCGCGCGTAATATTCCGTCTTGTAATCATGCCACTCGTCCGCCGCGCGTGCCTCGGGAGAGTCCGTATAGCCGTTGAACGTGATGCGTCCGCCCGCGCTGACATGGCTGCGCAGCCCGAACAGTCCCGCCGCGAACGCCGTGACCGTCAGCAGCGACACTATCACCGCCGCGATGAGCAGCGCGCCCAGCACCCTACGCGCGGGGCGCTTTCTGCCTTCTCCGCTTCCCGCACCGGCGTACAAAAACGCCCCGGCCTCGTCGATGTACGCTGGGTCGATTTCGCCCAGCGCGTCCAGAAGAAATTCGCGCCTCATGCCAGCCCCTCCTCTCTCAGATACGCCGCAAGCTTTCTGCGCGTGCGGTGCAGCATACTCGTGACCTTTGCGTGAGAGAAGCCCGCGGCGCGGGCAATGTCATCCACCGCCGCCATGTGCCAGTACCGGCTGACGAACACACGCCGCTCCGTGCCGTCGAGCCGGGCAAGGAAGCCGTCAATGGCGCGCGCAAGTTCCCGCCGTTCTATCTCCCGCTGCACATCCTCGCTCCCTGCCACGCATTCGCCCAGCTCCTCCAGTGCGGCGGCAAGCTCGCCCCCGCCGCGCTTTGCCTGTCCCTCGCGCCGGATGATGTTGAGCGCGCTGTTGCGGCAGATCGCGGCAAAATACGCCGGGAGCCGCGCGGGGCGCTTGGGCGGCATGGTGTTCCACGCGGCGAGCCACGTGTCGCTCACGCACTCCTCCCCGTCGCGCTCGTCGCCCACGATGTTCATGGCGACCGCGCGGCAGTATGCGCCGTATTTCTCGTCGCTTTCGCTGATGGCGCGCTGATCGCGCTGCCAATAGTGATCGATTATGTCGGTGTCCCGGATCATAGCCTCACCCCGTGTTCTGGTTTTGTTCTCATCTATAAAGACACGGTATACCGCAGAATGTTGCGCTAAAACGCTAATTTTTATAGAAAAAACGTCTGCCCCGGCATTTGTCAGGACAGACGCTGTTTTTATAATATCACTTTTTCTTTGAGAATATCGAGGTCTTGACCCCGTCGAGCTCGCCGGTGCTCGCCGCGTACTGGCGCAGCAGCTCCTTCTGCGAGCCGGTGAGGTTTTTCGGCACGGCGATGGTGACGGTGACGAACTGGTCGCCGCGCCCCGAGCCGCGCAGATACGGCACGCCCTTGCCGCGCAGACGGAACGTCGCACCGGGCTGCGTGCCCTCAGGTATGTTCATCTTCACCTTGCCGTCGAGCGTCGGCACTTCGATCTCCGCACCGAGCGTTGCCTGCGCAAAGGATATGGGCTGTTCGAGGAGGATGGAGTTGCCGTCGCGCTCAAAGCGCGCGTGCGGGCGCACGATGACGCTCACAAGAAGATCGCCCGCGGGGCCGCCGTTCACGCCGGCGTTGCCCTTGCCGCGCTGGGAGATGGCCTGCCCGTCGTCTATGCCGGCGGGTATCGTCACCTTCACCTTGTGCTGGCGGCGTATCGCGCCCATGCCCTTGCAGGTCTTGCACGGCTGGTGGATGATCTTGCCCGTGCCGCGGCACTTCGAGCACGCCGAGCTGGACTGCACCATGCCGAACGGGGTGCGCTGCGTGGTGCGGACGGAGCCTGTGCCCTTGCAGTCGGGGCAGACCTCCGGCGTCGTGCCGGGCTGGCAGCCCGAGCCCTTGCAGTCCGGGCAGGTCTCCACGCGCCCTATCGTCACTTCCTTCTCGCAGCCGAACGCCGCCTCCTCAAAGCTGATGCTGACGCTGGTGCGGATATTGTCGCCCTTGCGCGGGGCGTTGGGGTTGGCGCGCTGACTGCCGCCGCCGAAGCCGAAAATGTCCCCGAAGCTGCCGAAGATATCCCCGAGATCGCCGAAGTCGCCAAAACCGCCGAAGCCGCCCGCGCCGCCGTAGCCCGCGTTCGGGTCGAACGCCGCGTGACCGAACTGGTCGTACTTCTTGCGCTTTTCCTCGTCGGAGAGCACCTCGTAGGCCTCGTTGACCTCTTTAAAGCGCTCCTCGCACTCCTTGTCGCCGGGGTGAAGGTCGGGGTGGTTCTCCTTTGCGGCTTTTCTGTATGCCTTTTTTATGTCGTCGGCGGAGGCGTCCTTGCTGACGCCGAGCACCTCGTAATAATCACGTTTTTCTGCTGCCATATATACTCCGATCTCGCGTAGGAATACGCGCCATTGAGGCGGGGAAAACTCCTCGCCTCAATGCATGGAAACTTTAGAAGGGTGTAACCTTGAAATTACTTCTTGTCGTCGTCGACAACGGTGTAGTCCGCGTCGTAGTAGTCCTGACCGCCGTTGTCTGCACCGCCCTGTGCGCCGCCGGCTGCCTGGCTGGGATCAAAGCCAGCGCCCTGCGCGCCGCCAGCCGCCTGGTACATCTTCTCGGACACCTTGTAGAACGCCTGGGTCAGCTCCTCGGTCGCGGTCTTGATGGCCGCGGTGTCGGTGCCGGTGAGAGCGCTCTTGAGCGCGGCGAGCTTTGCCTCAACGTCGCTCTTGTCGGCGGGGTCGAGCTTGTCGCCCATCTCGCTGAGGGTCTTCTCGGTCTGGTAGACCATCTGATCGCCCTGGTTGCGGACGTCGACCTCTTCCTTGCGCTTTGCGTCCTCTGCCGCGTACATCTCGGCCTCCTTGACGGCCTTGTCGATGTCCTCCTTGGACATGTTGGAGGAAGCGGTGATGGTGATGTGCTGCTCCTTGCCGGTGCCGAGATCCTTTGCAGAGACGTTGACGATGCCGTTGGCGTCTATATCAAAGGTGACTTCGATCTGAGGAACGCCGCGGCGTGCCGGGGCGATTCCGTCCAGATGGAAGCGTCCAAGGCTCTTGTTGTAAGCGGCCATCTCGCGCTCGCCCTGCAGGACGTTGACCTCAACGGAGGTCTGGTTATCTGCCGCGGTGGAGAACACCTGGCTCTTTCTCGTGGGGATGGAGGTATTGCGCTCAATGAGCTTGGTGCACACGCCGCCGAGGGTCTCAATGCCGAGGGACAGAGGCGTGACGTCGACGAGGACTATGCCCTCAACATCGCCGGAGAGAACGCCGCCCTGAATTGCAGCGCCGATGGCAACGCATTCGTCGGGGTTGATGCCCTTGAAGCCTTCCTTGCCGATGAGGGACTTGACCATCTCCTGCACGGCGGGGATACGGCTGGAGCCGCCGACGAGCAGCACCTTGTTGATGTCGCTGGGCTGGAGACCGGAGTCGGACAGTGCCTGCTTAACAGGGCCGCTGGTCTTCTCGACGAGGTGATGGGTCAGCTCGTTGAACTTCGCGCGGGTGAGCGTGATGTCAAGGTGCTTGGGGCCGGTCGCGTCAGCGGTGATGTAAGGCAGGTTGATGGTGGAGGTCGTCACGCCGGACAGCTCGACCTTTGCCTTCTCCGCCGCCTCACGCAGACGCTGCATTGCGACCTTGTCGCCGCTGAGGTCAACGCCGTCGCTCTTCTTGAACTCCTCAACGAGGTACTTGGTGATGCACTCGTCGAAGTCGTCGCCGCCGAGGCGGTTGTTGCCGGCGGTCGCGAGAACGTCGATAACGCCGTCGCCGATCTCAAGGATGGACACATCGAACGTGCCGCCGCCGAGGTCATAGACCATGATCTTCTGGTCGGCCTTTTCCTTGTCCAGACCGTAGGCCAGAGCGGCCGCGGTCGGCTCGTTGATAATACGCTTGACTTCAAGACCCGCGATCTTGCCCGCGTCCTTCGTCGCCTGACGCTGAGCGTCGGTGAAGTACGCCGGGACGGTGATGACAGCCTCAGTGACGGTCTGGCCGAGGTAAGCCTCAGCGTCGGCCTTGAGCTTCTGGAGGATCATCGCGGAGATCTCCTGCGGGGTGTAGGACTTCGCGTCTATGTTCACCTTGTAGTTCGAGCCCATCTCGCGCTTGATGGAGGAGATGGTGCGGTCGGGGTTGGTGATCGCCTGACGCTTTGCGACCTGACCGACCATACGCTCGCCGGTCTTTGCGAATGCGACGACGGACGGAGTGGTGCGCGCGCCCTCAGCGTTGGGGATAACGACGGTCTCGCCGCCTTCCATGACGGCAACACAGCTGTTGGTAGTACCAAGATCTATACCTATAATCTTACTCATTGTTTATTCCTCCTGTATATGTGACTTGAATATACTAAATTGAATATATACTAAAACCGCAGTGCGGTAATAGCCCAAATTAATTTGCGACCTTGACCATCGCGAAGCGGATGACCTTGTCGCCGAGCTTGAAGCCCTCCTGAAAGACCTCAACTATCTCGTTCTCGCCCTTTTCCTCGTCCTCCACATGCATCACAGCGTTGTGGAGCGCGGGGTCGAACTTCTCGCCGAGGCTCTCTATCCTCGTCACGCCGAGCTTTTCCATCGTGGCGTTGAACTGCGTCATTATCATCTCTACGCCCTTTTTGTATGCCTCATCCTCTGTCGGGGTGTTGAGCGCGCGGACGAGATTATCGTACACGGGCAGGAACTTCAGAAGCGTGTCGGCCTTGACGTCGCCGTAGAGATTGTCCTTCTCCTTCTGGGAGCGGCGGCGGAAGTTGTCGTACTCGGCGCACAGCCTCAGATACTTGTCGTTGAGCGCCGCCATCGCGGTGTCTATGACCTTTTCGGCTGCCTCCGCTTCCTTTTTCTCCTCGGTCTTTTCTTCTTTCTTTTCCTTCTTCGCGCTCTTCTTGTCGGACTTCTTCGCCTCGGCTTCCTTGGGCGCGGTCTCGTCGGACTTTATCTCCTCGGTCTTGACATCGTCCTTTATCTCTTCGGTGTTCTCCGCCTGAGCCGCGGTGTCCTTTGCTTTTTTATCTGTGCTCATTTGGTTCATCTCCCTTGATTATCAGTTTATTGTGCAGTCCCTCCGGCGGCGCTTCGCCTCCGCCGAGCCTGCGCGACAGCCCCGCCGCCAGCGCGCTGAGCTTTGCCGCGACCGCGGAATAATCCATTCGCGTCGGTCCGACGATGCCGATCAGCCCGCGGGTATTATCGCCCGCGTCATAGCTTGCCACCACAACGCTCGAGCCTTTCAGCTCCTCCGCCACATTCTCCGGTCCTATCAGCACCCGCACCTCGTCGCTGTTCATCAGCTCCTCCTCCGGCGGGAGGACATAGCCCCCGTTCGAGAGGTAGTTCATCAATGAATGCGCCTTGTCCGGGTCGCGGAACTCCGGCTGGTTGAGCAGACGGTTTTCGCCGCTCACGAACGCCGAGGGCTTATCCGCGTCGGTCAGTACCTCAATGGCGAACGCCGCGATGACGGAGGTGACGCCCATGGTGTCGTCCGCCGCGCGCTCCGCCGCGCTTATCATCAGCGGGGTTATCTGCCCCTCGCTCACGCCCGTGAAGCTCGCGTTGAAGAGCGATGAGAGCTTTCGCATCATGCTCTCCGTCACGGAGACGGGCAGGTGCACCAGCTTGTTCTGCACGGTGTTATTTGAGAGCATCACCACGATGATGAAAGTGTTCGCGTCAACATAGATGATGTCAAAGCGCTTTATCGTCACCGCCGAGCGCGTTGTCAGCGCGAGCGCGGGGTAGTCGGTCAGCTGCGAGGCGAGGCGGGACACATTGTCGATCGTCACGTCCAGCTCCTGAAGTCTGGCGTTGAGGCGGCGGTTGAGCTCCTCCGTCTCCTCCATGCTCAGGCGCTGCTTTTCCATCAGCTCGTTGACGTACATCCTGTACCCCATCGGGGTCGGCACACGTCCGGCAGAGGTGTGCGGCTGCTCAAGGTAGCCCATGCTCACCAGCTCCGCCAGCTCGTTGCGTATCGTCGCCGACGAGCAGCCAAGCCCGGCGTGCTCGGCAATGACCTTGCTGCCGACCGGCTCCGCGGTGCGGATATATTCGTCCACAACTGCCGCAAGTATTTTCTTTTTTCTCTCGCTGACGGTCATTTTCCTACCCGCATTCTCTTCCGGCGGCTCGCCTTGTTAGCACTCAGTCGCCCGGACTGTTAGCACTCTCTGCTTTCAAGTGCTAATATACCACTCCGGCCTCTCAATGTCAATAGTTTCACCCGCTCAGTTTTCTAAAATTCACATTTTGTACATTTTAAAAGTTTCGTCCTGTTTTCAGCATTTCTGTTTACAAAACGTTCAATTTTTGATAGAATGTTTATTTAGTCAGAGCAGGAGGACAGTGCCATGCTACAAGAGAATTTCAGCAAGGTATACGATAAATTCAAGCTCCAGTTTTACCGTAAGGTGTTTGAGCTGGTGCGTGAGAGGGACGGGTCGCTTTCGGCGATGGAGGCGTTTTCGCTGGAGGTCATACAGATGCTCGGCACGCCTACCGTCGGTCAGTTTGCGGACTTTTTGAACATTTCCCAGTCCAACGCGACCTATAAGGTCAACAATCTCATCAAAAAGGGCTATATCGAGCGGCAGAACTCTCAGCTTGACCGGCGCGAATATCATCTCGTTCTCTCTGAGAAGTATTATAGATACATCGGGCTGCTCAGCTCCTACGAGAACACCGTGACCGAGCGCATGGTCAGCCGCTTCTCGCCGGAGGATATCGCGAAGTTCGACGAGATGCTGCGCATCGTGTTGGACGAGCTTATGCCCGAGTGCGACAAGTAAACATCGTTAGAGTATAAAATAAAATAATATAATAATATAATGAAATGGCATCACCGCATAATACGGCAAGATTAGCTGACGAGAGAATTTGTGTTCTGGTGACGGCACTTTTTTGCAGGAATACTTTGTGTATTTCAAAAAAAAGTGACTAAATCAGAGCGCAAATTATCCGTCAGGTGCCGCAGACGTATTGTGCGGTGCTGCAAAAACAGGAAAGGCGACAAATGAAAACTTCATCAAACGGCGGTCTGAAGCTGAATTACAGGCGCACGTTCCTCATCGGCTTCGCGTTCTTCGGCATCCTGCTTCTCTGGCAGGTGTATGACTCGTGGTGCCCCACGTTCCTCACAGACATTTTTGCCCGGCGCATGTACGGCATATCCTCTGCGGAGCTGAAAGCCGGAGATCCGGCGAAGATACTCGAGGTGCAGTGGCTCGTTGGCATAATCATGGCGTGCGATAACCTCGCCGCGCTCATCCTGCTGCCCATCTTCGGCAACCTCTCCGACAAGACCGTCACCCCCATCGGCAAGCGCATGCCGTATATCCTCACGGGTACGTTCGTTGCGGCGGTCGCGTTCCCGTTCATTCCGCTGTTCTTCCACTATAATAATATCGCGGGCATGGTCTGCATGATGGCCGTCGTGCTGATATTCATGATGATGTACCGCAACCCTGCCGTCGCGCTCATGCCGGACATCACGCCCAAGCCCCTGCGCGCCAAGGCAAACGGCATCATCAACATCATGGGCTACCTCGGCGGCGCGTTCGCCACGGTGCTCGGCATCTTCCTAAAGCTCAGCGACTATATCAACGCCGCGGACGAGGCGCGCAAGGTCTGGATCATCGAGCTGCCGTTCATCATCGCGTCCGTGCTGATGGTCATCTCGGCGCTGGTGCTGTTCTTCACGGTTAAAGAGAACAAGATCGCCGAGGAGATGAAGGATGAGATGGCGGAGGGCGAGCGTCTCGCCGCCGTCGCCACGCCCATTGACGATGACAAGCCCATGTCCAAGGAGAACCGCAATATGCTCCTCGCCATTCTCGGCGCGGAGTTCCTGTGGTTCATGGCGGACAACGCTATCGGCACCTACATCGGCAACTACGTTATCTATTACCTCAACTCCTCCTCCAGCGCCACCATGGTGCTCACGATCGTCGGCGGCCTCGCGAGCGTGCTGGGCTTCGCCATTGCCGGCGGCATCGCCGACAAGATAGGGCGCAAGTGGACGATCGCCTCCGGCCTCGCACTGAGCTTTGTGGGGCTCATCATCATGTGCTTCGTCGCGCCGACCGGCATCGTCACCGGCGCACACGGGGAGTATGCGTTCCCTGCGCTGCTGTACGCCGTGTGGGCGATAAAGGGCTTCGGCATGGCGCTGGTGCACAACTGCTCGTTCCCGATGGTCGTGGAGCTGTGCTCGTCGAAGAAGATCGGCAAGTTTACCGGGTATTACTATACCGCCAGCATGTCCGCCCAGACCGTCACGCCCATCTTCCTCGGCTTTGTGTTTGACGCGACCGGCGCGTGGCGCGCCCTGCCGGTGTACGCCTCCGTGCTGATCCTCTGCTCGTTCGCGGTGTTCTCGCTGCTCGTGAAGAACATCAAGGCGCAGAAGGTCGAAAACGTCGTGGGTCTTGAAGCCCTCGGCGACGATGATTGATAACAGGTAAAAAGGAGTGCCGTTCGCGCGGCACTCCTTTTATTACACTTTTAAACTTTTATATAATTTTCTGCGGGAAATTGACTGCACCACCTATTCGGTGGTAAAATAACCGTATGAGGTAAGAGGTCAACTGTATTGTACCAACATATACGGAGGTAACAAAATGAGAAATTACTTTGAACGTGCAGCGCACGCCGCGCTCCGCGGCGCTGTCATAGGCGCGGCGGCAGGCGGTGCCGCGCTCTTCCTTATCGCTCCCGGTTCATCCACGAAGCGCCAGAGAGCACCCTTCATGGGCACGAACTGCGCTCACCGCGGTCTGCACAGCCGCGACAAGAGCGTGCCGGAGAACTCGATGGAGGCATTCCGTCTCGCCGCCGAGGCGGGCTACGGCATCGAGCTGGATGTGCAGCTTTCCAAGGACGGGCAGGTCGTCGTGTTCCACGATGATACGCTCGACCGCGTATGCGGCGTGCACGCGCGCGTGGACGAGCTTACGCTCAGTGAGCTGCGCGAGCTGCGTCTCTGCGGCACTGACCAGACCATCCCCCTCTTCACGGAGGTGCTGGACGTTGTGCGCTGCCGCAGTGCGATAATATGCGAGCTCAAGGACGGCAAGCGCAACCGCGAGCTGTGCGAAAAGACCTATGAGATCATATCCAACTACAACGGAGACATTTGCATCGAGAGCTTCAACCCGATGATCGTGGCGTGGTTCAGGTTCCACGCGAAGGATCTGCTGCGCGGGCAGCTCGCCCAGCCGATGCGCCGCTATGACGCGGATACGCTCTCCGCGCCCACGGCATATGCCCTCGGGCATACGCTCTTCAACTTCCTCGCCCGGCCGCAGTTCATCGCCTACCGCATCGGCTTCCGTCCGCTCTCCGTCAGGCTGAGCGAGTACATGGGCGCAATGCGCGTCGGCTGGACGTCGCACGAGCCGCGCAACGAGGCCGGCCGCGACACCGTCATCTTCGAGTTCTATAAGCCAAAAGTGAAATTCAAGTGAGCGCTGAATAGGGCTTGTAAATAGAAAGGCCGTCCCGACGGGACGACCTTTTTATTTTTCCCTTCGAGTCCCGTACGGGTCACCAAAATAAATCAGCCCACCTTCGGTGGACTGATTTATTTTGGCAGGGTCAGCCAATTTTGAGGACATAGCGAAAAAGCCTGTTTGGGTAAATCTTACGAAAAAGTCGTGTTCAAGCGGTAGGCTTGAGTTAAAATATTAGTTTTGAATTCTTGGAGTTTTGGATCCCATACGGTGAAGCGTCCATCAAAAAGGCTCAGGCTCTCAAGGCTCCAGAAAGCAGGAAGAAACCCGCTTTTCGGTAAAAACGTACGAAAAGCGGGTTTCATTCAGTAAGATCGTCACGAAACGTAAGAGTCCTTTGTTCCGGAGATATGCTCATGCATGAGTTTCTCCGCAAGTTCCGAATCGCCGCTGCGCACAGCCTCCGCAATGCAGCTATGCTGCTTGAAGCTGGTTATCGCGGTTTTGCGGTCGAGCTGGCTTATATGCTCTTTGAACACCTGCCGCAGTGCAGAGATAATACCGCTCAAAAGATGGTTCCCGGTGGACTCGGCAAGGTTCATGTGAAAAATGATATCCTGCTGAACATAACCGTCAAAGTCGCCATTGTCGATGCATTCGCGCATATTGCTTATCACATCGTACATTATCTGCATATGCGAATCGTCTATATGCTGCGTCGCTTCCGACACTATGCTGCATTCAAGCATTTCACGCACACTGTATATATCCGGCAGCGAGATATATCCCCATTGCTTGAGAAACTGCATGTACTCCGCCATGTTCTCGAAGCTAACGTCGCAGATATACAGACCAGAGCCTGTTTTGCTGCTCACAATCCCAAGCTGCGACAACCGCTTGATGCCCTCGCGCAGGGTATGCCGCGCGACGCCAAGCTCTTCACTGAGTACCTGCTCCGTGGGGAGTCTGTCCCCCGGCTGGAGATTTTTTTCGATTATCCATTTTTTTAGCTGCTCTGCAACAATAACGTCTGCAGTGACTCGTTCCACCTTCATCAACATAGATCTTTCTCCGGTTTCATTAAATATCTGTGTTTCCTGTATATTTGTTCTATTGTAGCACAGACATTCCGATTTTTCAATGCAAATCAAGCCGACATTTGAACGTTATTGTATATCAGCAGAAGGGTTTTACTTCCTTTACAAGCTTTGCATAATGCGCGTGTATCACCTGCTCCGGAATGGGCAGCAGGAACACGCCTATTCCGGGCCAATCCTTGGCTGCCTCAGCATCCTCGGCATTGTCTATGAAATAGTTCAGTATCTTTCCGTTTTCGGCGCACAGCTCACCCGCGCGACGGATCGCTTCTATCACCTTCGGGTGCCGGGTCTGGCCGGGTATACCGAGTGCTACCGAGAGGTCGACCGCGCCTATCTGGATCACATCGATGCCATCGACTTTTACTATCTCCGGCAAGTTTTTCACGCCCTCCGGCCCCTCAACAAGGAGCATCAGAGTAGTTTCGCGGTTTGCTTTCTCATAATATGCTCCGCAGTCCTCGCCGCCGAACCAGTTTGCGCGGACGAACGGACAGGCGCCGCGTTTGCCGACCGGTGCAAACTTGCCGTATTCAACGGCCTTACGCGCTTGATCCGCGTTTTCTATGTTCGGAACCAGTATTCCGCAGGCGCCGGCGTCAAGCGATTTCTTTATCGCGTCCTCATCGGTCACATCGGGTACGCGCACGAACGGCAGCGCACCGACGGACTCACAGGCTCTGACCATTGAAACAATTTTGGGCGGGGTCATAGGGCAATGCTCCATGTCCAGAATTATAAGTTCGAGTCCGGCGTGACCGAGCATTTCCGCAAGCTCCTCGCTCGGAACCTGAAGAATCGTGCCGATATTCTTCTTGCCGGGCTGCATTAAGTCCTTAAAGCTCTTGTTCATATTATCTCCTGTCTTTTTTCAAAACTACGATAAGATCCTCTATGTCCGCAAGCGTGTCAAAACGCTCCAGAACCTCAACGGCAGCGTTTGCGCGGTATGTACCAAGTGCGGCTTCAAGGCAGCCGCGCAGTTTCTGCTGTATTTCCGCTGTGCTCATCGGATTTTGCGGGTCGCCCTTCGGGAAGCACACCTTTCTGCTCAAGGTCCTGCCGTCCTTCAGTTCAATGCGCACCTCCGTGCCAAACCGACTCTCCGTAAAAAGCTCCGGACGGCATTCTATTTTTACCTTGTCTACGAATGCCAGCGCCGCCTTATCGGCGATTTCCTCTCCGATAAAGTCGTGCATAGTGACTCGCCCGCCGGTCATTACCTTGCCGATGCAGAACGCAAGAGAGAACTTTGCCTGCTCCGGCGTTTTCGGGTGTTCATAGCGATCGGTATCATGTGCGGCCTGATCCACATAGCATACGACCCTGTCCACATCGTCTGTGCCGATGCCGAACTGTGCCGACAGCTCCGTTGCAGCTTCAATTCCGCTGTGATTGCCGCGGCAGCTCGGATACGGCTTCATCACAAGTCCGGGAGATACAAAATCGCTCTCATGGCTGCCGATGATTTCTTTAGCTTTCTCCGCGTCAACTCCGCCGAGAGAGCTTAATAATCCGAACTCGCCTTCAAACGCATCCGCGCTTGAATCCATGCCGAGCCTGGCGCACTCCGCCGCCATCATCGCTTTGCGTGCGGCGCTGCCTATTGCCAGATCCTTCGACAGCGTCCCATAGTTTGCCTTGACACCGGAGGCCTCGTTTGCGGCAATTCCAAGCGCGTTCGCAAGCTGCCCGCGGTCAAGCTTCATAATACGACCCGCAGCGGCAACGGCGCCGAAAATGCCTATAAGGCACGTAGTATTCCAACCCTTATAATGTCCGCCATCGGCAAAAATTTTGCCGAGTATAGCGTCCGTCTCAACGCCGGCAATATATGCGGCAAGCATCTCTGCGCCCGTACACTTATATTTTTGCGCCGCGGCATAGACGACCGGAACGAGCAGCGCGCTCGGATGACCGTTAAGCGAGATGCTCATGTCGTCAAAGTCGTTGCTGTGCGCCGCCATCGCGCAGAGCATTGCGCAGGACTCCGCGCTTGTTTTGTATCCGTCCCTATTGGGGAAAAGGCAATCCCCCGCCGCGCCGCTTGCCCTGTCATACTTGAGGGCAAGCTTCACGGAGGCACTGTTTACGCCGAAGAACATACATGACATGCCGTCAATAAAATGCGTCTTTGCGGCGTTTACTGCCTGAACGGGCATTTTTTCCGGGTCAACAGAGAGAATAAATTCCGCTAAAGACTGTGATATGGTCATATTTACAGCTCCACTCTGTATTTTTCTATAACGCTCTCGTCAAGCTCTATACCAAGACCGTACTTTGTGTCGTCAAGCTCCACATATCCGTTCACGGCTTTAAACGGTTCCTTGAGCAGTCCGGCACGCAGACCGTTTTCGGTCATGTCCAGCTCTACCATTGCTCCGTTTGAAAGTCCCGCGGAGAAGTGCAGCGACGCGGCAAGCAGTATGCCGGAAGAGAATGCGTGCGGTGCCGTTTCCATGCAGTGCGCCTCGGCGACGGCAGCGATCTTTCTGCACTCGGTAAAGCCGCCAGCCCACGAAATATCGGGCTGAACAACGTCAACGCAGCGTCCCTCAATCAAACGTGCAAAGTTTGTGAGCAGTACCTCGGTTTCATAGCCGGCAATGCGGGTATTCAGGCGATTTGCAAGCTCTGCGCTCCCAGCATAGTCGTCCGTACGCAGCGGCTCTTCAAAGAGATAAATGTTCAGATCGTCGAAAATTTTGCCTGCACGCAATGCGTCGGAGAAACTCCATGCGGCGTTTGCGTCGACCATGAGATTAACGCTGTCACCGACCGCCTCGCGTGCGGCTCGGACCCGTTCAATATCACGGTCAAAGCTCAGCGTACACTCGTCCGCTGCGGGAGCGATCTCGCGCGGGGTCAACGGAGTGTAGGTTCTGCCAACCTTCATTTTCACCGTGTCAAAGCCCTGTTCAACGTATGACTTCAGCTCTGCGGCAACAGCGGCCTTATCCTTGTCGAGAGCGTAGAATCCGCCGCTCGCATATACCTTAACACTTTTTCTGAAGCCGCCGAGCAGCCTGTATATTGGCTGCTTGAGCGCCTTGCCGATGATATCCCACAGGGCAATATCTATGCCGCTCAGCGCGCAGACGAATATTCCCCCGCGCGAATGCTGGAAGCCGTCGAAAAACAGCTTATGCCATATGTATTCGACGTCCATGGGATCCATACCTATGAGCTTGGGCGCAAGCTCATGCTCTATGACCGTGGCTGTGCTTATCATCGGACCGCCGTAGGGAGCAGCCTCGCCAATGCCTACGATGCCGGCATCTGTATATACACGGACAACAAGGCAGCTGCGCTGAGTAGATTTGCCGAGCGCATTATAGAAAGGCTTGCTTGTCGGATAAGTGAGCGCAATAGTTTCAACTTTTGTTATTTTCAACGTTTTTACCTCTTAACTGTATCAGGTGAGCCATTTCAGCGGCACGGTTATAAGCTGCGGGACAAATATCATCAGGAACAGCAGCCCGAACTCGACCGCAAGGAACGGCAGCAGGTGTTTGACCACCGGGCCGACCGACAGCTTTTCTCCATCCTTACTTGCATCCATTGCGACATAAAGCACAACTCCGACAGGCGGTGTAATGAGACCGATGCAGAGATTGAAATTCATGAGGCAGGCAAAGTAATAGGGATCTATGCCCGCTTTCTTGATGATCGGGAAAAGCACAGGTGCGAATATGAGTATGTTCGGCGTGCAGTCCATTATCATACCCATGCAAAGCAGAAATATATTTATAAGAAGCAGCAGGAGCGTCGGGTGCTCGATAAGCCCGCCGAGAAGATTTGCCATGGCAGCAGGTATCTGAGCAAGAGTAAAATATATACTTGCGGCTGTGGCGCCGGCAACAATAAACATTATAGTTGCTGTGCTTGCCGCCGAGGAAACAAGCACTGAGCCGATGTCCTTGAACGAAAACTCCTTATAATAAAAGGTGCAGATTATAAGTGCATAAACAACTGCAAAGGCTCCTGCTTCTGTCGGAGTAAAGATACCAAAGCGAATTCCGCCGACGATGAATATAGGCATGAGAAGTGCAGGAAAAGAATCCAGCATGATTGCTTTGGCTTCCTTCCAAGTAAAAGTTTCTCTGTCATCATAGTTGTCGGCGCGCACAACGAAGAACCACGCAACCATGAGGCCGAGGCAGACGATGATTCCGGGAACCAAACCTGACATAAAGAGCTTGGTTATGGAAAGCCCGGTTGACGTTCCCATGACTATCATCGGGATGCTTGGCGGTATCATCGGGGCGACGATAGCACCCGCCGCAATGAACGCAACGGAACGGCTCTTTTTATAGCCGCTTTTTATCATAAGAGGAATGAGTATCGCGCCGAGCGCCGCGGCATCGGCGACTGCGGAGCCGGAAAGTCCGGAGAAAACAATGGTCGCAAGAATTGCGGTATAGCCGAGTCCGCCTCTGATGCGGCCGACTATCAGCTTTGCAAACTTAACAATACGCAGAGAAAGTCCGCCTCTGTCCATTATCTCGCCCGCAAGCATGAAAAACGGTATTGCCATCAGCGCAAAGCTGTTTGTTCCGCTGACCATATTCTGCGCTATGACCATGACGTCAGACTGATTGAGCGAGAGCATCATGAATACCGCACAGATTATCAGCACGAATGCGAGGGGCAGACCGATGAGCATAAACGCAAATAGTGCCACAAGAAAAACTATAAACGTGGTCATTTGACATTCCCCTCCTTCTTTATATACTGCTTATACATATCCATAAGCTCAATGGCAATAAGGCACAGCGCCATGAGCGGGAGTCCGATCACGACGACGCCCATATTCGTGTTGGTTGCAGCCGAATGATTAGTAACGGCTCTGCGGAAATAAAGCATCCCAGCATAAAAGACGACACTGCTGACCGCAATAACCAGTACATGGTTTACCATGTCAACAATTCTTTTGCTGACACCCTTGAGGTGGCTATAAATAATATCAACGCAAATATGGCGCTTATCCTCATAGGCAATAACAATGCCTATATAACATATCCATACAAAGCAAAAACGTGAATACTCCTCAAAGCTGAGTACATTTTTGCCGACGGTGTATCTGAGAAGCGCGTTTATAAATGTCATTATGACGATCATTGCCATAAGAACGATGGCAAGCGGACTCAATACTTTTTTGAAGCTGAGCCGCGATGTACTTTTATTCTCCATCAGGATCCTCCAATTCCCCGCTGCGGCGCGGTATAAATTTAGAAAAATCCCGGAGCGGTTCATAAGAACAGCTCCGGGATAACGGTTTTTATCTTGCCTCCAGCGCTGCCTGGATCATGTTGATATATTCCTCGCTGCCTTCGTAGACCTCAAAGAACTTCGGCCAGACGTAATCGCTGACTATCTGCTTAAGCTCCACACGCTGCTCGTCGGTGGGATAGGTTATCTGCATGCCTGCGTCCTCAAGAGCCTTAATCGTACTCTCTTCCTCACTGATAGCGAGATCCCAGCCGTAGTCGCACGCCTCATCGACGCACTCCTGAACCATGGTGCGCTGTTCCTCGGTCAATGCCTGCCACCAAGCCTCGTTGACATACCAGAAGTGAGCGGTGAACATGTGCTTAGAGTCGAACAGGTACTTCTGAACCTCATAGAGTGAATTGGATTCGATAGTGGAGTAGGGGTTCTCCTGCGCGTCGACGCTGCCTTGCTCAAGGGCGGTAAAGAGTTCCGCAAAGTTCATTGCGATGATGGAGGACTTGAGAGCCTCGAACTCCCAGACGCAGTAGTCAACGTTGGGAACTCTGATGCGAAGACCGTTGTAATCGGCCGCACTCTTTATTTCCTTGTTGCTGGTGGTAACGCGGAAGCCGATAGGCAGAGAGCCGATGCTGCGCACGCCGATCGCTTCGGGCATATCTGTGTTTATCTTATCGCAGATATCGGTTTCAGTGAAGATGTAGCGTGCCTCATCCCAAGAGGTGAACAGGAAGGGGCATTCGGTGACACTGGTCAGACCATAGTAGGAAGCGATGTTGCCGCCGGGAAAGCTCATCTCGATGGAGCCTTCAAGCATCATGTCCTGCCAGACCTCGGCTGCGCCGAGTTGGTTGTTGGTGTAAAGCTCAACGGCGAAAGCTCCGTTGCTGCGTTCCTCAAGCAGTTCCTTGAACTTCGCAATAGCAACGCTCTGGGGGTGCTCATCGCCGAACTGAGACGCGATACGAACCTTGATGGGTTCTGATGCGGGAGCGGGGCCACTGCTGTCGGCTGCGGGCGTATCGCTCGCGGTCTTGCCGCAGGCGCACAGTGCAAAGACCATTGTCAGTGCAAGCACGAGTGCAATAACTTTTTTCATGTTTTTTCTCCTTTTTTCTTTATGGTGTGTTTTGTGAATCGCCTCTTATATTTTTTAAATTGTTGGACAATTCAACTTTGTCTGTACAGTAACAGGTTGACTTGCAAAAATAAAGACATTTTTCTCTTTTCTGCGTTGTCGACAAAAACCTAACGCAAAATTTATGTCAATTACCAACGCGAAGAGGAATTAAAGCTCAGATCATGGTGTTGCGAAGAATGCCTATGCCGGGGATCTCTATCTCGATAACGTCGCCGACCTTTACGGGTGCTACTCCAGCGGGAGTGCCGGTGGCGATAACATCTCCGGCTTCGAGGGTTATCCACTCGGAAATATACTCTATGAGTGCTGGAATGTCAAAAATCAGGTCGTTGCTGTTGCCGTCCTGAAGCACCTCGCCGTTGACTCTGGTGATGACGCGGCTGTTGAAAGCGTCTATCTCGTCAGTGATTATCGGACCCATAGGGCAGAAAGTGTCAAGCCCCTTGCCGCGGGTCCACTGGCCGTCGCTCCACTGCATGTCACGCGCAGATACATCGTTGACGCAGGTATAGCCAAGGACATAATCCATTGCGTTCTCGCGAGTTGCCTTTTTGCATCTCTTGCCGATAACAACGCCCAACTCACCCTCAAAATCGACTCTGTTGACGCCGGTTGGGTAAATGACGCCCTGTTCGGGGTCGGCTATAGTATTGGGGCCTTTGCTGAAAATGAGCGGATGCTCCGGGATGCTGACATCCAAATTCATCTTTTCGCGGCACTCGATAATATGGGACATATAATTAGTACCCGCGCACATGATCTTGCCGGGAAGGCAGGGCGCAAGCAGCTTCACCGCGTCAAGGTCGACGACCTCTCCGCTTTCCTCATGCTCTCCGAAAAGGTCGCCATTGAGTACGGCAATCTTATTTCCGTCGAGAATGCCATAGCGTGACTCGCCATTGCGGCTGAATCTTACGTATTTCATGTTTCCCTCCGAATAGTTAAATTTAGTCAAGTTGTTGATTTGTTGAACAAATCTTAATTTTCATATTACTCATGATTTTCAAAAAGTCAAGTTAATTTCTGGCACGCGTAAGCTTTTCGGCACTTTTCACAGATTTGTCCAACAGAAAATGGGCAACATTCCGAAACTGCTATCAGCATGTTGACTTTTCAGCTTTTCCGTTTTAATCTAAGCTAAATTGTAGAATTGTACAACAAATAAAGCGTGCTTCTTATCTGCGCTTTCCCTATGGAGGTCAAAATGAGCACATTCAAAATAGGTTGTATTGCCGATGATTTCACCGGAGCCGGTGACGCAGCTTCATTTCTTGCAGTCGGGGGCATGAAAACGCTCATGCTGATATGGCCACACGTGGAAGCCGCCGTGACGGACGGCTATGACGCGGTCGTCGTTGCGCTGAAAAGCCGTTCCATAGCTCCGGAGCTTGCCGTGGCCGAGTCTCTCGCGGCCGTGAACTGGCTGCTCGAACGCGGCGCGGAGGGGATATACTTCAAATACTGCTCGACCTTCGACTCTACTCCGCGCGGAAACATAGGCCCCGTTTGCGACGCCATTCTTGAACGCGGCGGGCTCAGCTTCAGTCTGCTCTGCCCTTCCCTGCTGTCTAACGGAAGAAGTGTGCGCGCCGGCGAGCTTTTTGTCAACGGCGTCCCCCTTGCGGAAAGCCATATGCGCGCTCACCCGCTCAATCCCATGTGGAGCAGTAAAATAGCCGAGCTTATGGGCGCGCAGTCAAAGTATCCCTGCTATATCATTACCGCCGCCGAGTACGCGGAACCAGCGCGCCTGAATGACAAGATAAAACGGCTTGAGCGCTCCAATGCCCATTTTTATTTAATACCTGACTATTATGAACCGCAGCACGGCGAGATTATCGCCAGACTTTTCGGTACGCTGCCGTTTTTGTCCGGCGGTTCCGGTCTGCTCGGAGACATATCCTCGTCACTCGGGTACGGGCATGCAGAGCCCTCCGTCGGCTGTGCCGGTACATCTGACCGCGGACGGCTGATGCTTGCCGGAAGCTGTTCTGATATGACACGCCGTCAGGTTGCCCGCTGGAAAGCCGATGGCGGACGCGCGGTCATGGTCAGTGCCGACGACGCACGGCGCGGCGCCGGGCGCGCAAAAGAGCTTGCGCAAATATATACAGATTCGCCTGGCAGCGATATTCTCTATTATAGCTCCGGCAGTGCCGACGCTGCGGATGTCGATACGTCTGACAAAGGCGTTTCAGCCGCGATGGAATCACTGCTGTCGTCCATCGCCACCGAAATATTCTCAGTATGCCCGCCGACGCGCCTGATATCCGCAGGCGGCGAAACCTCCGGTGCGATCATAACCGCTCTTGGCTTCACTTCCTTTGCAATAGGCGACTCCGTCGCCCCCGGCGTACCGATACTCAAGCCCTCCGGAGCCGGTGATTTGCGGCTCGTGCTGAAATCCGGCAATTTCGGAGCGGAAGATTTCTTTCTGAAGGTGCTTGCTTGATGAACAACGAAATTAAGAAAAATCTTGCCGAAGCGGTGCGGATAGCGAACTCACTGTTCGCACGCTGCAAAACCAGCGGCACAACGGCAAACATAAGCTTTCGCTGCGGCGACAGCGTCTGGATATCGCGCAGCGGCTCGTGCTTTGAGACCCTCGCTCCGGAGGACTTTGTAGAGGTCGGTCTTGACGGCACGATACTCAGCGACGGAAAGCCGAGCAAGGAGTTGCCCCTCCATTTGGCGCTTTACGCGTCGGACCCGACAACACGCGCCGTGATACATACACATGCGCCGTACAGTACGCTCTGGTCATGCATACCGCATGACGATCCGCGAAATGTTATTCCCCGCTATACGCCCTATCTTGAGATGAAGCTCGGCGCAGTAGTTGAGATCCCGTATGCTCCCCCCGGCTCACAGGAATTATTTTCCCTCATGC
This sequence comes from uncultured Oscillospiraceae bacterium, assembly GCA_934572335.1. GTDB lineage: Bacteria > Bacillota > Clostridia > Oscillospirales > Oscillospiraceae > Limivicinus. The sequence continues at coordinate 158,643 of CAKTKU010000003.1, forward strand.
GTGAACGTGTCGGAACCGAGCGCGGCTACCTTCTCTGCAACCATGGTCCGATCGTTGCCGGGCGCTCGCTCATGAATGCATTTGAATGTCTGGAGGAGCTTGAACAGAGCGCATGGCTTGCATGGGAGGCATATTCCACGGGCGTTCAGCTCAGGAATCTCTGACCGCAGGTAGTTCAGGAGGTAGATCAAATGAAATTTGGCTGCTGCATCAGCAAAATTGACGACTTAATCCGGGTAAAAGCTGCGGGCTACGACTTTTTTGAGTTTGCAGGCTGCACCGCCGCAGCAATGAGCGAATCTGAATTTGATGCGCTCTGTGCCGAGCAGGCGCGCACCGGGCTTCCGTGCATCGGCTTCAACGCATACTCGGCAGGCATACCCGCGATAATAGGTCATAACGTTTCCGACAGCGCGACCGCAAGCTATGCGGAACTTCTTTGCCGGCGCGGTAAGCGGCTCGGCATTTCCGCGCTTGGCATAGGCTCGCCGAACGCCCGCAGGCTGCCCGCAGATATGGACAAATCGGACGCAGACGCTCAATTCATGCGTTTTATCCGGATAGCCGCCGGCGCGGCAAAGGATCACGGTATGTGCGTCTTGGTAGAAGCTGTCCATTCCGGGATGTGCAATTATCTCAACGGCACCTTGGACGCCGCCGAGATCACACGGCTGATCGGGCTTGATAACGTCGGCATGGTGCTTGACTTTTATCATATGGCCGAGATGGGCGAAGATTATTCACTTGCAGCCGCAGCGGCGCCGTACCTGCGCCACGTCCACTTCAGCACGTCAGGCAGCGGTCTATGGCGCGGCTTCCCGCAAAAAGCCGATTTCGACGAATACAGGGGCATTTTCGCCATACTCAAAAGCATCGGCTATGACGGAACGGTCAGCATAGAGCCTTCGGAATTTGAACCTGAACAGGCATCAAGCTGCCTTGAGCTTCTGAAAAGGCTTGAAGCGGAGATCAAATAAATCATTTCAAGACAGAAAGAAGGACTTAAACATGAGCAATAAAAAAGTCGTACTCGCCGGTGCGGGTACAATGGGCGCGTCGCTTGCGCAGGTATATGCGCTCGGCGGCTGGGAAACATATCTCTATAACCGCAGCCAGAAAGGACTCGACCGCGCGAAAGAACTGATAAGGATAAACGAGTCGGTACTGGTCGAAGAGAATATTATCACCCCCGAAGCTTCGCAGCAGGTCATTGACGGCATAGTCCTCACGACCGACAAGGCATGCTTCACCGATGCTAATCTCGTCGTTGAGAGCATCGTCGAGGATTTGGGTGCGAAGCAGAGCTTTTGGGCTGAGACATCACAGCTTGTGCCGGACAGCGCGCTCCTTGCCACAAACACCTCCGGTCTGCACATTACGGACATTGCAAAAGCCGTGAAGCTTCCCGCCCGCTTTGTAGGGCAGCACTGGCTCAACCCGCCGCATCTGCTCCCGCTCTGCGAGATAATCGTCGGCGAAGAAACCTCCGCGGAAACAGTCGAAAAAATGCGCGCACTCGTTGCCGCGCTTGGGAAAAGCCCCGTGGTCGTCAAGGACATCAACGGCTTTGTCATCAACCGCCTGCAATTCGCCGTGCTGCGTGAGGCTCTGCACATCGTTGAAACCGGTGCCGCTACTCTCGAAGACGTGGACACCGTCATGAAAGCAGGGCTTGGACTGCGCTATGCGGCGCTCGGTCCGTTCGGCGTTGCGGATATGGGCGGGCTTGACACGTTTGCCCACATCAGTTCCTACCTGAACGCCGAGCTTTGCGACCGCAAGGATGTAAGCCCGCTTCTGAAAGATATCGTTGGCGCCGGGAATTACGGTATCAAGACCGGCAGCGGCTTCTATGATTATTCCGGTGAGCGCAGGCAGCAGGCCATTGAGGAGCGCGACCGTCTGTATATCAGCCTTGCAAAAACGCTCTATTTCAGCAAATAAGTCCGGAGGTACATACATAAATGAGAAGCGATCTGATGAAAAAAGGTGTGGAGCGCATACCGCACCGCGCATTGTTTTACGCACTCGGTCTTACCGACGAGGAGCTGAAACGCCCTATTATCGGCGTCGTAAACGCACACAATGAGATCATTCCCGGCCATATGCATCTCGACGATATCGCAGAGGCCGTGAAAGCAGGTATACGCATGGCAGGCGGCACACCCGTTGAGTTCCCAGCAATAGGCGTGTGCGATGGTATAGCCATGAATCATGAAGGTATGTTTTATTCTCTGCCCAGCCGCGAACACATCGCCGACTCCGTTGAGATTATGGCAACAGCGCACCCGTTCGACGGTCTTGTATTTATTCCGAACTGCGACAAGATTGTTCCCGGTATGCTGATGGCTGCCCTGCGGCTGAACATTCCGTCCATATTCTGTTCCGGCGGGCCGATGCTGCCGGGCTGCGTGAACGGAAGCCGTGTCGCGCTTACAAACGCATTTGAGGCACCGGCGGCGGTCCTGTCCGGGAAAATGGACGAAGCGACGGCGGAAGCCATAGCCGACGGTGCCTGCCCCGGCTGCGGCTCATGCGCCGGCATGTTCACCGCAAACTCTATGAACTGCATGACGGAAATACTCGGTCTTGCCCTGGCAGGAAACGGGACTGTCCCCGCCGTCGATTCCCACAGGATTCGACTTGCGAAGCGTACCGGCATGTGGATAATGGAGCTCGTCAAGCGTGACCTCCGTCCGCGCAGCATTGTCACCGACAAGGCGATAAAAAATGCGCTTGTCTGCGATATGGCGCTCGGATGTTCTACGAACACAATGCTGCATCTGCCCGCTATCGCACACGAGGCAGGGCTTAAATTTCAGCTTGACCGCGTGAATGAGATAAGCGACAGCGTGCCGCATATCGTGAAGCTCAATCCCGCCGGTCAGCATTTCCTTGTTGATCTCAATAATGCCGGCGGACTCAGCGCCGTTATGAAAAGGCTCGACGGCATGGGGCTTATATGCGCCGATGCACTGACGGTCGACGGTGAATGGAGCGACAGGATCAATGCGGCGCGCATTGCCGACGATAACGTTATCCGCACGCGCGAAACGGCGTATAGCCCTACCGGAGGACTTGCAGTGCTTTACGGGAACCTTGCCCCAGACGGAGCGGTAGTCAAGAAGGGTGCGGTGCTGCCCGAAATGCTCGTTCACACCGGCCCCGCGAAATGCTTTGACAGTGAGGAAGAATGCTGCGCCGGTCTATACGGCGGAGCGGTAAAGCCCGGTGATGTTGTCATTGTCCGCTATGAGGGACCGCGCGGTGGTCCCGGCATGCGTGAAATGCTGTCTCCGACGGCGGCGCTTGCCGGGATGGGACTTGATTCGAGCTGTGCACTCATAACCGACGGGCGGTTTTCCGGTGTCAGCCGTGGCGCGTCCATAGGTCATGTTTCTCCCGAGGCGGCTTCCGGTGGTCTGCTCGCCTATGTTGAAGACGGTGACATGATTAGCATTGACATCCCGGCACACCGCATTGAGCTGCTCGTCGGTGAAGATGAACTGAAACGCCGCAGGGAACGCACGGGGCCGAAGAAGCTCCGCCCTGTCAGTGGATATCTCAAGCGCTATAGGGTGCTTGTAAGCTCTGCCGACCGCGGAGCCATACTCGACGATACCGCACTCTGACCGTATGCGCCGTCAATATCCGATGACAAGGAGTTTCCGCCATGGACGATAGAATTGAAATATTCAGAGAGCATATCCGCGAAAACGGACATCTTGTCGGCGTTGCAGCGGGCAGCGGCATGACCGCAAAATATGCGGTCATGGGCGGCTGCGACATGCTACTTGCACTCAGCTCCGGCAGATATCGCAGCATGGGGCTAAGTTCCATGGCAGGGTTCATGAGCTATACGAACAGCAATGATCTTGTCATGGAATACGCATGCCGTGAAATATTGCGCGCGGCGGGTTCAGTCCCTGTGTTCTTCGGATATAACGCGACCGATCCCTCCAAGCAGATGTATGATTATATTAAGCTTATAAAGCAGCGCGGCTTTGCCGGGGTCAATAACTACCCGACCGTCGGCATGATAGACGGCGAATTTCGCCGCGCATTGGAATATGACGGCATAAGCTACCGGCAGGAGATCGACGCGATACATTTTGCTCACTACTGCAAGCTGCTCACTCTCGCGTTTGTATTCAACGCGGAGCAGGCGGCAGCTATGACTGAGGCGGGCGCAGATATGATCTGCGCCCATTTTGGCCTTACCTACGGCGGATACCTCGGAGCAAAGAAAATACTGACGCTCGAACACGCTAGGCAGACTGCGGAGGAGATATTTGCTGCTGCTGACCGCGTCAATCCGAACGTGATAAAACTTGTTTACGGCGGACCTATAAAAACTCCGCTTGACGCGCAATATATGTATCGCGGCAGCAGTTGTCAGGGCTTCATCGGCGGCTCCGCCTTTGAGCGTATCCCTGTGGAGTCTGCCATTCTTGAGGTGACGCGGAATTTCAAAGACAATTCCCCCATGATACCGAAAACTAAGCTCGAAAAGATCATGTTTTCGGATCCCGGACACTATAATTATGCAGACTTTGTGAAGGAGTATATCAACGAAAATTACTCCGAAGACATAAGCCTTACCGAGCTTGCGCAGGCAATACACCTGTCGCCGGCATATCTTTCGGCGCTGTTCAAGAAAGAGGTAGGGTGCAGCTTCCAGGAATATCTTATCTCGATGCGAATGGACAAGGCGCGTGAGCTTATCACCAGCGGAGCAAGCTCTCTGCTGCGTGCGGCGCAGTCGGTGGGCTATAAGGATTACGCGCAGTTCAGCAAAATGTACAAAAAGTACCATGGATTTTCTCCGAGAGTGGATCTGCCAAATCAAAAATAAACACAAGAGCCGCAGCAGGTCGTCTGCAGCACATCGTAAATAAACACAAGAACATCAAAACTGGCGTCATGGATTTATTGCGAAAAATTCCCTAAAATATTAATCAGATGGAGCCGGTCTGTATCACCCGCTCCGAAATAAACACAACAAATCACAAGGAAGGAGGCTGTTGAATGAAAACGATAGCAATAATAGGCACATTTGACACCAAGGGTACCGAGTTTGAGTTCATCAAAAAGCTTGTCCGCGAGCAGGGGCTTGATACGCTGTGCATACACACCGGCGCTTTTGAACCTCTGTTCGCGCCCGACGTATCGAATGCGGAGGTCGCGGCGTCGGTCGGCGTGAGCATGGAGGAGATAAGCTCCAAAAGAGACCGTGCTTTCGCCACTGACGTCATGAGCCGGGGTGCGGAAAAGCTTATCCCGGAGCTGTACGCGCAGGGCAGATTTGACGGCATAATATCCGTGGGCGGCTCCGGCGGCACTTCAATGGCGACCCCGGCTATGCGCGCGCTGCCGATAGGAGTGCCGAAGGTGATGGTGTCTACGATGGCGTCCGGCAACGTATCCCAGTATGTCGGGACAAGCGACGTTGTGATGTTCCCGTCAGTCGTGGACGCAGAAGGACTCAACGCCATATCCATGGAGATATTCTCCAACGCTGTCAACGCGGTCGTCGGTATGGTGAAGAACAAGAAACCCCTTGCCCACGAGAACAAGCCGATAATAGCGGCAACGATGTTCGGCGTGACCACCCCCTGCATCAAGACCGCGAAGGCATATCTTGAGGAACAAGGTTATGAGGTGCTTGTGTTCCATGCCACCGGCACGGGCGGCAGGACGATGGAAGCGCTCATAAACGCCGGATTTATCAAGGGTGTCCTTGACATCACTACGACCGAATGGTGCGACGAGCTTTTCGGCGGCGTTCTGAACGCAGGTCCCCACCGGCTTGAGGCGGCAGGCGCATGCGGTGTGCCGCAGGTCGTTTCCGTCGGTGCTCTCGACATGGTTAATTTCGGCCCGTTGGACACCGTACCCGAACAGTACCGCGGCCGCAATCTGTATAAACACAACCCGACCGTGACGCTCATGCGTACCACAAAAGAGGAAAATATCCAGCTTGGCGAAGTTATCTCCGAAAAGCTCAGCGCCGCAAAATCCCCCACTGCACTTATGCTCCCGCTCCGCGGCGTTTCCGCCATCGATGGCGAAGGTCAGCCCTTCAACGATCCTGAGGCGGATAAGGCTCTATTCGATACCCTGCGTGCAAATATCGGCAGCAACGTTGAGCTTATCGAGCTTGACAGTAACGTAAACGACGACGCATTTGCGCTCGCCGCCGCTAAGAAGCTCCTTGAGCTTATGAGCAGATAAACAAAGCAAAATTCAAAATAAATTTTAAGGAGAACGAACATGAACACTCAGACCAGAAGCGAGATCATTGCAAAATTCAAAGAAGAAGTCAAAAACGGTAAGATCCTTGTCGGCGTCGGCGCCGGTACCGGTATCACCGCTAAGAGCAGCGAGGCGGGCGGTGCGGATATGCTCATAATCTACAACTCCGGCCGCTACCGCATGGCCGGCCGCGGTTCTCTTGCCGGTCTGCTTTCCTACGGCGACGCAAACCAGATAGTCGTTGAGATGGGTGCAGAAGTCCTTCCCGTTGTCAAGCACACCCCCGTTCTTGCGGGCGTCTGCGGTACCGACCCCTTCCGTGTTATGGACGTTTACCTCCGTCAGCTCAAGGCACAGGGCTTCAACGGCGTGCAGAACTTCCCGACCGTCGGTCTTATCGACGGCGTATTCCGCCAGAATCTTGAGGAGACCGGCATGGGCTACGGTCTTGAGGTAGAGATGATACGCAAGGCGCATGAGCTTGACATGCTGACCTGCCCCTACGTGTTCGACCCCGAACAGGCGAAGGCCATGGCTGAGGCAGGTGCCGATATTCTCGTAGCTCATATGGGTCTCACCACGAAGGGTACCATCGGTGCAAAGACTGCGCTCACCCTTGACGACTGCGTTGAAAAGATTAAGGCTATCATCGCCGCAGGCCGCTCCGTTCGCCCCGACATAATGGTCATCTGCCATGGCGGTCCCATTGCGGAGCCTGATGATGCAGCATACATTATTCACAAGATTCCGGAGATCGACGGTTTCTTCGGCGCATCCTCCATCGAGCGTTTTGCCGCAGAGCGCGGGATCAAGGCACAGGCCGCCGCGTTCAAGGCGATCACCAAGTAAGTAATGCGGCATATAGAGAGAAAGGATTTTCACTCGCTGCTTGAAGGCGGACGCAGACCCGTCGGAACCATTCTCCAGATACCGAGCGAAGAGCTTGTAGAAATACTCGGCTATGCCGGAATGGATTATATCGTATTGGACATGGAGCATTGCCCCATGTCCCATGCGAAAATCGTCTCTATGGTTCGTGCGGCAGAAGCCGTGGGCATTGTTCCCTTGGTACGTGTCCCGTATGTTGAGGATGAGGATTCGATAAAAAAGGCTCTCGATGCCGGCGCCGCCGGGCTGTTTATCCCGAACATAAGCACACCCGAACAGGCTCGCCTTGCCGTTCAATACGCGCGCTTTGCACCAATAGGAAATCGAGGTGCCTGCCCATATACCCGTGCAAACTGGTTTGGAGGCGACGATGTAACTAGCTTTTACGAGCGTTCTAACAAACGTACCTTCATAGCTCTTCTTGTCGAAGGCTCGGAGGGTATAGAAAATCTGCCTGAAATCGCTAAGGTAGATGGTATAGATGCAATAAACGTCGGCACTGTTGATCTTGCTGTAAACCTTGGTATTCCGGGGCAGCTCAATCATCCCAACATAAAAAATGCGATTAAAAAAGCAGCGGAGCTTGCTGCCGAAAACGGGAAAACGCTTGCTTACTTTTGCTTTGATCCTCACGATGCCGAAGAAGTCAGAGATTGGAACGGTGTCGGTTTCTATCTTTGTACAATTCCCGAAAGCATTCTTTTAAACAGCTATGAAGCTATAATTGACACAATAAAAAACTGCGATAAAAAATAAATAGGAGATAACAATGAAAAGATTTCTGTCTTTACTTCTTTGCGTCATGCTCTGCATGACGGTCTTCGCAGGATGCGGCAGCACCGACAGCGGAGCAAAGCATACCGACAGCTCCTCCAACGCAGTCGGCTCGTCCAATTCTGGCGATGTCATAACCATCAAGCTTGCACATAACTTTGCCGCAAGTCACCCTGTTTCCACTACTCTTGAAAGTGTCGCAGCGGAGCTGGACGAGCAGTCCGGCGGCACCATAAAGCTCGACATTTACGGTGCGGGCGCGCTCGGCTCCAATGGCGAGATAACTCAGCAGATGATCGCCGGCGAGATTGACGCCGTCGTTAACGGTGCCTGTGATAACTACGCTGCATACAATCCCCTGCTCTACGTCGAGGATCTCCCCTTCCTCTATCCCGATGTTGAAACCGCATATAAGGCATATGACGGTGCATACGGTGAAGCCCTTGCCAAGATCATCGACGACATCGGCTGCCACACTGTTGCCTTCTGGGAAAACGGTTCCCGTCAGATGACCAACAATGTTCGCCCCGTCACCACGCCCTCCGATATGGCAGGGCTCAAGATGCGCAGCGCCAACGCGACTCTATTCATCAAGTTCTTTGAATGTCTTGACTGCACCGTTACCATGGTCGATATGAGTGAGCTGTTCTCCGCACTCCAGCAGGGCATGGTCGACGGTCAGGAAAACCCCTTGAACAATATTCTTTCCTCCAGCTATTATGAGGTTCAGAAATACTGCACGCTCACCAATCATATCTACCTCAGCGCTCCCGTTGTCTTCAATGCCGACGTATGGAACTCCTACCCTGCCGAGGTTCAGGACATGCTGACCAAGGCCTTTGAGAAAGGCACTGCCGACCAGCGCGCCGCCTCTCAGGAGATGGACTCCACTGCACGCGCAAAGCTTGAGGAATACGGCATGCAGGTCGATGACGTGACCGATCACGAGGAATGGGTCGCTGCGCTTGCACCCGTTTGGGATTTCTTTAAGAGCGAATACGGCGCAGATGGCGAAACTCTCATAAATCTGGCGCTTCAGGGCTGATATCTGACTCGGTTTCCGGCGGAGCACTGTCCCGATTTTCTCTGCGGCAGTACTCCGCCGGAGTTTTATAAACAATCCTATGGAAAGGGGAAGCTAAATGCTCAAACTCAGAGATACGGTGAAAGCCGTACTGCAATACATCGGCTGCATCTGCCTTATACTCGTTTCGGTAGTTCTTTTTGCGCAGACTGCCGCAAGATATCTGTTTCATTATTCGTTCTTCTGGGCGGACGAGCTTGCAAAATACTCCGTGATATGGGGAGCGCTGCTCTGCTCCGCAGCCGGTCTTTCGGATCGGGCGCACACTGCGCTTGACTTTGTTTTCTCCAAGCTGCCCATAAAGCTCCAGAATATTCTGCGGCTTGTGCTCGATCTGGTCTACACGGCGTTCTGCGCCGCGGCGTTCTATTTCAGCCTTTCAAATGTAAAGCTCGGCATGAAAGCCGTGTCCGCCGGTCTTGGCATAAGAATGGGCTATGTCTATCTTGCGCTGACCGTAACAATGGCGTTTATGGTTTTCTTCCTTATATATAACATAGCAGACGATATAAAGATCATGCGCGGTGCGGAAAAGGAGGCGGCAAAATGACAGCTTTGATAATCACTTTTATTCTGCTTCTTGTGGTCGGTGCGCCGATCTTCTTTGCCGTCGGCATCTCCGCCTCGGCATTCGTTCTCAGCTCCGGAAGCAACTCTCTTGCAATAATCACGCAGAAGATGGTCGACGGCATCATCTCTACCACGCTTATGGCGCTGCCGCTGTTTATTTATTCCGGCAATCTCATGTCCTGCGGTGCAACGCAGCGTCTTATGCGCTTTGCAGACATGATCCTCGGCAAAATTCCCGGCGGTCTCGGCACTGCAGCATGCGGCGGTGCGGCGTTCTTCGGCAGCGTTTCCGGCAGCGCAGTTGCCACATCGGCTGCAATCGGCTCGATAATGGGGCCGGAAATGGTCGACCGCGGCTACAAGCCCGGCTATGCAGCTTCACTTATGGCGGGTGCCGGCGCAATGGGCGCGATAATCCCGCCAAGCATTTGCTTTGTCGTATATGCAAGCATTACGGGTGCATCAGTGACAAAAATGCTCACGGCCGGCATATTTCCGGGGCTTTCCGTTGTACTCGGACTTATCATTCTTAACTGTTTTATATCCGCAAAACGCGGCTACGGCAAATCGAACTACAAATACACCGCCAAGGAAGTCCTTACCATCACACTTCAGGCAATACCTGCTCTCGCTATGCCTGTGTTCGTGCTGGGCAGCATCATGAGCGGCATCGCCACTGCCACCGAAGCTGCCGCAATTTCCGTTATATATGCGTTTCTGCTGGCAGCGTTTGCATACGGTGAGATGAACTTCAAGCAGTTTGTTGAGATAACCAAGCAGAGTGCAATGGGTACGGCGTTTATATTTATTATAATTTCCGCTTCCGCCCCCTTCGGCTGGGTGCTTGCAAAGAACAACATACCCATGATACTTGCCAATGCCATTCTCTCAATAAGCAGCAGCAAATTCGTCATCACTTTCCTTGTTGTGCTTCTGCTCATTATACTCGGCACATTCATGGAAACGAACTCACTGCTCATTCTGCTTACGCCGATACTCTGGCCGGTCATGGAGTCGATTGGCTACAACGTTGTCCATTTCGGCATAATCCTGTGCGTTGCCTTTGCGATAGGCGGCTGCACCCCGCCAATGGCGGTGTGCCTATTCACCACAACGCGCATATTGAATATCAAGGTTGAGGACACCTTCCCGGACATTTTTATAATTTGCGCTACCATGGTGGTCATACTTATTCTTATAACGCTGATACCGGAGATCTCGCTGTTTCTGCCGAGCCTTTCCGGCTGAATCCTTCCCCCGGCGGATTTTTCGATACGTCGGGGGGCGGACTCCCCGATTTGCGCGGAGTGTACCTCTACAGCTTTCGTCACGGCTCTCACATACATCGTCGCAGAACTCTGAAAGCTGCATAAACAGATCGCAGACTTACTGCTGCAGAGAAGAGTTCTTTCTCGGTCATTTGACCGTCTATATCGGCAACTGCATACGACGTGGTAAACACCTCACATGTTTCAGCGCCGACAATGCCGCTCAATGGATGATCACTTCTTCACCTCCCTCATTTCAGTTCTCAGACACTTGCCGTCGCCGTGCCAACAGATAAAACCGTGCACAGGATAATTGCACCCGTCACACTGCTCATATTTGCGGCACGTCACCGGTTCATTATCTGGTAAGCCAGCGTCCGGCAGATTCTTGAACGCCTGTTTGATTTCGTAGTTCTTCAATTCGATACCCCCTTAGAATGCAAAAAGGCCGGAACATTTGATTTCTCAAAAGTTCCGGCCTCACCGATTTAATGTTTTATTGTCTACCCAAATTACTTGCTCCTGTTTCACCTCCAACATTCAATAACACATATATAAATCTTGAAAAACCGTCAAGCAGCGGTTCGGGTCCTGTCAGTCGCCCGAAAACGGTGTTTGTCATCAATGGAAAAATAAAAAAATTTCCGAGCCTTTTAAGCCCGGAAAGCCTTGATGACACTGCGTTTGACGCAGTGTCATCAAAATTGGCTGACCATGATGTCAGTATAAGCCAATTTTGAGGACAGGCTATGCACACCATTCTTATTTCGATAAGAACATATTCGTTGTCTCAAGTACCCTTACGCAGAATACTGAGATAGTCCTCATAAGCAAAAGTCCTATTTCTGCTTGCATTTGTTGTTTGCACAAGTATTCCTGCATCGGTAAGCCGCTTTATCGCACTTGAAGCAGTATTGAATGTGATCGACAACGCTTCCGCAGTCTTGCGAATCTCGATGATTGGATTTGCTTCAAGATACTCAAAAACAAGCATTGCATTCTTCGCAGCGCGGCCCATGCCTGAAATGACAGCAGCGTTTTTGTCGTGCAGCGCGATCAACTTATCAATCGTTGTGGTTGCGTCTTCTGCCGATTCCAAGAGCGCCCGAAGAAAGAATGTCACCCATTGCTCATAGTTTCCCTTTGCTCTGACCTCTGTCATGCGGTCATAGTATTCCACACGGTTCTTTTTCAGAAAATATGAGATATACAAAGCTGGTGTGGAGAGCACTTTTTTCTCCATCAGAAACAGAGTAATAAGCAAGCGTCCAACTCGACCGTTGCCGTCAAGGAAAGGATGTATTGTCTCGAACTGATAGTGGATCAGCGCTGCCCGAATCAACGCATCAAGCTCGTCATCTGCATTGATGTACTTTTCCAAGTCAGACATGGCTTCGATCATATCGTCGGGAGACGGCGGAATATATCTCGCATTTTTCAATGTGCTGCCTTGACCGCCTATCCAGTTCTGTGAGCGTCTGAATTCTCCAGGGCTTTTTTCCTGCCCACGAACGCCTTCCATAAGGACAGCATGTGTCTCTTTGATCAGCCGGTTGCAAAGCGGAAGGTCATTCAGTCTCTTAATAGCAAATTCGGTAGCCTTAATATAATTGACGACATCTGCCACATTGCGGTTCGTATTGGCTCCTATCATTGGATCAAGGACATCTTCAAGCGTTGCTTGCGTACCTTCGATTTGGGAGGACATGAGAGCTTCTTTGCGAACATACATCGATACGAACAGTTCAACGTTAGGGATACGTGTCGCAATACTTTCCAAAACAGCAAGCTGCGAATTGGCTTTTATCAAAAGGTTGATCATATCCTCCGTCAGCTCGATGGACGGTTTTGGCGGCAGAGGTGTCGGAACAAACGATTTATATGCCATTTCCCCAGACAAGTTCGTTACTAGATGACCTGCACGGTTGTCCAATGAAGTGTCCTCCTTCTTTGTACTTGAAATACTGAAGCTATTATGCCCCTTTTATTTCAATTTGTCAATCTAATTTGTAATAAGCTAAGCTGATGCCGCCCCTTATTTCATGTTCACAAAATGCGTATATAATGAGGTCTGCTTTCACCGAATCTTAGAGTGCAGGATTCAATAGATGTTTGAAACTGCATATTAGGCAAATTTATGAGGAAGCGATAAGGTACAGTAAGTTGCGCAAAAAGAAAAAGGTATAAGAGAAGACATAGTTTGCAGACTCTGGTAGAATGAAGTTACCACACAAACATTCGAAAGGAGACAGCAAACTATGTCCGAGAAAATTGTACAGCTGAATGAGGAAATTATCAAGGGGCAAATCAAGGAATTGGTCCGCGGCAGCGTGGAGGAAACCCTGAACGAGCTGCTGGAAAAGGAGGCGGAGTCGCTGACGCAGGCGGCTCGCTATGAGCGCAGCGAGGCCCGTCAGGGCTACCGCAGCGGTCACTACGACCGGAATCTCACCACGACCTCCGGCAACGTCACGCTCCACATGCCGCGGCTCAAGGGCGTATCCTTCGAGACTGCCATCATCGAGCGGTATCGCCGCCGGGAGAGCAGCGTGGAGGAGGCGCTCATCGAGATGTACCTGGCGGGTGTTTCCGTGCGCCGTGTGGAGGACATCACGGAGGCACTGTGGGGCAGCAAGGTCTCGCCTGCCACCATCAGCGAGCTGAACAAGAAAGCCTACGTTCACATCGAGGATTGGCGCAACCGCCCGTTGCAGGGCGGGCACTATCCATACGTCTACGTGGACGGCATCTACCTGCGCCGCAACTGGGGCGGAGAGTACGAAAATGTTGCTGTTTTGGTGGCAATTGCCGTGAACGAGGATGGCTTTCGCGAGGTTTTGGGAGCCGCCGAGGGCATGAAGGAGGACAAGGCCAGTTGGGTCAGTTTCTTCCAGTGGCTGCGCGGACGCGGCTTGGATGGTGTGAAGCTCATCGTCGGTGACAAGTGCATGGGGATGCTGGAGGCCGTGGGCGAGGTGTTCCCGGACGCCAAATACCAGCGCTGCACGGTGCATTTCTACCGCAACGTTTTCTCTGTTGTGCCCAAATCCAAGGTCAAAATTGTGGCAAAAATGCTCAAGGCGATCCACGCCCAGGAGAGCAAAAAGGCGTCCCGCGAGAAGGCAAAGGCCGTGGTCGCCGAGCTGCGCGCCATGAAACTGAAGGAGGCCGCCAAGAAGGTCGAGGACGGCATTGAGGAAACGCTGACCTACTGCGATTTTCCCAGCGAGCACTGGACGCGCATCCGCACCAACAACGTGATCGAGCGGCTGAACCGTGAGATCCGCCGGCGGACGCGGGTGGTGGGGACATTCCCCGATGGCAACTCTGCCCTGATGCTGGTCTGTGCCCGGCTCCGCCATGTGGCGGGCACCCAGTGGGGCTGCAAAAAATACATGAACATGAAGCACTTGGAGGCGGTCATGGACGACGCCTCTATTGCCGGCTGACTTCACTCAGCCGAGCCTGCAAACAATTTTGCGCATAAATCTTGACGGCACC